>NZ_QAYX01000023.1 GCF_003054705.1 Opitutus sp. ER46
TGCCATCCCCCGAGTCTAGCCGGTACGAATCGCCCCGTCACCACGCCCAAGTTGAACGCTTACCATCATGTCGAAGGGATGCGTCCGCTGAAATGCCTTCTTGTCGTGGCTTGATCTGGCGGTAGCTGTGAGATTCACGCAAGCGTGCGACTGACGACGTTCCGACTGTGCCTATTGATGGCCCCCAACACGAGACCTGGATGGTGACCGTTGATTCGTCGCTAGGGCGACCTTTCAAGGTGAGGCGCAACGAAACGGCAGGCTGCCAGGTCACCCGGACGACCGGTCGCACATCGCCCGGTTACTCGTGGATGCCAGTTGTCGCCTCGGGGCCGGACCTAGGTGTCCCGGACGAAATGTGAGACGATGAAAGGAGCGGCGAGCAGTGGGGCAATCATGGCCGCGAAACCTGTGCAGTCTGCTTACTCCAATGGTTTTACCAGGAAAAGTGCCGCTCCAGCGTCGTCCTGAAGTACATACCGGCCAAATCCCGCGGCGCGGTACGTGCGCATCGCGCGATCGTTCCGGTCCAGCACTTCGAGCGTGAGTTTGCAGCAACCCAATTCCCTAGCTTTCGCCTCCACCGCCTGGAGCATCTGCCGACCTACGCCGAGGCCTCGGTACTCCTTTACAACCATGAAGTCGTGAATGTTCAGCAGCGGTCTTGCCGCAAAGGTTGAGAAGCCGCCAAAACATACCGCGATCGCAACCGGCCGGGTCTCGCACCAGCCGATTAAGATCAACGTCGTGGGATGGCGCTGCAGCCCGGAGATCAGCCGATTTCGAACGTCCGCTCCGAGTGATTCGCCTCCGCCGAACGGGTCGCGGGCGTATTCGTCGATCAGCACCAGCACTGCCGCCTGGTCCTTGGGTGATGAGAGATCCGCCTCCGCGATCCGCAACGTGGATGGCAAGCCGGGCATGCTCGAGCTCGAGGTCATGCGCTATTGTGCGCGCCACTCTTCCCGCCGCCAATGCAAAGCTTTGCCGGAGCGAGTGCGTCCTTCAGTGACGCCCGTCTGCGCGGCGGCCGTATGGTTCAGGAACGGACGCAGTATCGAACTGCGTCCGTCGCCGGCGGAACTCCTTCTCCTGCCGTTACGGCTTAGTGAGCGTCTTTCTTCAGACTCTTCCGGTGGGAGATGGAGTACATGAGGATTGCTCCCACCACGCCAAACGGGACCATATAGTAAAAGTAGTAGCCCCAACCGTGGTTATCCAGGACGTAGCCCAGGATCTTCATGCCGAGTGCCGCCCCGAAATATTGAAACGCATCGATGCAACCCGAGGCGAAGGCCGCCATCTTGCGGCCACCGATATCCATCGCCGCCGCCGGCCCGAGCAGGGAATGCGTCGAATTCACCGTGAAGGAGACCATCACGAAGAACAGAATCGCCCAGTTCACCGTGTGCACCTGCGTCGCCGCGAGGATGACCATGATCTCGATCATATAGATGCACATCGCCACCGGCGCGCGGCGTGACTGGAAGAAGCGGTCCGAAACCCATCCCGACACGAACGAGCCACAGGAGGCCACCAGCGGAATCATATAGCCCAGCCATTGAAACTGGGTCCCTGTCATCTTCAGGTGGTGCACTTCCTGAAAATACACGGGGAACCATTGGTCGACGGCTTGGCGGACCGCGCCGGTGCACGCATAGGCGGCCGCGATCACCCAAACCATCGGATTGCCCGCAATGTGACGAAAAACGACGCCAAGCTGCGCCCGCACATCGGTGTCGGCGTGGTCCGCCTCGCCCTTGAAAACATCGCGGTAGCCGGCCTCTTCCGGCGTGTCCTTCACCACCAGCGCGAAAATGATGGCGACCAAGCTGGTGATAATGGCCGGGATCCAGAACAGCCAGCGCCAGTGCTGCGCGGGCACGTGGATCATGCCGAAAATCGCGAATCCCACGAGGAGCAGCGGCAGCAGCTTGTTCGCCGCCAGCCGCCCAAGGTTGATCATGAATCCGAAGATGCCCGCAAACGTCCCGCGCTGCTTCTCGCTGAACCAAGCGCTGTTGATCTTGATGAATCCGGGCGCACCGAACGATTGCACGTAGCCGTTCACGCCCCACAGCAGCGTGAACAATCCGAGCATGCCCCAGAAGGACGCTACGCCGAACAGCACGTTCGCCACGATCGTGCCGACCGCGCCGATCAGCATCGCTCGCTTTCCACCCAACCGGTCAGTCAGCAACCCGTTCAGCATCTGCCCGCAGCCATAGGCGATAAACTGCCACATCAGGATCGTGCCCATGTCCGAGTTCGTGAACCCGAACTCGTCTTTGATCGCCTTGTTCGCGTATGCGAAATTGTACCGGCAGAAGTAGTAGCTCGTGTACATGAACCCCACCGTCGCCCAGTTCAAACCGCGCCTCGGCCGGAAGCCGTGAGGCAACTGTCTCGGTTCGGGGGTACTGGCCGCGGCGGCTGGTGAGGAACTCATGAGGGTGGGGGTTGTAGCGGAATTGTCATAACTCGCACGGAAAATCCGCCACTCGCCTTGGGATCTGAGCTCCGGCGTCCACCGCCGCGCCCCGCCCTTCGGCCGCAATGCCATCGCAATCGGCGTTCCCGTCATACGCATTAACCGGTCCCGCGAACGCTTGCCCTCGCCCGGGGGTTATTGCACCTAGCAGGCGTTCAATGAACACCACTGACACCTTCCGTCGTACCAAGATCATCTGCACTCTCGGGCCCGCCACCGAGAGCGAAGAGATGCTTGAGCAGCTGATCCGCTCTGGGGCGGACGTCATTCGTCTCAACATGGCGCACGCGAAGCACGACTGGACCCGCGGCGTGATCCGCCGCATCCGGGCCGTCAGCCAGCGTATTGGCCGCGACGTTGCCATCATGATGGACATCAAGGGGCCGGAGATCCGCACCGGCGACGTCGCCACGCCAATGGAGCTGAAGGCCGGCGAGATTTTCGACTTCACCGTCAAACCCGGTGGCCAGGGCTCCGAGGAGGTTCGGTCCGTCGACGTTAACTACAAGGATCTCGTCAAGGACATCACCGTCGGCGACACCGTGCTTGTCGACAACGGCCTGCTCCGCCTCGAGGTGCTCGCCAAGGACGAGGCGCGCATTCGGTGCCGCGTCCTCATCCCGGGCGAGCTCAAGTCGCGCCGGCATATCAACCTTCCTGGCGTGAAGGTGAACCTGCCCTCCTTCACGGAAAAAGACCGCGCGGACTCCACGGTCGGCATCGAGGAGGGGATTGATTTTCTCGCGCTCTCCTTCGTCCGTGAAGCCGCCGACATCGAGCTGCTCCGCGCCTTTCTCGCCGAGAAGAAGTCGAAGGTCCGCATCATCGCCAAGATCGAGGACCAGTCCGCCATCGCGAACCTCGCGGAAATCGTCCAGGCGTGCGACGGCCTGATGGTTGCCCGGGGCGACCTCGGCATCGAGTGCCCGTTCGAGGAGCTCCCGGTCATCCAGCGTCGCGCGGTCAACGCCTGCCTCGCGCAGGGCCGCCCGGTCATCATCGCGACGCACATGCTCGAATCGATGATCACCCAGCCGGTGCCCACGCGCGCCGAAATCACCGACGTCGCCAACGCGGTGTTCGAGCAGGCCGACTGCGTGATGCTTTCGGGCGAGACCACGATCGGCAAGTACCCGATCGAGTGCGTCAAGATGCTGGATACGATCGCCCGTCGCATCGAGCAGGAGGATGGCAAGGACCGCCGTCTCGCCGCCAACTTCACCGGCGAACGCATGAAGGTGCTGCACTCGGCCGTGGTCCTCGCCAACGAGCTGCCGCATGCCAAGCTGCTCACGTTTACCCGCCACGGCTTCATGGCCCAGGGCCTCGCGCTCCTGCGCCCCACCCACTCGCCGATCCTGGCGTTCACGCCGTCGATCGAGGTGTATCGCCAGCTTCGCCTACTCCGCGCCGTCGAGCCTTTCCTGATGCCGCTGGCCTCCGAGCCGAACGAGACCATCGAAAACGCGATTAGCGTCCTCCGGCGCGAGGGTCGCGTCAGCGCGGGCGATCGGATCGTGATCGCGACCGACATCCTGGCGCAGGACCGTCTGGTCGACAGCGTCCAGCTCCGCACCGTCCGCTGAGTCGGTCGCCGCTCACCCTCGCGTCGGCGCCACCAGCGCCGGCGCGAGGGGCCGTGCGTGGGGGCGCGCTGGTTCTGGCGGCAAGGAGCCGCGCAACCGCTCAACGGTTGCGCAAGACGATCGGCCTGCGGGTTGCTTCCTCCAGCCGCAGCAGGAAGAGCCGTAGCTCCTTATACGCTGATTTGTCTAGGAGGTCAGGAACCACCATTTGGTCTGGGCCTACCTGGTCTTCTTCTGGAAGCAGGACGAGTGGCGTAATGGATTCCGTCTGATCAAACAGGACGAACCGTTCGACCGGGCGTCCGCTGGCCCGCTTGAAACCCAATCGCCCGCTCGCGTCGGGGGCGCCCGCGTTTCGGACGCGGGCGTCACGCGGCGGGCGGGCCGGGGAGAAAGGCAGTGGATTTTGGGGTGGAGCGCCGGTTCAACGGGACGAGCGGGTTCGAGTAGATCGGAGTTTGTGCCGATTATGTTCACATCCAGCGCGTTTCGGTTCGACTACCGATTCGGACGTGCTCCCAAACCATGAATGTCTCCTCGGTCTCCAGTTCCTCCGGCAATCAGGTTCAGTCGAACGGCAATATCGACGCGCAGATCACTCGGCTGCAGCGCCAGATTTCCCAACTGACCGAAAAGATCGCGGAGGCCAGTGCCAGCACGGATAGCTCCGCGCTGGAGATGGTCGAGTTGTACCAGGCGCAACTTGCCGCCCTTCAGGCTCAGTTGCAGGCCTTGCAGCAGCAAAAGCAGATGAGCGAGATGGCCAAGGTGACCGCCGCCGCTCAGTCCTCCGCGAACGCGCCCCAAACCGATGAGGCGACGGCCGCTGCCGCCCGCGGCGAGGGCGATGGAGTGGTCGGCACGGCCCTTGACACGATCGCCTGAAAAGGATGCCCGGCCAGGAGCCCTGGTGAGGCGGGTAGTCCTTTCACGCCCCGTCGAAAGGGGGCGAAAACGTGCGCGGCCCCGGTCCTTGTATCCCCTGTGTCCGGACGCCCGCGTGTCGCTCGTAGAGGAGATGAACCTCAACGGAGTTCACTTCTGCCTCCCCATGAGCACCCTCACCGAAATTCCGGCATCACCGGCCACGCCGACACCAGACTCCGACCGCGAACTGGTCTTTCACCGGCACCTCTCCGCTCCGCCCGAGAGAATTTACGCCGCATGGACGCGGCCCGAACTGGTTCGTGAATGGTTTACGCCCCGTCCCTGGACGACGCCGGTTGCGGAGCTCGACGTGCGCCCCGGCGGCGCATCGCGGATCGTGATGCGCGGTCCGGATGGCAATGAGTTTCCCAACCTGGGCGTGTACCTCGAGGTGGTGCCCAACCGTCGGCTCGTCCTCACCGACGCCTATGTCCGCGCCTGGGTACCCGCAGAGAAGCCATTTCTCACGATCGATCTCACGCTCACGCCGACACCCGATGGCGGGACCGACTACACGGCCCGGATCTTTCACTGGAGCGCCGCCGATCGCGAAAAGCACGAGCAGATGGGATTCCTCTCCGGGTGGGGACAGGCGACGGATCAGCTCGAAGCCCTATTGCGCCGTGGCTGACGGCCGTGCCGGTCTGCGCGGTCAGAGCGGTTCCGTCGACGCGTTGGCTTTGCCGCCGTTTGCCGGCAGGTGGCCGGGCAAAAAGAAGTAGTAGTTCATCAGCCACCAACTCCGCGATGGCCGGTAAAGCAGCGCGGGCACGATCACGGCGCCGGCGAGCGCCACGATGACCGCCGTGCGCGTCGCCATCACCCCATGATACGCCAGCAGGGCGATCGGCAGGAGGAAGCATACGAGCGTGACTCCGTAGTTGAGCGACAACGACCCAAGGTAGAACCCCTCGTCGGTGCCTCGCTCGATCGGCATCCCGCACGCCGGACACTCCTTGTTTACCTGAAACAGGGTGCCCTCCTTGAAGAGCGTGCGCGCGCCGCAGTTCGGGCAGCGGTTGGTGAGTCCGCGCGCCACGATCTGAGCACGGGTGACCTTTGAAACTATCGGCATGTGGGATGAGGGCTGGGCTTGGGACGTCCGCGCGTGGGGTCACGGCGAGGCGGCACTGAACCCACAACTCCGCCAATGCCAAGCGCCGGCTGCCGCCGACCGATGTCGCCCGTAGGGGGCAGGGCAGGGGACCACGGCAATTCAGGGGCGGTGACAAAACCAGTTCTTGCGGCGCCCGCGCTCCTGCGTCACACCGGGCCTGCAAACGTTTTCTTAGCCGTATGTCGCCGCGCGCCCAATACTCCCGAGCCTCCCGCGCCGGGATTGTGCAGATCGCGCAAAAGCTCGGCGTCTCGGCCTCCACCGTTTCCCGTGCCCTGCGGCCGGAAACCGCCCACCTCGTCCGCGAGGACGTTCGCAAACAGGTCATCGACCTCGCCGAGCAGCAGAACTACTCCCCGCATCCCGGGGCGCGCATGATGCGCAAGGGCGTCAATGCCACGCTCACCGTCGTGGTGCCGCTCGATGAAAACATCTTCTTTTCGGAGTACTACGGGCGGTTCTTGTCCGGGACGCTGCACGCCGCCGCCGCCCGCGGGTGGGATGTGCACATCAGCACGCTCCGCCGTCCCCCCGGGGCCGGTTTCCGCGAGGCCATGCAGCACCTCAGCATGGATACCTCGGGCATCATTTACCTCGCCGAACCGCTGTCCCGGGAGGATGTGCGCCAGCTGAAGGGGTATCGCCGACCGTTCGTCATGACGAAGTCCGCGCTTCCCGCCGATGTCGCGGCCGAGGAATTGGGCGTGCCCGTGGTCGGGGTCGATAACGTCAACGGCGCCAACTCGGCCGCCAGCCTCCTGCTGCAGCTTGGGCACCGCCGCATCGGCCTCATCCTCGGCCCCGACTCGTCGCGCGATGCCCACGAACGCCGCCTGGGCTACCTGAGCGTGCTGGAGCGGAGCGGTGCATTGCCCCGCCCGGAGTGGATCTACGAGGGGGCCTTCACCTCCGACACCGGCCATGCCGGGCTGGCGCAGCTGCTTCAATCCCCCGAACGGCCCACCGCCATCTGCTGTGCAAGCGACGAGATCGCCTTCGGGGCACTCAGCGCGGCCGCGGCCAGCGGGATTCGCTGTCCCGACGATATCTCCATCGTCGGCTTCGACGATGGCCTCTGGGCCACCGCCTCCCGACCGGCGCTCACGACCATCCGCCAGCCCCTGTCCGACCTTGCGGAACGGGCGGTCGGGCTGCTGGTCGAAGCCGTGAATTCAAACCCCAAGACGCAGCGGGCGATTCACAACGATCTGCCGGCTGCACTCGTCATCCGCGAATCCACCCAACCGTACCTCGGCGGCGCCTGAGCCGGCTGTTTCGAGATCTAGCAAACGTTTGCACGGGCCTATCGTCCCGTCGCCTGCCCTGAGGATCACAGAGGAGAGGATAAGCCTGGGAGAGATTTTTGTTGCTCTGCAAACGTTGTCATGAATTGTTCGCGCCGTTCCCCCGCCACTGGGCCGGCGCCCCATCGCCGCCCATTCTCCTCGTCCCCCAACCCAAGGTTCCTCCTCCCGTGGTCTCGGTCGCAGTTCATCCCTCCTCCGTCTTCCGCTGGCGTGCGATCGTCGCCGCGTGGTCTTTCCGCGTGCTCGCGATGCTGACGCTTGGCGCTTTGCCCTCGGCGGTCGCTGCGCCGCTCGCACCGGCGCCCTGGCCGGGCGCCCGGGCTGCCGCGCTACTCGGCGCCGAGGACGACGCCCTGCTCGACGACATGCAGCGCGCCGCCTTTCGCTTCTTTGACGAACAGAGCCATCCTGTGACCGGCCTGATCCGCGACCGCGCCCGCGCGGACGGTTCGCCCAGCGAGGGCAAGGCCAGCATCTCCGCGTCCGGTTTCGCCCTGAGCGGCTGGGTCATCGCCACGCACCGCGGCTGGGTCGGACGCACCGAGGCCCTCGAACGCGTCCGCAGTTCCCTGCGCTTCCTCGCCACCAAGGCGCAGCGCGAGCACGGGTTCTTCTATCACTTCATGGAAATGGACACCGGCGAACGCACCTGGAAGTGCGAGCTGTCGTCCATCGACTCCGCCCTGTTTCTCGCCGGCGCCATCGTGGCCCGGGAGTACTTTCAGGATCCCGAGATCACGCGCCTGGTGAACCAGCTGTACACCGACATGGATTGGAAGTGGTTCCAGAACGACGGCGAGATCGTGTCGCTCAGCTGGCATCCCGAGACCGGCTTCTCGCGGTATCGCTGGATGAACTACTCGGAGCACCTGATGATGAGCTTCCTCGCGCTCGGCGCGCCGGAGCACGGGCTCGACGCCCGCTACTGGCGCGCCTGGTCGCGCGTCCCGGTCGGCTCGTACGCCGGTTATCACTACATCCAGCAGGCGCCGCTGTTTGTGCACCAGTTCACGCACTCGTATGCGGATTTCCGTGACCGCCGCGACGCCTTCGCCGACTACTACCAGAACTCGGTCCTCGCCACCCTCGCCCAGCGCCAGTTCTGCATCGACCTGCGGCGCGAGTATCCCAGTTGGAGCGAGCGTCTCTGGGGCATCACGGCGTCGGATTCCGCCACCGGCTACAAGGCCTGGGGCGGCCCGCCGCGCACCCTTCAGCTCAATGCGCTCGACGGCACCATCGTGCCCTGTGCCGCCGCCGGCTCCGTGCCTTTCGCCCCTTACGAAACCCTCCTCACGCTGCGCCACATGCGCGCGGTGTACGGCGACAAGATCTGGCAACGGTATGGTTTCGTCGACGCCTTCAATCCGCAGACCGGTTGGGTGAACCCCGATGTCATCGGCATCGACCAGGGCATTACCCTCGTCCAGGCCGAAAACGCCCGCAGCGGGCTCATCTGGGCCCTCTTCATGCAGGCGCCCGAGGTGCAGAAGGCGATGCGCAAGGCCGGCCTCGTCTCCAAGAACCGGCTGCTCTCCCTCGACAACTCCCGCTTCGTGCGCGCGCTTGGGCGCGATGCCTGGCTCTCCGTCGCCGACCTCCCACCGGCCCCCGAAACCGCCGGCCTGCAGCTCACCGCCATCCTCGCCGCTCATGCGCTCGGTCTCCTGAGCACCGATGAGACCCTCGCCCGCACCCACGCTTTCCTCGCGGCTGTTCCCGCCCCGACCGCCGATCCGGCCGTGGGCCAGTACGCCGCTGCGCTCATCACGCTGCGCCGGGCGTTGCCCGCGCTCGAGACCGAGGCCTCGACCAAGCTCAAGGCGATCGATTGGCGCAAGGTCACGCTCCAGGAAAACCAACTCGGCTCTGCCAGCCGGCTGACCGCCTTCCTCCAGATCGCCGTGGCCGGCGAAGCTTCGACCGTGTGGTCCACGCTGCGCCGCGAGGCCGTCAAGGTCGGCCCGATCCACACGCTCGCGCCGTCGCGCACGGCCGACCAGTTCATCCCGGGCCTCTGGCTCGACGAGCACGCCATCATCACGGGTGCCTCCGCCAGCCAGCTGGCTTACGCCACCTTCATCGCCGACACCGAGGGGCCGCAGCCGCCGCCGCGGCATGATGTGCTCACCAACGCGCTGCTCCTCGACCGGTTCCCGGCCGAGTCCGTCGAACGGCTCAAGCTCCAGCCGCTCCCGGACAATTGGCAGACGCAGGCGCCGGTCGCCGCGCGCGCCGCCTTCCTCATTTCGGTCGCCAACGTCCTCGTGCCGGACTGCACCCGCGAGTGGTTCCAGGAGGATCCGCTCGTGATCTCCGGTCGCGCCGCGTTGCCCGAGTTTGCGGAGGCCCCCTTCGGCCGGAAGACGTCGCTCACTTCCCGTTTCGAGCTCAACGGCCCCGAGCAGCCCCTCCACACGCGCCAGGCGCGCGCCGTCGCCACCTCGGTTCCGCGCGAGCAGTGGGACTGGCACGAAGTCGCCGGCCTTGAGTACAAGGACTCCGGCGCCGACGTCCGTCCGGGTGATCCGCCCATCTCGATGCGTTTCGCGTTCACGTGGGATGCGGATGCGCTCCACCTGCACGTCGAGGTGACCGATGCCGTCACCGGCTACACGCTCCCGCCGGAGGCCAATCGCTTCGTCGAACTCTTCCTCGATGTCACCCGCAACGGCCTGCTCTGGCTGGGCTCGGACGACTACCAGTTCTACTTCACGTCCGATGGCCGCTATCGGGAGTGGTTTCACCAGAAGGACGGCCGCGCGACGATCAAGCCGACGGCCCAGGGCTATTCGGTCGATGCCGTCGTGCCGTGGAGCAGCATTCAGGTGACGCCGCGCGTCGGTCTCGAGATCGGCGTCTCCCCGGCAGTGATGCTCGAGGGCAACCGCGAGTGGCAGCCCGCCCTGAAACTCAACTGGTGCTACCAGCGCCGCGTCGATGGCCAGGTCTTCCTCGGCAATCTGCGACTCGAGTGACACGCCCGCTCCCGCGGCTCACCTCCACCCCTTAGTCAGAGAACTGTTCCCGCGCCCGCACCCCGCACCGTCAAACCAACGCGCTATGAAACACATGCTACCCCCCAAGTTCGCGCTAGCCTTCGGGCTGACGCTTGGCCTCCCGGCCTCCCTGCTCGCCCAGAGCACGACTCCGCCGCCAACCGCGACCGGCGCCGACAATGATGAGCTCGTCCGGCTGACCCCGTTCATCGTCAACACGGACCGGGATAATGGCTACATCGCTGTCGACGCGCTCGCCGGCGGTCGGACCAATACCCCGGTGAAGCTCACGCCTTCGTCGATGTCGTCCATCACCCGGGCCTTCATCGACGACGTGGCCATCACCAACGTCCGCGATGCGCTCCGCTGGTCGCCCAATGTCGTTCCGAGCGACTATCTGGCGGGCAAGCAGCTCGCGAATCCCTTCAACGCCTGGGACTACAACTTCCGCGGCGCCGGCCAGTCGCTGCAGGGTGGTGCCGGCCCGGGCCGCAACTACTTCACGTTCTACAACGTCGCGGACACCTATAACCTCGACCGCATCGAGTTCGACCGCGGTCCCAACTCCATCCTCTACGGCGTCGGTACCGTCGGTGGCGTGTTGAGCACCTACACGAAGATCCCGCGTCTCGATAAGAATTTTCTCACCCCGACGGTGACCTTCGACAGCAACGGCAGCGCCCGTTTCGAGGCGGACTTCAACCGCCGCCTGACCGACAAGTTCGCCACGCGCATCAACGCGCTGTACGACCGCAACCGCGGCTGGCGGAACAACGACAAGAACGACGCGCAGGCGATCGACATCGCCATGCTCTACAAGTTCACCGAGCGCACGTCCGCCCGCGTCGAGGTCGAGGGCTACAAGGCCAAGAACACCCTCATCTCGAGCACCTATGGCGACGGCATGTCGGCCTGGGACGGCTCCGCCAACTCGGCCACCTGGGGCGCCGCGCCGACCGGCACCGGCACCCGCGCCTCGCAGTCCGCCGGCTGGTGGACCGCCAACTACAACGTGTGGATCCCGGGCCTCGCCTCGAAGGGCATCATGAACTGGAACGGCGGCACCATCTCCGCCGGCATCGATCCCGACGGCATCCCCGCCGCGCCGTACGCCGGCTACTACCCGAAGGAGTTCAAGCCGCTCTATTCCTGGATGAATGGCGGCAAGAATTACTCCACGGCCAAGGTCCCGGTGCTCCCGGAGCGTGAGTTCACCTACGGCAATGGCATCTCCAAGCCGCAGTACACCAACGCCACCGCCTACCTCGATCACTCGTTCTCCGACAATCTCGATGCCGAGGTCGCGTTCTACCGCTACGAGTCGAAGCAGAACGCCAAGGACTACGAGGGCGCCAGCAACATCTTCCTCGATCTCAACAAGCAGCTGCCCGACGGCACCGCCAATCCCAACTACGGCAAGCCGTTCGCCGACTTCTTCCTGAGCCAGCAGCAGCAGAACCGCACGGTCACCGAGATCCGCGCCCAGCTGAACTATCACTTCACCGCCGACGTCCTCGGCATCCCGCTCAAGCAGCTCTTCACCGGCGCCGCCGGCCAGCAGCGCATCACCTGGTACGCCCGCCAGTACATGGCTGAGCTCGTCAACACCGGGAACAACGACGCCGCGCAGAATATGATCTGGGGCCGGCTCTATTTCGACCAACCCAACGCCGAGATGAACATCCCCGATGTCGTCAACGGCAAGGTCGTCGCCTACGTCCCGTGGTCGAGCGACTGGTTCGACTTCGACGAGACCTACAAGCTGAAGAGCGCCTCGCTCGCGTCACACACCCGCCTCTGGAACGACAAGCTCTCGATCCTCGCCGGCCTGCGCCACGACAACTACGACCACAACAAGGTCCAGGCCCACAGCCGCTCTCGCGTCGAGGACGGCGCCAGCGGCACGACCTACTCGGCCGGCGCCATCTACTACTTCAAGTGGTTCGGCCTCTTCGCCAACTACGCGAAGAACTTCGACCCCATCGGGCCGGGCAAGAACCTCAGCCTCTCGGGCACGCCCTTCGGTCCCGCTGAGGGCAAGAGCTTCGAATACGGCATCCGTATCTCGACGGACGACGGCAAGTACTACGCCTCGCTCTCCCGCTACGACAGCGAATCCACCGGCCGCATCACCACGACGAAGATCGACTTCGCCGGCATGTGGAAGAACTACTACGACGCGCTCGGCCAGAGCTACGACACGAAGCGCACGCAGCTTTCGTACGACGATACCGAGGCGCTCAAGGTCAAGGGCTACGAGATCGACCTGACCGCCAACCCGACGAAGAACATCCGGCTCAGCGCCACGTACGGAAAGCCCGACTCCCAGATCCAGGAGGCCCTCGCCGGTCAGCGTGCCTACTACGCCGCCAACCTTGCTACCTGGAACACGGCCACGGGTGGTACCAGCACCCCGGCGACGAACCTCAAGAGCCAGCTCCAGAGCGCGCTCAACACCCTCAATCAGAACGCGGCCGGCAAGACCAAGACCGGCCTGGTCGACTACACCGCGAGCGTGTTCGTGAACTACACGTTCACCGACAACGCGCTCCGCGGCTTCTCGATCGGCGGCGGCGTCGCCCGTACGGGCCAGCAGTACGTCGGCGACTTCGGTGCACCTGACGGCCAGCCGAAGTTCAAGTACTACGCCGACGCGCGCACCTCCACGAGCCTCGTCCTGGCCTATGAGACGAAGCTCCGGCACATCCCGGTCCGCTTCGCCCTCAACATCGACAACGTCCTCGATGACACCGATCCGATTGTGACCGGTTATCACTGGGGCTGGATGGATCCGAACACCGGTCGCAACATTGCCTCCGGGTACATGCTCCCCGCGCCGCGTACGTTCCGCTTCTCGGCTCGGTTCACGTTCTAAGCTGTTACTGAAGCAACGGCCACCGGCGGCGGAGTTCCTTGCGCCGCCGGTGGCCCTCTTCTGCCCTTCCGATGGAGCGTTCCTCTTCCGCGTCGTCCCTCTCGTCCGCCTCCGCGTGGCGTGCCCTCCCGGCCGCGGCCGGTTTCGGCCTCGTCGCCGTGCGCAACGCGACCCCGCTGCAGGCCCAGTTCCTGCCGACCGGGGCGCTGTTTGCCCTGCGGCACGGCGCGACGCTCCTCAACCAGTTGATCCCGGGGCCCGCGGAGGACGGGCTGCTCCGGTTGTTTCTCCGCGTTCGTGACGCCGCGGGCGGCGTGGCCGGATCCACTCGCCTCGTCGGCGCGGGCCTGCCGTTCGCGGCCGATGCGCACGCGGCGGCCTGGACCGCCGCTCCGGTTGGCGGCTTCGCCGCGACCACCACTTTCTCGCTGCACCCGCAGCAAACCGCCTGGGCGTGGCGCATTCGGATCACGAACACGGGCCGGAGCCCCGGCACGTGCGACGTGCTCCTGGCCCAGGACCTCGGCCTCGCCGACGAGGGCGCCGTGCGTAACAACGAGGCCTACGTTTCCCAATACATCGACCTGCTGCCGGTGCGGGACGACACGCTCGGCTGGACCGTGCTCGCGCGGCAGAACCAGCCCGCGGCCGGGGGGCGCCATCCGTGGCTGGCCACCGCGTGCCTCAGCGGCGCCGATTCGTACTGCACGGACGGCTGGCAGTTTTTCGGGGCCGATCACCGCCTGACCGGTGAGCCCGCCGCGCTGCGTACGGTGCAACTGCCGTCGGTCCGGGTGCAGTATGAGGCGGCGTTGGCCGGCCTCCAGAGCCGGCCCCTCACGCTCCCGCCCGGCGGGGCGGCCGAGATCGTCTTCGTCGGGCGCTATCTCGAGGATCACCCTGGCGCTTCCGGTCCGGCCGACCTCGACGCGGTCCGCGCGTTGCTGCCCGTCTCCTGGGCCGCCCAGGCCGTCGCGGTCACGCCCGACGCCAAGCCGTCGTCCCTCTTTCTCACCGCGCCGTGGCTGCATGGCCGCGATCCCGTTGCGGCTGATTTGGACCGCCTTTTCCCCCGCGAGCGCCGCCATGTCGAGACTGACGCCCAAGGCGTGGTTCAGTCTTTCTTCACCGGTGCGGACACGCACGTGGTCACGCGCGCCAAGGAGTCCGCCATCGCCCGGCCGCATGGGCATATCCTGCGCTCCGGCGACGGTTCCTGGATCGATGACGCCCAGTTTGGCGTCACCTGCTACGCCGCCGGCATCTTCGCGGCGCAGGCGTACATGGGTAACCCGAGCTTCGGCCGGCTGCTGCCGGTCGTGCGCAGCGCGCTCAATGTCGCGCGGGCGAGTGGCCAGCGCATCTTCGTCCGCCATGACCGCGGCTGGCAGCAGCTCGGCGTGCCCTCTGTCTTCGCCCTGGCTCCCGGTGAGGTGCACTGGGTGTACCTGCTGCCTGATGGCACCGAGCTCGAGGCGGTGGTCTGGTGCCCGCCGGACCAGCCGGCCTCCCTGCTCTCGTTGCGCGTGCTCGCCGGCCCGCCCGTTGAGTTTCTCGTGTCCCACACGCTCGTGGCCGATGCCGTTGAGTTCGATCACGCGCCCTTGGTCGCCTGGCAGCCCGGGCCGGGATGGATCGCGGTGCGCCCTGGCGCCGAGACCCTCGTCGGTACCCACGAGGCATCCCTTGCCTTTGCCATTGCCGCCAGTGATCCCGCCGACGTCGTGCGGTTCACCGGGGATGAGCCGCTCTATGCGACGACGGGCTTCGCGCCCGGACCGTACGCCGTCCTCCAGACCAAGCCGGTGCGCGCCTGTGGCGTGATTCTGCTCGGGTCGCAGGGCGGGCCCGACGCGCTGCCTGCGGCGGTCGCCGCGGCGCGCGCGGAGTTCGCCGCCGGCCACCGGGCCCGGCTTGTCACGGCGAGTCTCCGCCTCCGCCCCCACGCCGATGCCGGGGTGGGGCGCGTGAACGACGTGGTGCCGTGGTTCAACCACAACGCCGCCATTCATTTTTCTGCACCGCACGGACTCGAACAGTGCGGGGGCGCCGCCTGGGGCGTCCGGGACGTCTGCCAGGGCTCGATCGAGTGGCTGCTGACGCTCGGCCGGCACGACGTGGTTCGCCGGACGCTGCTGGCGGTTTTCGCGCAACAATACCGGCCCGGCTCGGGCGAGGTCGCTGGCGCATGGCCGCAGTGGTTCATGCACGACCCGTACCGGCCAATCCAGCAGGCGCACAGCCACGGCGACGTCTGCTTCTGGCCGGTCAAGGCGCTCTGCGATTACGTCGAAGCCAGCAATGATCTCGCGTTCCTCGATCACGCCGTCGGCTATACGGATCCGGCCGGATTCGTGGTGGGTGGTCCCGCCGAATCGTTGTGGCGCCACTGTGATCACGTGATCGACCACTGTGTCGCCCGCTTCCTGCCCGGCACCGCGCTGGTCAATTACGGCGATGGCGACTGGGATGACACGCTCCAGCCCGCCGATCCGAGCCTGCGGACGCGGCTGGTCAGCGCGTGGACGGTCGGGTTGGCCTATCACGCGTTTGGCCAGCTTGCTGAGGTGTGCCGCCGCGCGGGCCATGGCGATCGCGCCGCCCGCCTCCAGGATCTGCTGGTGCGCATGCGGGCCGACTTTAACGCTCGGCTCATGCCGGACGCGATCGTTGCCGGCTTCCTGCTGACCGAGGCCGACGGCTCCTCGCGTCCGTTGCTGCACCCGTCGGATCGCGTGACCGGGATTCGCTACCGCCTCCTGCCGATGACCCGCTCGATTCTCGCGGGCCTGTTCACGCCCGAGCAGGCGCAGCGTCACCTGGCGATCGTCGAACGTGAGTTGCGCTCACCCGACGGGGTGCGGCTGATGAGCGAGCCCGCGGTTTACCACGGCGGTCTCGAGACCCTCTTCAAGCGGGCGAATACCGCCGCCAATGTCGGCCGTGAAATCGGCCTGCAGTACGTGCACGCCCACCTGCGCTATGCCGAGGCCCTTGCGCGCATCGGCGATGCCGATCGGCTTTGGACCGCGCTGCAGGTCGTAAACCCGGTCGGCCTCTCCGAGGTCGTCCCGAATGCGCTGCCGCGGCAGAGCAATGTCTATTTCTCCAGCTCCGACGCCGACTTCCCGGATCGTCTCCAGGCTGCCGCGCGTTGGTCGGAAGTTCGCACCGGGCGCATCGGGGTGAAGGGCGGCTGGCGCCTGTACTCGAGCGGGCCCGGGCTCTACCTCCACAAGCTCCGGACCGGGCTGCTCGGCCTCCGCGAGTCGTACGGCGACCTGGTCTTCGACCCCGTGCTGCCACACCAGCTCGACGGCCTCGTGATCGAGGTGGTCCTCGACGGCCATCCGGTGGAGATTCAGTACCACGTGCGGGCACGCACCTCCGGTCCGACCGCCTTGCGCATCAACGGCCAACTCGTCGCCGACACCCGCCGGGAGGCCAATCCGTATCGGATCGGCGGCCTGGGCGTCAGCCGCGCGGTCATTGCGGACCTGCTCGCGGGCGAGCGAAACCGGATGGAGATCGAACTCTGAGCCCCTCAACCTTCCGCGCCGCCCCCCGCCCATGATCCGCCATCCCGTCCACGTCACGGCGCCCGAGGACCGCGTGCCCACGCGCCAGAAGATTGCCTACGGCCTCGGTGCCGTGGTGACGATCGTGGCCGTCAACTCCGTCGTCCAGCTGACGAACCTCGTGTACATCGTCGGCCTCGGCGTAAGCGCGATCTGGATCGGTTGGGCCCAGGCCTTCCCGCGGCTGTGGGATGCGATCATCGATCCGTTCCTCGGGAACATGTCCGACAACGCGCGCACGCGCTACGGGCGCCGGATTCCGTTCCTCGTCGTGGGCGGCGTGCTGATCGGCATTGCGTTTGCGCTGCTGTGGACGGTGCCGCGGGACTGGAGCAAGGAGTGGATGTTCGGCTACTTCGTCGTGACGTCGCTCTTCTTCTACACGGTGGTCCCAATCTACGCCATTCCCCACGGGGCGCTGGGGATGGAGATGACCGACGATTACCACGAGAAGACCACGATCTTCGCGTACGCCAGTTTCATCGGGAACGTCGGCGCGCTCACGCTGCCGTGGGTGTACTTTCTGGCCAACCGGCCGGTCTTTCACGGCGACACCGTCAACGGCATCAAATGGGTCTGCCTGGGCATGGCGGTGATCCTGACCGCGGCGGCGCTGGCGTGCGCCTTCATCTGCAAGGAGGGCAAGCTGAAGCAGGCCAGCACCCAGCCCCGCATCCCGATCCTCCAGGGCTTCAAGACCACCTACCGCAACCGGACGTTCGTGCGCCTGGTCTCCGCCTTCGTGCTCCTCATCGTGGCCTTCCAGCTGGTGATGGGGTTCAATAACTACATCACGATTTTCTACATCTTCGGCGGCAACACCGACAACGCCTCGAAGATCATGGCCTACAATGGCACGCTCTGGGCGATCGTCGGCATCCTCGGCGCCTTCCCGATGACCTGGCTTTCGAAGCGGTACGGCAAGCGCCACACCGTCATGGCGGCGCTGCTCATCATCGTGGTCGGCAACCTGTCCAAGATTGTCTGCTACAGCCCCACGTATCCGTTCCTCACGCTCATCCCGACCGTCTGCCTTTCGCTGGGCATGGTCATCGCGTTCTCGCTGGTGAACGCGATGATTGCCGACATCTGTGACGAGGACGAACTCGCGAGCGGCTGCCGGCGCGAGGGCATCTATTTTGCCGTGTACAACTGGTGGTGGAAGGTGGCGGTGTCGATCGCCACCGTCCTCAGCGGTTACCTCCAGCGGCTGACGGGCTTCGTCGAGGGCGCGAACGCGCAGAGCGCGGCCACGCTCTTCTGGCTGCGGGCGTGGGAGATTGGCCTGCCGCCGGCGCTCTGCCTGATCAGCGTGTGGCTGATGGTGAAGTATCCGCTGACCGAGGCGCGCGCCTACGAGATCAAGGCGCTGTTGAAGGCCCGCGCACGGTCGGCCTGAACGCGGCCCGCCGCCTGGCGCCGGGCGACCGCCCCGCGCTCCTTGCTTTTCGTTCCCATGATCCTCCGCCGTCTCCTCGCCGCGATCTGCCTCGGGGCGCTCGCCTGTGCCTCCGCCGCCTCCGCCCGCGTCATCGACGACTTCGAAACGCTCGCCGGCTGGCAGGCCTTTCCGTCCCAGGGCGTCAGCGGCGCCATCACCAGTGTGCCCGGACGCGATGGCCGGGCGCTCGCGCTCGATTTCGACCTTCGCGGCGCGCACGGGCACGTCATTGCGCGCAAGGCGGTGTCGCTCGACCTGCCGGCAAACTACCAGTTTCTCTTCGACCTCCAGGCGGACGCGCCGGTGAACAACTTCGAGGTCAAGCTCATCGACGAGCACGACAACGTCTGGTGGCTCAAGCGGCTCGACGTGACGTTTCCGCGCACCTGGACGACCCAGCACCTGCGCAAGCGGCACATCACATTTGCGTGGGGCCCCGCACCGCAGTCCGCGCTGCGCCGGGTCACCGCGATCGAGTTCGTGGTCTCCGCCGGCAGCGGCGGGGTGGGGCGCGTCTGCATCGACAACCTGCGCTTCGAGCCGGTCGCCGCCGCCGCCGCGGCACGCGCAGAGCCGAGGGTGACCACGTCCACGGGACGCGCCGCAACGTCGCCCCGCGTTTCGGCCCGCGGCGCCGTGCTGGAGGATTGGTCGGTCGCAGGCGGTCGCGATGAGGCGTGGCTGGAGCTCGACTTCGGCTACGAGCGCGAACTTGGCGGGCTGGTGCTCGACTGGGCGCCCGGCGCGGCGGCCTCCGCGTACGAGGTGCAACTTGCGGACGCCCGGGGCGAGTGGCAGACCGTCGGCCGGGTTCGTCAGGGTAACGGCGGCCGCGACTACCTCTTCCTGCACGAGCAACAGGGCCACCGCCTCCGGCTCCGGTTGCCTGCCGGGACGGCCCCCTCGGCTGTGCGGCTGGCGCGACTCGAGGTCAAGGGGCCCGAGTTCGGCGCCAGCGAGAATGCGTTCTTCCAGGCCGTCGCGGCCGCGGAGCCGCGCGGCTCCTATCCCCGGTATTACGTGCCCGAGCAGGCCTACTGGACCGTGGTCGGCAGCCCGGTGGATGACGTCGAAGGTTTGCTCAACGAGCACGGTGCCATCGAGGTCGCGCAGATGGGCTACACCATCGAACCGTTCCTTTACCTCGATGGCCGCCTCATCACGTGGGCGGACGTCACGTCGCAGGTTTCATTGGAGAAGGGCTACCTGCCGATCCCGAGCGTCGAATGGCGCAGCGGCGACGTCACCCTGACGATCACCGCGCTCGCCGCCGGACAGGCCGGGGCCGACAGCCGGTTGATCGCGAGCTACCGCGTCACCGCCAACGGCAAGCCGGCGAAGGGCCAGCTCTTCCTGGCGGTGCGTCCCTTCCAGGTGAATCCGCCCTGGCAGAGCCTGTTCCACCCCGCGGGATGGACGCGCCTCGAGCATATCCGCCGGACGTACGGGGTCATCCGGGTGAACGAACGCGCGCTCGTGCCGCTGGAGTCCCCGGATGCCTTTGGCGCCACGCCGTTCGAGGCCGGGGAGATCACCGAGCACTTGCGGCACGGCGCGGTGCCGGCGGCGACCGAGGCCGAGGACCCGTTGGGCTTCGCTTCGGCCGCGCTCGCCTACGAGTTCAACCTGCCCGCGGGCGGCACGCGCGAGGTGCATGTTGTATCGCCCTTCCATGCCGACGCGCCGCTGCCCCGCGCACCGGTCCCTGCGGCCGAGGCGGCGGCGTATGTCCAGCAGGCGCACGCGGCGACGCGTCGCACGTGGGAGGGTTTGCTCGACCGGTTTCAGGTGACGTTGCCGCCGGCGGCGCAGCCCGTCATCGACACGCTGAAGTCGAACCTGGCGTACATTTTCATCAATCAGGATGGCCCGCGCATTCAGCCCGGGTCCCGGAACTACCAGCGCTCTTGGATCCGCGACGGCTCGCTGACCTCCACCGCGTTGCTGGAACTTGGCCTCACCGACGAGGTACGGGCGTTCGCCGACTGGTATGCGCCGTACCAGTTTCCCGATGGCAAGGTGCCCTGCGTCGTCGACGCCCGCGGGGCGGATCCGACCGACGAGCACGACAGCCATGGGCAGCTGATCTATCTGTTCATGCAGGTGTATCAATTCTCCCACGACGCCGCCTGGCTGCGGCAGCAGTGGCCGCATGTGGTGAAGACGGTCGGGTACATTCGCAGCCTGCGCGCCAAGCGGATGACGCCGGAATATCGCGATGGCCCGCCGGAGAAGCGCGTGCTCTACGGTCTCGTGCCGGAATCGATCAGCCACGAGGGCTACAGCGCCAAGCCCATGCATTCCTACTGGGACGACTTCTTCATCCTGCGCGGGCTCAAGGACGCGGTCAGCATCGCCGAGGTCCTGGGCGAGCACGCGGCCGCATCGGACTTTGCGCGTGAGCGCGACGCCTTCGCGCGGGACCTGTATGCGTCGATCGACCTCGCGATGACGCTGAAGCAAATCGACTTCATTCCCGGCTGCGCGGAACTCGGCGACTTCGACGCGACGTCCACGACGATCGCGCTTGCCCCGGGTTACGAACTGGGCCGGCTGCCCGAGCCCGCGCTGCACCGCACGTTCGATCGCTACTTCGAGCGTTTCGTGCAGCGCCGCGACGGCACGCTGCCCTGGGTCGACTTCACCCCCTATGAGAACCGCGTGATCGGCTCGTATGTGTACCTCGGGCAAAAGGACCGCGCGAAGGCCGCCCTCGACTTCTTCATGGCCCAACGCCGGCCCGCCGCCTGGAACCACTGGGCCGAGGTCGTCTTTCGCGAGCCGCGGACGCCCCGCATGATCGGTGACATGCCGCACACCTGGTGCGGGTCGGACTTCATCCGTTCAGTCCGGGCGATGTTCGTGTATGAGCGAGAGCAGGACCAGGCACTGGTGCTGGCGGCCGGCGTGCCTGACGAATGGGTGCTCGATCCGGTGGGCGTGACGGTGAAGCGCCTGCCGACCTACTACGGCCCGCTCGACTACGCCCTGCGCAGCGAGTCGAGCGCCGAAGGTGTCGTCGTGAGGATGATCGTGGGCGGAGACCTCAAGGCCCCGCCTGGCGGCGTGGTCATTCCCGCGCCGCTGGCCGGTGAAATCGCCGCGGTATCCGGCGACGCCCGGCTCCGCGTCGAGGGCGCCACCGAATTGGTCCTGACCAAGCTCCCCGCCGCCTTCACCGTCCGCTTCTCCCGGCCGCGCTAGGCGGGCAGCCCGCGCTCGAGTGCGGGTCTCCAGAATCAGGTGACTTGGTCTCGGGGAATTGACATTCGCCAAAGGTCTGGGCTGCGTGGGCGGCACCGCGTCTCGGCGCGACCCCCAACTATGAATAGCAGTTTCTCTCCCTGGAGCTCCGGCGCGATGCGGGCTCCGACCCGTTGTCGCCACCTGCTCATGCTTGTCGCGTTGGCCCTGGCGCTGGCGCTGCCGGCGGCACGGGCCGCCGCGAGTTGGACGTTTGGCACGACAGGGCTCGCGAACGTGAACTCCGCGCGCTCCGTTGCTTTCGGCAATGGCCGGTTCGTCGCGACGTTGGAAGGCGCCAATGGATGTCCGGCGCTGGCGTGGAGTGTTGATGGCGTCACGTGGAACGCGGCGGGCGCCGGGCTGGCCACGCAGGGTACGGTCGTGTTTACGGCGGGATCGTTCTACCTGGCATCGAATAA
Organism: Opitutus sp. ER46; assembly: GCF_003054705.1. Taxonomy (NCBI): domain Bacteria; kingdom Pseudomonadati; phylum Verrucomicrobiota; class Opitutia; order Opitutales; family Opitutaceae; genus Opitutus; species Opitutus sp. ER46. Next base: position 21,987 of record NZ_QAYX01000023.1, read on the forward strand.
CGCCATGTGGCGGAGCCAGGACGGCGTGGCGTGGGAACGGCTGTACACCGATTCGGTGTCGGTGAATCACGTGGCCACCGACGGTCGTTCGATGCTGGTCAGCAACTCCCAAAGCCGCCCGTCGCTGCTGTTCTCGCCTGACCTGGTGACGTGGCGCGAGACGACTGCGCTGCCCAATGCCTCGGCGACGACGGGTGCCTACGTGCAGGATCTGGTCTATTTCGCGGGCCGGTACTACGCCCTCTACCTCGTTCAGCAGCCCGACCACAGCCTCCGCTCGTACACCGCGTCGACGGTCGACGGTACGGAGTGGGCCGATGTCCCCGCGCTGGCGAAGGCCCTGTACCTGGCGTCCAGTGGCGGTCGGTTGATCGCCCGGATGTCGGGGAATGGAAACCCGGTCACGACCACCACTGATGGCGTCACCTTCACCACCGCCCCGATTCCCGGCGGCTCCAATATCGGCGCACTTGGCTACGCGGGCGGGCGATTCTTCGATTGCACGAGCCTGCTGACGTCAATCGATGGCTCCGCCTGGGGGCCGCTCACGACGGGCACTCCGGGCGCCAACATCGACCTTTGGGACGTGGCGTACGGCAACGGCCGGTATGTGGTCGTCGGCGAGGTGATTGCCTCGCTGGCTGCCAGCGCGCCGCCGCTGTTCGCCACGCTGCCCCAGGATCAGACGGTGGTGGTCGGCACCGCGGTGACCTTCTCCGTCACGATCGAGAATCCCGATGTCTCGACCACCTTCCAGTGGCGGCGAAACGGCTTGGCGATCCCGGGGGCCACGAGCCCGACCCTGCAGCTTCCGGCCGTATCCCTCGCTGACGCGGGGCAGATTTCCTGCGAGGCACGCAACGCGATTGGCGCTTCGCTCAGCACGCCAGCGACCCTCACCGTGGTCCCGGTCACCGAGGGCGGACGGATCGTGAACTTGTCTGTGCTCACCAGCCTCGAGTCCGAGGACTTCTTCACCATGGGCTTCGCGGTCAATGGCAGCGGGGACAAGCCCGTGCTCGTGCGCGCGGCGGGTCCGTCCCTCACGCTTCTCGGCGTGGGGGTCGTGAACGCAGATCCGCGCGTGGAGCTTTACGCCGAATCGACCAAGACGGCGGAGAACGACAATTGGGGTGGGAGCACGGCGCTCATGCAGGCGTTCAATCGTGTCAGCGCGTTCGGTTTTATTAGCGGGACGTCGGCGGATGCCGCGCTCGTGAGTTCAAAGCCGCTGGCCAACTTGAACAGCGTCCGAGTTTACGGCGCCAAAGGGACCCATGGAATGGTCCTCGCCGAAGTGTACGACCTGACCATGGCCGACCAGATCACGGTCAACACGCCGCGGCTCTGCAATGTGTCCGTCCTGAAGTCCGTCGCGGCGGGCGAGGTCTTGACCGCCGGCTTCAGCCTGGGCGGGCGCACGGCGAAGACCCTGCTTATCCGCGCGGCTGGCCCGAGTCTGACGCAACTCAACCAGACCGACGTGCTGCCGAACCCCGTGTTGAACCTGTTTCGTCTCGGTGCGTCCACCCCGATGGCCACGAACGACGACTGGGACGCGGCGCTGAAAACCGCCTTCGAGCGCGTCAGCGCGTTCGGTTTCATCGCCGGATCCAAGGACGCCGCGCTCCTCGTGACGCTTCCTCCGGGTGGGTATGCCGTGCAGGCCACCGGCGGCTCCGGTGCCGGCAAGCTCCTCGTCGAGATCTACGAGGTACCGTGAGCGGCCGGTTTGGCTGAGGCATGCGCCGCGGCGGGCGGCGGCGCCCGCAGGTGGGCGGTGAGCGCGGCCGCGGCGATGTCCGATTTGCGAGACATTGGCGTTCGTGGGGCCAGGCGAAAATCTGCAGACACTTTTAGTGTCCCGGGCTACGGCTCCCGTCTTAGGGGTACATCCAGACATCATGCCCCCTGACTTCACCCCACGTAGATGCGCCTGGTTGGCGCGAGCGTTCCTGTTGACGGCCTGCCTGCTGCTGCCGGTGCACGCCCTTTTCGCGCAGGCGGCGCGGCGAACCTTCGATGTGCCGGCCGGCGACGCCGCTTCGACGCTGCCCAAGGCCGCCCAGCAGGCCGGCGCCGAGATTGTCTTTCCGGCCAACGTCGTCGTGGGCGTGAAGACCCCGGCGCTCAAGGGGGAGTATTCGGTCGCGGCCGCCTTCGAGCTGCTGCTCGCGGGATCAGACCTCGTGGCCATCATCGACCCGGCCACCGGCGCCGTCGCCATCCAGCGGAAGGAATCGAAACCAAAAAAAGCGGTGGTGCCTGAGAGCCGCGGCGCCTCTCGGGCACCGCAGACTCCGGATTCCGCCGACGCCTCCACCGTCGTGCTGGACCAGTACGTGGTGAGCGGGACCACGCTGTCACTGCGCCGCGCCATCGCCGAGAAGCGCGGCGAAGAGGTGATCGCCGACGTGATTTCGGCGGACGAGATCGGCTCCATCCCGGACTTTGGCCTCGGTGAGGCCCTCGAGCGCCTGCCCGGCGTCTCCATGATCATCAACAACGGCCGGGGCGAGTCGCAGTTCGCCACGCTCCGCGGCCTCAACTCGGACTACAACTCGATCTACATCGATGGCATGCACCTGCCCTCAACCGAGGCCAGCCGCCGCAATGTCTCGCTCGACATCATCCCGTCGTCGCTCGCGAAAGGGATCAGCTACTACAAGACGTACACGCCCGACACCGGCGGTGACGCGATCGGCGGCGTGGTGAATCTCCGCACGCGCAGCGCGTTCGACAACTCCGGCTTCTACCTGTCGGCCCGCGGCAACTACGGCTACTACGAGAACCGCCGGAACTTCAAACGCTTCACCCCCTCCGGGCAGTTCGAGCTGACCACCAGCGACATCTTCGGCAAACGCGACCAGCACGGCCTGGTCGTCTCCGCCAGCATCTTCCGCCGCGACTCGTCGACCATCCTCGCCTCGACCGACACGTTCACGTTTTGGGACGCGACGGGCGCCCAGTATTCCACCGCGATCGGCAACTCGACCGGCGCCACGCCGGTGCCGAGTCGCCGCAGCTGGTACTCCTATGACAACGTGCGCGCCCGCTACGGCCTGTTCGCCAAGTACGAGTACCGCCCGATCAGCACGGCGACCCTGCATGTCACCAGCGGGTTCTTCCAGCACACCAATGACGAGCAGCGCATCTTCAATACCCTGATCCGCAACACCGGCACGGCCGGAAAACCGGCCATCACCGGCCCGACCACGGGCATCGTCAACAGCGCCAATGCCGAGGTGAACCGGTACGACTACTTTCAGGACCGGCGCATCATGTACGGGGAGATCGGCTTCAAGGCCGAGCCGTCGCCCGACCGCGAGTTCAGCGCGGCGGTCAACTACGGCGTGGGCAACTACCGCCAGGATGCCGACGACGACATCTTTCGCGCGTCCAACTCCGCCAGCCTTGCGTACACCTTCCAGACCAACTTCGGCGCGCCGGTGCAGTTCACGCCGCTGAATCCAGCGTACTACTACAACCCGGCCAACTACCGGCACTACGAGCACGCCTGGTACGACTATGAGTCGAACGAGCAGGTGATCTCCCTCGACTCGCACTACGGCTACAACGCCACCCCGGATGCCCGCGGCTGGGGCTACAAGGGCGGCGCGAGCTACCGGTTCATGGATCGCACGTACGATTACCGCATCACGCGCTACCGGCCCACCGCCAAGACGCTCACCCTGGCCGATGCCCTCGATGCGCGGACGATCTATCCGTACAGCGACCCCGACACGTATCTGCTCAATGTGGACATGGACAAGGCGCGGAAGATGTTCGCCGCGAACCCGTCCCTGTACCCGCTGTATTCGGGCAACCTCGGCGACAACCTCGAGGCCGACTACGACCTCACCGAGGGCGTTGCGAGCGCGTACGCGATGGGCTCCTACCGCACCGACCGGTTCGTCGGCCTCGCGGGTGTCCGCTGGGAGCAGACCCGGCTCGAGACCGGCTCCTGGGCCACCAAGAGCTCCGATGCCGGCACGTACTACGTCTGGGAAAAACAGCGCAGCCACTACGACAGCGTCCTGCCTTCGATCAACCTGAGCTACAACGTCACCAACAAGCTCCGGTTGCGGGCCGCCGCCAGCCGCTCCATCAGCCGCCCGGCCTTCGGCGACCTTGCCTCGCGCACCGTCGTCAACGACCAGAGCAGCGATGGCTACATCACCATCAGCAAGGGCAACCCCGATCTGAAGCCCCGCGAATCCGACAATTTCGATCTCTCGGCCGAGTGGTACTTCTCGAAGGATTCGATGATCTCCGCCGCGGTCTGCCGGAAGAACGTCAGCAACGAGATCGTTTCCGTGACCTCGAAGAGCGCGGCGACGGTCGACGGCGTAGATGTAATCACCAGCACGACGACGCCGCGCAACCTCGACGACGCCCGCATCGACGGCCTCGAACTCGGTTTCACCGATACCAAGCTGGATTTCCTGCCCCGGGCGCTCCGCGGCTTCGGCATTGGCGCCAACGTGACCTGGCTGAACATCGACACTTCGACGATCGAGATGGACGACGGCACGCGCCGGAAGCTGCCCAGCCTCCTCGAGTCGTGCAAATACACTCTGAACATCACCCTGATGTACGAGTACAAGCGCTGGAGCGCGCAGGTGAGCTACAAGCACACCGATCCGATGCTCTGGGCGATCGACACGAGTGATGCCTTCGAGGACCGCTTCTACCGCGCGAATGACGTCTACGACGCGCAGATCCGGTACCGCTTCAACCGCCGCTGGTCGTTCACGCTCCAGGCGAAAAACCTGACCAACAACCGGCCGACGCGCGTCCTCGGCTACAACCAGGAATACAACCGCGAGGAACTGGACAACGGTCGCTCCTGGTTCATCGGCGCCACGTACAGCTTCCGTTGACCGGCAAACGGACCGGGTGGCGTGACCACGGCACCCGGCACTCGCGCCTTGAGCCGCGTATCCGTTTTGCGTCATCTTCGTCTCCCGCTTCATGCATCGTCGACACCTCCTCCTGCTGGCTGGGCTCGCGCTGGTTGGCTCCCTCTTCGCTGCGACGCCGGTTCCGGTGGCCGCCGTCGCCCCGGCCGGGTCCCGCGCCGAGGAGTTGCGTGCGGTCCTGTACGACGCCCGCTCCCCCCGCGTGCTGGTGGTGTCGCACCGTGGTGACTGGCGCGGTTTCCCCGAAAACTCCGTCCCGGCGATCCGCAGCGCGATCAAGCTGGGGGTCGACATCATCGAGATCGACATCGCGCGCACCAAGGACGGCGAGTTCGTCCTGATGCATGATCGCACGCTGGACCGTACGACAACCGGCAAGGGCAAGGTGGCGGATTACACGCTGGCCGAGATCCGCGCGCTGAAGTTGCGCAACGGCTGCGGCATCGAGACACCCTACGGCGTCCCCACGCTCGAGGAGGCGCTGCTCGCGGTGAAGGACCGCGTGCTGCTGAACATCGACAAGGGCTTCGAGTGGGGGAATGAGATCCTCCCGCTGCTGGAGAAGACCGGCACCGCCCGCCAGGTCGTGATCAAGGCGTACGGCACGCCGGCGGAAAAGGTCCTTGCGGCGCACCCCGCCGTCCTCGACCAGGCGGTGTTCATGCCGATCATCACCTTTGGCAAGAAGCTCGACGCCGCCGCGGTGGTCGCGATCGCCGAGGGGCACCTGCGGCTGATCAAGGCTCCCGCGATGGAGATTGTTTTTCCGGAATGGAACCCGGCGGTGGCCGGACTCTACGCGGCGTGCAAGACGAACGGCGTGCGGATCTGGGCCAACGTGCTCTGGTCGGGCATGTCCGGCCCGCGCAGCGACGACCAGGCGCTCGATGACCCCGAGGCTAATTACGGCTGGCTCCTGAAGCAGGGCGCCACGATCATCCAGTCTGACCGCCCGGCGTACCTGATCGATTACCTGCGGCAGAAGGGGCTTCACCCGTGACCACGGCACCCGCGGTCAGCGCGTCTCCGGCCGATGCCCACCTGCGCCGCCTGCGCTGGGCCGTGTTCCTGTCGGGCACGCTGGGCTACAGTCTCTACTACGTCTGCCGGCTGAGCCTCTCGGTGGTGAAGACCCCGCTGGTGCGCGAGGGCGTGCTGACCGAGTCGCAGCTCGGGCTCATCGGCTCGGGGCTCTTCTACGCGTACGCCGCGGGCAAGCTCATCAACGGCTTCCTCGCCGACCGCGCGAACATCACCCGTTTCCTGGCGCTCGGCCTGCTCGGCACGGCGGTCGTCAACCTGGTGCTGGGTTTCAACCCGGGCTTCCTGGCGTTCCTGCTGCTCTGGCTCGCGAGCGGCTGGTGCCAGTCGATGGGTTCGCCGGCGTGCGTGGTCGGCCTCTCGCGCTGGTTCTCGCGGGAACAGCGCGGCACCTATTACGGCCTGTGGAGCGCCAGCCATAACATCGGCGAAGGGCTCACCTTCGTCGCCGTGGCGCTCGTCAGCTCGACGTTTGGCTGGCGCTGGGGCTTCTGGGGCGCGGCCGGGGCCGGCCTGATGGGCGTCGTGATCGTCTGGCTCTTTTTCCACAACCAGCCGCCCGGCGCGCAGCCCACGGTGCAGGCGGCGGATCACACGCGTTTGGCGCCGGAGGAGCGGCGGCGCATCCGCGCGCTGCAATGGAGCGTGGTGAAATCGCCCGAAATCTGGCTTATCGCCGCGGCCAGCGCGTTTATGTACATCGCGCGCTACTCGATCAACAGCTGGGGCGTTTTCTACCTCGAGATGGGGAAGGGCTATGCGCCCGTGCAGGCCGGCTCGATCATCTCCATCAACGCCGTCTGCGGCGTGCTCGGCACCATTGCGTCCGGCTGGGTGACCGACCGCTGGTTCGCGGACAACCGTTTCATGCCGGCCCTGCTCGCCGGGTTGCTCAACGCGGTCTCCCTCGGTGCCTTCCTTGCCATCCCCGGCGGCCACGTCTGGCTCGACGCGGCGTGCATGGTTGGCTTCGGCATCTCGATCGGCGCGCTCATCTGCTTCCTTGGCGGTCTGCTCGCCATCGATTGCGTGCCCAAGGAGGTCGCGGGCGCGGCGCTCGGCACCGTCGGCATTGCCAGCTACATCGGCGCGGGCACGCAGGATGCCGTCAGCGGCTTCCTGATCGAGGGCGGCAAGGTCGCCTCCGGTACCACGACCCACTACGACTTCACCGTCGCCGCCCTCTTCTGGTTCAGCGCTTCCGCGCTGTCGGCCCTGGTCACCGCCATCGTCTGGCGGCGTTCGCGCCGCCGGCAGGCGGCGGCGGCCGCGTGAGTGCCGATGCCTCCAGCCGATCCCGAGATCTCCCGCTGGTTTGCGGAACAGGTGCAGCCGCACGAGGCCGCGCTGCGGGCGTGGCTGCACCACCGCTTCCCCGACGAGACTGAGGTGGATGACGTCGTGCAGGAGGCCTACATTCGCCTGCTTCGGGCCGCCACACCTTGCGCCATCCACTCGCCGAAGGCCTTTCTTTTCGCCGTCGCGCGCAACCTGGCGCTCGATCGGGTGCGCCACCGCCAGTCGCTGCCCACCCAGGGCTTCGTGGATTCCGACCTCTCATCCGTCTTGGATACGAATGAGGACGTCGTCTCCGCCATCAACCGGCAGCAGGAACTCGCGCTCTTGACCACCGCCATCCAGTCGCTGCCCGATCGCTGCCGGCAGATCTTCACGCTCCGGAAGGTCTACGGCTTGTCGCAGCGCGAGATCGCCGACCGGCTGGGTATCTCCGTCAGCACGGTGTCGGCGCAGCTGACAATCGGCTTCAACAAATGCTCGGAGTACATGGCCGAGCGCCTGCGGAAGGAGCGCGACTGACATGAGTGCGGCGTCCTCCAACTCTGAAGACGGCCGGCGCGCCGAGCTTGAGGCGGCCGACTGGGTCGTGCGGCTGGATCGTGGTCTCAGTGGACCGGAACTCGACGAGTATTCGGCGTGGCTCGCGGCCGATCCCAGCCACGGTCAGTGGCTCGCGCGCAAAAAGCGGGAATGGGCATCGCTCGATGTCCTGGCGGACTGGCGGCCGGAACACAGCACGGAGCCGAATCCGGATCTGCTCGCGCGGCCGCGCCGCCGCCGTTGGACCGCGTGGACGCCGCTGGGGCTGGCCGCGGCGTTGGTGCTCGGGGTCTCGCTGTGGTTCGTCACAAACGCCCGTTCGCTGCCGCCTGCCGAAGCCCCGGTGGTCGCGGGGGCCTGTGAACGACGCGTGCTCAAGGACGGTTCGGTGGTGCAGCTGAACCGAGGTGCGGTGCTCGAGGTGGATTATGGCCCCGCGCAGCGGCGGGTCGTGCTGCGGCAGGGCGAGGCGCACTTCCAGGTCGCGAAAGACGCGCACCGCCCGTTCATCGTGCGGGCCGGCGGCGTGCAGGTGCGCGCGGTGGGCACCGCCTTTGACGTGCGGATGGCGACAGCGGACGTCGAGATTCTCGTCACCGAAGGCCGCGTGCAGGTGCAGCCCTCGGCGAAGCGTGATGTGGAGTTGAAGCCTGCACTCGTTTCCGCCGGCGAATGTGCCCGGGTCTCCCTGGCGGAAAGCCGGCCCACGGTGGAGGTGACGTCCGTGACGCCGGAACAAATGGTGCAACGGCTGGGATGGCAGAGCCGATGGATGCATTTTGAGGGCCGCCCGCTCGCCGAGATCGTGGCGGAGTTCAACCGCTTCAACCGCACGCAACTCGTGATCGCCGACGCCGAGCTGAACGGGGTCTCGATCGTGGCGTCGTTTCGCCCGGAAAACGTCGAAGCCTTCGTGCGGCTGCTCGAGCAGACGGCCGGCGTGCGGGCCGAACGGACGGGCGACACCGTCACGCTGCGGCGCCGCTGACGCGCGGCGCACCCAAGCCGGCAGGGACGCGTGGAGTATCCGGACATTATTCCCGAGTATCTGGACATTATCCTGCTAGTCGTTGCGTACGGGGCAGTAATAATTGCAGCCCTCGTCCCCTTCGCGTCCTCAACGGAACGACGTCCGCGTCTCTCCCTCGCCTGCAGGCGTTGCCGGCTGCGGCGGCGGGAGGCTTGACATTTCGCCGAAAGGCGAAATGACTGCCGGGCCATGACGCTCCAGCAACGCACCGCCGTCTTCAAGGCTCTCGGCCATCCCGCGCGCCTCCGCATCGTCGACGCGCTGGGCGAGGGCGAACGCTGCGTCTGCGATCTCGTGGAGGTCGCCGGCCTGGCCTGGTCCACCGTGTCGCGTCATCTCGCAATCCTGAAGGACGCCGGGGTGCTCGTGGATGAGAAGCGCGGCCAGCAGGTGTTCTACCGGCTGCAGCTGGGCTGCGTCGCCGACCTCAATCGCTGCCTCGATGGCAGCGCGCCGAAAGCCACCGGGTCCTGCTGCGCGACGAAGCGCGCCCGGAGCTGATTTTTTTGCCGTTATATTTCGCCGATCATCGAAATGAATCAGCCGCGCCTCTCCCATCGCCCCTTCCTGATCGCCGCCGCCGTGGTGGCCCTCTGGCTGACGGCGTACGTCCTTCTGTCTTCGCTCAGTCGCTGGCTGACCTACGACCTCCTGGCGATCGCGCCGGGCAGTCACCTCGGATCCTCCGTCGAGTTCTTCCTCTACGACACCCCCAAGGTGATGCTCCTGCTTGTGGCGGTGGTCTTCGTTGTCGGCATCATTCGGTCCTTCTTCACCCCGGAGCGCACGCGCGCCTTCCTGGCAGGCCGGCGTGAGCTCAAGGGCAACGTGCTCGCCGCCCTGCTCGGGGTGGTAACTCCCTTCTGCACCTGCTCGGCCGTGCCACTCTTCATCGGCTTCGTCACGGCGGGCGTGCCCCTGGGAGTGACGTTCTCGTTCCTGATCTCGGCGCCCATGGTCAACGAGGTCGCCCTGGTCATGCTCTTCGGTCTCTTCGGCTGGCGCGTCGCGGCGCTCTATCTCGCCACCGGCCTCGTCATCGCGCTGATTGCGGGCTGGGTGATCGGCCGACTCCGGCTCGAGCGCTGGGTGGAGGGCTGGGTATACGAGTCCGCCGCGGGCGCGACGGCTGCCCCTGAGGACGCCATGACGTGGGCGCAGCGGCTGGCCGCCGGGCGGCAGGCGGTGCGCGAGATCGTGGGCAAGGTCTGGCCTTACGTTATCGCTGGCATCGCCGTCGGCGCCGGGATTCATGGCTACGTGCCCGAGAATTTCATGGCGTCCATCATGGGCCGCGACGCCTGGTGGTCGGTGCCCCTGGCGGTCCTTATGGGCGTGCCGATGTACGCGAACGCCGCGGGCATCATTCCGGTGGTGCAGGCGCTGCTCGCGAAAGGCGCGGCGCTCGGCACCGTCCTGGCGTTCATGATGGCGGTCATCGGCCTCTCTCTTCCCGAGGCGATCATCCTCCGCCAGGTGCTCAAACTGCCGCTGATCGCGGTGTTCTTCAGCGTGGTGGCCGCGGGCATCATGCTCGTCGGGTTCCTGTTCAACGCGGTGCTGTGACGTCTCCCTTTCTCTCCCATGAAAAACATCGAAATTCTCGGCGGCGGCTGCGCGAAGTGCCAGCAACTGCAGGCTAACACCGAGGCGGCCGCCCAGGCCCTCGGTCTCGAATATCACATCGTAAAGGTCTCCGACCTGCGCGAGATCGCCAAACGCGGCGTCATGTCCACCCCGGGCCTGGTCGTCGACGGTGTCGTCAAGAGCAGCGGCCGGCTGCTCACGCCCGACCAGATCAAGCCCCTGCTGGGCTGAGCCACCCACCGGAGGACCCACGCATGAACAAGCAGACGGTTGGTTTCATCGGCGGTGGCCGCATCGCCCGCATCTTTCTCGCCGGGTGGACGCGCGCCGGAAAAATGCCGGCACACGTGGTCGTGGCCGACCCGAACGCCCAGGCGCTGGCGCAGCTCAAGGCGCGCTATGCCGCGGTCGAGACCACGACCGATCTCGCCGCGGCCGCGGCGCAGGACATCGTTTTCCTCGCCACGCATCCGCCGGCGTTGACCGAAGCCGCCGGCGCGGCCGCCCGTGCCTTGCGGCCCGCCGCGATCCTCGTGTCGCTCGCGCCGAAGTTCACCCTGGCCAAGCTCTCCGCGTTGCTGGGCGGCTTCTCGCGGCTCGCCCGGTCGAACCCGAATGCCGCGTCGGTGGTGGGCTTCGGCATGAACCCGATCGTCTTCGCCCCGGCGCTCGATGCGGCCGACCGGGCTGCAGTCCACGCACTGCTCGCGCCGCTCGGTGAGAGTCCCGAGGTGGCCGAGGAGAAGATCGAGGCGTATGCGGTGTTCACCGCGATGGGCCCGACGTATCTCTGGTTCCAGATGCAGGCGCTGCGCGAGCTGGCCGTCTCGTTCGGACTTGCCCCTGCCGAGGCCGACGTCGCCCTGAAGCGGATGGTCTGCGGTGCGGCGCGCACGCTCGTCGACTCCGGCCTGCCTCCCGCCGAGGTGATGGACCTCGTGCCCGTCAAACCCCTCGCCGAGATGGAACCGCAGGTCCTGGAGCTCTACCGCACGCGCCTCCCCGCGCTCTTCCAGAAGATCAAGCCCTGAAGCGCGCTCGCTTCCCGGCGCTCGACGTCAGGGGCGGGCGCCGGGCGTGAACCACCCGTCGACCCGCGTGCGCAGGTGCTGAAAGCGTTCCAGGCCCTCCGGGGGCACGCCCCAGACCATTTCTCCCTGGTACCGCAGGGTCATGGCGGACATGACCCCGACGGACCAGAGTGTCGCGACAGTCAGGCAAACCAGGGCCAATGCCCGCCAGGGGCGTGCATAGGTCGTCACTGCCGCCGCACCTAGAGCGCCCGCGGTGTAGAGGAACGCGCAGAAGTCTCCGGTGTAGCGTTGGGAGGTCGCGACGGCTGCACACAACGCGACGGTGAACGGGATCGCGGCGAGCCATACGCACAGGACCGCCCATCTCTCAGGTTGGCGGCGCCCGACCAGCGTCAGCCCGAAGACGCCGAAAACCACGAGTCCCGTCATGGTCGCCGTGATCGCGGTCGTCGGCTCGGTGCTGTCCATCTTGGCGGCGTCCCGGCCCAGCTCCGCCTGTCTCACGCCGTAGGCGATCCACGGGAACCGCGGGTCGAACTCCACGCTCGGGTGCAGAAAGTAGGTCGAGAACGTGAACGGGATGTTCACCGCGTGAAACGCCTTGCCATCGATGCGGGCGAGCCGCTCCGCGTGATATTGGATGTGCCGATACAGCGGGCAGCCGTCGAAAGAGCCGAACTTCAGATAGCTCACCGCGTTGAAGCTGAGCACGCCCGCAACGGCTGCCGCGCCGACCAGCAGAAAACGTGCGGTGGCGCGCGGTTGCCGCCGATGCCGGATCAGCAGCACGAGCGCCACCATGCCCAGCAGGGAAAGGGCAAACAGCCCGGGCGGGGGCCGCGCATGCACGGCCAGCACGCCGCAAACGAGTGCACCGATCCAGTGGCGGCGCTCCGGCTCCGCCAGCTGCCGTAAAGAGAACCAGCTCGCAAAGACGGCAAACATCACGCCCCAGGCGATCGCCTCGTGATAGACGTACGCCCGGCTGCTCAGGAAAAACATCGTGCTGCCGAGGCCGACCGACAGGGTGAAGAGCACGGTGAGCATGGGGCCGGCCTGGGCCCCGCGCCTTCGAGTGGCGTGCACGAGCAGCAGATAGGCGCCCACCAGCGACCCGGCATAGGCCGTGAGCAGCGCCGCCCGCGTCAGCAACCCGGGCGGAAAACCGAAGATGGCCGCAGGCAACCGCAGCAATGCCGGAGTGACGCCGAAGTAGCCGTAAACCTTGCCGTCGACCTTGAAGGCTTCGCCACTGAGGGAAACGGCCGGCACGTCCAGGCGACCATCGAGCAGGCTTAGCGCCTGGTAATCGTAGAAAAGCGTGAACGCGTCCTCGTACAGGACCTTGCCGGACCCGCACGTCACAACCCACCAGAATGCCGCGAGACAGGGGACCGCAGTGAGGAGGAACCAGCGGTGTGACGCCGCCGCTCGGCGGAGGCGGGAAACGTCCGCCATCTCCCATGCCCGGGCCGCGCGCCGGATCAGGAGGGTCGTGGCAAGGCCCAGCAGTACGGCCGCAATCAACTGGTGCACCCCGAACCGGAGCCAGCCGGTGAGCCGGTCCACGCGGGTCAGCACGTCGCGCACATTCCCCACCAGCGTGTTACCCTGCGCATCGCGCAGGATCGCATGCGAAACCGGACCGCAGGAGGATCCCCCCACCGGGTTCTCGCTGAACCAAAGCTGGGAGCGCCGGCGCGGATGGGGGGCAATGGCGGTTTCGACCACAGGCGTCCCATCGAAGCTGACGCGTGCGTTGGACTGCGCCGTGTAGGGGTTGCCGGCGACGGCTGCCAGCGCGGGCAGGACGATCTCGAGCTGGTGCCGTTTGCCGGGCTCGATCCGCAATGGTTCCGAAGTTGGTCCGCCTGCTCCCCAGTGGTCGAAACCAAAGGCCACATGCCGGTCGTCGATATGTCTGACGAACAGGAAATCCGCTCCCGAGGGCACGCCGGTGACGATGAGCGGTTCGCTCGTGCCGGGGCACAAGGTCTGAAACTCGATTGTGAGACGCTGGTGGGCCGGAAGGGGCGGGTAGTAATCCCACAGGCAGGCGCAGATGACCGCCGCACAAACCATCAGCCCGGCCACAAGGGAGAACGTCCGCAAGCGGCGCGACGCGGGCAATTGGCCGCTCATGCGCGGAACGCCAGGGGTGAAGGCGAAAGCGACCGAGCTCCGGTCGTCTCCCTGCGCGGATGCAGCGTGCCGTCGCCCATTGGCGGTGCGTTATTGGGGGAAGGTTGGAGGTGCGGACAGGATCCCATCGCCGCGAGGATGAGAACCTCAGGGCGATTGGGACAAACAAATGTTTCGTGCGCTTTGCGGTGGCACTTTGTGGCTGGAGTCCGCCTCGCCTCTCGGGCGCCCACGGGCCGTCGTGACAACGCGGCGCCGAACCAGCATCAGTCGACCACCAGCCGATAGCCGATGCCGGCGTCGGTGCGGAGGTGACGGGGCCGAGCGGGCTCGGGCTCGAGCTTTTGCCGGAGATGGTTCATGTGCACCCGGAGATAATGGGTGCTTTCCTCGGCGTTCGGACCCCAAAGCTCCCGGAGCAGTTGCCGGTGGGTGACGACCTTGCCCCGGTACTGCACGAGGAGGCGCAGCAGCGCATATTCCTTCACGGTCAGACGGACTTCGGCCCCCGCTTTGCGGACGACGCGGCTCGCCAGGTCGACCTCCACGTCGCCGAAGCTGACGATGGCCGGCTCCTGGGCCGGTGTTGTCCGGCGCATGATTGCCCGCAAACGGGCGAGGAGCTCGCGGGCGCTGAACGGTTTCGTGAGGTAGTCATCGGCGCCGACATCGAAAGCCGTGACCTTGTCGTCTTCCGCCTCCCGGACGGAGAGCACCAGGATGGGGACGTTGGTCCACTCGCGCAGGCGTTGGATGGCTTTGGTGCCATCGATATCGGGCAAGCCGAGGTCGACGATGATGGCGTCAGGAGGTTGCTGGGCGGCTTCCACCAGCCCCAGTTGCGCGGTCTCGGCCTCCCGCACCGTATAGCCGGCCGATTCCAGGGTGACGCGAAGGAGGCGGCGAATCTGCCGTTCATCGTCGATGACGAGGATGTTCGCGTGGTTCATTCGGACCCGCGACTCTGCGGCTCGCGATGCGGCAGGTAAATGGTGAACACGGCACCGCCGCCCGGGTTGTCTCCGGCGGACACCTCGCCGCCTTGGGCCACCACGAAACCGCGCACCAGCGACAATCCCAGCCCGAGGCCCCCGGCGCGGGCGGAGTCGCGGCGGGGAAACTTGTGAAAGAGGTGGGGCCGCAACGCCGGCGGCAGGCCGGGACCGCGGTCCGCGACCTTGAAGAAGACGCGCTGGCCTCCCTCTGCCAGGCCCGCCGTGATGTGCACTGGGGTGCCGTCGGGCGTGTGGCGGGCCGAGTTGAGCAGGAGGTTGCCCAGCGACTGCTCCATCAGGGCGAAGTCGGCGCGCACCGGCGGCAGTTCGGCGGATACCTCGACGTCGACGGGATGTCCGGTCAGCTCGTCATGGACGCTGTCGAGCGCGGCATTGATGATGTCCCGCGCATCGCACCAATCGAATCGCGGCCGCAGGGCGCCGCTCTCGAGCCGGGTTTGATCGAGGAGGTTTCGGACCACGCGATTGAGCCGCTGGGCGGCCCCCCGGGCCTCGCTGACGAGCGCGCGGCGGAGCTCGGCGGGAGCATCGGCCAGATTTTCGAGCGATCCGGTGATGACGGCGAGCGGCGTACGCAACTCGTGTGAGACGCTGTCGAGCAGCACGCGGTGGAGCTTTTCCGACTCCGCCAGCAGTTGCTCCCGTTCGCCGGCCTCGCGGAGCTGGTCCTGTTCGACGCTGAGGGCCAGTTGGCGGGCGAAGGCCTCGAGGAGGTCTCGTTGCGCGAGGGACAGGTCGGCTTCGCGGGGGACGACGATGCCGAACACGCCCAGGGCGTGGTCTTCGCGCACGAGCGGCAGATAGAAGCCGGTGACGGAGGGCAGCGTGTCGGTGAATCGCCCGGCGGATCGGCGGTGCTGTAGCACCCATTCGGCAACCCCGCGTTCCCGCTCGTCGAGGGCGAACGAACCCGCGAAATGGGGCTGGAGCATCTGTGGCGACGGGCCGAGCAGGAGCGCGGTCCGGGCGCCGAAGAGTTCATCCGCCTGTCGCAAGGCGGCAAAGACCGCCTCATCGAGGGTGCGGGCGGCCGCCAGCGCGCGCGTGAGTTGAAACAGCGCCACCGCCCGACCTTCCCGGCGGCGCTCGGCCGCGGCTTGGGCCCGAATCCGGGCCGTGAGTTGACCGGCCACAAGCGCGACGACGAAGTAGGTGCCAAAGAGCAGACCGTCCTCGACCTTGCCAATACGGAAGGTGAACCGGGGAGGAATGAAGAGGAAGTTCCAGGCCAGGGCGCTGAGCACGCCGGCGGCAAACACGGGGCCGCGTCCCGCTCGGATGCTCAGCAGGAGGGTCGCGAGCAGGTACACCAAACCGGTGGCGAGATAGTAGTCGCCCGGCAGGAGTGCGCCGCCGAGGGTGATGGCGGCGAGGACGGCGGCCACGAGCAGGTATTCGCCCGCGCTGCTGCGTACTTCGCGGTCGAAGCTCGTGAACCGGGCCGCCGGGGCGCGTTTCTCGGCCGGCACGACGTAGATGTCGATGTTGCCACCGAGACGCAGCAGACGATCGACCAGGGTGCCGCGCCAAAAGTCCCTCCACCGCCGCGTGCGCGGTTTTCCGATCACGATCTGCGTGGCGTTGTGCTGGATCGCGGTGCGGACCAGTGCGGACGGTATGTCCTGGTCCTGCGTCACGACCATCTCCGCCCCGAGCTCGCGGGCCAGGGCGAGATTCCGGTCCAGCAGCCTCTGCTCCGCCGGATCAAGCCAGGTGTTGGTCTCAACGTGGACCGCCACCCACGCGGCGCCCTGCGCAGCGGCCAGACGCCGTGTCCACCGGACGAGTTGCGTGGAGAAAGGGCTCGCGCCCACGGCTACGAGCAGGCGTTCGCCGCTGCGCCAGACCGTCTGCCGCCACCGGCCGGCCCGGAGTTCCCGCAGCTGGCGGTCGACGCGCTCCGCGGTGTAGCGCAACGCCAGCTCGCGCAGGGCGGCCAGGTGGGACTCTTGGAAAAAGCCCTGGGCGGCGGCGGTCGCACGCTCGCCGAGGTAGACTTTTCCTTCGCGCAGCCGTTCGAGCAGGCCCTCTGGCGTGAGGTCGACCAGCTCAAGTTCGTCGGCGCGGTCGAGGATCGAGTCAGGGACCGTTTCACGCTGGATTGCGCCGGTGATTTCGGCCACCGCGTCGGCGCGCGACTCCACGTGCTGGATGTTGAGCGTGGTCAGCACGTCGATGCCGGCGTCGAGCAACTCAACCACATCCTGCCACCGCTTCGCGTGGCGGGCACCGGGCGCGTTGGTGTGCGCCAGCTCGTCCACGACGACGAGTTTTGGCTCGCGCGTGCG
This sequence comes from Opitutus sp. ER46, assembly GCF_003054705.1. NCBI lineage: Bacteria > Pseudomonadati > Verrucomicrobiota > Opitutia > Opitutales > Opitutaceae > Opitutus > Opitutus sp. ER46. Next base: position 38,886 of record NZ_QAYX01000023.1, read on the forward strand.
CACCGCTTCCAGGTCCAGCTCCGCGAGGTGCGTGCCGCGATACTCGATCACGCGCCGCGGCAGGACTTCGAGACCGGCCAGGAGCGCCGCGGTCTCCGCCCGGTCATGGGTCTCGACCAGGCCGACGAGAACCTCCGTCCCGGCGGCCCGCTGCTGCTGCGCATCCCGCAGCATGGCGTGGGTCTTTCCCACCCCCGGACACATCCCGAGGAAGACCTTCAGGCGTCCACGCTTCGCCCGGGTCTCCCTGGCCTGCAAGGAGGCGAGCAGCGCATCGGCGGAAGGGCGGGCGGCGGAAGTCACGGGTTGGAAAACTCGGCGTCGAGGGCGAGGTTGAGACGGAGGACGTTGATTCGGGCCGGGCTCATTCTGCCGCCTTCTGTCTGGCGCGCAATCAGCGCTAGCAGTCTGGCCGTTTGGGCGGGGGGCAGCTGCCGCACGGTGGCGACCTGGCCGGCCTGGTAGCGAGCGGCGGCCGGCGAGATATGCGGGTCTAGTCCACTGCCGCTGGTCGTCAGGAGGTCGGGCGGGACGCCGGCGCCAAAGCGGGCCAGGCGATCCTCGGTCGCGCGCTGCAGTTTCGCGCTCGTCCAGGCCAGATTGCTGGCGCCGGACGGCCCGGTGGCAAAGTCGCCGGCGGACGGACGCGGCTGAAAATAGCGCGGGCTGGTGGTGGGTTGCGCGAGCAGCGTCGAGCCCACGAGGCGACCCTGGCGGTACACGAGGGAGCCTTCGGCGGCCGACGCGAAGCAAGTGTGGCCGACCGCCCAGACGGCGAGCGGGTAGAGAAATCCGGTGAGAAGGGTGAGCGCGACGAGCAGTCGGGCTGCGGACAGGGTGGTTTTCATGGCGCGAAGAGAGCGTCCTCAACGAGGAGCGGCGGCCGGCGACGAGTGCCGCGGGGGCCCGGAGGCATGACGCGTGAAATCGACGGCGAAGAGCGTGACGGCGAGGAGCAGAAGCACGCCCAGCACCAGGGCGATGCGCCGTTGCTCGGGAGAGGTCAGGGGGCGGCGGACGTGAGCGGGAATCATGCGAGTCGGGTGGCTACGAGGATCAGGTCGATGAGCTTGATCCCAAGGAAGGGCGCCAGGATTCCGCCCAAGCCGTAACGGATGAGATTTCGGCGCAGGAGGCTTGCCGCCGGGAGCGGACGGTACGCGACGCCGCGCAGGGCGAGCGGCACGAGAGCCACGAGAATGAGGGCGTTGAAGATGACGGCGCTGAGAATGGCGCTTTGCGGGGAGTGGAGGGCCATGAGGTTGAGCGCGGCCAACGGACCGGGCGCGCCGTCGGAGGCCGCATAGAGCGTCACGACCATTGCGGGGAGGATCGCGAAGTACTTGGCGACGTCGTTTGCGACCGAGAACGTGGTGAGCGCGCCCCGGGTGGTGAGGAGCTGTTTCCCGATGGTCACGATTTCGATGAGCTTCGTCGGATTCGAATCCAGATCGACCATGTTGCCGGCCTCTCGGGCGGCCTGCGTGCCGGTGTTCATGGCCACGCCAACGTCGGCCTGCGCGAGGGCGGGGGCGTCGTTGGTGCCATCGCCGGTCATGGCGACGAGCCGGCCGCCCGCCTGTTCCTGCCGGATGCGGGCGAGCTTCATTTCCGGTGTCGCCGACGCGAGGAAGTCGTCGACGCCCGCCTCGGCGGCGATGGCCGCCGCGGTGAGCGGGTTGTCGCCCGTGATCATGACGGTGCGGATGCCCATGCGGCGGAGCTCGGCGAACCGCTCCTTGATGCCACCCTTGACGACATCTTTCAGGTGGATGACGCCGAGCACATCGGTGTCCTCGGCAACAACCAGGGGCGTGCCGCCGTTGGCGGCGATTTGTTCGACGGTGCGGCTGACCCCGACCGGCCACACACCGCCTCGGGCCGCCACCCAGGAGTGCACGCTGTCGGCGGCACCCTTCCGAATCGAGTGTCCGTGCAGGTCAACGCCGCTCATGCGGGTTTGGGCGGCGAACGGCACGAAGCGCGCATGCGGCGTGCTGACCTCGCGTTCCCGCAGTCCGAACTGCTGTTTGGCGAGGACGACGATGCTCCGGCCCTCGGGTGTCTCGTCGGCTAGCGAGGCCAGCTGTGCGGCGGCGGCGAGTCGTTCGACGGCCACGCCGGGGGCGGCGATGAAGGCGGCCGCCTGGCGGTTGCCGAGCGTGATCGTGCCGGTCTTGTCGAGGAGCAGCACATCGATGTCGCCCGCGGCTTCAACGGCGCGGCCGGAGGTGGCGATGACGTTACGCCGGGTCAGCCGGTCGATGCCGCTGATGCCGATCGCGCTCAACAGGCCGCCGATCGTTGTCGGGATGAGGCAGACGAAGAGCGCGACGAGGACGGGGATGGAGGTGTCGATTGCGCCGGCCTGGCCTGCCAGCCGCTCGCTGTAGCGGGCGAAGAACGGCAGCGAGACGACGACGCCCAGGAAGACCGCCGTGAGCGCGACCAGCAGGATGCCCAACGCGATCTCGTTGGGGGTGCGCTGGCGCGACGCGCCTTCGATGAGCCCGATCATCCGGTCGAGAAAACCGCCGCCGGGCGCCGCGGTGACGCGGACGAGCAGGCGATCGCTGAGCACGCGGGTGCCGCCCGTGACGGCGCTGCGGTCGCCGCCGCTCTCGCGCACGACCGGCGCGGATTCGCCGGTGATCGCGGATTCGTCGACACTCGCGATGCCCTCCACGACCTCCCCATCCGCCGGGATCACGTCGTGTGCTTCGCAGACGACGAGATCGCCAAGGCGCAGGTCGGCGGCGGCGATCCGTTCTTCGCGACCCTCGTGCAACCGGCGGGCGAACACCTGGGCGCGGGCGCGCTTCAGTGCGTCGGCCTGGGCCTTGCCGCGACCCTCCGCGAGCGCTTCGGCAAAGGTGGCGAACAGGACGGTGAACCAGAGCCAGACCGTGATTTGGATCGTGAATCCAGTGAGCGTGCCGGCAAAGAGGTCCCAGGCCGCGACGCCGGTGACGAGTGCGGCGCCCAGGGCGGTCGCGAGTATGACCGGGTTGCGTTGGAGATCGCGCGGATCGAGTTTCCGAAACGCGTCGCAGGCGGCGCGACGAAGGAGAGTGGAATCGCAGGTGAAGCCTGCAGCGGTTTTCATGGGAGGGAAACGAGTCGCGGTCGTTGGGCCCGCTAGAACATTCGCCCGGCAAGCAGCAGGAGGTGTTCGAGCACTGGCCCCAGGACCAAGGCGGGGAAGTAGATGAGCGCGACCTCGATCAGGATGGTGCCGGTCAGCAGGACGGCGAACGTGGCGCCGTCGGTCGGAAAGGTGCCGCTGGTGGGTGGCACGCTTCGCTTTCCGGCGAGGTGGCCGGCGAGGGCGAGGATGGGAAGGATAACGCCGAAACGGCCGAGCAGCATCGCCAGGGATCCGCCCCAGGTGAAGAGCGTGCCGGTGGCGGTCAGGCTCCCGAAGGCGGAACCGTTGTTGTTGGCCATCGAACCCCAGGCGTAGAGGATCTCCGTCAGGGCGTGAGGGCCCGCCGCTCCCGCCGCCGCGCGGCCCGCCTCGGTGGCGAACGAGACGGCGCAACCGAGCAGAACGACCCCGCAGGGGAGAAGAGTGGCGAGTACCGCCATCCGCACTTCGAAGGCCTCGATCTTCTTGCCCAGGTATTCCGGCGTTCGGCCGACCATCAGTCCGGCGAGAAAGACGCCCAGGATCGCGATCATCACCATGCCGTAGAGCCCCGAGCCGACGCCGCCGAAGATGATCTCGCCGAGCAGCATGTTGGCGAGCGCGAGCCCGCCCGCAAGGGGCGAGAGCGAGGCGTGCATGGCGTTGACGGAGCCGTTGGACGCGGCCGTGGTGGCGTTCGCCCACAGGATCGACGGCGTGACGCCGAAGCGCAGTTCCTTGCCTTCCAGCGCACACCTCGCGGCGCCCGGCGCGTTGTACTCACTCCAGAGCGACAGGCCAACGGCGCCGACGAAGAAGAGGAGCATCACGGCAAAGAGCACGGCCGCATGGCGGCGCGCGCCGGTGAGCACGCCATACGCATGGACGCACGCGGCGGGCAGGAGCAGCAGCGCGAGCATCTCGATGAAATTGCTCAGGGGCGTGGGGTTTTCGAAGGGATGCGCCGAGTTGAGGCCAAAGAACCCGCCGCCGTTGGTCCCCAGTTGCTTGATCGCGATCTGTGATGCCGCCGGACCGAGTGGGATGACCTGTTCCGTTCCGGCCAGTGTGGTGGCGATGGGGTAGGGGGCGAAGGACTGCACCACGCCCTGGGAAACGAGGACGACTGCCAGCATGAACGAGAGCGGCAGTAGAAGGTAAAGCGTCGAGCGGACGAGATCGGCCCAGAAGTTGCCGATGCCGCCGACCGGCCGGCGGCTGAAGCTGCGGGCAAGCGCCGCCATCACCGCGAGCCCCGTCGCCGCACTGAGAAAGTTCTGCACCCCGAGCCCGGCCATTTGTGTGAGGTATCCAAGCGACGCCTCGCCGGAGTAGGCCTGCCAGTTCGTGTTCGTGAGGAATGACACCGCGGTGTTCACCGCGACACCGAACGGCACGGCTCCGAAATGCTGCGGATTGAGCGGCAGATGGCCCTGCAGGAGCTGCAGCACGAGCACGATCACGCCGCCCAGTAGGTTGAAGCTCAGGAGGGCGAGTGCGTACCGCGGCCAGGTCATCTCGGCCCCCGCGTCTACACCGGCGGTGCGATAGAGGACCCGTTCGACCGGAGTGAGCCACCGGAGCCATGCCGGAGGGTCGCCCCGCAAGACCGCAGCGGTCCACCGGCCCAGCACCGGGGTGGCAACGAGGAGGATGGCGACAAAGGCGGCGAGGTACGTGCAGTCGGACGCGCTCATGCGGGTCCATCGTATCGCGAGTCCCGTCGACGCCCTAATTAAGGGCGACCCCGAAGCCGTTAAGATTTCATCAAGCGGCTTCTGACGACCACCTGGAGTTCACGGGCCGCTCTGGCTCACGCCGGCAACCGGACCACCATCTCGACCTCCAACTGGAGCTCGGGGGAGGCGAGGGCGGTAACGCCGACGCCGGTGAGGCTCGGCAGGGCGCCGTCAAAGAGCGTGTGCAGGTGCGGCCACAGTTGCTCCACGCGCTCGGGCGTCAGGTTCACGAGATAGACGCGGACCATCGCGAGGTCCTTGGGCGTGGCTCCGATCGCCGCGAGCGCGGCGCGGGCGTTTACGACGACGATCTCGGCCTGGCCCGGCAGCGTGTCAGGCACGGCACCGCCATCACGGCGCCACGCGACCTGGCCGGAGATGAACGCAAGCCGTCCCGGCTCCACGATCGAGATCTGCGAATAGCCCGCCGCGCTGGCGTCGGGGAGGGTGGGTGGATTCAGGCGCGTGAGGGCGGGTGGCATGGCGGAACGGAAGAGAGGGCGGGAGCTTTCGCCCAGAAACGCCGCAAACACAAACGGGCGGGCCAGTTGGCGCGCGGAAGCCGTCATCGCGCGGCGCAGAGAACGCGTGCGTCAGCGCTTTGCCGGAGCGGAGTCGGCGGACGCGGGCGGGGCGGCCACACCTTCCCATTTCAGTTCCGAGGTGAACGTCTCGCCGTCCGGGCGCGTCTCGATCCCGCAGCCCAGCACGTGGACCAGCGCGCGCACGATGCGCAGGCCCAGGCCGTGGCGGCCGGTGGCGGGTGCGGCGCGGTTGATCGCGTTTTCAATGCGGCAGGAGGCGCCGGTCGAGGAGCGCGCAAGCCTGATGCTGATTGGCCCGCTGCCGTGCTTCACGGCGTTCGTCAGGAGATTGTGGAGCACCTGTTTCAGGTAGCGTCGGTCGGCCACCACGGCGAAGTCGTCGACGACCTCGAGCGTCACCGAGCGGCCCCCCTCCGCGGCCCAGAGCTGGTACACCTCGAGCATTTCCTCGAGCAGCGGCCGCACCTGCACCTCTTCGGTCTTGAGCACCAGCCGCCCCTGCTCGGCGGTGGCGAGCAGCAGGCACTGGTCGACGTAGTCCGCGAGTCGCGCGAGTTCCTCCTGCAACGCCTCGGCCGTCTCCGGGCGGATCTCGCTGCTGGCGTCCTCGACCTTCAGCCGGAGCAGCGTCAGGGGGGTGCGCAGCTCATGGGCGACGTTGGCGGAGTACTCGGTGAGCTGGGCGAACGATGCCTCGAGCCGCGCGAGCAGGCTGTTGATGTTGGTCTCGATGCCGATGAACTCCCGGTCGGCGCCCGCGAGCTTCACCCGCCGCTTGAGATTGTGCGCCTGGATGTCGGCGAGCTGGCGGTTCAACTGCGTGATCGGTGCCAGCGAGCGGCGCGCGAGGAGATAGCCAATGCCGAGCGCCGCGAGCGCGACCGGGGCCGCGTAGATCAGCGCCAGGCGCCAGAGCTCGCCGGCGATGTCCTCCACCTCCGACTCGGAGTAGCTCCCGTGCAGCGTCCAGTCGGGGTGGTCGGGATGCGTCCGTTCCCAACGTTCGTAGCGCAGTTCGTGGCGCAGGTGCGCGTAGGTGACGAAGGTGAAGACCGCCACCACGACGACGATCGAGAGCGCGAACCAGGCTGCGATCCGCCAGCGCAGCGACTTCATGACGCGGGATCCTTCAAGGCGTACCCCACGCCGCGCACGGTCTGGATCAACGGCGTCAGGCCGGGCCGGTCCACTTTGGCGCGCAGGTAGTTCACGTACACGTTGACCACGTTCGTGCCGGAATCGAAGTGCTGGTCCCACACGTGCTCCACGATCGCAGTTTTGCTGACCGGGCGCGGAGAGGCCATCATGAGCAGCTCGAGGAGCGCAAATTCCCGGTTGGTGAGCGCGATCGTCTGCCCGCCGCGCTGGGCCGTCCGGGCCAGCAGGTCCAGCTCCAGGTCGGCGACGCGCAGCCGATCAACCGGCTCGGTGCGCTGGCGGCGCAGGAGCGCGCGGAGGCGGGCGAGCAGTTCGACCATCGAGAAGGGCTTCGCGAGGTAGTCGTCCGCCCCGGCATCGAGCCCGCGGACACGGTCCTGCAGCTCGTGGCGCGCGGTAAGGAAGATGGCCGGCGTGAGGATGCCCTGGCGCCGGATCTGGCGGATCGTGGTGAGGCCGTCCTGCACCGGCATCATCACGTCGAGGACCATCGCGTCGTACTGATGGTTTTCGGCCAGCCACACCGCCTCGGCGCCGTCGTGCGCGACGTCGACGGCGTAGCCGGCCTCCGCGATTCCGCGGCGGATATGCTCGGCTACTTTTGCGTCATCCTCGGCAACCAAAACACGCATCGCGGGGAGCAAAGGCGAACGGCGCCGCCATGGCCAGTCTCCACCGGGTCAGGCGTGGGCGGCCACGTCGCGGACCAGGAGCAGGCGCAGACCGTTGAGGCACACCAGGACGGTGCTGCCCTCGTGGGCGACGACGCCGAGCGGCATGGGCACATGCGCCGCGAGGGTCGCGGTGACCATCACGAGGATGACGCCGAACGCGAAGGTCAGATTCTGGATGACGACGCGCCGGGCGCGGCGGCTGACATCGAGCGCGAGCGCGATGTTGTGCAGGTTGTCGCTCATCAGCACGACGTCGGCGGTTTCCATCGCCACGTCGGTGCCGGCCGCGCCCATCGCGATGCCGATCTGGGCGGCCGCGAGCGCCGGGGCATCATTGATGCCGTCGCCCACCATGGCGACGGGGCCGATGTTCTGGAGCTCCCGGACTACGCGCACCTTCTCCTCGGGCAGGAGCTGGGCGTGGACCTCGTCCACGCCGGCCTCGCGGGCGATCGCGTGGGCGACGCGCTTGTGATCGCCCGTCAGCATCACGACGCGTTTCACGCCGAGCTGCTTGAGGCGCTTGATCACCGCGGGGGCGTCGGGCCGCAGCACGTCGGCGACAGCGAGCACGCCGAGCACCTGGGCGGAACCGCCCTGGGCGTCGAGCTCCCCGACGACCACGCAGGTCTTCCCCTGGTCCTGCAGTTCGCCGGCGTGGGCGAGCGCCGCCTCGAGTCCCTGGCTCTGGCGCTCCTCGAAGAATCCCGGGCTGCCGATGGCGATGCGGCGGCCGCGTACCACGGCCGACGCGCCCTTGCCCGAGACCGACTGGAAGCCGGAGGCGTCGAGCGCGGGGATGCGGCGTTCCTCGGCCGCGGCGACGATGGCGCGCGCGAGCGGGTGTTCGGACTTCGCCTCGACGGCCGCGGCCAGCTGCAGGAGGTCGATCGCTTCGGGATTCGTGCAGGAGGAAAACTCGCAGCGCGTGTTGCCGGTGACGATGTGCGTCACGCGCGGTTTGCCCCGGGTGAGCGTGCCCGTCTTGTCGAAGGCGACGACTGAGATGCCGGCCATCCGCTCGAGGTGGGCGCCGCCCTTGAACAAGACGCCGCGGCGCGCGGCGCCGCCAATCGCGGAGAGGATCGAGGCCGGGGTGCTGATGATGAGCGCGCACGGGGAGGCGACCACCATGACGGTCATCGCCCGGTAGAACGTGGCGTGGAACGCGTGTCCGAGGAAGAAGTACGGGACCACGATCAGCGCGAACGTGAAGGCCAGGACGCCGATGGCGTAGTACTGCTCGGCGCGATCGAGGAACCGCTGGGTCTGGGCCTTCTCGCTCTGGGCCTCCTCGACCATCTTGATGAGCTTCGCGATGGTGGAGTCCTTCGCGAGCTTGGTGACCTTGATCTCGAGCCCGCCCGTCTGGTTGATCGTGCCCGCGAAGACCGGCATCCCGGCCGATTTCGAGACCGGCAGCGATTCGCCGGTGAGCATCGATTCGTCGATCGTGCTCGTGCCTTCGACCACGGTGCTGTCCAGCGCGATGCTCTCGCCGGGCCGGACGATGAGGATGTCGCCGACCACGAGCTCCTCCACGGGCAGCAGCTTCGTCTCGTTGCCGCGCCGGCAGAGCGACTGCGTGGGGCGGAGTTTCATCAGCGAGTTGATGGCGCGGCGCGTGCGATCGATGGCGTAGGCCTGGAGGACGTTGGAGAGCGAGAAGAGGAAGAGGAGCATCGCGCCCTCGAACGGCGCGCCCACGAAGGCGGCGCCGAGCGCGGCGAGGACCATCAGCAGGTCGACGTCGATCGTACGCTCCTTCAGCGACTGCCAGCCCGCCTGCACGCCGAAGAAGCCGCCGGCGAGGTACGCGAGCACGTACGTGGTCCAGCTGGCGGCCGTGAGCCCGGCGCGTCCCAGGACCCAGCCGGTGATCATCAGGACGAACGTGGCGACGGTGCAGGTGATCTCCAGGCGGTCGCCCTGGAGCCAACTGCGCCAGCCGGACGCCGGCGCGGCGTCGGTCGGCGGCTCGTACTTGGACACCGGCGCGCCGGTGGCGCGGACGCGGTCCTCCAGTTCGCTCTCCGAAAGGACGGCTTCGTTGTAGTTGATCGTCATCACGCCGCCGATGAAGGTCGCGGCTGCCCGGCGCACGCCCTCGATCTTCTCGGCCTTGCGTTCGAGCCGGATGGCGCAGCCCTCGCAGGCGCGGCCTTCCAGGCGCAGGGTGCACTTGACGAACTGGTCGTCGGCCATCGGCGCGACGCGTTCGATCAGGCGGCCGACCTCGGCCTCGCTCGCCGCGTGCGGCAGGTAATCGACCTGGATGCGGCGCGGTTCGGCCTGGATCGTCAGGCCGACGACGCCGGGCTGCGTCTTGAGCGTTTCGTGCAGTGTGTCGTCACACTCGCGGGGCGGTTGGCCGGAGGGCTTCATGGATTGGATCAAAAGGGGCGACGTGCGACTGCGGGGCGGCTCAGTCATCGTCGTGGTCGTGCCGGCGCCGCGATTCACGTTCGCGTCCCGAGTGGTTTTCCGCGCCCTCGTTCTCGCCGAGCCGCAGCGTGGCGCCCATGAGCGGGACGCGCACGGTGCCCGCGTTCGCGTCGTAGCCGCGGAACAACGCGCCGGTCCAGGTGCCGATGGCGATCAACACGACCGCGCCCCAGACACGATGCGACGAGGCCAGCGCGGGCGAGGCCGGGCCGGATTTGCGGCCGGTGATCATGGCAAGCGCGATGGGATCGCGGCGCGTGACCCAATGGACCGCGAGCCCCAGGAGGTGCGCGCCGATCACGCCGAGCAGCAGGTACGCGGCAACCTCGTGCACCTCCTCGAACGCCTCACCGCCCCAGAGGCCGGAGGCGACGACGACGGGCACGAGGACAAACATGGCGACCGCCGCGAGCGCCGATCCGGGATTGTTGCCTGCGAAATCCCGGCGTTCGGCGGCGCGGGTGATGATGGCGCGGAAATACTCGATCACGACGCGCGGCTGGAGCGGGAAAGAGGCGAAGCGGGCGGACTTGGAGCCGACGAGCCCCAGGACGATGCGGACGCCGAGGACAAAGACGGCGGCCAGGCCGAGAAGCATGTGCAGGCGGAAGAGGGGACTGTCGTCGTCGACGCCGAGCGCGACCGCGAAGCTGCCGGTCAGCGACAACGCGAAGGCCCAGTGGCAGACCCGTGTGGGCAGGTCCCAGAGGAGCGGTTTTGAGTTCATGGGTTCGGTGGGAGGCCGAAACCCTAGCCCACCGAACCTTAGGAAATGCGTGCTCCTGGATTAGAAACTTCTAATCCATGCCCCGCCCCGATTCCGGGCAGAAGCCCAGGACGCCGAGGGGACGAGGGCTGCAATTATTACTGCCCCATCCGCAACGAGTAGCGGGATAATGTCCAGATACTCCCGAATAATGTCCAGATACTCGGGAATAATGTCCGGATACTCGTGAGGCGTGGATTCGCCGTGCTCCCGCGGCTCGCTACGGCGCGATCGTCAGCCGGGCCGTCGTAAGCGGCCGATCGGAGGCGGGACCGGCGAAGAACTCGTAGATACCGGGATCGACGACGTAGCGGCCGCCCGCTTCGTCCCAGCGGCGGAGCCGTGAGCAGGGCAGGTCGAGCACGACCTCGGCGGCGCCGCCGGCTTTCACCGGCACGCGCTGGAACGCCACCAAGTGACGCAGCGGCGCGCCTTCCATCCGCGGCCGCGACGTGACGTACAGTTGCACGACTTCCTCGCCATCCCGGCGTCCGGTGTTGCGCACCGGCACGGTGATGCGAACCGTTTCGTCCGCCCGCGCCTTGGGCGAGGGGAGCGCCAGCTGACCGTAGGCGAACGTGGTGTAGCTGAGCCCGTGGCCGAAAGCGAAGAGCGGCGTGCCCGTGAAATAGCGATACGTGCGGCCGGCCATCGCGTAGTTTTCAAAAGGCGGGAGGTCGGCGTCGGCGCGGTAGAAGGTGACCGGGAGCCGGCCGGCTGGGTTGAGATCGCCGAGGAGGAGTTCTGCCAGCGCGTCGCCGCCGCGCTGGCCGTAGTACCAGGCCTCGACGACAGCGTTCGGCTTTACCACGTCGAAACTGAGCGCGCTGCCGTTGCACAGGACGACGGTGAACGGTTTGCCGAGCGCGGCGACGCGGTCGAGGAGGTCGCGCTGCGATTGCGGGAGCAGCATGCTGGTCCGGTCGCCGCCAACGAAGCCGTCCACTTTCACGCTCATCGCCTCGCCCTCGAGGGCCGGGGTGATGCCGAGCGTCAGGAGAATGTGATCGGCGGTGCGCGCCTGCGCGAGGGCGGCGTCGAGCCCGCCCGGCGGGCGCCAGCCGAACTGGATGCGGCCAACGGCCGACCCGGGACGTTGCGTGTATTCGAGCCGGATGCGATAGGCGCGTCGCTGTTCGAGCATCAGTTTTGCGGTGCTGACGCGCTCGACCGCGGCATTGTGGACGGAGTTGCCGTGCGTCGGGTTGCCGGCGACGGGCTGGTCGTCGACGAACAGCTGCGCCGCGCCGATATAGGTGATCGCGAGCTCATGCTCGCCGCTGACACGCGGGACGAGCACGCCGGTCCAGCGGAGCGCGACGTTTTCGAGGGGAAGCCCAGGCACGGGCTGCGCGGGATTCCAGTAGAAGTCGATCTGCGCGTCGTGCCGCACATCGGTCGGCGCGCCGGAGAAATCCGCCGGCGTGAAAAGCTCGCGCTTCAGACCGACACTCGCACGCGAGGCGTCGCCGAAGATCACGCCGTCGCTGAAGGGCCGGCCGCCCTCGCGGAACCCCGCGACGAGGGGCACGGCCGGGTCGTAGGTCACCGCAATGCCGCGGGCGCCGAGTTGGCGCTGGAGCGCCTGGACGAGCGTGGTGGGGCGGGCCGGCGTGCCGGCGTAGTTGCCGAGCATGCACAGGTGGTCGTCCCCGGTCGGACCGAGGATGGCCACGCGCTTCACCTTCGCGGGATCGAGCGGCAGCGCGCCGTCATTCTTCAGTAGCACGAGGCTCTGGCGCGCGGCTTCGAGGGCGAGTTGGTCATGCTCCGGTGCGTCGACGGCGGACTCGGGCGTCTTCGCCCAAGGCACGCGGTCAGCGGAGTCGAACATCCCGAGCCGGAAGCGCAGGGTGAAGAGGTGCCGCAGGGCGCGGTCGAGGTCCGCCTCCTGCACCAGCCCGCGCTCGAGTGCCGCGGGGAGGGCGTGATAGGTGCCGTCGCTGCAGAGGTCGTTGCCGGCCTTGAGCGCGGCCGCGATGGCGTCGGGGGCGTCGGGGGCGAAGTGGTGGCCGCGTTCGTTGTGGAGATCGGACACGTTGCCAACGTCGCCGACGATGGCGCCGGTGAAACCCCATTCGCGGGCGAGCACCGATTGCAGGAGGAACGCGTTGGCCGGGGCGGGCGTGCCGTTGATCGCGTTGTAGGCGCTCATTACGGACGTCGCGCCGCCCTCGCGCACGCCGAGCTCGAAGGCGGGCAGGTAGGTCTCGCGCAGGTCGCGGGCGGAGACGGTGGCGTTGAACTGATGGCGGGAGAGTTCGGGTCCGCTGTGGACGGCGAAATGCTTCAGCGTGGCGACGGTGTGCAGGTAGCGCGGGTCGTTGCCCTGCAGGCCGCGCACGAACGCGACGCCGAGCAGGCCGCTGAGCAGCGGATCCTCGCCGTACGTCTCCTGACCGCGGCCCCAGCGCGGATCGCGAAAGATGTTAATGTTCGGCGACCAGATCGTGATGCCCTGGTAGATCTCGGTGCCGCCCTTGCGCCGCAGCGCGGCATGGTACTTGGCGCGGGCCTCGGTCGCGACGACCTCGGCGATGCGCTTGTGGAGGGTCGGGTTCCAGGTCGCGGCGAGTCCGATAGCCTGCGGGAAGACCGTCGCGACGCCGTTGCGCGCGAGCCCGTGCAACCCCTCGTTCCACCAGTGGTAGGCCGGGACCCCAAGTCGCGGAATGGGCGCGCTACCCATGCCGAGCTGGGAGATCTTTTCATCGCGGGTGAGGCGGCCGACGAGGTCGTCGACACGTTGCTCGAGCGGCAGGTCGGGATTGCGGAAGGGCAGGCTCGGACCCGGGCCGGGAGCGGTTGCGGCGGCGGACGCCGCGGTGGCCGCGCTGGTCGGCAGCGCCAGGGCCAGGGCGAGGGGAAGCAGGAGCGAGGCAGGGAGGAGACGGGGGGCGGTCACGATGAGGTAAGGGATCGCCGCGCCGGGGCGGGCGGCAAGGGAGGGGGATGGTGCATGCGAAAGGCGCGTGCGGCGACGGGCGCGTCATGCGCATCGTGGCCGCCCTTGCCGGCGGCCGCTGGCGTCACCGGCGCCCGGGCAGCGTGTTCCCCTCGCGCCAGGAGCCGGTGAGAATCACCTCGTGCGGATCGGCGGGCACGCCCGTCTCGTTGTGGTACAGGAGGCCCACGAGGGTCTCGATCGCGAGCGCGCCGATCTTCGCCGGATCGTAGTACACGCCGGCGGCGCCGTGGCCGGGGTTGTCCTGCAGCTCGACCAGCCCGACCTCGCGCGGGACATCGACGCGGAGCGCGCGCAGCCAGCCGAGCACGGGGCGGGCGTGCGTGACGAGCAGGGCGTCCGGCCGCTCCCGGCGAAACCACGCGCCGAACTCGGCTTCGCTGCTCGGCGTGCCGGGGCACACGGCGACCGGTTCCAGGGCCGGCGCGCTGTGCTGGTATTGCAGATACGCGCCGAGCCAGCGGGCGCCCACCCGCGGACTGTCGTTGGCCTCGGTGAAGACAAAGCCGATCCGCCGGTAGCCTTTGGCCACGCAGCGGTCCAGCGCCTGCACCACGGTGTCGAAATGGTTTTCCGTCACCGCGTGAAACCGCGGGCTGCGCAGCGTGAGCCCGAGCGCGACGACCGAGAACGGGTCCCACGGGAGCTCGAGTTCGTGCAGCCCCGGCGGCATCCGGCCGATGAGTACACCGTGGACGTTTCGCGCGAGGAGAATGTCCCGGAACCGGCGCGGGGACATGCCCGGCTCGGCCAGCCAGAAATGCTCGAGGTTGTAGCCCAGTTCGAGGGCGCGCTGCACGGCGCCGGGAAAGAAGTCCGGCCGGTCGTGGTGCGGCGGGCGCCACCCGAACGGCGTCGCATGGCAGGTGACAAACGCGATCGTCTCGTGCCGCAGGGTCCGGCGCGTGCGCCGGTTGCGCATCAAGGCGGCGACGAGCGGATTGGTGCGGTACCCCAGCAGCCGGGCCGCCTCCTGCACCTTGCGCCGCGTGGCGGCGGAGATCCGGGGGCTGTCGCGCAGCGCCAGCGCCACCGTGGAACGGTGCACGCCCACGCGCACGGCGACGTCTTGCATCGTGGCCGAGGGGGTCATGCGGCAGCGTACCATTTCGGTCCGACGCGTGGGGATCATCAGAACTGATGAGGGCGGGCGTGGCGGCGGCGGCTTGGTGCGGGCCGCGGCGGCGCCAAGCCTTTCAGCAAATCCGGGTTGCGCGGGTTTCATCCCGGTGCGCCCGGCGGGCCGCCGCGGCGCGGAGTTCAACGATGCGAACGGCCGGCCCGTTGGCAGGTGCCGCGCTCCGACCGCAACTGTCGCCGTCAAGCCGACTTTCCCCGTCGCCAGCACGCGAACCCCCGCGTCCGCGTTGCCCCGCCTCAGGCGAGTCCCTTGCCGAACCCCGATTCCGATCCGCCCCAATGCTGTCACCGGCACGCCCCTGTGCCGGTGGTGCTCCTGGAAACTGACACCGTAACCCAAATGACCTCCAAGCGATTGATCCCGTATCCGGTCCTCCGGACCACGGCGCTGACCGCGTGCTTGCTCGCGACCGGCGCCCTTGCGCAGGTTGCGCCCACCCCCACGCCTTTGCCTCCATCCACCGCGCCGGCCACGCCGGCGCCCGCCCGCCCGCCCGTTACCCTGCGGAACGCCGAGAACGGCGCGGCCGAGGAGGTGGTCTCGCTCTCGCCCTTCGAGGTCGTGGCCGACACGCGGGGCTACTTCTCCGCGAACTCGATGTCCGGGACGCGCTTCAACACCAAGGTCGAGGACCTCGCCTCGTCGCTCACCGTCATCACGAAGGAACAGATGGATGACTTCGCGATGCTCGACATCAACGACGTCTTCAACTTCACCGCCGGCACCGAGGGCACCGCGACGTACACGGACTACGTGATCGATCGCAACGGCCAGTTGCAGGACAACGTGCAGCTCGATCCGTCCAACGCCAACCGCGTGCGCGGCATCCTCGCGGCCAACCAGTCCTACGGCAATTTCGAGACCACGCGGCTGACGATGGACCGCATGATCATCGACGGCGTGGAGATCAGCCGCGGCCCCAACGCCAACGTCTTCGGCCTCGGCTACGCCGCCGGTACGTTCAACCAGGTGCCGGCCTCCGCCAACCTCACGCGCAACCGCACCCGGGTCGAGGCGCGGGCCGACAGCTACGACGGCTACCGCACCGCGCTCGACTTCAACCGCGTGCTCAAGAAGGGCGTTCTCGCCGTCCGCGTGAACGGCGTCTTCCAGCACGATGGCTTCATCCGCAAGCCGTCGGGCATGGATACGGTCCGGTACAACGGCTTCGTGAAGTATCAGCCGTTCCAGAACACGACGATCACGGCGTCGTTCCTCTACACGCGGTCCGAAGGCAACCGCCCCAACTTCACCCCGCCGCGCGACTCGATCACCGACTGGGTCAACGCCGGCAAGCCCACCTGGGATCCCGTGCTCCAAGTCATCCATCTCAACGGCCAGACCATCGACCGCAATGGCGTCGTCTCGGGCGGCCGGGCGCTCGTGCCGATCACGGCCGACTCCAGCATCCCGGCGTACATTCCGCTCTCGCGCGGCCCGAACAACTCCCGGGCGATGCTCTACGTCGATACCGACGGCATCAAATACTGGACCGCCCCCGGCGCCACCAGCAGCGTCAACTCGGCCCTGATCACCCCGGCCGGCGGCAGCCAGTCGGTCCGCTACATGATGACCAACCCGCTCGGTTCGTCCGGCGGCAAGTACTCCGGCCAGCCGCTGTGGACGACCACGCCGACGATCGGCGACCATAGCTATTACGACTGGAGCGCGGTCAACCTCTCTGCGCCGAACCGGCAGTGGGATCGCGTGAAGGTGTATCACGCGTCGCTCGACCAGGTGCTGCTCAATACGCCGCGGCAGACGCTCGTCGTGCAGGGCTCGGTGTTCCGCGAGGACGCCATGCGCTACCAGCGCCAGCCGCTGGGCAACTCCGGCATTTCCGGCCAGACCGGCCAGTACTTTGTCGATATCGACGAGCGCCGGCTCGACGGCACACCCAACCCCTTCTTCCTCCGGCCGTACATCGCCGCCGGTGAGTTCACCACCCGGTATGCGCCGGCCAAGTGGGATACCTATCGCCTGCAGGCCGCCTACAAGCTGGATCTCCGCGGGGAGAAGAACTGGCTGAAGTGGCTCGGGCTGCATCAGCTGACCGGGTACGACGAGTACAAGTACCGCATCAACCGGCAGTGGAGCTACCGCGAGGCGCTCGCCTCGAATCACACGTGGACGCAGGCCGGCTACACCGGTTTCAACGCCAACCAGGGCCGCTCCGTGCAGAGCAATGTGACCGGCGGCCCGCAGGCCGGACCGGCCGTCGTCCGCCAGTACTACCGCTACTACGTGGGCGACACGAACAGCGTGAATGTCGCGTACGCGCCGGGCAACTTTGAGCACGGCACGTATCCGTTCTCCTGGGGCGGTTATCGGACCCAGACCGGTGGCGTCGTCGACCCCGCCAGCGCGCAGTTCTACAATGAACCCGCCACCCTCGCCCTGATGCCCACCACCGACCAGACGGGCGGCAACTACAGCCTGAAGCAGATCATCAAGACCCCGGGCGGGGTCATCCAGAGTCACTTCCTCGATGGGAAAGTCGTGACGACCTTCGGCATGCGGCAGGATAAGGTGTATTCGAAGAACGGCATCAACAAGGTGACCGACGTGACGCCGGTCGGCGGCGCGAACCTGCTCAACAACAACACCGAGTTCGACTGGGCGTATAACAACTCATGGGAGCCGGGGGACTACCGCTTCAACGTCGGCAAAACCAAGACGGGTGGCGTCGTCGTGCGCCCCTTCCGTGACCTCCGCTTCATCCAGGAGGCGTCGAACCATGGCGGCCCGCTCGGCTGGCTCGCCGACGCGGCGCGCGGGCTGTCGCTGACCTACAACCAGTCCGACAACTTCTACCCGCAAGCGCCCGCCATCGACCTGTTCCGGCAGCAGCTGCCGAACGTCACCGGCGAGGGCAAGGACTACGGGTTCTGGCTCAACCTGGCCGACGGCAAGGTCGTCGTCCGGTTCAACCACTACATCACGAAGCAACTGAACATCCGCAATGGTGACGCCAACACGATCGCCCAGCGCGTCCTCCGCATCGACATGGACGTGTCGTCGGACCATTTCCAGCTCTACGACCGCGCGAACGACTGGTTCCGGCTCACCCATCCCGAGTGGTCCGACACGCAGGTGCGGCAGGCGATCGCCGACCAGATGCAGATCCCGATCGACGAGTACGAGGAGCTGATGTCCGCCTTCCGCGCGGGCTCGATTGCCGCGACCAACGACTTCACGGCCTCGGGCAACGAGATCGAAATCAACTTCAACCCCACGCGGCACTGGCGCTTCTCCGGCTCCGTGACGCAGCAGAAGGCCGTGACCTCGAACGTCTCGAGCGTCGTGCAGCAGTGGATCGATCGCCGCATGCCGGTGTGGACGTCCATCGTGGACCAGAACTTCAACCCCAGTCTCGGCACGGGCGTGTCGCAGGGCTGGGAGCCGACCGCCGACAACCCGCAGCACCTGTGGTGGACGCACGGCTACAACCGGACGTCGTTCCCGAACGGATACTACGCGAACAACGTCGCGGCGCCGTACAAGGTGATCAAGCAGCAGGAGGGCAAGGCGCGGCCCAACATCCGCGAGTACAACGTCAAGTTCGCCGCCAGCGTCGACCTGGCCGCCTTTACCGAGCAGCGCTACCTCAAGAACGTCCGCGTCGGTGCCTCCGGCAACTGGCAGGACAAGGCGGCGATCGGCTACTACGGCGTACAGCAGCTCCCGGACGTGGTGACCGACCTCGATCCGAACCGGCCCGTCTGGGACAAGGCGCGGCTGTATGTGGGCGCGTTTGTCTCGTACCGCACGAAGCTCTTCAACAACCGCGTCGCGGCGAACTTCCAGCTCAACGTCGAGAACCTCGGCGAAAACGGCCGGCTGCAGCCGATCGGCGCGTTTCCCGACGGCACCCCCAACGCGTACCGCATCGTGGACCCGCAGAAATTCATTCTCTCGGCGAGCTTTGACCTGTAGCGCGGACCGGATCCGTAATCTCCCTGCGGCCACTCCCGCGGGGCGCGGCGGCGGCACTCCGCGGGGGGGCGCCGCCGCTGGATTGCAGGCGCTGCCGGCGGCGGCTTTCGGCTGTTCATGCCGGGCGGGTCCGCGCACTGTGCCGTCGCTTGTGAGACTCTGCTTTCGAGTGTGCTTGTTGCTGCTGGCTGGCCTGGCGACCCGGGCGGGCTGGGCGTCTGGCGCCGACCGCCCGCCGGCCGACGGCTTTGTGGTGCGCGAGTGGCGCTCGGAGTCGGGACTGCCGAGCGACGACGTGTACCAGGTGGCTCAGGACGCGCGCGGCCATCTGTGGGTGGCCACGCGCAGCGGCGTCGTCCGCTTCGATGGGGCGGGCTTCTTCCCGGTGCCCGGCGCGGCGGGGCGCGACCTGTATTTGAACCTGCTGCCGGAGGCGGACGGTTCGGTGCTGCTGGTGCCGCGCACCGGGGATCCGGTCCGGTTCAAGGACGGCGGGTGGCGAAGGGAGCCGCTGGCCGCGCCGCTGGCCGGCCAGGCAGGCGGGCAGGCGTTGCGTGCGCCGGACGGAGCGCTCTGGTGCTCGGTCCGCGGCGCGGTGCAGCGGGTGCGGGGAAAAGACCACAAGGTTTTCGGTCGGGCGGACGGCATCGCCGAGGGCAGCTGGACCCGCTTCGCGCTCGATGGCGGGGGGCGGGTGTGGCTGGCGAGCGACCAGTGGCTGGCGCGGTACGAGGACGGACGCTTGGTGCGCGTCCCGCTGCCGGTGGCGTCGGAGTTGCGCCTGGCCTCGTCGCGCGCCGCGGGTCCGTGGGTGATCACAGACCGGCAGGTGTACAAGATGGACGCCGCGTCACGCCCGGTGCTGATGGCGGAGCTACCGCCGCTCGTCGGGGCTCATTACGTCGCAGCCGCAGCGGAGGACAGCCGCGGCTGGCTCTGGCTGGGCACGCGGTCGCAGGGCGTCCACGTCGTCGGGCGCGAAGGCGTGATCCCGGTGCCGACCGCGAGCGACAATATCACGACGCTGATCGAGGACCGCGAGGGCACGATCTGGGCGGCGGCAATTCCGGGCGGGCTCTACGCGATCGCGCCGCGAATCTACACCCTCCACACCAAGGCCAATGGCCTGGCCGCGACGGGTGTGACGGCGGTCTGCGAGACTGCGCCCGGAGAAATCTGGTGCGCCAACGGCGATGGCGGCGTCGTGCGGCTGCGGGACGGACACATCGACCATTGGATCCTCCGGCACGAGGGCCGCGTGTACGGGGCGGTGTCGGTGTCGCCGCACCCGGAGCGCGGCGTGTGGGTGACCGGGTCGTCCTCGTCGTTTTGGGTCGATGGCGAGGGCGGGGTGACGTTCCTCGCCGCGGTGCCGAGCTCGGGGCCGCAGCCCGCCAGCTTCACCTCGGCCGCCGGCGAATGGTGGCTCACGATGGCCGATGGGCGGGTGGGGCGTTGGAACGGCGCGTCCTTCCAGAGCTACGGCGTGGAGGCGGGATTGAGCGAGCGCGGGGTGCGGTCGTTTGCGGCGGGTCCCCAGGGAGAAGTGCTGGTCGGCACCAACGATGGGCAACTGCTGCGTTTCACGGCCGGACGATTTGTCCCGCTGCTGCCGGCCGGCGTGTCGCTCGGCGTCGCGATCAACGGCATCCTGCCGATGGACGATGGCTATTGGCTGGCGACGGCGGGTGAGGGGCTGGTGGTGATGCGGCCGGGGCGGAACGCCCGCGTGAATGCGTTGAATGGTCTGCCGCACGACAACCTCACGCAGCTCGTGCCGGACGGCCGCGGGTTTGTGTGGTGCGGTTCGGCGGCGGGCGTGTTTCGCGTCGCGCGGGAGGACGTCCGGCGCGTGGCGGCCGGCGAGGCGAAGGTCGTGGCCGCGCTCCAACTCGGGCGGGATGAAGGGCTGGGCGACGCGAATTGCCGTGGCCTTTACGGCCCGGGCGCGCTGCGCAGCCGGGACGGACGCGTGTGGTTTGCGACGCGCCAGGGGCTGCTGGCCATCAACCCGGAGGCCGATGCGCTGTCCCCTCCGGCGCCGCAGGCGGCCATCGAGGAGCTCCGGATCGACGGCGAGGCGCAGGTGCTGCGCGCGCCGCTGGTCGTCGACCCTGCGGGCCACAAACTGGAGTTCTCGTTCTCGGTCCTGGCGCTGGCGGCGCCGAGCCGCGTGCGTGCGCGCTACCGGTTGGTCGGGTTTGACGAAGGGTGGGTGGAAGCGGGCGGGCGGCGCGTGGCCGTGTATCCCCGGCTGCCCCCGGGCGAGTATCGTTTCGAAGTGGCGGCGAGCTACGGCCAGCCCCGCGAAGGCGAGGCGCCGGCGGTCGTGGCGATCACGGTGCCGCGCCGCTGGTGGCAGACGCTCTGGTTCCAGGCCGGGGTGGTGCTCGGGCTGGTCGGCGTGGTCGCGGGCGTCGTCCGCGTGTGGACGTACCGCCGCCTGCGCCGCCGGATCGAGCGGCTGGAGCACGAGACGGCGATCGCGCGGGAGCGGGCGCGCATCGCGCAGAACATCCACGATGACGTCGGGGCCAGCCTCACCCGGATCAGCCTGCTGACCCAGGCGAGTTCGCCGCTGTCGCCGGAGGCGCCGAAGCTGGAGCGGATCTACGAGACGGCGCGCGAAATCACGCGCTCGCTCGACCAGATCGTCTGGGCGGTGAACCCGCAGTACGACTCGCTCGAGAGCTTCGTCGGCTACCTGACCGATTTCGCCCAGCCGTTTCTCGGGCTGGCGCGCGTGCGCTGCCGCCTCGACATACCTGCGGTGCTGCCGCCGATCGTTCTGTCGGGCGAGACACGGCACCAGCTGTTCCTCTGCTGCCGGGAGGCGCTGAACAACGTGGTGAAGCACGCGCGGGCCACAGAAGTGACGGTCCGGCTCGCGTGGACGGCACCGCGGCTGCGGATCGTGATCGCCGACGACGGCCGGGGCCTCGCCGCGGCGGCGGCGGACACGCCGGAGCGCGGGCGGAGCGGGCATGGGTTGGCCAACCTGAGGGAGCGCATGGCGCGGCTCGGTGGGTCCGGCACGGTGGGGCCGGCCGCGGAGGGCGGCACCGTTGTGACGCTCGTCGTCGCGCTCGCGGGCGACGGGACCCTTTCGCCATGAAGACGCGCGTTTCGATCGTCGATGACGACGAGCCCACCCGGAAGATCCTGATCGAGGTGATCGGCTGCGTGCCGACGCTGCAGTACGTGAGCGACTATGGCTCCAGCGCGGTGGCGCTGCGGCAACTCCTGGCGGACCGGCCGGACGTGGTGCTGATGGACATCAACATGCCCGAGCCGAACGGCGTGGAGTGTGTGCGCGTGCTGAAGCGGCAGATGCCCGGCACGCAGTTTCTGATGCTCACGGTTTACCAGTCGGCGGAGCACGTGTTCGCCGCGCTGGCGGCGGGCGCGACGGGTTACCTGCTGAAGGAGACGCGCCGCGAGGAGCTGGTGGCGGCGATCGAGCAGATCGCGCTCGGCGGCTCGCCGATGACGAGCGCAATCGCGCGCAAGGTGGTGCAGTCGTTCGCGCAGCCAGGGTCGGCGCGACCAACCTTCGAGGACCTCACGCCGCGGGAGCGGCAGGTGCTCGAGTGCCTGAGCCAGGGATACCTCTACAAGGAGATTGCCGACACGATGGGCATCGGCGTGCCGACCGTCGCCACGCATATCCGCAAAATCTACGAAAAGCTGCACGTGCGCTCCCGCTCGCAGGCGATCGCCAAGTACCTCGGCCACCCCGCCACCGGCGGCTGAGGCGCCGCTCGGGCAGAAGCCCAGGACGCCGAGGGAACGAGGACTGCAATTATTACTGCCCCATCCGCAACGAGTAGCGGGATAATGTCCAGATACTCGGGAATAATGTCCGGATACTCCCGGATAATGTCCGGATACGGTTCGACGGCTTTCTAAACCGGCGGTCGTGGGTTCGAGCCCCGGCAACCGGTGTTTTGCGCAAGAACCCGACAGGTCGCGCAAGCATGTCGGCGCGACCTCGAGCGGGTGCGCTATAGTCCATGCCTTCTCTCCCTCCTGTACTTTTAAAACCCATGTCCAAACCTGTCGCCTATTCCGTCAAAGCCTACTCCGCCGCCAGCGCGACCTCGCCCCTGGCGCCGGCGTCGATCCAGCGCCGCGAACCGACCGATCGCGATGTGCAGATCGAAATCCTCTACTGCGGCGTCTGCCATTCCGACATCCACTTCGCGCGCAATGAGTGGCACTTCACGCAGTACCCGGCCGTGCCGGGCCATGAGATCGTGGGCCGTGTGAAGCGCGTTGGCCCGAAGGTCACGAAGTTCAAGCCGGGCGACATCGCCGGCGTGGGCTGCATGGTCGACGCCGACCTGAGTTGTCCCTTCTGCCGCGCCGGGGAGGAACAGTTTTCGCCGACGCACGTGCAGACTTACGGCTCGACCGAGCGGCACATCGGCGGACCGACGTTTGGCGGTTACTCGGAGAACATCGTGGTCAACGAGCACTTCGCGTTGCGCATCCCCGCCAACCTGAATCTCCCGGCGGTGGCACCGCTGCTCTGCGCGGGCATCACGACTTATTCGCCGCTGCGGCATTGGCAGGTCGGTCCGGGCAAGAAGGTCGGCATCGTGGGCCTGGGCGGGCTGGGCCACATGGGCGTGAAGTTCGCACGGGCGTTTGGCGCCCACGTCGTGGTGTTCACCACCTCGCCGGCGAAGAAGCCGGACGCCCTGCGGCTCGGCGCGCACGACGTGATCGTGTCCCGCCAGCCGGAGGAGATGAAGGCGCAGGCGGGCACGTTCGACTTCATCCTCGATTGCGTGTCGGCGGAGCACGACCTCAACGCCTACCTCGCGATGCTGAAGGTGGACGGCAATCTTACGATCGTGGGCGCGCCGGAGAAGCCGCTGCCGGTGGCGGTGTTCAGCCTGATCATGGGGCGCCGGAGTTTCTCCGGCTCGATGATCGGCGGCATCCGCGAGACGCAGGAGATGCTGGATTTCTGCGGCCAGCACGGGATCACGAGCGACATCGAGATGATCCGGATGGACCAGATCAACGAGGCCTACGCGCGGATGCTGAAGAGCGACGTGAAGTACCGCTTCGTGATCGACATGGCGTCGCTGAAGTCCTGACGCCGGCGCAGCGGTGGCCCGGGCGCGGAGGATCGGCCCGGGCCATGCCGCCGCTTACGACGGCAGGCGCAGGCCTGCGGTCTCGATCGATGAGGACGGCAGGCCAGCAGGGCTCGAAGACTGGCGTCAGCGTTTCCGGCGGTAGTCGCTGGGAGAAAGGCCGGTCTCGCGGCGGAAGACCTGGGCGAAATGGCTCGGGGTGGAAAAGCCCAGGTCCAGCGCCACGGCGACGATGCTTTGGTCGGTCTCCCGCAGGCGCCGGCGCGCTTCCTGCATGCGCGCGTTCACGTGGTACTTGCCCGGGGACATCCCGGTGGCGCTTTTGAAGAGCCGGTGAAAGTGAAATTTGCTCAGCCCGGCCATCGCCGCGGTCTGGGCGAGGTCGAAGGGCTCGTCGAGGTGAGACTCCATCCAGTCGGTGACCTGCTTCAGCTTGTAGCCGGGGAGCGAGGAGCTGGCGCCGCGGGCGTCGCGGGGGATCTCGGCGTAGTGGCGCGCGAGATGCATCGCGATGAGGTGCGCGAGGCCCTGGACGCGCAGCGCGCTTGCGCGCGGAGCCATGAGTTCGCCCCGGACGTTCTCCATCATCCAGTTCAGGTCGGGATCCGTGAATGCCGACAGGTCGCGCAGGCGCACCTTGGGCGCATCGGCCCCGAAAACCTCCTCGAGGGCGCGATTGAAGAGCGGCAACTCGACGAAGACCATCATGGCGAGGAACGGTTCGGGCGTGAGGGCCTTCCAGCGGCACTCATACGGGCCGCCTCCGGTGGTGAGGAAGAATGAGCCCTGACGGATCCGATGCGTGACCCAGGGACCGTTGCCCTCACGTTCCTGAAACTCGACCTCGCCGGAAAACGTCCACGCCAGATGCGGTTCGTTCACTGCCGGCAAGGCCAAGGCGTCGGTCGTGCGCAACGGTTCATGGATCCAGGCCTTCAGGTCCTGCCACGCCTTGCCGCGACTCGCGCGGAGGCTCCGTGACTTCGTGTACCGCAGGTATGCCTCGGTGGAGGTTTTGTCGGGGATCGTCATGCGCGCCGGAGTCGGAATCTGGCCGCCAGCGAACCGCAGCTCTGGCGGAGTTTCAAATCGTGAAGATCAGGTCGAGGGAGCCGAAGCCGGCGGTCAGCGGCGGGGCGTGATCTTGAAGACCACGGCGGTGCCGTTTGCGATCACTCGGGGAGGCTCGATCACGAGGGCATCGTCGGTGCGGGACCACGTGAGCTTTTCGGTGCTGCCCAGGGCCGCTATTTCGGCGATTGCACCGGGCCAAAGCCCGCGCTTCGTTCCGAGCGATTTGATCGTCACCGGTCCCGAGGGCGTGCCCATCACGATCGCGTAGAGGACCTCTCCCTTGGTGGTGAAGCGGACATCCTCCGCCGTGAACGGCTTGGCCTTTCCTTCGTTGAAGCCCTGGGCCGACAGCGGCGGTACGCTCGCCATCTGCGGGCCTTCGCCGAAGACCTGCCATGGCCGCGTGCCGTGGATCGCCTCTTGGTTGACCTGCATCCAGTCGCCGATGCCGCGCACGATCTCGAGCTCGTCGTCATCGATGGTGCCATCACCGCGGACGGGAATGCTGAGGAGCAGGTTGCCGTTTTTGCTGACGACGTCGATGAGGGTATGAACGACAGTCCGCGCCGTCTTGTAGCCGTGGCGGTCGAAGATGCCGCGATCATAGTGCCAGCTGCCGATACACGTGTCGGTCTGCCACGGATTGGGCTCGATCTCGTTGCTGCTGCCGCGCTCGACGTCCCACGCCATGCAGCGCCGCTGCTCCCCGTCGAGGATCTTGTTGAACATCACGCCGTCGTCGCCGCGCCACCGGTCGTTGCTGTTATAGAAATGGGCGGCGATTTTCAGGCCGGCGTCGCTTACCGGCCACAGCGGCAGGGCGGTGTCGTCGAAGTAGATCAGGTCGGGCTGGTACTTGTTAATGAGGTCGATGGTGCGGTTGTAGAACTTCTCACAATACGCCTGGTCCGGCAGGGTCACGCCGTGGTCCCAGTTCCAGCGTTCGTGGATCTTCTTCAGCTCAGCGAAACCGGGACTTGGCGGATGGTTTTGGGCGTAGAGGTCCTGGGGGTCGTATCCTTCCCACCACGTCCCTTTGCCGTCGGCCTTGGTGAGTTTGCCGTCGTAGGGCACGCCGGCGAGCGGACCGGTGGCATCCGCGCCCTGGGCGGTCTCCAGCCAGCTCCAGGCGTGGGCGGCGTGGACGCTGACCCCAAACTTCAGCCCGTGCCTGCGGGCCGCGGCGGCCCAGCCGGCGATCAAGTCCTTCCGCGGGCCCAGGTTCACGGAGTTCCACGGCTGATACTTCGAGTCCCAGTTGTCGAAGTTGTCGTGGTGATTCGCCAGCGCGAAGAAGTATTTTGCCCCGGCCCGCGCATACAGGCGGAGCAGGTCGTCGGGGCGCCAGTTTTCCGCCCGCCACGCATGAATGACGTCCTTGAAGCCGACCTTGGAAGGGTGGCCGAAGGCGGCGACGTGCGCGCGATAGCGACCGCTCGTTTCGCTGTACATCTCCCGCGCGTACCAGTCACCCCGCTCGGGCTGGCACTGCGGGCCCCAGTGGGCCCAGATGCCGAATTTTGCATCCCGGAACCAGGTGGGCACCCGGTACTGCTTTAGCGACTCCCAGTCCGGGGTGAACTTGCCCGGCGCCACCGGCTCGGCGGTCGTGCTGACGATGACGAGGGGCGTGGCCGTGCTGGGAATCTGGGCGAGGCCGATCGCAGCGCTGCACAGCAGGGCGAGCAGCGCGCAACGGAAACACTGGCGGGCAGGATGAACGGGGAAGGTTTTCACGAGAAAAGCGGGCGCCCCGCACATGGGTGCTGGCGCGAGGAGGGGCGGTGGTTGGGCGCGGCGAACGAGGAGGGCACGAGTTCGGGGCTAGCGGTCGGAGAGCACGCGGTCAAAGCGGCCGCGGAAATTCTGGCACCGACTTGGTTCCGAGCAGCCGCTTCTTCTCGGTCTGAAACTCCTCTTCTGTGATCAGCCCCGTGTTACGCAGTTCACCGAGCCGAGCCAACTCCGTGTAGCGATCGCGAGCCACGGTGCCAGTGCCCTTGAGGTCGCCAGAGGATATCGCCTGCGCCTCGGGATCATCGGGCGCCAGGGCCTTGAAGTGAACCTCCGCGTACGCGCAGGATCTTCCGACGACTACGTCCTTTTGCGTCGCGCTGATCATCTTCATGACTTTCCCGTGTCGCTCGCACCATGCCCTCGCGTCATTCAGCGCCGCGGCTTTCATTTTCGCTCCATACTGAAAGCCCGTTTCGCTGTGGGTGATCATGTAGGTGTCAGGCCCCGTCTGAACGACACCGCTCGATTCTGTGATGCACCCGGCGAGTCCGAACGACAGCAGACACCCGAGAGCGCGATATCCTAGGTTCATCGGCAAGACGTGTTTGCCCGTCTTTAGCGGGGGAAGACGATGGCCACAAGAGCGGCTTTGAATCGAACGAGGCGGCGTCCGAAGGTTCGACGCGGAGGGTTGGCGCCATGTGGCCCTCCTGTGCGTCCCTTGGCTCGCAACCGGCTCACGCATGAAAAGCTGGCGCGCGATCTCGGGGATCACCCTGAGAGCCAGATGGTCTGGTTGAACGACGTTTTCGGGGGCACGTTTCCCGTCACTTGGTCGCTGGGCATCATCGCGGCGATTCTCGCCGGCTCGGTCGCGATTTCGCTCCGCTTCGTACGTCCTAAGGCTCCCGCCATGCCGGGCGCGAGCTGCTGAAGGCCGGTTGATGGTGACGGCTCGGGCGGCAAGGGCCCCGCCTGGGATGGTGTCGAGCGTGATCTCCCCCGGCGCACCTCTGCCCCCGGTGCAACCAAGTGCAGCGCGCGGGGGCAGGCTATTGGGTGCTCCGAGCTGAGTAATATTCCCGGCCGTCAGGACATCTCGGCGAAGTTCTCGATCTGGCGGTTGGAGGAGTTTGCCGCCTTGGGCGCAGGCTTGGTCCGGGCCGGCGCCATCTTGAGCTCGGTCCGGATGGAACGGGGAGCGCGGGTCGGACTGGCGGTGCGGACCGGATCCTCGGTCTTGGCGTCGCGGGCGGCGAGCGCCAGCAACTGACCGACGTTCTCCTGCATCGCCTGGGCCTGGGCGTTGAGCTCCTCGGCGGCGCTGGCACTTTCCTCGGCGTTCGCCGCGTTCTTCTGGGTGACCTGGTCCATCTGGGACACCGCCTGCGTCACCTGGCCGATGCCCTGGTTCTGCTCCACGGAGGCCGTGGCGATTTCCACGACGAGCTCGTCGACCTGGCGGGAGCGGGTGGCGATTTCCTCGAGACTCGTGGCGACCTTGTGGCTGATCGCCACGCCCTGCGCGGTCTTGGAGATGGCGCCTTCGATCTTGCCTGCGGTTTCCTTGGCGGCCTGGGCGGAGCGCTGGGCGAGGTTGCGGACCTCTTCGGCGACGACCGCGAAGCCGGCGCCGGCCTCGCCGGCCCGGGCGGCCTCGACGGCGGCGTTCAGCGCGAGGATGTTCGTCTGGAATGCAATCTCGTCGATCGTCTTGATGATCTTTGCGACGTCGTCGCTGGACGTCTTGATGTCGTTCATCGCGGTCTTCATCGCCTGCATGTCGGTCACGCCGACATCGGCGGCCTGGCGGGCGGCCCCGGCCAGTTCCTTGGCCCGCTGTGCATTGTCCGTGTTCCGCTTCGTCATGCTCGAGATCTCCTCGAGCGACGCGCTGGTTTCCTCGATCGATGCCGCCTGTTCGGTCGAACCTTCCGCCAGCGACTGGCTGGCCGAGGCGACCTGGGTGGCCGCCGCGGTGGTCTGGAGCGAACCGGCCTGGAGCGAATCGGCCACGGTCGCCAGGACCTTCACAATCGAGCGGATGTTCAGCACGGCGAGCACGATGGCGCCGAGCAGAACCGATGCGGCCGTGATGGCGATGAGCCACGTGGCGTTCTTCACGGCCGCGTCGATCTCATCGCCGAGATCGGCGCCGTGCTTGGCGTTGAAGTTGAGCAGGGCGGTGCCGGCCTCGGAATACGCGGTGTACGCCGGGATAGCGGTCGATTCGTTGTAGGCCTCGGCCGCCGCCAGGTCCGTTTCCGCGAGCTCGAGGAGCCGCTTCCGCGTGTCGCCATTGGCCTTTCTGGTCTCCTGCAGCCGGGCGAAGAGCCTGCGGTCGTCCGCCAGAATGATGGTGGGCTCGTACTTTTTGAATGCGTCGTCGTTCGCCTGGCTGAGTTGGGCCAGTTCGTTTTGGATCTTCTGCCGGGCCTCGGGCGTGGTGGCCCGCAGGAAGCGTTCGACGCGTATTTCACTCTCGGCCTGAATCGAGTTGACGCTGGCCATGAGCGTGATGCCGGGGATCGCATCCTGCGTAATGGAATCGCTGATGCGATTGAGGGCGATCAGCCGGTTGACGGCGAAGATTCCGACGCCGATGAGGGCGAGACAGAGAATGGAGACGAGGATCGTGACGCGTTGTCCGATGGTGCGAGTTTTCATGAACGAAAGGAGGACAGAATTTGATGCCGCGAACCTGATCCGGGTGCGGGTGCTGAGGTCGCGGGCGGCGAGAGTGGGGGCGAGGAGGGACGATGCGGGAGTGTTGTGAGGTGCGATGCCACGCCGCCGCTGGGCGTTGCATGATCACAACTTACATCGGCCCCGGCCCGGGGCGGAGAGACTCCGGATATCCCCAAGCGAACGTCTGATTTCGCGCAGCGGTGCTGTCGGGGAAATCCCCAACCCCGCGGTTCAGAGCGACACGAGACCGAGTCGGACGGCGCAGCGGACGAGGGCGGCGCGGCTCGAGCAGCCGAGCTTCTTCACCAGACGGGCGCGGTAGGTGTCGATGGACTTCACGCTGAGGCCCAACTCGGCGGCGAGTTCCTTGTAGCTCAGGCCCTCGGCCAAGCCTTTCAGGACCGAGCGCTCACGCGCGGAGAGGTCGATCTTTCCCTCCCCGGTCGCGGGCATCGGAGGCGGCGGCTCCCGGAGTGTCGGTGCCAGCGCGGTCGCGGCCTCAGGCGAGAAATACACCTTGCCGGCCATGACGGTGCGGACCGCCCGGACCAAGTAGTCACTGGCTTCGCTCTTGAAGACGAGGCCGTCGACGCCGGCGAGGAGGGTCGCGCGCGCCACAGTGCCGGGCTTCATTCCAGTCAGCGCGAGCACGCGCGTCTTGGGCCAGCGCGTTTTGATCGTGCGAGTCGCGGCCAGCCCGTCCTGTTCCGGCAAGCCGATATCCATGACGACAATGTCCGGCGACTTTTCCCCGATCATCGCGCAAGCGGACGCGGCGTCGGCGGCCTCGCCGACAACCTCGAAACCGTCCTCGCCCTGCAGGCGAAGCCGCAGACCGGTGCGGATGAGTTCATGGTCGTCGACGACAAGGATTCGGATGCGCATGGGGTACGATCGCCGAGGATCGTGCGAGGCGCGGGCGGCGTCGCAATCACGGAGACCGCAAATGGGGCGGCAAACGCGTAGGAAAGGGCGTCGTGCCGGCGAGTCCGGCTCCGTACCGCCGCCATATTTTGGCATCTGGGAGATTTGGAGTGATCCAAGTGGCATCCGCTGTTGGAGTTCCTGACGTGCGTGGGCAGGCCCCCCAGCCGCCCCCTGCGATGTCTCCCCAGCTCAAACCTTCCGATTTTTGGCTTGGCCGTCCGCTGCCGGCTGAGGTTCGCGACCCCGTCTTGTCGCTCTGCCTCTGGCTGGCCGCGCTTGGCAGCACCTTCGTGCTGGGTGTCGGATTCCTGCATCAGCAGGCCGGTTTCTGGCTGATGCCGATATGCTGGCTGCAGGGAGCACAGTTGCTGGCCAGTGTGACTGCGCTGCTCTGGCGCCGGGGGCCGATCGCCTTCCGCGGCACAGTCCTGATCACATTCTGCCATCTCATGGCGCTCGGAGTCTTTGCGTATCGCGGCGCGACGCCCAACTCCTCGCTCTTCCTCACCATCGCCACGCTCTTTGCGGGCCTGAGTTTCGGCCTGCGCGCGATGGTGCTCTCGTATGGCGCTGCGTTGGGCTGGCACCTTTGCGCCTACCTCGGCTGGAGCGCAGGTTGGCTGCCGCTGCAGTCGGTGCGGCGGATCGAGGGAGCGGCCACTGCCGCCTACTGGTTGGAGAACGCCCTCGGGTTCGCCCTCAGCTGCGGCGTGATCGTCGTCCTCATCGGCTTTCTCATCCGCCGGCTCATCCTCCATAATGCAGAGGTCGCCGAAACCACCGCCGCGCTGGCGCGCGAGCAGCAGATGCGGGCCGAGGCGGAGGTATCGCGGCTGCGCGCGGAGGCGACTGCGCAGACTTCCGTGCGACAGAGCGAACTCGAGATGCGCAGCCTGTTCCTGGCGGCCCCGGTGGGCATCGCGGTGGTCCACAACCGGATCTTTCACCGGGTCAACGCACGGTTCGCCGAGCTCTTCGGCTATCAACCTGAGGAGTTGATCGGAAAGAACACGCGCCTGCTCTACGCGGACCAGGCGAAGTTTGAAGAGGTGGGCCGAAAGGTCTATCAGCAGCGCGCCAGCGGCGAGCCGGCTCGGATCGAGGCGGTACACCGCTGCAAGGACGGCACCGAGCTCGATATCCTGATCAAGGCCGCGCCGATTGATCCCGCCGTTCCCGACGGCGCGTACATCGTGATGCTCATGGACATCACCACCACCAAGCGGGCCGAAGCCCTCGTCCGGCGGAGCGAGGCCCGGTTGCGCGAGACCCTGGATCACACGAGCGACGCGATTTTCACTGCTCGGGTCGAGCCGGATGGCCGTTTTGTTTACGAAGACGTCAACGCGGCGGTGGAGCAGTTCGGACTGTCGGTGGAAGCTTTTCGGGCCGGCACCACGACGCCGGCCGACATCTTCCCGCCGGACACGGCCGAGACGATCCGCGGCCAGTATCAACAGTGCGTCGAGGCGCGCAGGATGATCGAGGTCCGGCAGGAGCTGACGACCCCGCGCGGCCTCCGGCTTTTTGCCACCAAGCTGGTCCCCGTGGTCGCGACCGAGGGCGGACCGGTGGTTCGCCTCGTGGGCTTTGCCCGCGACATGACCGAGCAACTGCGGGCCGAGCAGGCGCTGCGCGAGAGCGAGGAGCGGCTGCAGCGGCTTCTCTCCAATTCCAACGACCTGTTCATCGTGATCGATGCGGCGGGCGTTTACCGTTCGGTCCACGGCCCGGTGGCGGCGATGATCGGCCTCACGGCGGAGGAACTGGTGGGCGGCAATAGCCTGGACGGGATTCACCCCGACGACCGCCAGCGCGTGGCGGAGCATCTGGCTGCCGCCGTGGCCGCTCCGGGCTGCACGGTCAGCGCGGAATATCGCTATCAGCACAAGGACGGGTCCTGGGTGCACATCGAGGCGGTCGGTGCCAACTGGCTGCACGATCCCAGCATCAATGGCATCGTGCTGAACTGCCGCAATGTCACTGAACGCAAGCGCACGGAGGAGTCACTGCGCCGGAGCGAGGCCGAGTTGGCGGCAGCGCAGGAACATGCCCACATCGGGAGCTGGAGTCTGGACCTCGATGCGGGCCGCGGCACGTGGTCGCGCCAGCTCTACCGGCTCTTTGGTGTTCCGCCCGCGAACCGGATCCCCTCGTTCACCGAGTTTCTGGAGCTGGTCGATTCGCGGGACCGGGAGCGCCTCGTGGCGGCCTTTGCCCGGACGGGCGAGACCGGAGTTCCTGCTCAGCTCGAATGCCGGACCCAGGCAAACCAGGGTGGGATGACGATGTTTGAGATCCGCATTCACCGGGATCCATCGGCCCCGGCGGCGGGTCGCCGCTTGCTGGGTACAATTCAGGATGTGACGGAGCGCGAGGCGACCGCGGCCGCCCTGCGGCAAAGCGAGGCGCGACTGCAGACGGCCCAGGAACAGGCCCGCATCGGGAGTTGGGACCTGAATCTGGCTACCGACACCGGCTACTGGTCGAAGGAGATGTTCCGGCTTTTCGATTTGGAGCCGACCGCGACGCCACCCCCGTTTTCACAGTTCACAGAACTGGCGCATCCCGAGGACCGTGCGGCGATCGAGCGTTCGGTCCGGACGGTGGTCGAATCGCACCAACCGGGGCGACTGATCTATCGAGCCAACCCCGCGATTTGCGCGGAACGCTACCTCGAGCTCGACGTCCGGCCCCACCTGGGTGAGGACGGCAAGGTCCATTACCTCACGGGCACGCTGCAGGATGTCACGCATCGCATGCAGGCGGAAGCGGCCCTACGGGAAAAGGAGCGCCGCTGGTCCACGCTCGTCGCAAATCTTCCCGGCGTCACCTACCGCTGTGCCAACGATCCGCACTGGACCGTCGAATTCATCAGCGCGAGCTGCCGCGAATTGCTCGGCGTTCCGGAGGAGGACTATCTGGTCACCCGCAAGGCCCTGCTCGAAGAGATCATCCCGCCGGAGCAGCGCGAAGCCGTCTGGCAGGAGGTGCAACGCTGCCTCGCGGCGCGAGAGCCCTACCGGCTCAACTATCGGGTGGCCACGCGCACCGACCGCGAGGTTTGGGTCGCCGAGCAGGGGCAGGGGATCTTCGACGCCGCCGGTCGGCTGGTGGCGCTCGAGGGCGTGCTCTTTGACGTCACAGAACTGAAGCGCACCGAGCAGGCGCTGCGGGAGAGCGAGGCCAACTACCGCGGCATCTTCGAGACCGCGCTCGAGGGCATCTTCCGCAGCACGCCGGAGGGGCGATTCCTGGCCGTCAATCCCGCGATGGCGCGCATGCATGGCTACGAGACGCCGGCGGAGATGCTCGCCACCGTCACCGATTTGGCCACCCAGGTGTACGCCGACCCCGAGGACCGTCGCCGCATCCTCGACTCGCTGGCCCGCACCGGCTGGGTGCACAACTACGAGTACCAGGCGCGCCGCAAGGATGGGCAGCTGATCTGGGTCCTGCTGAGCGGCCGCACCGTCACCGACACCAGCGGCCGCCTGCTCTACTACCAGGGAACCTGCCTCGACATCACCGAGCACAAGCGCATGGCCGAGCTCCAGGCGGCCAAGGCCCAGGCTGAGATCGCGAACAAGGCGAAGAGCGTGTTCCTCGCCAACATGTCGCATGAGATCCGGACGCCGATGAATGCGATCCTCGGCTTTACGCAGCTCATGCTGCGCGATTCCGCCATCACCGCCGAGCATCGCACCGCCCTCGAGACGATCGACCGCAACGGCGAGTACCTTCTGGCCCTCCTCAACGACGTGCTCGATCTCTCGAAGATCGAAGCCCAGCGCGCCACCCTCAAGCTCGGCCCGTGCAGTCTGCGACAGTTGGTCGGCAACCTTGGGTCGACGTTCGCCGCCCGGGTCGCGGCCAAGAAACTCACCTTCACCCTCGACCTCGCTGACGACGTGCCGTCGGTCGTCCTCGGCGACGAGGGAAAAATCCGCCAGATCCTCGTGAATCTCCTGGGCAATGCGGTGAAATTCACCGCGCGCGGCGAAATCACGCTGCGCCTGCGCGCCTTCCCGCAGGACCGCGAACACTGGCTGATCCAGGCGGAGATCGAGGACACTGGCATCGGTATTGCCGCGCACGAGTTCGGCGTGCTCTTCAAGCAGTTCGAACAGACGAGCGCCGGTCGCAGGACGGGTTCGGGCACCGGGCTCGGCCTCGCCATCAGCCGCGAGTTTGCCCGCATGATGGAAGGCGACGTCACCGTCCGCAGCACCGAGGGCGTGGGCTCCGTGTTCACGGTCAGTCTCCGGCTCGCGGCGGTCGCCGGTGAACCCGCGAGTGCCCGGGCCTCCTCGCTGCCGCGCATCCTCCGGATCGCGCCGGGCCAGCCGTCCTGCCGGATTCTCGTCGTGGATGACCAGGAGGACAGCCGCCTCCTGCTTTCCTCCCTCCTGGGCTCGGTCGGCTTTGAGGTCGAAACTGCGGCGAACGGGGCCGCGGCGGTCGCCGAATTTGAGCGGTGGCATCCGCACGCCATCGTCATGGATCTCCGCATGCCCGTCATGAACGGCGCCGAAGCCATCCGGCGGATCCGCGATCTGCCGGGCGGGCGCGATGTGCGCATCCTGGGCCTCTCCGCCAGCGTCATCCAGGAGTTGCGCGACCCGATGGAGGGCGCCGACGACTTCCTCGGCAAACCGTTCCGCGACGACGAACTCCTCGACCGGCTTGGGCGCCTGCTCAACCTCCGCTTCGAAACCGATGCGCGCGCCGCGATCGCGGCGTCGTGCGGGCTGGCCGCGCTGCCGGCGCGTTTCGTGGAGCCGCTGCGTCGCGCCGTTGCCTCCGCGGACCTCGACGCCGTCCTCGTCCTGCTCGACGAACTCGACGTGGATTCTCCGGAGCTCGCCGCCGAGCTGCGGACGATGACGGATCGTTTCGACTGGGATCGCATCGCGACCCTGCTCCCCTCGTCAGCCCCGTCCCAGCCCCTGCCATGAGCACCGACGCCAACCTCGGGCCGGCCACGATCCTCGTCGTGGATGACACTCCCGCCAATCTGCAGTTGTTGACGACCATGCTCCGGGACGGCGGCTACAAGGTTCGTCCGGTCTCCAGCGGCCAGATGGCGCTCCGGGTCATCGAGGCCACGCCACCCGACCTGGTGCTGCTCGACATCAACATGCCCGACATGGACGGCTATGAAGTCTGCCGTCGGCTCAAGGCCGATGACCGCTGGCGCGACATCCCGGTGCTTTTCATCAGCGCCCTTTCGGACACGGCGGACAAGGTCCGGGCGTTTCAGGCGGGGGGCGTGGACTATGTCGGGAAGCCGTTTCAGTTCGAGGAGGTCGACGCCCGCGTGCGCACCCATCTCGAGTTGCGGCGCAAGTCCCAGGCCCTGGCCGAGAGTCTCACCCGGCTCCAGGCGCTGGAGCAGTTGCGCGACAATCTCACCCACATGATCGCGCACGACATGCGGTCGCCGCTGCTCGCGCTGCAGATGTCGGTTCAGCTTCTCGCGGACGCGGCCAACCTGTCCGATGCCGACACCGCGGCCCTGGCCTCCACGGCCCGGCGGGGCGCGGCGCAGGTGGTCGAGATGGTCACCCAGATGCTGGACGTCAGCCGGATTGAGGCGGGAAAGATGGTGCTGGAGTGTTCGTCCTGCGATCTCGTCGGGCTGGCTCGCGAGGTGATCGCCACGCTGCAGCCGCTGGCGGTGGGGCGTACGCTCAGCCTCGACGCTCCGCCTGAGCTGATGGCCGAGATCGACTGCCCTCTCATCCGCCGCGTGCTCACGAATCTCCTCGGCAACGCCATCAAGTTCACGCGACCGCCCGGTCGTATCCAGATCGTCGTCCGCCCGGCCGGCGACTCGGTCCGGGTCGCGGTGGTCGACGAGGGCCCGGGGATCACGCGCGAGGACCAGGCGAAGCTCTTCGAGAAATTTCACCAGACCACGGCGGGAGCCCGCATGGGCGGCTCGGGGCTCGGGCTGACCTTCTGCCGCATGGCCGTCGAAGCTCACGGAGGAGCGATCGGCGTCGAGAGCACGGGCGAGCGCGGCAGCACGTTTTGGTTCTCACTGCCCAGCGCGAAACGTCCCGCCTCTGGGTGACGCCGCGGCGGGCGCGGGGCGCGGCGCTCAGCCGCGGAGGAACGCCTCGACCTCGCGGCGGGTGGGCACGGAGGGTTGCGCCCCGAAACGGGTGACGGAGAGGGCGGCGGCGGCGTTGCCGAAGCGGACGGCTTCGGCGAGCGGCCGGCCCTCCGCCAGCGCGACCGCCAGCGCGCCGTTGAACGTGTCCCCGGCGGCCGTGGTGTCGACCGCCTGCACCGGGAACGAGGGCACCAACTGCCCGCCGGAAGCGGTGTGCACGTAGGCGCCGAGCGCGCCCAGCGTGATCACGACGGCCTTGGGGCCCTTCGCGAGCAGCCGGGCGGCGGCGGTGGCGGCGCTGGCGGCGTCAGTCACCGGCAGGCCGGAGAGGAGGGCGGCCTCGTGTTCGTTGGGCGTGAGCACGGAGATGTGGCGCAGCAGGGCGTCGGGCAGTTCCTGCGCCGGCGCAGGATTCAGGATCACGGTGGCGCCGGCGGTTGCGGCGGTTTCCGCGGCGGCCTGGACGGTGGCGAGCGGAGTTTCGAGCTGGAGGAGGGCGACGGCGCTGCCGGCGATGGTCGCGTGGGCGCGCGCGATGTCGTCGGCGCTCAGGCGACCATTCGCGCCGCCGGCGACGCCGATGCAGTTTTCGCCCTGGGCGTCGACGAAGATCAAGGCGACGCCCGAGGCGCACGCGGCGTCACGCTGCACGTGCTGGACGTCGATGCCTTCATGCTGAAAACCGGCGATCGCCTGCTCGCCCAGCACGTCGGCACCGACCCGGGCGATGAACGAAACGGCGCCGCCCAGCCGCGCGGCGGCGACGGCCTGGTTGGCGCCCTTGCCGCCGGCGGCGGAGAGATACTCGCCGCCGAGGAGCGTTTCGCCCGGCCGCGGGATCCGCGGGAGCTTCAGGATCATGTCGGTGTTGGAGCTGCCGATGACGGCGATGCGGGCGCGGCTCATGGGTCAGGCTTTCGAGAGGATGAGGATGGCGAGGCCGACGACGTAGAAAAAGAACATGGCGGCGAGCAGCCGGTTGGTGCCGGGAGGAGCGGCCTTGAACTCCTTCCAGATGAACACGCCCCAAAAAGCGCCGATCATGGTGGCGCCCTGGCCCAGCCCGTAGGAGAGGGCGGCGCCGGCGAGCGTGCTGGCGATGATGCTGAAGCTCATGCCGAGATTCCAGATGGCGCCCCCCAGGATGCCGATGAGGTGCAGCCGCAGCGTGCCCTTGGTGAAGTAGTCGCCGAACGGGACCGGGGCGCCCTTGAACGGCCTGATCATCATGAGCGTGTTCCAGAGGAAATTGGAGAGCAGCAGGCCGACGCTGAACAGGACGATGGCGGTGTACGGACTGAGCTTTCCCGCCTCGAGGGCGTGCGTGGCGGGGTCGATCGCGCCCATGGCCTTCGCGACGAAGCTGTAGAACCAGCCCATCAGTAGGCCGGCGGCGATGGAGAGGGCGAGTCCCTTGGAGGACGCGCCGGCGTTGGCGCCCGCGAGCCGCTTGTAGGCGAAGGCGTCGAGGATGATCGCGATCACGATGGCGCCGACGCCGGCGGCGAGCATGGGCACGTTGCCGGAAGGCGTGGCGAGGTAGGTGGTGATGACACCGACAACCAGCGCGAGACCGACGCCGACGGGGAACGCGACCGCCATGCCGGCGATGTCGATGGCGGCGACGAGCAGGATGTTGGACAGGTTGAAGATCACGCCGCCCGCGAAGGCCGAGCCGAGCCAGCGCGAGTCAGCCTGGGCGAGGTCCGCGAGAAAGCCGCGGCCGGCCGGGCCGGAGCTGCCGAGCGTAAAGGCGAGCACGAGGGACAGGAGCAGGACGCCGATGGCGTAGTCCCAATAGAAGAGCTGAAACGGCCATGCTTTGGTCGCGAGCTTCTGGGTGTTGGCCCAGGAGCCCCAGCAGAGCATGGTCACGACGCACAGCGCGACGGCGAGGGGGTAGGATTCGACAAGAAACATGACGGGGAGGCTGGATTAGTGATGGGGAGGAAAGGCGGAGGTGGGCGCGGTCGAGGCGCGGATCACGAGCTGAGTGGGGAGCAGCACGCTGGCGGGCTTGGCCGCCGGTTCGCGCAACAGCGTGAACATCTGGCGGGCGGCGAGCTCCCCCAGTTGGTGCACCGGCTGGACGACCGTGGTCATCGGGGCGGCGAGCCACTCGGCGTACGGCTGCTCGTCGAAGCACGCGAGGGCGAGGTCGCGCGGCACAGAGAGACCCGCCTCGGCGATGGCGCGCATGGCGCCGAGAGCGATGACGTTGCCGAGCGCGAGGATCGCGTCGGGCCGCGGGCTGAGCTCCAGCAGCCGGCGCGCATGCTCGTAGCCGCTCTGCTCGGTGAAGGCGTCGCCGACGATGAGCGGGGCCGCGACGCCGGGACCGGTGCTGAGGATGGCGTTCCGGTAACCGGCGACGCGGAGATCGTTGGTGGAGGTGCCGGGCAGGCCTTGGATGCACGCGATCCGGGAGCGTCCCCCGCTCAGCAGGTGGGAGGTGGCGATCCGGGCGCCCGCCTGATTCTCGCAGCCGACGTAGGGCCAAGGAAGATCGGCGAAGTAGCGGTCCACCTGCACGACCGGGACGTGGGACGAGGCAAACTCGCGCAGGTGATCGGCGTACAGGCCCACGGGGCAGATGACGATGCCCTCGACATTGCGACCGCGCAGCCGGCGCAACGCGTCGATTTCGAGCGCGGTGTTTTCCTCGCTGTCGCACAGGACGAGGGAGAAGCCTTCGCGGCGGGCGGCGCCGGCGATCTGGCGGGTGACGCCGGCGAAGAACGGATTGGTGAGATCGGGAACGACGAGGCCCAGCGTGTGGGTGCGTTTGAGGCGCAGGTTGCGAGCGAGCGAATTGGGGACGAAGTCTTCGTCCTTGGCGCAGGCGAGCACGCGCGCGGCGGTCTTGGGGCTGATGCGGTAGCGGGCGGCCTGCCCGCTGAGAATCCGGGAAACAGTGGATTCGGAGACGCCGGTGGCGGCGGCGATGCGCTTGAGGGAAGAGGCGGCCATTTTGGGGGCGGGGTGGAGCCGGAAGGCAGGCGCATGTAGGCGCAAACGTTTGTGCAGGTCAATCCACCTCTGCACAAACGTTTGCGCAAATGAGATTGCCATCGGCGGGCGTCTCCGTTCGCATGCCGCCAACCCTTTCCCCTGCCCCAGGGGATGCACCGTACCCCCTATGAAACTCGGTTCCTGCCTCATCGTGTCCGCTGCTCTCCTCACCGTCTTCAATGCCCGCGCGGCGGATGTCCTGCCGCTCCCGTTCGTCGTTCCGGCGAAAGTGGCTGACGTCCAGTCTGCCCTCATCGCCGACCAGGCGCACCTCGAAGGCTTCCTCGGCGTCCGCATCGCCGCCAACGAGCGCAACCGGCTGCTCGCCATTGACGAGAACCGGCTGCTCGAAGGTTTTCGCAAGCGCCCCGGCCGGCAGCCATGGGACGGCGAGCATGTCGGCAAATGGCTGCACGCCGCCACGCTCGCCTGGGTCAACACCGGCGACCCGGCGCTGCGCGCCAAGCTGGATCTCGTTGTGCGCGAGTTGCTCAAGTGCCAGCTCCCCGACGGCTACCTCGGCACCTACGTGCCCGAACAGCGGTGGACGGTGTGGGACGTCTGGGCGCACAAATACAACCTGCTCGGGCTGCTCACCTACGTCCGCTACACGGGCGACACCACCCCGCTTGCCGCCTGCCGCCGGATGGCCGACCTGCTTTGCCATGACATCGGCGATGCGCCCGGCCAGCGCAGCATCCTCGAGGGCAGCCCGCATGTCGGCATGGCCCACAGCAGCATCCTCGAGCCGATGGTCTGGCTTTACCGGCTGACCGGTGAGGAGCGGTACCTGAAATTCTGCGAGATGATCGTGCGCGCCTGGGACGGACCGAATGGCCCGCGGATCGTCACCGACCTCAACGCCGGCCGCGGCGTGCACCAGGTCGCCAACGCGAAGGCGTACGAGATGCTGTCCTGCATCAACGGCACGCTGGAGCTGTATCGGGCAACCGGAGACGCCCGCCTCCTCCGCGCGGCGCGGGCCGCGTGGGCCGACATCGTCGCGCAGCGGCTCTACCTCACGGGCACCTGCAGCCACCACGAGCACTTCCACGACGCCTTCGAGCTGCCCAACGCGCTGCAGAACGTCGGCGAGACGTGCGTGACCGTCACCTGGCTGCAGTTCAACGCCCACCTCCTCGCTTTGACGGGCGAGCCCGCGTTTGCCGAGGAACTCGAGCGCACCGCGTACAACCACCTGCTCGGAGCGCAGCAGCCCGATGGCGCCGGCTGGGCCTACTACGTCGAACTCGAGGGCCGCCGGAAACCGTTCTCGCAGGATCTCACTGGCCATTGCTGCCTCTCCAGCGGCCCGCGCGGCGTCGCCTTGATCCCGACGTTCGCCGGCGGCGTGGACGCCGAGGGCGCGGTCGTGAACCTGTATGACCGCGGGGAGATGCGGCTGGTATTGCGCGACGGACGCCGCGTGACCCTGCGCGTCGACACCGACTACCCGCTGCAGGAAACGGTCCGGCTGACGGTGACCGCGGCGGAGGGCTCCGGGGACTTCGCGCTGAAGCTGCGCATCCCGGCGTGGGCCCGGCAGGCCTCGGTGTCGTGCAACGGCCTGCACGTTTCCGCGTCCGCCGGCGCCTACCAAAGCCTGCGCCGCACGTGGCGGACGGGCGACACGGTCGAACTCCGCCTGCCGCTGGAGCCACGGCTCCTGCTCGGCACGCATGGCAACGTCGGCCGCGCCGCGGTGCTCTACGGCCCGCTGGTGCTCGCCGCCGACGACCGCGTCAACCCCGACCTTAAGCTCGGGACGTTCCAGCTCTACCACCGCGACATCGCCGCGCTGAAGTTTGCGGTCGTGCCCGCCGCGGAGGCCGCCGCGTTGCTGCCGAACACGCCGGTCTTCACGGTGATCACGTCGACCGTGCCGGAGGTGCCGCACGCCCCGCGCCAGCACAACCTGCCGCTCCGGCTGATCCCGTACGCGAACGCCGGCGCGAATTCCCCCTTCCAGGTCTGGCTGCCCATCTGGCTGTAGTTGGCGGGCGGTTGGGGTGAGCCGAACCGTCGGAGCGGCCCAAACCGAGATAACACGCCAAATCTGGCGTATTATCCCCGATAACACGCCAATTTTGGCGTGTTATCTCAGCGAACGCCCTGGCGCCGAGCGCGCTTAGATCACGACGGCCGACCAGATTGGCGTGTCCCGGACCGGGCTCGCCCCGGTGGTGCGGATGCTGGTTCGCGCGCTGGTGGAGCCCGCCGGCCTTAATCTGGGCGAACCCGCTCCCAGCTTCGCGTTCTCTCGTCTCCCAGCGCCGGCCGCAGCCGTGCGTTTTGTCTAGCGTCCTGGCCCGCGGCTGAGCCGGACGGTGTCGCCGGAGCGCTCGGCCTTCACGCCGAGGCTCCCTTCGAGCAGCAGCAGAAAGGCGTCGGTGTTGTCGGCGCGGAACAAGCCGCTGACCTCTACTTTGGCCAGGGAGGGATCGGTGATGACGAACTGGACGCGATTGTGCCGGTTCATCGCCGCCACGGCCTCGGCGAGCGGCGTCGCGGTGAACTCCAGCCGGGCGGTGCGCCAGCCCAGCCGGCGCGCAATTTCGTCCGCGGGCACCGCGACGGGACTCCAGGCGGACGGCGCCGCCGCTGGCGCGAGTTCCACCTGCAGCAGGTTGCCGGCGGTCACCAGCGTGGCCGGCTCGGGCGCGGCGCCACCGGGCGCAGGTTCCGGCGCGGGTTGGTCGGGCAACGCCGCGGCGTTTTTCTGCACGGCCACGCGGCCCTCGGTGACGAGCAACTCGACTTTGCTGGCGCCGAGATCGACGCAGAAGGCCGTGCCCACCGCCTTGAACTCGATGCCTTCGGCGGCCACGACGAACGGGCGGGCGGGGTCTTTGACGACTTCGAAATGGGCTTCGCCCTTCCGCAGGAAAACCCGGCGGGTGGCGCCATCGAAACGCACGTCGACGATCGCGCCCGTGTTCAGCTCGACGAGGCTGCCATCCGGCAGCGTGCGCTTTTCCGGTTCGATCACCGTGGCGGTGGCGGTCGCCACGGCGCCCGCCTTCGGAGTCGGCCCTGACGGTCGGCGCCAGAGGATCGCGAGCGTCAGTAGCACGACGAAGCACGCGGCGGCCGCGCCGATCTGGCGTCTGCGCCGCGTCTGCGCCCGCAGCTTCAAGGTCCGGACCATGGCGTTCGCCTGGCCGCCCTGCAGCGGGCGATCGAGAAACGACCACGCCTGGAGCTGCCGGGCGAGGGCCTGGTCATGGCGTGGGTCGGCTTCGCGCCAGCGCGTGAGCTCCGCCTCCTCGGCGGGCGTCAGCCCCGCGTCGCGGCGCGCGATCCAGTCCGCGGCGGCGGCTTCAATCGGGGCAGGCTTGGTGGCGGATCGCTTCATGACTCCCTTTCGGAGAAGACGCCCCGCGCGCGCAGGAATTCTTCGCAACGCCGCGTGCCGCGCCCGATCTGGACCTGCACCGTCTGCTCGGAGAGGCCGAGCCGTTGCGCGATCTCCCGCTGGGGAACCCCCTGGAGTTTGCGTAGGATCATGATTTCGCGGCAGCGATGCGGCAACTGGTCGATGGCCTGCAGCAGCAGCGCGACTTCCTCGCGGGTGCAGGTGGTTTCGACGGTGGCCGCGCTCTCATCCATGACGTTGAGGGCGGCCAAATCCGTTACCGCAGTGATCGGGGAAATTTGCTTCCGGCGGAGGAGGTCGACGGCGAGATGCCGCGCGACGCTGAAGAGAAAATTCTTCGCCGACGTGATCGGCTTGGTCGCGTGCCGCTGCCAGATCCGCAGGTACGACTCCTGCACCACGTCGTCCACGTCGCGGACCGAGGGATAGGCGCTGCGGAGATAGGCCTTGAGCTGACCGTCGTGGGCCTGGATCTCCTGTGCGAACCACTGGGCGCGTCGATGCTCCGTTTGCGTGGTGAGGTCCGCAAGGTCGGTGGGCGACAATTGCGGGGAATCGACGGCAGAAGACGAGAAGGGCGGCACAGCGGAAGTCGGCTTTCGGGACGGACGGGGCGGTCGGTTGAAGAGCGAGTTCGGGCTGAGCGTAGAGGGCCCGGCGGGAAAAGGGCGAGCCGGGGATGGCATTAAATCTTCGGCGGGTGTGTAACTGATTTATGTCGCTCGTCCGTTATGGGGGCATGGCTACCCCCTTCCAGTGGTTGTTTCGGCGAAAAGCGGTCGGCCGCAGCGCGGTCGGCCGGCGATGCATCTGGGTGACGCTCTGCCTGTGTGCGGCGGGCGCCCTGTATGCGGCCGAGCCGGCCAAACGCGTTTTTGACCTGCCGGCGGAGAGTGCCGACAAGTCGCTCAAACGATTTTCGCAGCAGTCGGGCATGGACGTGCTCATCCCGACGCAGGTCGCGCAGACGGTGCAGACGAATGCCGTGCGCGGCGAGATGACGCCGAAGGAAGCGTTGGAAAGCATGCTCGCGCGCACGGGTTTCGTCGTGATCCAGGATCCGAAGACCCAGGCGTTTTCCATCCGCCGCGAGGAGGCCAAGGGCGGCAAGGCCACGCCTGCAGTGCGTCCCGAGCGTAACTCGGATGCGACCTCCGGCGCGGATGAGACGGTGCAAATGTCCCCTTTTGAGGTGAACGCCGAGGCTGACCGCGGTTACGCCGCGTCCTCGGCCCTCACCGGCACCCGGACCAACGAGAAGCTCGCGAACCTGCCGAACACGATCTCGGTGTTCACATCGGACCTGATGAGCGATCTCGCCATCAATGATTTTTTCGGGGCGGTGGAGTACGGGATCGGCACCTTGAATGTCTATAATGACACCGGCGTGCTCGGCGCCCCGGTGGGCGCCTCCGCCAGCAAC
The DNA here is from genome assembly GCF_003054705.1 of Opitutus sp. ER46. Lineage (NCBI taxonomy): Bacteria > Pseudomonadati > Verrucomicrobiota > Opitutia > Opitutales > Opitutaceae > Opitutus > Opitutus sp. ER46. The sequence continues at coordinate 82,848 of NZ_QAYX01000023.1, forward strand.
CAGGTGAACTTTCGCGGCATCCCGTCCCTGCGCCAGCTGCGTGATGGCTTCGTGTGGTTCGTGCCGCAGGACAGCTTCAACATGGAGCGCATCGAGTTTGTGCGCGGGCCCAACGGCACGGCCTACGGTGACGTCGATCCGTCGGGCACGCTCAACATGTCGACGAAGCGGCCCCGGGCGAAGCGCAGCGCGCTGTTCGAGACGCGCTACGACAATTTTGGCTCCCGCCGGTACCGGACCGACATCAACGTGCCGGCCGGCCAGCGCCTGGCGGTGCGCTTCAACGCCGTGAACTCCGACACCGAGCAGGCCCGCCAGCGGGCCAACGCCATTATGCGGGCCTACGCCGGCGCGCTGCGGTGGCGGCCGTTCGCGAGCGGCCGCACCCAGGTCGATGTGAGCTACGAGGGCGGGAACTACCGCCGGAACACGGCGGCGCTGCGCCTCAACGATGGCGTCAGCGCCTATGTGCGTGGCACCGGCACGAACGCCCTGGATGCGGATCCCACCCGCTCCGGCACGCAGACCAACGGCGTCGGCATGCGCCGGATCGCGTCGGCGACCGGAAGCACGCACGTGTATTTCGACATGAACGGAACGCTGTACGACATGCGGTCGACCCCGACCACGGTGTACCGGGGCTCGGCGCTGCTCACGACTTCGGGCGTCGCGACCGGCAGCGATCCGCAAAACCCGCTGCGTTACCCGCTGCTGCCGGTGGCGGATGATATCTATCCCGAGAATGAGGATTGGGGCGGGCCCGACAACCGGACGGACATCAAGTACGGCGTCTATAACATCGAGTTCACCCATGCGGTGAACGAGCATCTGACGTTCCTCGTGGCCCACAACGGCCAGTACAACGACTCGAACACCCAGACGATGTTCTCGGGCGCGTCCGTCATGGGCATGAACTCACGCACGGTGTTCATCGATGTGAACCGCGTGCTGCCGGATCCGAGCGGCTCGGGCGCGACCATCCCCAATCCCCGTTTCGAGAAATACTTCGTCGCCCACGTGCCCGTGCTGACCCTCAGCGGCGCCAAGGCGACGGGCTGGCGCACGTCGGCCGTGTACGATTCGCCGCTGCCGTTTTGGAACTCGCGGCTGCGCACCGTCGCCGGCGCGACGTACCGGCGGGAGCGCAATTACGGGAATTCCTTTCGCTATGCGCTGACCAAGGAGGAAATGGCGCGCCGGGGCCTCACCGGGGCCGCGGCCACTTATTCCAACACCGCGGTGAACCCGATTCACTACCTCGAGGACGGCAACTCCGATGAAGCGCTGGCGTTCCGGCAGCAGCCCGGGGTCGCGAGCTACTACCGGCAGGGAACCAGCCAGACGCGCTACGACCAGACCCTCGGTTCCGCGAGCCTGACGTCGCTCGGCTCGTTCATCAACGAACGGGTGCATACCTCGGTCGGCGTGAGCCGGTACTACTTCCGGCAGAATCGGAATCTCGCTCCCGTAACCGACGCATTTGGCGAGTCGCAGATTGTCGATCTGGCGGGCAACTACCTGGACAACCCCGGCAACTACAACGTGCCCGTGGCGCCCTTCAAGCGGGGCTACACCACCAACCAGTCCTATGGCGCCGTCGTGCGGGTGCTGCCCTGGTTTTCGCTGAGCGGCGGGTACTTCGAATCCGCGCTGTTCACCGAGAGCACCACCACCGATCTGGCCGGCCGCCCGGTGCTCCCGCGGGAAGGCGAGGGGCACGAGTTCAGCGCCCGGTTCAACCTGCTCGATGACCGCATCACCGCGGCGGTGACGCGGTTCGAGAGCGTCTCCGAGAACAACACGCTCTCGTTGAGCGACGACGCGGTGACCGAGCTCAACGACTTGCTGCCCGACTCGACCAAGCTGGTCGGCAACGGCGACTATCGCGACCAGCAGAGCAAGGGGTGGGAGCTGGAGCTGCAGTGCAATCTCACGCGGCAGTGGACGCTCCGCGGTGCCTATTCGATGAGCAACGTGGTCTATGCCCGCTTCTACCCGCTCGTGCGGCCTTACCTCGATCTCGCGCGCACGCAGGCCGCCGCGCAGGGACTGAATCCCGACCAGGCGACGGCCATCACCACCGAGTTGCTCGCGGATACCGAAGGCTCGGTGAGCACGGTGCGCCGGGAGGCGGCCAATCTCGTGACGCGTTACGATTTCGGCGCAGGACGCCTGAGTGGACTCTCGCTCGGACTGGCCGCGCGCTACGAACTGGGCCACACGCTCGCGGCCGTGTCCGTGGGCGGAGTCGAGGTGCTGCCGGCCTCGCGCACGGCCAGCAACGTCACGTGGAGCCCGTTCGTCACGTATCGCCGCAAGGTCTTCGGCTACCGCGCGTCCCTGCAGGTGAACGTGAACAACGTCTTCGACCGCCGCACGAACCAGGGCAACAGCTACACCTGGGTGCGGTATAACGCCGGTCGCCAGATCATCACCACGGCGTCCGTGGCCTTCTAGTCGTCGCGACGCTCCGGGCGGACGGCCGGTGCCGTCGGCTCGCGCGCTGGCGCCCGCGACGGCGCCAATCCCGGTCCTGCCAACCCTGGCGGTGGCTTCGCGCCGCCGCGTTCTCTTTCGTGAATCGTCTTCGCCTCCTTTTCGCCGCGCTGGGCGCGCAACCCGCCGCCACGCCGTTGTCCGATCCCGCTGAGATCAAGCACCGCTACGCGTATTGGCGGCGCCGCGTGATGAGCGCCATGATCCTGGGGTACTCGTTGTTCTATTTCCTGCGGAGCAACCTGCCGATGGCGGCGAAGTCGATCTGCGACGAGTTTCATTTCACCAACAAGCAGTGGGGTCTCGTCGTCAGCGCGGCGACGATCGTGTACGCGCTCTCGAAATTTCTCAGCGGCATCGTCGGCGATCGGGCGAATCCCCGCTTCCTGCTCGGCCTCGGCCTGCTGGCGTCGGCCGTCGTGAGCTGCGTCTTCGGGATGGGGCACGGGCTCGCGTTCTTCGTCGGCGCCTGGGCGCTCAACAATCTTTTCCAGGGCATGGGCGCGCCACCCTGCGTGCGGCTGCTCACGTATTGGTATAGTCCGCGGGAGATCGGCCGGGCCTGGGGCGTCTGGAACGCGTCGCACCAGATCGGCGGCGCCCTGATCGCGCTGTGGGCCGGTTGGCTGGTGGCGCACTACGGCTGGCGGTCGGCGTTTTGGGCGCCGGCGGTCGTGGCGTTCGCGGGCGGCCTGTGGGTGCTCTACCGCCTGACGGATTCGCCGGAGGCGCTCGGGCTGCCGGCGGTCGAGGTGTTCCAGGGCGAGGCGAAGCCGGAGCCCAAGCCGCGGCTGCCCTTCCGCGATATCTTCCGGACGCACATCCTGACCAACAAGTGGGTCTGGATCGTGAGCGTCGCCAACTTCTTCGTGTACGTGGTGCGCATCGGCGTCCTGAGCTGGACGCCGAAGTATCTGGTCGAGGCGAAGGGGTTCACGCTCCAGGAGGCGAGCTACTCGGTCTTCTGTTTCGAACTGACGGGCATCTTCGGCGCGTACGGCGCGGGCTGGCTTTCGGACCGGGTCTGCCGCGGGCGGCGCGGCCCCGTGTCGGTGGTGTTCCTGGCGCTCCTGGCGGTCTTCCTGTTCGCGCTCTTCCTGGTGCCGAACCGCGGCGTGGTGACGATGACCCTGCTGTTCTGCGTGCTGGGCTTCCTCATCTACGGGCCGCAGATGCTCGTCGGCGTGGCGGCGGCGGATTTCGCCACCAAGGAAGCGGCGTCGAGCGCGGTGGGGCTCACCGGCCTGTTCGGCTACGTCGGCGCCTCGGTGTGCGGCGTCACCACGGGCCTGCTGGTGGACGGCTTCGGCTGGAATGCCGCCCTCTGGTTCTATCTGGCCTCGACCGTCATTGGCGCCGCGCTGCTGCTGACCACCTGGAGCCAGCGCTCCCCGTTGGTGAAATCGCCCTGAGTCCTCGCGTCGACCCGGCACGTGGGTGCGACCGCACGCTTTCCTTTGCCCATGAAATCATCTCTGCGCCTCCGGGATCGCGCCCGGCCACTCCATCTGAAAACGCCGTGGTCGCTCGTTGCGCTCGCGGCCCTGGCCCTCGCCGGACTCCGGCCGCTCGCTGCAGCGGAGTCAGGTGCGCCGGTGCCGCGGCCGCACGTGGTGCTGATCACGATCGATGGTTTCCCGGCGCGGATGCTCGATGACCCGAAGACCTTCGTTCCGCATCTGCGCGCGCTCGCGGCGGGCGGCGTTCGCGCCGAGGCGATGGTGGTGTCCAGCCCGGCGTCGACGTGGTCGAACCACACGACCCTGGTGACCGGAGTGTATCCCCGGCGGCACTCGGTGCTGCCCAATGCCGTCGTGGTCCGCGGGGGGCCGAGCGAGCCGGTGCGGATGGAGCGGGAAAAGACCGCCCGGGAGATGGTCGCCGTGCCCAGCCTCTTCGACCTGCTGCACCAGGATGGCCTCACCACCGCCGGCGTGAACTGGCCCTGCACCCGCAACTCGCCGTCGATCGACGACAACTTCCCCGACACGCCCGGCATGTTGAACGTGACCACCCCGCGGCTCGTCCAGGAGTTGGTCGCCCAACACGTCCTACGCAGCCCGCGGCAGTCGGATTTCGCGCATATGGAGGAGCCGGGGCACGACGTCGTGTGGACGGCGGCCGCGTGTCACCTCATTCGGACGCGCATGCCGGATTTCATGGCGGTGCACCTGCTCGCGACCGACGAACTGCACCACGCCTATGGGCCGGAGTCGCTCGCGAGCTATGTGGGCCTCGCGCTGGCGGATCGTTTCGTGGGCGACATCCTCGCGGCGATCCGCGTGGCGGGGCAGGAGGAGAACACGACGGTCTTGGTGGTCGGCGACCACGGCTTTGCGTCGGCGCAACGCGTGGTCCAGCCCAACGTGCTCTTGCGGGAGGCCGGATTGCTGAAAGTGAAGCGCGGCAAAGTGGTGGAGGCGCGCATCCAGGTGATTGCGCTAGGCGGCAGCGCCTTTGTCTATTGCACGGATCCGGCGACGCGCGAAGCGGACAAACGGAGGGCCGCGGAGCTCTTTGCGCAGTGTGAAGGCGTGGCCGAAGTGATCGGCGCCGAGCGGTTCGCGGAGTTCGGCCTGCCGGAGGCGGGGCAGGGTGGGTGCGGCGAACTCATCCTGCGGGCCAAGCCGGGGTACGCGATGGCAAGTTCGGCGACCGCGGAAGCGGTGGTCGGGCCGGCGACGAAGGAGACCAACGTCGGCTTTCACGGCCACCTCGCCGACACCCCGGAGATGAACGCGATCTTCATTGCACGCGGCCGGGGGATCAAAGCCGGGGCGAAGCTCGAGGTGATCCACAACGTCGACGTCGCCCCGACGATCATGCGCCTCCTCGGCCGCGACCTCTCCGCCCCCGATGGCCGAGTCCTCTGGGAGATCCTGGATCCCCGGTAGACTTTTTCAGCGCCTCGCGGCGCATATCGGCGAGTTTTCGCGGCGGGAACGCGAGACCAGGCGCCTGGCAATCCACCACGGCCTCCGTTCGAGTGCCTGATTGTGGCACGCAGCGTATCGCCTCGTCTCGGTGTTACGTTGTCACACCAAGAATACGGAAGTGAGAACACAACGTAACGCTGCCACTCGGCTCAAGGCCGCTGGCGATCACGCCAGCCGGCTGGAGGGGGCGTGCACACGACATGGTGACGGCTGGCTATTCCCGTGAGTGAGCTGCCTGACAGTAATCGTCTCCGTGATGGGGTACTGTGCTTCGCCATCAAGCGTCGGGCTTGACCCGCGGGGGCCCGAGGCTTCTCTGGCCAGCGTGTTGTCATTGTCGGACCGTGCCTGAACTTCCCAACGGGTGGATCCCGTTTCCCTGAGCCGCGCGGAGTAAATGCTCTGGCTGTTCTGGCGTGTGTTCATGGTCCGGTCCCGTTGGGAACAAAGCTGGCCGCGCATATCGCGGTTTTCCCGAAGTTCAGCCGGGCGTCTCTTTCAAAATGTCACATTTGGACCTGCGATCGTCCGACGATCGCGATCCGCCTCGTGGTCGTCCCGCCTATCTACGGTGCCACCACTGCGGCGGAGAGTTCTCGCTGGACGCGCCGGGCACGCGTCATCGTAACCATTGCCCGTGGTGCCTCTGGAGCGTGCATCTCGACAACACCCCCGGCGACCGTGCAGCCGACTGCAAGGGCGGCATGGAACCGATTGCGATCAGTGCACGCCCCGACGGCGAGTGGCTGATCGTGCATCGCTGCGGCACATGCAGGGCCGTGCACGTCAACCGCGTTGCCGGAGACGATAGCGAACGTGAGCTTCTCGCGCTTGCGGTGCGACCCTTGTGCCATGCGCCGTTCCCGATCTAGTTCAGTTTCGCCCCGTCCGGCGGCCTTCTCCTATGCCTGTGTTCCAGACGCTTCTCACCATGTGTACCACGGGGGCAGGGCACCATTGAAATCACCGAGGCCATTGCCCGCCCAAGTGATCACTCAGTCCCATCTGGAGGCGTTCGACCGAGTTTGGAAGCTCCCGGAAGAGGCTGGCGCTGTGATCGATTACCTTAAGCAGAGGGCAACCTCCCGGTTTGATCGCTTTGTTTCAAGACGGCAGGAACGTGTCCGGCTGAGAGCGAACCACGACGGCAACATCACTGGGCCTCTGGCTGACGCAGCACACCGGGAAATCGAAAGAGTAGGACCGACGATGTTTGGTGATCCGCATGGGGTCACGTCAAGAGGCTGATTGGAAGCCTAGTGGACGGCTAAGGCATGCTCAGCTTGCCGATTGCTTTCCCGGAAACCCATCGAAAGATTCGGACAGCACAAAAACCTTCCAACGTAGCTCTTGCGCCTAACCGGGCATTGTCCTCGGAAAGATAGCCTTCGACATCGCTTGCAAGTGGTCGATTGGGTTTCGGCCATCGACTAAGTCGATCCAAAGGGTCACGTCGTGACGGTTGACACGCGCACTCCGAAGTTGGCCGTTCGCGATTAGAGAATCCACCGGCCGGATGCGAGAGTTGGGTGCTTGAGGTGTTGAAGCAGTTCGGCCCGCATACGCCGGGTGTCGCCGTAATAGGAGCAGCGGCCGATCGTGATGAAGTCGCAAGTGAGCGGTGAGGCGGTGGCCAAAACCGTCGACTGCCACTCGCAAAGTCGGGCGGCGGCATAGATCAATCGGAGCGGTAGTCGCCACGGTTTCGCTGTGTTCCACGTCACCGTACACTTATCCAGGAATTCCTGGAGCGTCTGTTTTCCTTCATCTCCCAGGTGGTAGATCCCGGAGACGCCGACCTGTATCGCGGCGTTCGAGGTCGCCCTAACGAAGTCGTCTTTTGAGATCAGGTGAATCCACGTAGGCTCTGTCCAGACCGCGAGCCAACGCGCCGTGTCGATCATCAAAACCCCACGCCCATAGACCATTCCCGCACGGAGCGAGACCGCCTCGAATCCGTGCCGCTGGCCCGCTTCGAACAACATCCGCTCTTCTTCCAGACGCGTCCTCGCATGCACCGACTCTGGCTTGCCGTCTAGGCGACCAGTGGCGGGTCGGTCTGGCGTGGTCTCGCCTTCCACGTGTGGAAAGCTGATCAGGAGGACCCGGCGGACACGCTGCTGGACCGCCGCCTCGATCAGATTCCGGAAATACTGCGTGTTTGTGACCGGCAGGAACCGTTCGGGCCGCGCCTTGAACAGGACGCCAGCGAAGTGAACCACTGTATCTGCGCCGGCAAGTGCCTGCCCGAGCGATTCCGGTTGCGCCAAATCACACTTGAAGACTTTTGCCCGCTGATGCCGCCCGAGATCGTCGGCCACGTCCCGCCGATGGATCAACAGCCGCAACTCCGCGCCTGTGTTTGCGAGCATGTGCCGCGCGAGCAGGTCGCCCAGATTGCCAGCAGCACCTGTAATCGCGATGGTCGGCGCGCGAACTTCGCTTGGATCGTTTACGGTCACTTGGAGTCCATCTCGCTCACCATCATGACCCTCATGAATGCGCAGGCAGGCCATTGACGCGTTGTTCAAACTCGCGCATGGCCGCCAGGATCTCAGAAAACTCGGGCACCTGCCCGAAAAACATCGGCCCGCGCATAGCGGCGAAGTCGGATTCCCAAGCCGGCAGCTGTTCAGCCGGCGGAACAAGGCGGAATCTGCCAGGCTTGTGCGTGGAATAATCCACCCACGAAAGACGGAAGAACACTTCTCGGTGCTCGGCGACTCGCGCAAAGAGGTTCATATCCGCGAGCGCTCGCTCGCCAACACCTGCACGCAGCAGGCACCATAGGTCGTAATAATGACGCGCCATGCGCAGCTTGCGCGGCTTGTCGGGAGGGCGGAAGGTCTCCTCGTGAAGCAGGCAGGCCTTCTCCCAAAACGTGCGTTCGGCTGAGAGCACCCGGACCGGCACGGCTGGCTCGCGACCCAGGGTGGGAAACTGCTCGAGTACGTAGGGCGTTAGAACCTTGGGCTCCGCCGGCCAATCGTCGGAGCGTGCGCCGAGTTCGATCTTCACTCGCGGGGGGATGTAGCCCGCAGAGTTCGGCGGGAACACCGAGGGATAGTGGAAAAGGAGGCACTGGCCATCCGCCATGTCCGGATCGACTTCAAGTTTCCAACCGTCGGAACCGAGTGTTGTGTTGAGGCGCTTCTCCAGTGCTGGCTGAAGCGAGCCTTGCACCCATGTTCGCGCCGCAGTCATCAGGCTTTCGAGACGAGCGCGCCGCTGTTTTTTACTTGGCGCTTTGTCCGGAGAATTATCGCCACCGAAACCCAGCGGGGCTTTGTCGATGACGATGTCGATATCCTCCGAGAACCGCTGGATCACCCTCCATGCCTTCGAGAGCGAAGTGCCGCCCTTGAACGTGAGGTGTTCACCAATATCCGGCAGGGTGAACAGTTCGCGCAGAATCCAACAGACCCAAAAGTCCTTCTCGACGCTGAATGCCTGGAGGCCCATTGCCTCGTCTACCTGCTGAAACGCGAGACGACGGCGCTCGGCTGGAATTTCGAGAAATGTGTTCACTGGGCGTCGGAAGTTTCGCCGTCGAGCGCGGGGCGTAGCAAATCCGCCATCCAAGCCGGAGCGTACACCAGGTCCTTGCGCAGCGTGGCGCGGTCCTGATCGTTCATCTGTCGGCGAACCGTGGCGAGCACGTGGGCGTCCACCTGTTCTCGTCCGAGATACCGCAGAGCTTGGATGATGGTGCCGCTCTTGCGACCGGCAGTGGCCATGTTGCGGGGCGTCGTGTGCTGGAGGATGATTTCACGTTTGCCGAATCTAACCTTTCGGGCCGGGCCATCAGTCATGAACACGACACGCGACGGCACCTGCTCAGAAAGCCCAAGCAGGTTGGCTGCGTAGGCTCCCGACGGTTGCAGCCGAATGGCGTCGCGAACCACCAACGCACGAGCAACAGCATCGGCGGACGGAGTGATGGTTCCCAAAATTGGGTCGTTCTGAGGGTAGTCATAGAGGCCGCGTCCGAGCTGACGGATCGTGCTTTCCGCTTTCAACCGATGCAGCGCCAGAGCCACCGCAGCCCGACTCCCTAAGTCGAGGAAATGCTTGGGCGTGAATACCCAACCCCTCCTATGGCCAAAGATTCGGCTACGAACCGACGCATCAACAGATTGTAGCACTTCACTCATCGGAATTATGAAACAATAAATGGCCTTTTTTCGTTTCAAGCCAAGCCAATCATGCGGAGTTGGTTAGTTGTACCGCCGCCCAACCCGCAGAGTAGAGCATGCTCAGTTTAACGGAATCCGCCCTGTTCGCCTTGGTTCGCAAACGGCGGTTCTCGCGACCGTCTGTCCCAGACGTCCTGTAACCCCTATAAAGCAAAAACGCCTCCCGAGCAGTGGGAGGCGTTCTAAATTGGGTGCAGGGGTTGGATTTGAACGCGCCCCTGCGATATCGCAAGCTGTTGATTCATCGGATCCCAAAGACGACACCCCCACTCATAACTCACAACTGAACTCACAACTCGGTGGCGTCGATTGTCACATGCTGACCAAAGTTGTCGCTGCTTGGGCAACCCTCTCGCCATCAACTCGGGAGGCAATCAGTCGTCTACTACCTCCGCCTCTCAGGAGACCCGAGAGGGACGGGACATTTCGCTATCCGGCTATTGTGCTTTCGGGCGGCAAGCAGGTTGTGCCAACAACGTTCGTTGACTGGTTCCCGAATGACGCTGCCGCCGAGGTCGGTTTTCGGAAGTTTCTGACCACGCGAGGATACAAAGTACTGGCAGTGCGTGTTGCCGAGCTAACCGAGGTAGAAATCGAGTGAACTCCATTCAAGCGGTCTCAGGAGTCGCTTGGCTGACTTTGGTGTTATTGCATGTCCCCGATGGCCAAAACACCGTTCGTGTGGATCGCAGCCTCGAAGGCATCAACCAATTCCTCCACACTTTCATAACGCTCATTGGGGGCGCGCTGCGTCGCCCGTCGAATCAACGGCTGCAACGGTTTAGGTACGGACGTATCGTTGTAATAAGGAGGCCACCCAGGGCACATCAACTCCCATACCAGAACGCCTAACGCGTGAATATCTGCACGGTGATCAATCACTGCACCCTCTCGTTGCTGTTCAGGAGCCGCGTAAGGGAATGTTCCACCGACTCTGGTCGTGAGCTTCTCTTGGCACGGGATAAACTTCCCCAAACTGAAATCAGCTATGACCCAGCGTCCATCCGGTAGCAGCAGGATGTTGCTTGGGTTAATGTCCCGGTGAATCACTGCGGGGTCGCTCCTGTGGAGCGCACTGACTGCGTCAAAGACGCTGCGCAATATGGATATTGCCTCCCTCGTTTCTAGCAGCGGTCGCTCTGCTTGTGAAGGACCGGGTCTTGCAGATAGCTGAATGTGATCCGCAAGAGACATCCGGGCCAACTCCATGACAAACCCGGGGAACTCCTGCATCGTGTCCAAATTATCCTCAAAAATCGAGATGATGCCGGGGTGTTTCTGTGATTTCAGGAGGAGTATCTCGCGCCTGAATCTAGCTATTTGTCTCTCGGATGGGTGCTTGTCGGTAAGAATTATCTTAAGCGCGTAAGCTTTGCCGTCATGCGTATCTACGCAGGAGAATACTTTCCCACATGTTCCTGCTCCGATGGGATCAAGCAACTCATACCTACCAAAGGCCTTGGGAATTTTGACCGGCTCGGGGTCGAACAACGTCGGCTCAGATCGCCGTTTATACTGATCCATCAAAAGTTCCCCAGTAGCATCCAGCGCCGCCGGAGAATTGAACAGCTTCTTGAAGACCTTCTCACACATTGGTCCACCATGCCTCAAACCGACCCTGCTCATATCAGGATCCAGAGCTGCGAAGTTCTCCAGTCTCATAAGTATCGAGCTGGTATTCCGACCAATCATCCGCGAAAGTTCATTTACATATTTCGTGGTCTCACTTCTAGGAATATGCCGATTTTTTGAATAATAGTATAAAACAAGCATGCACTCCTGTTCGGACCACGTCCGACCGTACACACCAGAAACGTCCGTCGGTTGATTAGCATTCATTCGGTTACGACGTTATATTTCCAATTCAAACCGCTTCGAAGTCTTTGTAATATAGAGGAAAATCTTGGATTTCTCGATCATGGCTCAACCCAAACTCGATGCCTCGATTGGTCAGAAACACGAGCCCATTTCGGCCAAGCGTGACGAGGTCTTTCGCCACAAGCAGTCCGAGGCCAGAGACAAAGCTAGAATAGTCTAGAGAATTTACCGGAACAGTAAATCCCCATCTAGTATTCGAAGATAGGCCGCAGCTCTCCTTTTGATAGTGCCATAGAGATTTGAATAGTCTTTTCTGGTCTTCAGACAGGGACGCAAACCCTGGCCGCAGAATCGATCCCGCCCCATTTCTATTTTCAGTTTTCGTCGAATTGCGATCTTCAGTCTGTCGATTCTGAGAGCAATCATTGGTCTCCACCGGGTTTCTTTTAGCAACGGACTCGACCTCATCAGCGGCTAGAAAGCCTGTGCGAAGCTTCATCTCGACCCCATCTTTACCTGCCTTTAAATATTCGATAATCCCCGAAATCTGCGGGAGCAAGGCGATTATGAAGACAACTATAACCGGCCAATCGAACGATACTTTATGGAATAGATGTGCTATACCGAGTATAAATAGAATTATAAAGCCAGCATATTTTCGAATCGCATCCCCCATGCGCTCGATTTCCTTTTCGTACGGATCGGGCGACAATTTCATTTTGAGGAGCGATTATCGGCTACGGCATCAGACGCGTGTAAGCCGAGTTGAAGATGGCCAAGAAATTGATGCCATTAGTTCACTGAATTGACAATTGAGATTGTACGCAGAATCGGAGTTTCGACTGGATTAATGTCATGCAGTTGCGGGACTAATAGTCCCTGCGCCCAAGCCCTGCCGCAGGGGGCGGGCTGGCCCTTAACAGTATGACTGACCTGCCCCCCTGAAACTGGAGTGGCGTGAGCGAGAAAGCCGGGTGAAAATGAACCTCACCCGACATGAAGAAGCACCACACCGAGGAGCAGATCCTCGGGATCTTGAAGGAAGCCGAGATGGGCAAACCGTTGCCCGATCTTTTGCGTCAGCACGCGATCTCCAGCGGCACGTTCTATCGGTGGAAGAGCCGCTACGGCGGCCTGGAGCCGAGTCAGCTGCACCGCTTGAAGCAACTGGAGCGGGAAAACACGGAGCTGAAGAAGATCGTGGCCGATCTGACCTTGGACGTGCGGATGCTCAAGGACGTGAACTCAAAAAACTGGTAGAGCCCGCCACTCGTCGCGCTGCCGTGGATTACCTGCAGGAAAGTTATCCGGTAAGCGGCGCCAGAGCGTGCGGGCTGCTGCGTTTGGCCGTGAGCAGCTACTACTACCAGTCACACGGCCGGCATGATGAAGAGCCAGTGCGAACCGCGCTGCGGCGCCATGCGGCGGTGCGCCGACGCTGGGGCTATCGACGGTTGCTGGTGTTGCTGCGCCGGGAAGGCATCGCTGACAATCACAAGCGGGTGTATCGCCTCTACCGCGCAGAAGGGCTGCAAGTGCGGCAGCGCCGCCGGCGCAAGCAGCGGCTGGCCCGTGGCGTCGAAGCGGTCGCCGTGCCACAACGGCCGAACGAACGCTGGAGCCTGGACTTCGTCCACGACCGGCTGGCCAGCGGCCGCTCATTGCGCCTGCTCACCGTGCATGACGATTACACCCGCGAGTGCCTGTGGATCGAGGTCGACACGTCGTTGTCCGGGCCGCGGGTGACACGCGTGCTTGATTACCTGACCGAGCTGCGCGGCCGGCCCAGCAGCTTGCTCACCGACAACGGACCGGAGTTTGCCGGCCTGGCGCTCGAGCGCTGGGCACATGACCGGCAAGTGCACCATCGCTTCATCACGCCGGGAAAGCCGTCCCAGAACGGCTACATCGAAAGCTTCAACGGCAAGCTGCGCGACGAATGCCTCAACGAAACCGAGTTCCTTTCCGTCAGTCATGCCCGCGATCTGCTCGAAGCGTTTCGCGAAGACTATAACCACCAGCGCCCACACAGCTCGCTCGCGGATCTGACGCCAGCGGAGTTTGCGGCGAAAATCGCGCGAGCCCCCATGGGGGCTCCTGTGGACCTGATCAACCCTCCGCTTGCAGTCGAAACCTTAGTCAGTAAACCAACCTCAACCAATCCGGTTCTCTCGTTTTGACCCTCCAGCTTCGGGGGGCAGGTCATGACCAAAAGCGACCATTCGAGTCGCTGAAAGAGCTGGGGCTGATCTGGGCCTTCACCGGGGGCTGCTCCAGGCACTAGTCCTCCAGTACTCTATGAATTCGACTGACAGTTCTGACTAGATTCCGGGCCGCCAAGTCATGCTCCCAGATGCGCACAACGGTCCACCCTCGCTTTCGGAGCGTCTTCGCAACCAACCTATCTCGTGTCTTGTTTCGCCCGAGCTTTCGCCGCCAGAATTCGCGATTGCTTACTGGCAGACTACAATGCTTGGGGCAGCCATGCCAGAAACAACCATCCACGAAAATGGCGACCTTTTTTGAGGGGAACGCGAAATCTGGCCTTCCGAATACCCGGTAGTGTCTACGCCATCCAATGATGCCCGATTTCCTAAAGGCGATTACTAAGGCGATTTCCGTCGCCTTGTTTCCTCGCCCCCGAATGCGCGCCATCACCTCGGACCGTTTCTCGACTGTGAATACATCAGTCACGTCTCCACCACGGTCTTGAAGCCGCGCCGCGCCGCCTCTTCGAGGATCTTCAGTCCCTGCACAGCCTGCTTTTCTGACGGCGCTTTCTTGTTCGCTGCGAGCTTTCCGAGGCTGAACGCAAGACCTCGCTGCCACGGGCTCAGATTGTCGGTCTCCTTGGCCCAATGGGCGAGCTGGAACCATGTGTCGGAATCGATCTTCATGAGCCGCACAACGTCCTCGGATGGAGCCGCGCCGTTGACGTTGGTTAGGTCTTTTTGCGGCACTCCAGGTTCTTTCCCTGCCATCGTCAAGTCGACCAGTTCGATCTCGAAATCGGTGGCCAGATCAATGGCTCCCTCCCGAAATGAATCCCAACACTCCTGACGTTTCGACCATTCGCCCGGGTTACGTCGGTTCGGAGGCGGGTTAATGATGTGTTCGTTTGCGAACGCCGAGACTTTCACAATTGCGGCGGCGAGAGCATCTGAAAGTTTCTGCTCCCGCCAGATGCGATCCAGATCGATTCGTTGGGCGCTGTGGTGCGAAAGCCATGCGAGCGTATAGGTGACAATGTTGGCGCGGAAGCCGCCGTAGTTCTGTGCCCCAACAAGCTTTTCGGCGGACTTGAAGAGAATCGCCTTTGCAACCAGCCGGTGAAAGTAGTCCTCGTCCACCGTCGGATGGCCCCGCTCAAGATTCGCTTCCGTAAACTTGATGAAGTTCTTTTCGGCACCAAGGCAGACATGGTGCGGCAGCTGGTTCCATGTGTTCTCGTACTTCGCGAGGTCCGTCTTGGTGAACTTCTGTCGAATAGGGCTAAGTGCGTCGAATGCGCGCATGCGGGCCGGCGTTCCCTCACGCATCTTGTCGTCAAGGTAGGAACCGCGCGCGCGCTCATAGTACCAGCGTGTCTGGCGTTCAGTGCCGGATGCGGCGGGCGCCCAAAGCCGGCGTGATAACTCCTCAAGCTTCACGTGATAGGGCTGATTTGCCGAGAAGTCGGCGGCGTTCACCTTATTCTGGCTGTTCGCGTATTGCGATATGAGCGGAACAAAGACGTCGATCTTCTTTGGGTCGTTTAGGACGGTCAGCTTCACCTGCACAACCAGACTGGTAAGGTCTGCCTTATCCCTCTTGAACGCGTGATAGATCGATGCCGTTGTCTGCCCTCCATTCACAATCTGAAAGTCACGGGCAAGCTTCAACGCGGCAAAACCAGCACCCCGTTCCTCAACGTCAACATTCTCGGCGGTAGCAGAGATGCCGTTGTTGTACGCGAGAAAGCGATGCGGTTCGCTCTGAATTGTGGAACGAATGCCCTTGTTGATTTTGCCCTTCGCCTGGAGAAACGAACGAACGTTTTTTTCCAGCAATCTGGGTCCGTACTCTCCATACAGTTTTGCAAGTAGCAGCCCAGGGAAGTACGCCAGGAATGTTCTGTATTCACCGGTTGAATCCGATGTTGAAATGCACGGTACACTGCCTCCAAAACTCGATTCGAAATCGATGGTAATGACCTCCCTCTGCATCTTGGAGGTAAAGAAACGGCGCAGCTTCTCCAAATCCCAGATGTAGTGGCTGACCTCGACACCATCGACGGTCACGTCCTCGACCTCAGGATTGCGGACGACACCATCGGTTAGGAGGAAGAAGCGTGCCTTGGAAAGGTCGTCACGGAGCTCATATATCTCCTTTGCCAAGGCAAATATCGCCGAGGATTCCTCAAGTTTCTTGTGCAAGCCTTGGAGTGCCGCTTCAAAAAAGCGATGCAGCCAACGGAAATGATTGTTGACTTCGGAATTCGGCACTGACTCCGGGGGCACGGCTCCCGTGTGACATGTCACGAACAAGTCGAGGCATTCGCCGTCAGCCGAAAGATTGAACGCGTTAATCTTCTCTCCACGATTGTTGTGCTTGTAGTAGCAAACCTCGCTGTCATCCACCTCGTTCGCCTGCACGAGATACTCGATCAGCACCTCCGTAAATTTGTCTTCTTTGAAGTGTCCAGTGTCTGCGTCAGTGCAGCGTGATAGTACTTCCTGACGTATTTCCTCCGCGAACTCCTCGATGGTCATGACTGCGCCCTTTCAATAAGCTCGTAAACAGTCGATGCTTCCACCCGATAAGCGGCGCACTCAGCGGCGGCGATCGAGTATTTGACGTCGCCAACACCTTTCCGGATGTCGGCACCGACGATGCGGGGAAACTCATCCCGGACTTCGAAGAAGTCCTGTGAACGCACGGCATATCTGGTCGAATACTTCCCGGCCTCGGAATCGACGTAGCCGGCAAGCAGCAGCAGCTCGGAGAATCGCGCGTATGCGTCAGGCTCGCGCTGGATCGTTGCGCGCACTGATTCGACAATCTCCGGAAGCGATGTACCACCGGCGACCAGCCTCTCCATCAGCAGTCCATAAACGAAAAGACGGCCGACGCCACTGGCATCGAGCTGCATCTCGTTGCTCACTGCGAACGTGCTGTGCTGTTTTGCGGTGGTGGTTTTGACCTCAATTGCGATTCCTGGGAATTGGAAGTCCTTCGCAAGTCGCTTTGGTCCTGCCCAAGACGCGATTGCACGCAGCGGCGCGACACGGGAGAGCAGTTTCTCCTGCAAGAACCACAATTCCGCAAATAGGCCCTGTTGCGCCCCGTCACCCAAACCTGAGGACGGCAGCTGGTTCAGAAACGTCTGCCACTCGGCGATACGCTGGAGGAATGCCGAGAATGCCGACTCCACATCGTGACATTGGCCGATGTGGTCGAGCATGTCGTTTGCGACCACGTCGAAAATTTCAGCATGAGCAGAGTCCGTAAGCTCAAATTGGAGACAATGGTGTCCCTCGGAATCCGCGGAGTTCTTTACGAACCTGACGGCAAAGCCGCGACCAGATGGGAGCTGTTGCGATGTACGTTCGTGCTTCAAGTTGGCCTTCAGCAGGAGAAAGCGGTGCGCCGAAGAACGATCAAGTGCAGCGAATACGTTGAGCTTTGACGAAGGCAACAAGCGCAGCCCGACAACCGATGCCCCCTCCGCATCCGCTTTGGCCAGTTGCTTCCATGTATGCGGTCCGATCATCAGTCTTCTACCTCCTCGTCGAGCTGATTTCCGATATAGACCAAGTTCGCCTCATATTCTACCCCATCCGTTGGATTCAGCCGATCACCAGGGAAGCTGATTCCGATTCCAACCGTCGGGATAGTGTAGTTGAGGCCTCCTGCCTTGCTGGAATCCAAAGGATAGATCAAAAGAAGGCCGTCTGTGAGGGGCCTTTGCTTGCGCAAAGCAGGACCAGATGGCCTTTCGGGCTCGGCTAGACTCCGGTTCTCTGGCGCGCGGGCAGCCCATTGTATCCTCGTTTCGTCTAGTGCCCTCGCTACTGCCTCCTCCGGCAAGCCGTGCTGCTCGTCAACAGGGCTTAACAGTCGTTTGATCGTGTACTTGGCGGTGGATGGTGTCAGATTTGCACGCTCAATCAATCCGACACTGAATCCCAAATCGTTCGACGGTGTCGCAGTCGCGAATCCGCTGGAAACGAGAACTACTGTCCAGTTCTTAAGATACCCCTTTGCCACCTGTTTGGAGACGTAGTGCGCCAAGAGCGCGCTATTCACTTTCGGGGCATGAGGATGTGTCTTGTACGCTTTCAGAAACCCGACAACTTCGGAGGCAGCAACCCCGGTCCAAACGTGATTGCCTGGAGATTGTGGCGGAGGCAATGATGACAGAAGACGACGCGTTACCTCAAGGTTTTGTCGCATCAATGCGCCGTCGTTCTGGAACACGGTCGTTTCACTGATCTGCCCATCATACGAGACCCTGAGTCTCTGGGAATCGCGCATCTTTACGAGGCTGGTGATCCAAAGCCCATTCGGATCGCTCCTAACCTTCAGGCCATACTCCTTCGGTGTACGATCGCCCATCAACTCGAACTCATTCCGCAGCTCCTCAGAGGCGAAAGCGATATTCTGATACCACTCGATCAAATCCGGTGTTGTGAACAGCCGGCAGACATCCAGGTACCCTGGTCGATATCCGAACCAACGGCCCATCTGCATCAAAGTATCGTACATGCGCGAAGGTCGAAGAAAATAGCTGACAGACAATCCGTAGAGGGTCAGTCCGCGAGAAAGTTTGTCCCCGCCGATCGCGATGACGCTTACGCCGTTTGGTGATCGCTGATAGTCAAGAACGTCTGTGGACTCACCAGAAATCTGCTTCACGCTGATCTTCAGCGCGGCTGCCGCAACAAGGGGCTTGATATCATTCCACTCGGTCTCAGTTATGAGGGGATCCTCCACGAGACTCTTCACCGCAGCGGTGGTGGGCTGGAAATTTTCAATCCAAAGCTGCTCAAGCTCGGCAAGAATCTGGGCGGAAGAGTTACCGTCTCCATACCGTAGCCGGTTGGAGATGTCCGAAAGCTCCGCTTCAACGAGTTCTTTCAGTTTTTCCTGCACCGACACAAATCTGGTCACATGCACGAGCATGGATTTGTGTGCCTTGTCATCACCTCGAAATGCCCTGACGGCGCATGAGAGCACAAAACAGCGCATTGCCTTCTTCAGAGACTCTGGAAGAGCTACGGGCTTGAAGTCCTTCTTGTGCTTCGGAGGAATGTATGCGGCCGAATCGCTGACCGGTACAATGATCGGCAATGGCGGCACCGTTTCAGCTATCCCCGCCTCTGGATCCGAATCGATGCCGAAAACCTTTACCGCGCCAACATAGTTTTTTGGCGTTGGCAGGCTGATTATGAAACTCCGAGGAAACAGTCCTTCTCCGTAGGGAATCTCGATTTCATTGGGAGGCTTGCCGATACTGCCACTGCCCGAGTTGTCGTCCGGTCGAATAAAGATGTTGGCAAAGGGGGTCGCAGTATATCCGACGTACGCTTTCTTGGAAAACAGACTCAAAATCTGGCGGATCTTGGCGTTAATTTTCGTGACATCATATTCCGAAACTGGAGCACCAGTCATCGGGTCAGTAGGCACCGCTTTTGTATTAATTGAGCCATGGTCTGCTTCGTCATCGATGACTAGAAGTGGTATGTCGGCTGGAAGTCTGCCAGTATCACTCTCCCTATACGAGGCTAGCCACACCAGCAGATTGGTCAGGATTGTGAGATTCTTCTTTACAACCAAGATGATCGGGTCCTGCCCGCCCGGATTTATTCCCAGTTCACGAGCCCGTTGGCGGCTGAAATCCTGCTCGTAGCCCGTAAGCGAGTGCGCAACAGCCCGGTGACGCGTGACGAGAGTTCCAACGCCGATGCGCTCATTGCCCTGATCGAATGTGGTTGCACGGGCCGCGCTGTACCCAAGGAACCCTTCGTCGATACGCAACTGAGTTTGGGAACGTAGATCATCATTGAGGCCGGCCAGAACAACAATGATTCGGTATCCTGCGTCTGCCGCCTTGCAGATCAGTCCGACGAAATTGCCGGTCTTTCCAGACTGTACATGGCCCACAACCATGCCCCTGCGGTCCCATCCACCAGTACGGTTCGGATCTTCGAGGCGCTCAAGGATTTTGTCAGTGAGCTTGTCAATGGAACCGATGGCCTTGGCTGGGAGTGGGTCGCCATTCTCGCCAAGCCAGCGGCGATACCGGTCCCAGAACTTCCACTCGATGGTAGCGCGCTGCGCCGGCAGCCAATCGTCGTGTCCAGTAATGTCGTCCATGACGAACTCGCGGCCAACATTCCAAGCGACCATTGCCTCCAGTTCCCTAATGAGTCTGTCCTTGTCCACGTCCATGGCCGCGCCCTTGCTCGAAAGTGCAACGGTCTGGATCGCGATATCTGTGATTTCCGCAATGCGGTCCTTTGTATGCGGGCCACCTTGGTCGAGGATGAGCAATGCGTGACTTAGGGCTTTCTGGTAGCTGGTCATTTTGCCTCTTTCTTTAGCGTCTCTTTGAAGGATTCGACGAGTTCGGGAAAGCGATCGAAAGGCTCCATTACGGCGATACGTTCAAGAGCCTGCACAGCAGGAACAGATGATTTCCTCATGGCACCAAAAACAGCCTTCATTGTGTCCAGCACCTCTGCGCTTGATGAGCCCTCGAATGGCGTTGCGTGCTGGTCGGGGTGTTCGGAGCTCGTGATCGCAAGCAATGGGATGGGGACGGTTTCCTCGATAAGCCGCAAAAGGCGGTCGACATCGGTGCCATGTACCGCGAGCGCATGCTTAACTAACGGGTGTTCGCGATTAATGCGGTACTGATACTTCCCGCTTCGGATCTTCTGCTGCCATACAAAAACGAAATCCTGCGACGAGTGACGGGCGGATACCTTGCCACGGTGCCGGTAAACTTCACTGGCCCTAGCTCGCGTTGCCTCAGCGATTCTCTTCAGGTCATCCCTAAACCCATCAGGAGGCCGGGCCTTTGATTTGGTAACGTCGATTTCCCATTCCTGGTCCATCGAGTTGGGAATATCCAGTTGGATACGTGCCAGCTTGAAGTGCTCCTCTTTTGTGAACGGCAGCCCGAGCCAGTCGCCAGCTACTAACAGACGTTCATTCCGGTAAACATAGAACCCCTGCTGGTGATTCCATCCTTTGATCCCGGCTGCCTCGGTGTGTTTTCGTGCAGTCAGCTTTGAAATGTGCGGGAGCACAAACGGCACGATATTTATCCTTCCATGCAGTTGTGCAATTTTCTCATCTGCAATTTGCTGGGTGGCCCGCTCGTTCTTTAGAAACGGGTCCCAAGGATCGATTGCGTTGTCGTTGACCAAGATTTTCAGCCTCCGTTTTCCCTCCATGAAACGATGGAACACCATGGCAAGGTGCCGCTCGACCCCATTGATCCGCGCATGGAATAGGTGCTTCTGAGCGGCATTGTCGGCACTCTGGCCGCGAACGATTCTATCCATATTTTCCCAAAGCACCGCCGTTCCCTGAGGCAGTGAGGACAGCCTCTTGAGCTGCCGTTCCGCCTCATCACCAGCTTCTCTCATCAACAGCCACTTCTTCTTGAATGCGACAAACGCCAGATCCCAACACCGGGTCGCAGGCTGGCAGGACCGCACTTTGGTCCTCACGGTAAGCCGGCGGCATTGGGAGAAAGACGCGGTTTTCAGGCCCAACCCATAGCGCCCGAGGTCCTTGGGGTCACGGGATTCCAGCGGATTGCGGCTGCCGGGACGCATTGCGTCCACAAGCGTCGCTTCGGTCATCCCGGTACCGTTATCGGTGACGCAGATAGTGGAGAATTCCCCTGCCCAAAAAAAATCGACCCAAACCGTGCTCGCACCCGCAAAAATACTATTGTCAATGAGATCGGCAATTGCACTGGGCAGATCGTAACCGAATGCACGCAACGATTCGATCATCGGTGCCGCCAACGGTTCAGCTAGATCGCATTGTTTCTCATTAATCGATTCAAAGTTCTTGGGCACAATGGGTTGGGGTGGAGACTGTCAGCGCTACGTGCTCAGGCCTGTTTTCGATACTTCAGTCCTGCCTGCGTTGCTTCACTGCAGTAAAATTCATCGTCCTTTAGCTCGCCGGCATGGTAGCGGCGCCACGCCTCCGTCACAACCGGCTCCAAGAGCACGGGCCAGCCACTTTGCACATAGTACGGTGTCATTAGTCGGGGCTCTATATGCAAGATGCTTGGCACCTCATCGACCGTGTTCGAGATGTCTGTTCCGTGCTCCAGCGCACTGTTTGGATGAAGCCCTGGGTAAACATACGCGACTGCGCACCAAGCGCGCTTGAAGGCTTCTGTCCCGAGGGCGCCGATCGACCTGTTCGATGCAGCGACCACGACCTCCATAATGCGTGAAACCGCTTCCTCAAGACTCGCTGGAATGCGCTTACCTGGGAACTGGATGAGTTTGGACTTTATATTAACCCCCTCAATATACGCTTTCGCCGTTAGGCCTAGTGCCTCTCCAATAAGCGGAGGAACGGCATTTCCGATCAGACGAAATTGATGGGTACGGGCCACTGGGAACTCAAACCAATCGGGAAAGCTTTGCACCCGAGCGGCCTCTCTCGGCGTAAGCGAACGATTCTGCGTCGGGTGAATGAACATCAGCCCGTCCTTGCTCAGATGGGCGACGATTGTGGAGCAGGGTTCGTTTCGATGCTGACGGGTGTACCTATCTTTGAATGTCCCCCGGTCGTACGGGAATTCGAACTCGATTCCGCGTTTCATTGCCTCAGCACAATGTTCGCCTTCCCTCAATCTGGCGAAATCGCGCAAGTCGCGGTCACTGTGCGGGCGTGAGCGGTGGCCCGTCAGATTTTCTGCGAGGTGCACCTCAAGGGTCTCGAACAGGTATTGCCTGCCATACCTGGCAACGTGAGCGACCCTGCGCCGCATATCGTACGTCGAGATCTCAGTCCCCGCCCCAGCTCTCAGCGGCGGCAGATCACCGATTGCTTCGCCAAGCGTCGGGTTAGTGCATGCGCGCGGTGCCCGCTGCAATCTGCTCGGGAAATAATCCGCCAAGTCGATTCGGGTCCCGATGATTAGCTGTCGCACACGTTTTTGAGGAACACCCAAGTCGAAAGCTTTCTCAACCTGCGGATGAACCCGGTAGCCATGCGCGCGTGCCTCCTGCTGAACACGGGTGAAGTACCGGCCCCCGGCCGCCGACTTTATTCCGAGGACGTTCTCCATCACAAAAACCTTCGGACGAAAGAAAGCGACGTACTTCAGAAACTCACGGTAGAGATACCGCCGCGGATCTTCGATCATGCGCGGCCCGCTGTTCGCTCCGTCCCGCTGGCGGCTTGTAGAAAACCCCTGGCATGGAGGCCCGCCGATAATCACGTCGACTGTTGTTGCGCCAATCTGCCGGGACAACTCGTCAGGCCCGAAGCGGGTCAAGTCCTTGTGGAGGACGTGTGGGACTTCAGAGAAATTCTTCCTGAAAACATCCACCGCCTCCGAGTTAAAGTCGATTGCCGCCAGCACGTCGAAGCCGGCGCGCTTGAACCCCAAGCTGAAGCCGCCGCATCCGCAAAACAGGTCAATGCATGATGGACGCTTCATTGGGCGCGGGCGGGAAACTGGTTTGCCGGAGTGCTGAACATTGTCTTCTGGAGCACCGGAACTAGATTGCGAGTCGCAGGCATTGTCAGCCAAAAGCTTTCTTTTGGCGTCAACCCGTGCTCCGCACATCCGGTGCACCTAGACTTAACGATATTATGCGTAACTCGTCTTGCGTCAATAACCTATGGTAGAAAAATGGGCTGCTGATTCAGAATCCAATACCTGCTGCCTCCATGGGCTCACACACGAGGTCGCCTTCGAGAGGGTCAATCGCCACTCGCGCGCCCTCGACTCAGGTAGCGCTGATCGGAAGATGCGGCCTTCTCGCCTAGCCTAGATCGATACCTGAGGCAGGAGCTTAAACAGCGCAGCTTCGTCTTTCTCGTCGGCTAACGCTTCGAGGAGAGCCTTGTCGACAAAGTTCGCCGAGATCTTTTCAAGGACTATATTCCCAAGTGCTCGCAACCTCCGAAGTTTTGATGGATGTTGTATACGATCTCTCAGGATTCTACTGGTCTTCACGCATTCGACGAAAGCTTCTGCGGCTCGGTTATCGAACAGCTGGATCATCTTAGGTATCGTTATAGCGGCGCCGTTAGCATAAAAGTCACGCCGGGCGAATTGTGGGCTATGTCCGACATATCCTACATACGTGTGCACAATCGCGGATACGTAATCAGACAGCAGATCCTGCGGTATGATGCTGGCATATGGATAAAGAGCATCTACTGTTTCATTTTCGATGGTCCATTGATCCATATTTGCCGCCAACTTCTCCACCAGCGGCTTGATCTTGTACTTGCGCGCAACCGGCGTTAAATAGGCCATTGCACCCACGACATTAACAAATGCGAAGGCTTGTTCGGTTGACGCAACATTACCCTTTGGAATCTCCTGATCGACTCTTCTCACGACCTGAATCTTGACCTCCTTAGGGAGCACCTGCCAAAGAACCGGAGCTACAAATTCGATGTTGGATGTGAGTACCGTGGTTGCACCCGGATGCGTATATGCTGTAAATAGGCGGTTGATGAGCTCTGTCTTATAGACTTCCGGTAAAGTACCCAACGCGTTTTCTACCGCAATCGCGTTTCGATCGAAAGTCGCCCCACCGAGAATTGCGAGGTAATCGTCTATGTCGATGATTGGCGCGGGGTACTCGGCGTTCAAGACATACTTAACACAGTCATCCATCATCGCCAACACCTTTAGCACTGATGGGTCGCTACTCTTCGGATGTCCGGAAAAGATGTGTCGCGTTTCTTTGGCATGCTTTAACATCTTGCTAGCTTCCCACCCGATTACGCCAATTTGGTAAGCGCCTTCAATGAGATCGTCATCATTAACGTAGTTCTGGAAATCTTCGTACGATTTGATTTCGCGAGACAACTTTACGCTCTTGTTGAACAGCTTGAGGCTACGGGCCATTATCTTGTTACGGAGATCATCCACCACGGCGTTCCAAAATGATCCGATTGCGCTGCGATACCCTCCCACGGGTAACACCTTTAGGCCCTCTATTATGTAAGGGCTATCGCGGAGGTCTGCCCGCACGGAATTGAGGCATCTCTCAAACAGCGGGGCAAAATCGTGTTCCTTTACGACGATTTCGGAGGGTGCAGCCGAGACGACGGTGAGGGGAATTTGCTTGGTCATTCTGATTGAAGTTGGATGACCAATAATTACAGCTGATTTGCAGGGCGCGTGCAAGCCGGTTGTATGTAGCAATTGCCCAATTCCGGAAAAGCGGGGCTTCTCACGCGTATTTACTGGGTATGCGCGTCTTTGAAGCATCTATCTCGTACCGTCTTGTTCAAGATGGGGAGACAGTTTCCATCAATAGCTCCCAGCGCGCCTCCGAATACCTAAAGTCCGCCTTTGACGAGACACCTACCCAAGAGGCGTTTTGGGTGATCCTGCTCGATCGCAAGAACCGTCCACTGGGCCGGACCCGAATATCGTTGGGTACGCTGACGTGTGCTCTCGCTGCTCCGCGTGAGGTGTTCCGCGCGGCCATCCTCGCATCGGCAGCGGCAATCATTGCGGCCCACAACCACCCGAGTGGCGACCCCGCGCCAAGTTCAGCAGACGTTCACCTCACCCGGCAACTTCGAGAGGCTGCCCGAATCATGGACATTGAACTGGTGGATCACGTCATCGTCGGCGACCCAGTAAGTGACCCCACCGGGAGGGGCATCTACTCATTCAGAGAAGCCGGACTCATCTGAGCCGGCTGGGGTACGGCTGTTTTGACTACTTTCAGGTCTTTTCGCTTCGGCCTCCGGTTCAATCGTTCGCCCTTCATGGCCCGGCTGTCATCGGGGGGCACATACAGCGGGTCCCTCTGAAGCGACTCCCGCAGCCGCCCCGATTCGCGGGCCACTATGCGAAGGGCGAACCGACCGAACCGAGCAGCACGAGCTGCAAAAAAAAAGACCATGAACATAGATCAAAACAATCAAGCAAACCACCAGACAGGGCTCTCATCCCGTCCCGAGCAGTTGAGCCAAGGCACCAACCAGGAGCAAAGGAGCCCACGGCAGGAAACCGAGCCATTCGGCCCCGCCATTTTCACCTATTCCCGAAAGCAGGCACTGGCCGACGGGGTTCAGGTTGATGTGACCGTTACGGCGAAAGAGGCAGGTTTTCGGTTTCCGGTGTTCCTCACGCATGGCGTCTTTGACGCCTATGTAACCGTTCCAACTGGCGCAGTGGGGCAGGACGAAGCAGGCCGGCTCTGGGATATCCTGTGGATGCTCCGGTATGCCATCCGCGAAATGCGGAGCGACCTAAGCCGCATTCCCTTCCAGTTGTACGTCCGCAACGACAACAGAAAGGCGCGGCTGGTGAACCTTGTTGCTGAATGCGGAGCCATGGACGTCGACGACCCTAGCCCGGCAATCACAGTCATGCTCCCCGATGAGGACTAGTTCCCCATATGTGCGCGGCCCCTACCACGGGGGCCGCTTTCTTTTGCTCGTCCGGGACGCTCAATCGCCGCTCCCGAGCCCTCGGCTCACTCCGAAGTGTACCTGTCTGGATCGAGCTTCAGGTCCCAATTCCAATCGGCGTCGGCTTTGGCCTTCTCCAACCTTTCCTCAACGTCGTCAGGAAGACCGGCGAAAAAATCGATTCCCGTCGATTGCTCAATAGCCCGGATCGTCGTCAGGAAGTCACCGAGACGACGAACACCGGTGACGGACTGCTTCATCGTCAGCGCAAGCGCACGCAGCTTTCCAGCGTCAGTACGATCAACGATGATGCAGTAAAAAGCGGCAGGCATGGCCGCCTTCCCGTTGTAGCGCGTGACCGGCTCCTCAAAAATTGGCCCGACGGTCACCCACACGCCTTTGCACACTGGGGCAAAGTTTCGCGCGATCTCAGCTTCCAGTGCCTTCCAGGTCTTCTGATTGAGTGACGACCGCTGCGGCACGATGTTCGTCAACTTGAATGTCTCCAGTTGAGCAGTCCGGCCGTAGCGAGTCGCTATCGCATAATTTGGAGCCATGTGGCCGCGGTCGTAAGTCGGATTGCCCGGCGGTCGATTGTAGTCCTCGTGCTTCAACTGAGCAGCCTCGCAAACTCGATCATCGGTGGAAAATCTGTTGGGACGCTTGCCGTTCTCAAAAGTGGCGTACGGTCCGCAGTAGTACGCAGCCCATAGGGGATCGATCAGGTCTTCCGAGAATCCAACCGCGTATCCTGTGTTTTCCAGAACGACTGCTGGCCGTTTTGAGATCGGTAACCCGCCAACCGAATAGCGCTCACTCGCAGCCGTCGCGTTGCTGACGGCCAACTCTAGGACGTTCCGGCTTTCGCCGATTGCTGAGGCAGAAGCAGCGACAGGTGCAGACGGCTGCGGCGACTTCGTGACTGTTGAGCATGCAGTAAGCAGAACAACGAAACCGCATGCGAATAGCCGTTGTATTAGGTTCATAACAGAGCTGGTTCGCCTCTATGTTATACCCCGGAAGGTGTCACTGTGAAGGCTGTTCTCGGCGACAGGTTATTTCGAAGTCCCAAAAAAGGCCGGCGCCCTGAGAGCGCCGGCCTTGTGTTCAATCGCGGATCTCTAGCGCTCCATCGTCCCGATTGAGTTTCCGTTGGCGTCCCGAACGTCGCCAACATCACCGTTCCAGGTAACCTCCCCCTGCTGACCGTTTCGATCCTCGACAGTGCGAGGCTCGTCGCTCCCGGGGTTGGTCGTCACTGGCACCCAGTCGTTCGGACCTGTTCCTTTGCTCATACGCACCTACTTTCCTTGAATCCCGCCGGCACCACGCAGGCGGTAGAGGATCAATCCTGGCGAGTGAACGTGTGGCCGCAGCGGTGGCACACCCAAGACCGTTCCCATTGGGCCAGCAGCCTGGGAAACTCGTCTCTGTTCCATTTCTTCGTGCGAAAGATGATGAAACAGCCGATCGCCGATATCCCTATCCCGACGAGCTTGAGGCCCACCTCGCCCTTGGCGAAGAGGCCGACAAAGCCCGAGACGGCCAAGAGGTAGAAAAGCCAGTGGATGGGACGCGGCTGCGGCGGGGCCACCTTCTCCGCAAGGGCGGTCATGCTTGACGACGTGGTTCGCACACCACCAAGCCCCAGCCCGAGCCCACCGTTGGCACCTACACCTACCCCGACGCCAGCGCTATCGTGAACGCTCACGGCTGTCCCGGCCTCATAGGCCATCTGGAAGGTCTGAATCTGATCAGACTGACATTTCGGACAACGGTGTTCCATGGCTCAGCGCTGCTCCATGTAGATGCGTTGGAAGTCGTCCACCTCGGTAAACACACCGACCACCACCTTGCCGGGGATGGTTGAACCCCAGACGCTCACCTCCGTCCGCGTGTCGCTTACGCGGTTGAGGGTCACGGTCATGTTCACGGCATTGTGAACGGTGGCTGCAATGGTGCCCGCGTGCGCGTCTTGGGAGGTGATGCTTCCGCCCAGAGCCGCGAACGTCTGCACCGCCCGCTGGTGGGCGCTCTCAAACGGGCGCTCGACGGTGAACTTGGTGGAACGCGTCTCGGGGTTGACGATGAACCCGGACGCACAACCCGACAGAAGGAACAGCGAGGCCATTCCGAGGAAAAGAAGCAGGAATGAGGATCTTTTCATGAGGAGGGAACCGGGAGGGCAGAGCAAACACCGTGTTTCGTCAAGGTGTTTTGAATCGTTTCCCTCCGTCAGGATGACGGCGCGTGCCAAATCCCGCATTTCCC
The DNA here is from genome assembly GCF_003054705.1 of Opitutus sp. ER46. Taxonomy (NCBI): domain Bacteria; kingdom Pseudomonadati; phylum Verrucomicrobiota; class Opitutia; order Opitutales; family Opitutaceae; genus Opitutus; species Opitutus sp. ER46. The sequence continues at coordinate 111,202 of NZ_QAYX01000023.1, forward strand.
CACCTCCGACAAGTTATCCGAGCATTGCGCACAAGACGCGAGCTGACCCAGGAGCAACTCGCCGAGAAGGCCGGCGTGGACTACAAGCACTTCCAGCTTCTAGAAATTGGCAGGTCTGAGATCCCCTCACTGGGCACAGTCCGAAAGATTGCCGAGGCGCTCGGAACGAAACCGTGGGTGCTCATCTGCGATGACCTGCGTCTGGTATGCGACGCCACCGGACTGACCCGCGACGAGCTTGCCACAGCAGCGAAGCCGGCAGCTGGACGACCGCGGAAGAAGAAGCCCTCCGATGCCTAATTGGCCGTCGCGCTCAGTGCCCAGTTGTGCACCCCAGCCGTTCGTGCATTAGCTTCCAATTTTCCACAACTTACGCACATTTACTCACATTCTCGGAAATCAGTAACAGCAGACGCGTATGTATATGATGACGGCCGATTCAGGAGAGCGCTGCAATGAATGCATTCGCTCCCGTGTTTACCCAGAAATGAGTGACCAGATGCCACAAAGCATTGCGCGTTGCTCGCTTCTCGGCGAATAATGGGAATCCTCATCGGCCGCTCATTCCTATATGAGAAGCAAGAAAGGTACGCCGACAGTGATGTCGGAACAGACGTCGGAGGCCAGAATTCAGGCCTTGGAAAAAGCGATCGACAAGTATGGATCGTTTTTCCTGGCGTTCTTCACGCTGCGAACTCGCGATGCAGACTGGTCACGAGATCTCGCGCAAACGCTGTGGCTGGAAGTGTATGATAAATTCAGTCTCTTCCGCTTCGAAAGCAAGGGCCTGCTAATCGCCAAGGCGTGCCAGGTTCTGCGCGATGCGATGCGGCATAAACGCACACGCGGTTTCGTGACTTACGTCGCGGAATATCCAGAAGTCGCCGGACCAACCACCAACCGTGAGCCAAGCTCACGCGACGAAGAGGAGCGCCTGAAGGCAGGCTTTTGGGAGGCATTCCCAGGCGTAGATTTGACTGACCTTCAGAAAGAGGCATTTTGGCTGAATGCAAGGGACGGATACACGCTTGCAGAAGTATCCTCCCGTTTGGGCGTGCCCGTGGCAACGGTTCACGACTGGTTGGCCAAGGTGAAAAAGGAGTGCATGGATAGCTATAAAAACGAATCCTGATGAAAGACCACCCCTCAGAGTTTACGGAAAAGGATCTCGTGACCCTCGTTCGGGAGTTTGGGCGTCCAGTGCCCAGCGGTTTCAAAGAAGGCATCATCGCCAAGATCCGCGCACGGGAAATGGAGAAGGCGCGGAAGACCGAGCCTTCTCGGCCTTCTCGGCAACGCAGCAGAACCCCCGATCGAAGTCCGGAGATGGAATGACGGTCACAGGATTTCCCCTGGACCGTCAGTTTCCGCGTAGATGACCTCAATGGATGTCACCACGGGTTCACCGCGGATGAATTCGATGTGCTCGGACTCTCTGAGCATGACGAGCCGCTGCTGAGTCAATTCGATTGCCACTTTGCCAAGCTCCCTCCCCCGAACTTCAATCGCTTTCACGTCACTGCTGTTACAGTGAATGGTTATCTGCGCTGGCGACGGGACATCGATGAGCCCCACGTACGCGTAGGGAAATGACCAATAATGCCCATCTCGCGCTAGAAGCTCGAAACGCGAGGGCCGGGGGTCCCCTTCGTCGCTCATCGACGTAACGGGCGTAGCCGACGATTTGCGCCGCTTCGGTTTCAACGGCGTTTTTCCCTTCCCCAGCATTGTGGCACTATCGAACAGATTGGGGGCGTTCTTACTCATGGCTCATCTCCATTTCCACAGTCCGGCTTCGGGCCGGTATGCGAGGCGTCACACCAGGCATGCGGCGCTTCCTTGCCTCCGCCCGCTGCGCTTCACGAATTGTCATCTGTTGCAGGATCTGGCGTGAGCGCGTCTCGCCCAGAACCTCGTATGCCGACTGCCGTTCGGACGTACGTTGCGCGGCTCGCATCAGCTCACCTTTATTCTCAGTGAACACCCTGGCCGAGTACCGTGCACGGCTCAGGGTAACGTATACTCGACGATGGTCTGTCGCTGCAATGGAGTCCTCGCCAATAGCCGCAAGGACTACATCGACGGTTCGCGATTGCGCTGCGTCGGCTGTCACCACGTAGCCGTGGTCAACGTGACCGAAATCGCGAGGAAGTTGGCAACCGTTCGCAAGCACCAACCCGCCGTCGGCGGTGAATCCTGCCACACGCACAATGTCACCGTTGTTGACCCGCGTCCCCTTGGACCGATGCCCTGATTCCAGATCCGCCCGCGACTCGGGACTCGCCTCCGTAAATCCATTTTCGGTGATGCGCAGCATGTCACCGACCGCGACTGGCAGATCCCGAAGTTCGTATACCTGAAACTTCCGGGATTGGTCGACCGGGAGCCGGCGCGTGGTGCCGTCATTTTTAAGGACTCCGACGATTCCTCCTCTCACGTCCACTTCAGTCACTCGCACACGTTCACTCTTCCTGAACCCGTTTACGTGTTGTTTGAATTGGACGATCAAATCGGGGCTGTATCGCGCAACGCTGCCCTTCTCTGCCTCTGTCCACGCAAGCTTTACGGTTCGCTGGATCTTTCGTTCCGCGGGGTTCAGAAGCCCTCTAGCCACAAGCGCCTGCCTAATAGCCGCAGTAACCGCCGCACCTTCTTCGTGGGTCGGTGAAACGACGAGCACAGAGTTGGCGTGCGCCTTCGGCTGATCGACGCAGGCGACGTATTCCGCTGCAAGCTGGACCCACGCCTTTCCTGCACCGGATTCAACAATGCCGCCCCCCCGATCCAACAGTTTCAGACCACGCCCCACGTTCCCGCGGCTGATCGCTTCAACCACCGCTTTCAGCTCCGGGGTTTTCTGGCGTTTGATACGATCAAGCCGCGCGACCGCGAGCCCGGCATTCTTCTCAAGGAATGCCAACGGGTCGCCGCGGGACACTGACCTGATCTGCGATGGGTCACCCGCGAGGACGACGCGCTCAACGCCTCTTGCACGGGCCAGACGAAGCAGCGCGAGCATGTCACGATTTCCGACCATTCCTGCCTCGTCGATCCAAAGCAGAGCGCCCCTCAACGCTGCATGTCTCGATTCGTCGGCCAGGAGCTTTGCGATCGTCTCGGCATCCCAAAGCCCCTCTTCGCGCAGCACGCCGCGTGCGGCCTTTGCGGTCGGAGCGCAGGCAATCATTCTCTGACCGCGAGCTTTCATCGCCGCACGAATCTCGTGCAGCAGGGTAGTCTTTCCTGTGCCCGCGCGACCTATCACACCGACGATCCAATCCTGGGAGTGCAGAACATGCCTGATGGCACGGCGCTGTTCCTCGGCATCCTTCGTTTCGGCGCCGAGAAGCGGATTCTGGAAGCGGTAGTCTTGTGCAAACAGCGGCGGCACTGTGCCTCGTCCATTCCGCACTATGGCCATCAGCGTTGATTCCTCGGCCAGCACATCACGCGTTGTCACCTGGTTCTCGCCATCCACCACTGCGCGCAGGAGTTCGTCCGTCCTGTCGACTTCATCCCGGACCGTCTGGACACGGACCTGTCCCACCGCACGCATGAGCGCTCGGGCGAGCAATCGCTTTTCGGAGACGACGGAAGCGCGTTCAAGCTCGTGCGCCAGGGCATAGCGGACTGCCGCGCTGGCAGCGTCGGGACTGTCACGCTCCAGCGCCGGGGCGTTGCTCAAAGCCGATTCGGCCAGCGCTTCCAGCTGACGGCTTTCCTCCTGACTGAGAAAGCCACGCCAGATCTCCCTGAGCTGCTGCATTCCGATCGCAGGGTTCTTAGCCCTCCGGGTCAACGCGCCCAGCGCGTCCTTTGCCGCGCCGCTCGTGATCCCCAGTTCCCGTGCCAGCGCCTCGATCTCCTTTGTTCGGCGAGAAAACACCTCGCAAAGGCTGCGCGGCACACCTGCCACTTCGAAGCCATCGGCCGTCGGTGTTATGTTGAATCCCAGCCTCTGGAGTTCACCGGCAAGACGCACGTGATAGGCCGCCTGAAAGTAGGGCGCATCACGTTTGATCCGCATGAACTCTCCGGCCTTCCACTGCTCCTCAACCTCGTCGAACGTCGCGTTCACGACATACACGTGACAATGCAGATGAGGATCCGGGATGGCGACACGTCCATCCTCCCCACGGAGCGCATTCAGCTCCGGAAACATTCCCAGCAGTTCGGCCTCTGTTCTTTTGTCCATCGCAGTCGGACGCGTGGTAAAGTGCAGGAACTCCGCCCAGATCATGTTCCCGGTCTTTCGGTCGCTGAAGGCACCGCTCTTGCGCACACGGGCGTGCATCACCTCTTCCATCTCCCGCAGTGTCTCTCGGAACGCTGTCTGCATCGCGCTGATGATCCGGTCATCGCGTGTGAGCGCGTGGAGAACCGAGACACTTTTGGGCACGTCGAACGTGAAGTCATACCCCGGCCTCCGGTTCGTGACCATGCGTGCCGTCAACCGTGTGCCCTCCGGCTTTTTGTTCTCCAGGAGCGCCACGAAGGCGTCGCGATCAATCCTGCCCTCCAATCCAAGCCGCTCCGCTCCACGGCCACCCCACATGCCGGCGATCTCCTGCTCGTCGCAATAATAGTCACCGCGCGAGAGGGACTCGTCGAAGTACCTTTTCGCGGCGTCTGCCGATTCACTCTGTGTGATTCGAAGCATGGATGAGGTTGGTTTCCAGTTGTCGTCTTCAGGTGATTATCACTCTGGGTTCTGTCTCCGTTATTGGTGGGTTTTGCGTTGCAGGTTCTTTCCAGAATCAGGTTGGCTATTGCTCATTGTCACGGTCCCAAGTCACCCCGGGAGCCCTCAGACATCTCTCCTTAGCACCGCTAAGGCCTTTCACATTACAAATACGCGAGCCACCTGCCCGATTTCCGGAACGCAAGCTGCTTTTCCCGCCCAATCTCCGCTTCAACGCCGCGCCGGCACCAACTCTGCCACAATAAATGCCAGCTTCTGCCGCCCCTCAGCCGAGGGATCCGCTCGACGAGATCCTCCTTTCATTTTCCAGCTCAGACCACTTCACCGTCCGCGATGCCTGCGAAGGGGTTCAGATATTCGGAGGCATTGGATCGGGAAAGACCAGTGGCAGCGGAGCCCTTCTGGCGCGGAGCTACCTGCTGGCCGGACTGGGTGGACTTGTGCTCACTGCCAAACCCGATGAGGCCGACCTGTGGCGACAGTATGCCAATCAAACTGGCCGTTCGAAAGACCTTCTGGTCTTCGATGACCGCGGGCCGTGTCGTTTCAACGCATTGGAGTACGAGTGCAAACGGCCTGGGCGCGGTTCGGGCATAACCGAAAACCTCGTCGAACTCTTCGACGTTCTTGTTCAGGTCGCCAGCCGTACCAGTGCACCGCCTGTCGGTGAGAACGCTGTGTTTTGGCGTACCCAGAGACGAATGCTTCTGCGTAACAGTCTTGAAGCGCTGCGGCTCGCCCGAGTTCCCGTGACGTTCGAGAACGTGTCCAAACTGATCAACTCGGCGCCGCGCACCGCGGAGGAAACAAGGGACGGCAAGCGGAAGAATTCCTTCTGCTACGAAGTGTTTCTATCCGCGGTCCAGCTGCTGGAGGCCGGCAAAATGTCGCCGGCGGATGCACATGACTGGGAGAAGACCAATCACTACTGGGCACACGCGTTTCCGGTTATCGAGCCTCGGCAGCAAACTACGATCATCGGAAGCTTCACGGGAATGGCCGACCCGTTTCAAAGGGGGATGCTGTGGGAGCTGTTTGGCACCACGACGACGATTCGCCCCGAAGACAGCCTGAATGGAAAGATCATCGTTCTCGACCTGCCGCAGAAGCTCTACAACGAACTCGGCGTTTATGCTCAGGTGCTTTTCAAATTCTGCTGGCAGCGCGCGGTTGAGCGACGCAAACCTGATCGTCACGCGCTCCCGGTATTTTTGTGGATCGATGAGGCCCAGCATTTCGTCAACGAATACGACGTCGGCTTTCAGACTACTTCACGTAGCTCGCGAGTCTGCACCGTTCTGCTGACCCAGAACCTGCCAAACTATCGGTACTATCTCGGCGGCGACCAGCGCGCTCAGGCACTCACAGAGTCGCTGCTTGGAAATCTTGTGACCAAGATTTTTCACAATAACACGTGTGCCGTCACGAATCAGTACGCCGCGGACCTCTTTGGACGCGACTGGCGCGAGAGAGTCTCATCCACCAGCAGCTGCGACGACGGAAAAGTGAGGCTCAGCACTAATCGCGCCGACGAGCTGCGACATGTTGTCGAACCGCGCGAGTTCGCCGGACTACGAAAGGGCGGACCGGAAAACGGCTACGTCGTCGAGGGCATCATTCATCAGGGGGGCAAAGTGTTCGGCGCCTCGCATTTGAACGCACTCCTTACCGAATTCCACCAACGCCAATGAGCCAGCAAACGCACCAGTATCCCGAAACTCCAATATCCGCCCCTGACGTCCAGAAAGGAATCGAAGGGCTCAAATCAGTTATGCACGGCGGAGGCGCCTTTGATCCTCCAACGGCGGTCGTCGAGGGAGTAAAGGCAGGCAACGATATTCTCGGCTTTATCCGGATGGCTGGTTTCTGGTTCGCGCGCGGAATGATCCTTCCGGCCGAGCTGACGTTCCGCCAGCGCATCGGAGAGCGATATGTCGGCGGCCCGTGCCTGCTGGTGCTCTTGGCGTGCGTGTACCTCTTGAACGGAATGAACGCCCCCAACGGTCAGGAGTATACCCGGATGATCGATATCGGGCGTTCACTGATCATCATCGCAGTCGTCGCAATCGGCTTTGTGCTGCATGCGCGTCGGCTGCGTTCGGCCCAGAAGAACGGTGTCCACTGGCACAGCTATTCCGAAGGCGACTCATTGCTTGAGGCTCCTTTGCTTCAGCAGCTCTGGGCACGCTGGAGGGGACCGTACAGCACAGTCTCCATCGCGAAAAACATTCTGGAACCGCTGGCGGTCCTCATCGTCGGCGTTTTCCTGCTACCCGACAATCTGAGGCTCTCGAAATTGATCGTGCGTCCTCAGCAATTCGCTGCCGAATCCCCGCTGCCGACATACTTGATCGTGATGGGCGTCACGATGTTCGCGTATCAGTACTACTGCTCACGGATTCGGCGAGGGCAGCTGCTGGATCACCTAGACGCCGAACTCATGATCGAGGCGCTAACTGAATCGCGAAAGGGCAATCAGGCACCGGGCCTAAGGGACTTCCTGGGTGTCGCTGTCCTTCCAGCGAAACGCATTCCGAAGGAAGAGGCTCCCGCACCGAATCCGCAGCAAAGCGCCCCTGTGCCGGCGGTCGCTCCCGCTGTCAGCACGATGCCATTCGCGAATATCCGAGTGCCCGAGACTCCTTCGACTCCGGTGACGACCCCGTATACCGAGGAGAAGCCGAAGCCGAAGAAGGGGCGCATACGCCGGTCGCCGAGAAGCGAGGTGGAGTGAATCTCGTCTTCGAGGACAGTGCGGTTTCGGGCTGGTTTCGTGTCGCGGGTTCATTTTCTTCCGGAAATTTGACCGGTCACTCGCGTATTATAAAGGGAGGACAATACCATGACCATCCTGACGCTCTCAAAAAAGAACACGATCAAGCTGCCCAAGGATATTGTGCAGCTTTTGAGGGGTGCTAGGCACCTTCACGTCAAGCCAACCGCTAGCGGCTTCGCAGTCACTGCGGTCCAGATCCAGCCCGCTATCAATTTCAAATCCATTCCCGATAACAGAGCCATTTCGGTTAAGTAGTATACGCGGGGGGGGTATAGTCGGAAGCAGCATCCGAAAGGGTGCTGCTTCTTTGTAGTTCAACGACGTCATCGGGTGTCGCAGATCGGCGCAGCACCACGAGTGAACAGGCAAAATCTGGCACAGATTTTCACGTCGGTCCGTAAAAACGGGGGCTGTCTCGCGTATTCATCTAGTGAGGATTCACCATGGAAACGACTACGCCAAAAGAACTCATGTCACTGAAGGATGCGGCTTCGCGCCTCGATCTGTCCTTGCGGGCCGTTTACCGGCTCATCGCTCGTGGATTGTTGCCCCGGCCCGTCAAGGTCGGAGGAGCCTCAAAGCTCTTTGAGTCCGACATTCAGTCTTACCTCGCGTCGCTGCGCGCGCAACGAGGCTGACACTGTCCACGCAAGCCTGGACGTAAACGCTATAATCAAGTATTATATATAAACCATGTTAGCCCACGTATATCGTCCACGCCGTCGAAAAGACGGGAAAGTCGAGACTGCGCGTCTCTACCGTGGCCGATATCGGCTGAAGGGCGACTTTGCGATCACTGAAGTTCCCCTGCACACCCCAGACAAACGGGTCGCAGAGCGTATGCTGGCCGAGATCATCGCTGAACGTGAACGCGAAAAGGCAGGCCTCATCGCCCCGAAGACCGAACGCGAAGCAGCCAACCGCTCATTGGACGATCATCTCAAGGAGTTCGTGGCCGACCTAGGCGCCCGTGGGCGGGTCACTCGGTACACTTCCATGCTCGCCTCACGCTTTACGCGGCTTGCCACCGAATGTCAGTGGAAACTGCCATCCGATGTAACGCCACAAAGCTTCGTCGCATGGCGCTCACAGAACAAAACTCTGAGTCGTAAAACCCTGAACGACTTTCTAGCCACGGCGAATGGCTTCCTTACATGGATGACGCGACAAGGAAACATCGCACGGAATCCTTTGGCAGACGTGGCTCGCGTGGATGTGCGAGGGCACCAGCAGCAAAGGCGTGCATTTAGCGAAGCGGAGCTTGAAAGGCTGTTTGCCGTCGCTACGCCCGACATTCGGACGCTCTACATGGCGGCCGCGTTTACCGGCCTTCGAATCGGCGAGCTTCAAAAAGTGGTTTGGGCAGACATCCATTTCGACCACGAGCGACCCTATATTGCCGTCCGTGCGTCCACTACAAAGAACCGCAAGGCTGCGATACTTCCGATGCATCCCGCTTTAGTCGAAAAGCTGCAAGCGGTTCGTCCCGACAATCCGCTGCCCGAAACAAAGGTCTTTCTCCAGCACTCCCACATGGACCGCCGTATTCGGAAGGATATGGCAAAGGCCGGGATAGCAAGGCTCGACAGCCTGGGGCGAAAGCTCGATTTTCACGCACTGCGCTACACGTTCGCAACGCGCCTTGCGGCAGGTGGAGCATCCCAGCGTGTGACGCAGGAGCTGATGCGCCATAGCGATCCACGGCTGACCGCAAACATCTACACCGATGTCACTCAGCTACCGCTCTGGGACGCCGTAAACGGCCTAAAATGGACGAGCAGGAGCGGGAGTACCAAGGTCCCCGCTGATTCGCAGGGGCGTTGTGAGGCTAGAACAGACACAGCAATAGACCCACAAAACGGGGTCTCTGGCGGGCAAATCCAGGCATTTTCTGGCGCAGGAAAAAGCGAAGCAGAATTACCCGCGAGCCCTCATCCCGAGAGGTTTGAGCACGTATTGGCGCAGTTTGCCAAGGGTCGGCAGAAACTCGGGGCGACAGGATTCGAAGGAGCAGCCGAGTCGCCGGCGGAGCCAGTTTTCGAACGGAATTCGGCTACTGCGACTGCTGCGAACACAGCAATAGACCCACAATTTTTGAGCACGCTTGGTCCCGTTATTGCGAAGTTGGTCGCACGTTGGGCCTCACTTCCTGAGGGATCACGGAAGGCGATAGAAGCCCTCCTCGGCTAACGAAGACCATTCACTCCGAAGGCCTGCGGGGCACGGATGCGCGTCAGTTGGCCGCAGGGCGAAGCTGCATTTTCCTATGATCGCATACGTTTTCAGACCCAAACGGACGAAGAACGGAAAGATGGGGATCGGAAGGATCTACCGTGCCCGGTTCCGGCTAGACGGTGACTTCACGATGACGGATATTTCGCTGGAGACATCTGACAAGCAGGTCGCTGAAAAGAAGCTTCGAGAGCTCATCGCAGAGAAGGAACGCGAACGAGCCGGCCTCCTTGCACCCAAGCTCCAACGTGAATCGGCGCAGAAACCAATTCTGACCCATGTATCCGACTTTACGGCAGACTTGGCGACAATAGGCCGAACTCCAAAGTACCAGAAGGACGTGCGTGCGCGCATTTCGCGCCTTATGGGTGAGTGCTCCTGGAAGAGCGTCAGTGACATCACGTCTGGCAGTTTCGTCGGATGGCGGTCACAGCAGGGCCGTTCAAGCCCCAAGACGCTCAACGAGTATCTGAACAGTGTCAGCGCCTTCCTGAACTGGATGGTGAAACAAGGCCGTCTTCCCGAGAATCCGCTTCGATCAGTTGTCCGCGTTGATGTCCGAGGAAGGCAGCGGAAGCGTCGCGCCTTCACCGATGACGAACTCAATCGATTGCTCAACGTCGCTCCCCCGAAGGTTCGGCTACTTTACCTTGCTGCGGCGTTCACGGGTCTGCGTGCAGGAGAACTGAGACAAGTCAGGTGGGGTGACTTGCGGCTCGATCATGAGCGGCCTCATATCGCGGTCCGGGCCAGCACCACCAAGAATCGAAAGGATGCACTGCTTCCCATCCACCCCCAGCTGCTCGCCGAACTAAAGGAGGTCGCAGCCGGGCGGAATCCCCAGCTCAACGATCCGGTTTTTGTGCAACTCGTGCACCCCGACGAACGGATCAAGATCGACCTGAAAAAAGCCGGCATCACGCGAATTGACCCCTTGGGGCGGAAGCTCGATTTTCACGCGCTGCGCTACACGTTCGCGACCAAGCTGGCGTCCAGTGGGGTTTCCCAGCGCCTGGCACAGGAACTCCTGCGACACAGCGACCCTAGGCTCACGGCAAACATCTACACGGACGCCACGCAGCTTCCGACCTTCGCCGCAGTCAACGCACTCGCTTGGCAGAGCCAAGACTCCAAGGACACGCCAAGCCACAAACCGGCACCGGAACCCGACACACAAATAGACTCACAAAGCGCAGACATGAGCTGTCGCGGGCTGGCAGGGAATGGCGAAGAGGATGTTCGCCAGATAGCGCCGATTCCTCCGACGGAAGAGGCACTTACAGACAAAAACGCCTCCCGAGCAGAGGGAGGCGTTTCACTGAAATTGGGTGCAGGGGTTGGATTTGAACCAACGACCTTCAGGTTATGAGCCTGACGAGCTACCAGGCTGCTCCACCCTGCAACAGAAGAGGGGCCAACCATCCGGCCGGGAAGAGCGCTGTCAACGCCCTTTTTTGAAATTCCCGAATTCTCTCTTGCCTCACGCCTCCCGCTCCGGTGTTTTGACCAGCTCTTCGCTCCTCGGTGGGGCGGGGAATTCAACCATCAACCATCATCGATCGATCGCAAGGCGGCCCTCCGGCCGACCTGTGTGTCGGAAGATACATAGATCAACATGCCTATCAACGTCACTCCCAAGGACCTGCTCGACGCGGGTGTTCACTTCGGCCACCAGACCAAGCGCTGGAACCCGCGCTCCAAGCCGTTCATCTTCGATCACCGGCAGGGCGTCACCATCATCGACCTCGGCAAGACGCACGAGGCGCTGACCAAGGCCTGCGAGTTCCTCGAGGACAAGGTCGCCAGCGGCGGCAACGTGCTCTTCGTCGGCACCAAGCGCCAGGCCAAGGAAATCGTCCGCGAGGCCGCCACCTCCGTCAACATGCCCATGGTCGTCGACCGTTGGCTCGGCGGCACCCTTACGAATTACGAGACCGTCAAGAAATCCATCGCCAAGTACAAGAAGTACCAGGCCATGGAGACCTCCGGCGAAATGTCCAAGCTCCCCCGCAAGGAGGAGTCCGCCATCAAGCGCGAGATGACGCGCATGCAGAAGAATTTCAGCGGCATCGCTGACATGGGCGGCCTGCCCACCGCGATGTTCGTCGTCGACGTCAACCACCACAAGATCGCCGTCGCCGAGGCCGCTCGCGCCGGCATCCCGTGCGTCGCCATCGTCGACACCAACTCCGATCCGACCACCGTCTCGCACCCGATCCCGGGCAACGACGACGCCGTGAAGTCGGTCCGCATCATCGTCGAGACGGTCACCGCCGCCATCCAGAACGGCCTCGCCCAGCGCGAAGCCCGCCGCGCCGCCCGCGGTCAGGCCGACATCAAGGCCGCCACCGCCGGCGTCGAGACGGCCGCCGCCGCTCCGGCCGCGACCACCGAGGAAGTCGACCTTTCCCGCGTCGAGCTCCCGCCCGAGGTTGTGCCGCTCGTCGAGGGTGAGAGCGAGACCCCCGCCGCCGGCGCCAAGAAGAAGCCGGTCCGCGCGAAGAAGCCCGCCGTCAAGGCCGAGTAATCCCCTCCGACCACGTCTTTCATGAGCTCACCTATTACCGCTCAAATGGTCGCCGACCTGCGCGAGAAAACCGGCGCCGGTCTGCTGGACTGCAAGAAGGCCCTCACGGAGGCCAACGGCAACGTCGAGGAAGCCATCACGATCCTTCGCAAGAAGGGCGCCGCCTCCGCCGCGAAGAAGGCCGAGCGCGCCACCAAGGAAGGTCTCATCGAGTCCTACATCCACGTCGGCGGCAAAGTCGGCGTGATGATCGAGGTCAACTGCGAGACCGACTTCGTCGCCCGCAATGATGACTTCAAGGTCTTCGTCAAGGACCTCTGCCTGCAGATCGCCGCCGCCAGCCCGCTGTACGTCAGCCGGACCGAGGTGCCCGAGGCCGATCTCCAGAAGGAGCGCGACATCGCCGCCGCCCAGGTGCAGGGCAAGCCGCCGGCAGCCATCCAGAAGATCGTCGAGGGCAAGCTCGAGAAGTACTTCTCGACCGTCTGCCTGCTCGATCAGCCGTTCGTGAAGCAGCCGGAGAAGACGATCCAGGAGATCCTCACCCAGAAGATCGCGACGATCGGTGAGAACCTCCAGGTCCGCCGCTTCATCCGCTATCAGGTCGGCCAGTGAGGTTCCCACAGGTTTTCGCTTCCGCGAAAACCTAAGGACCAAGGCAACGCTTTCAGGCGGCCCGGATTTTCCGGGCCGCCTTTTTTGCGGCAGTTCGGCCGGTTCAGCACGTGGAAGGAGATTGAGGCGATCGCCGTCGATGCGGAGCTGGGTTACGTGTATTACGTAGGACCTGTCCCGCAGATCAAAACGGTGCGGGATCGCGGCCAAGCGACGGTTAGGTGACGGCCGTGTAGCATTGCGGCGACCCTCGTAGATCGCGGTTGCCCCCGGGGATTGCCGCTCGGTATCGGGCTCTCATGTCCGCGCCGAACCTCGCGCCCGCTGTCTCCTTCTTCTCGGTTTTGACGGCGGAGCCTCTGCGCCCGCTGCATGCGCTCGTGCGCGCGGCGGGAGAGCGTTTCCGCCCGTCGCAAATCACGCTGCACGCCGGCCCGGCCGCCGCGGACGAAGGCTGCGCCGCGACGATCCTGCGCGAGCGGGGCGCGGGGCAATGTCCGACCATCGTCCTCGGCGGGCTGGTGCCCGATGCGCTCGAGCAGGTCTTCCTGTTGAGGCGGGCGCTGCTGCGCTCGGGCGATCTCTATTACGTGCACTACCCGCGCGGCGGATTCTGCCTGGCGACGCTGTGTGGACAGCTCGATCGGCTGGTGAGCGAATGCGTGAGGGCGGGCCAGCCGCCGGTGATCCTGGGCGTCAGCTTCGGTGCGGGCATTGTGCTGCACTGGCTGCGGGAGTGCCGCCGGCTGGGCCGGGAGCCGCTGCTCGCCGGGCTGGTGCTCATCAGCCCGGTGGCTTGCGTGGACGACCTGATCGCGCCTGGTTCCGCGAAGCCGACGACGCTATTGGGACGGGCGCTGAAACCGTATCTCGGTGTGACGGCGCCCGGCGACGCCATCGTCGCAAAGTCCCGGGCGCTCTTCGTCCGGATGTTTGAGGCCGGCGCGCAGAACCAGGCCGCGTTGCGCCGGCTCATGACTGCCCACGAGTTGACGCATCTGCGAAGCGCGGTCAACGCGACCATCCGCAGCGTGACGGCCCGCGGGGCGGTGGGCCGCGTGGAGGCGCTGCAGGCCATGGCACCGCCGCCGCAGTATTTTTCTCCCGCCGAGCTGCCGCTGACGGAGGCGCCCGCAATGATCCTGTTCGCCCAGTGCGAAGATGCGGTGCTCGATGCCGCTGCACCGGTCCGCTTCGCGCTGGAGCAGGCCACGGCAGCCTATTTCCCTCGGGGCACGACGCACCAGGTGCGGGCGCGAGTGGGCTTGCCGCCGGTGCAGCATGCCTCGCTGGTGTTTCACGCCTTCGAGTTCCTGCCGCGCCTGCAGGCCTTCTATCAATGCATCCGCCGCCGGCGGACGCTCCCGTTTGCCGCATGATCGCGTTTACGGGGCACCGTTCCTGCGGGCTGGGGGCACCACCGCCGGCGTGGCTGCAGCGTACGGTTGCGTGGGGCGCAATGGCGCGGACCCGTCGTGTCGACCGGAGATTGGCGCTGCCAGACTATCAGCGGCGGGCGCAGGCCGAAGCGTTTGCGACGCTCATGGCGGGATTTGGCGGCACGTCGTTTGGCGCCGTTTGCGGGCTCGACCGCAGCACAACCTATCGTGAGTTCCGCACCCGTGTCGCGCCCCGCACCTACGAGGATCTGGCGCCCTGGATCGAGCGCATGAAGGCCGGAGAGCCCGACGTGCTCTGGCGCGGCCGCTGCTCGTTGTATGCCGTATCGTCGGGCACGACGCACGGACCCACCAAGTATCTGCCGGTCACCCCGGCGATGCTGCGGCACTTTCGCCACGCGGGCCTGGATTCACTGGGGTTTTACGCCCGGCGGGCTGGGAGCGGCTCCGTCTTTGCCGGCCGTCAGCTCTTCCTCGGAGGATCGACGCAGCTCGCGCAGATTTCTGGGACGGGCAATTTCGCCGCCTGGGCCGGCGACCTCAGCGGTATCACGGCACAGAATCTGCCCGGCTGGGCGGAGCGCTTTCTATACGAACCGGGCCGGGATATCGCGCAGATCGCGGACTGGCCAGCCAAGCTGGCCGCCATTGGGCAACGCACCGCCACGCGCGATGTCCGCCTGCTCGCCGGCATTCCGAGCTGGATCCTCATCTTTGCCGAGGTCATGCGACAGACCACTGGCCGCGATACCTTGCGGTCGATCTGGCCAAACCTCGAGTGCCTGGTCCACGGCGGCGTGCCCATCGGGCCGTTTGTGAGCGAACTGCGAGCCGCGCTCGGCCCGGAGGTGCGATTTCACGAAGTCTATCCGGCATCGGAAGGTTTCATCGCGGCCCAGGATCTCGAGCCGGAAGCGGGGCTCCGGCTGCTCGTCGATGCTGGGCTCTTCTTCGAATTCGTGCCTCTGGCCGAGTTGCAGACGTCTGGGCCGGCGGGCGTCGGCGCCGCGGTCGTGCCGCTTGAAGATGTGGTGACCGGAGTGGACTACGCGCTGCTGCTTACGACGCCGGGCGGGCTCTGCCGCTATCTCATCGGGGACGTCGTGCGGTTCGTGTCCACCCAGCCGGCGCGGCTGGTGTATGCCGGCCGGACTGCGCTCCAGCTCAGTGCCTTTGGCGAACATGTGATCGAGAAGGACCTCACGGATGCGTTGACGCGCGTGATGACGCGGATCGGCGCGTGCGTGGCGAACTTCCATGTGGCGCCGCTCTTTGCCAACGCGGCGGCCGGGGTGCGGCGCGGCCGCCACGAGTGGTGGGTGGAACTGAAGTCAGAACCGAAGGAAGGTGCGTCTTGCGAACAGCTGGCCGCGGAGCTCGACCACGAACTGCAGCGGGCAAACGACGATTATCTCGCGAAGCGGCAGGGGGGCGGGCTGGACGGGCCGGTGGTGCGCCTGGTGCCCGCCGGCACTTTCGAGCGCTGGATGCGCGAGCAGGGGAAATGGGGCGGCCAGCACAAGATGCCGCGCTGCCGCAGTGATCGTACGATCGTGGAGCAGCTCAGCCGCGGCGCCTTTCGTTGAGGCCACGCCCTCGTGACTGCGCCCGGGTCGACGAAGAGGCTTCGCTCAGGAAGAGGAGAACGAGGCGTAGGGGGCACAGTGGTGGCGTTCGCTACCAGGACTAAGGCCGGTCTGCCTCCGTGCTGAAGGGCGCGGCGGGGAGGCCGGCGCCATTCACGAGCGTGGCGCGCGGATTGGCCTGCCAGGCGTAGCGGACGGCGACCGGCGCGGGGACCACGGGCGAGGAGACGACCACCGTATCGGGCGCGACGATCCGGGCTTCCGCCCAATGCCACACGCCGGCGGCGTCCAGAAGCGAGAACTCCGCCAGCGTGTCTCCGCGCACCTGCAGCCCGCCGTCGGCGTGATCGAAACGCAGGATGAACTTTCCCGGCTGGCGCTCGGCCCAGCGCAGGGTGGGGCCGCTCGCGACGACGTCGCGCCGGTAATGCCCGGCCAACGCGGCGAGCGCGAGCCGCTCGGCGACCGGGCGCTTGTTGGTGGGGTGAATGTTGCCGGCCTCGCCGGTGTCGATCGTCACGGCGAGCGCGGTGTTGCGGACGTTGCGCACGGTGAACGCCTGCGCGGCTCGCAATTCGGCCCAGCCGTCGCTCGCGGGCGTCGTCTTGCGCGCCGTGAACGCGGGCAGGCCCACGATGTAGAAGGGAAACTCGCCCTGGCCGAAGGTCGCGCGCCAGTCCGCGATCAGCGCCGGCAGCAGCCGCCGGTACTGCGCCGCGCGCGAGGTGTTGGCTTCGCCCTGGTACCAGATCGCCCCGGTCAGCGCGAGGGGCGCGAGCGGCGCGAGCATGCCGTGGTGCAGGACCGTCGGCATCGTCGGGTAGTTGTCGAAATCCAGCGGCAGCGTCGCGGGTGGACGCGCATCGTAGCTCAGGTGTCCGCGCCAGGCGCCGGCCAGCGGCACGCTGCGGCCATCGCCGAGTTCGATACGCAGCGCGGCGGCCGGGGACAGAAAGCCGCCGTCGGGCTTCGTCTTGAACACGCGCACCGCGATCACGTTGCGGCCGGGACGCAACGCGTCACCGGGAATCGCATACACGCGGGGATTCTCCACCCAGGAGCTGGCGCCGACTTGCCGCCCGTTCACGTACACCGTGTCCATCCGCTCGACCACGCCGAGGAAGACACGGGCCTGGCCCGCCGGCAGGATCTCCGGCAGCACGACCTCGCGGCGGAACCACACGATCGCCGGATCCTTTGGCACCCCCAGTTCGGCAAACCCGCCCGGCATCGGGACCTCTGCCCAGGCGTGATCGTCGAACTCCGGCTTCGCCCAGCCATCGCGGCCGGCGTCGTGTTCGTCGAGCCAGTGCATGAGGAAGCTGCCGAAGGGGGGCTGGCCTTGTTGCGCGAGCCGCGCAATCTCGGCGCGCTGCGGCTCGAACTCGCCCAGCCGGGCCAATGCCGCGGGACTCATCCAGGACTCCGCCGGGCTGCCGCCGAGGTTGGCCGAGACCAAGCCGATCGGGACCTGCAGCTCATCGTGCAGCCTCCGGCCAAAAAGGTACCCGACCGCGGAAAACGCGGCCGCGTTTTCGGGCGTGCACGGCTTCCATTCGACTTTCGGGTCGGTGGCCGGCGTGTACGCGACGCGCCGCCCGACCTGGCACAGACGCAGCGTCGCGACGTTGGCGCGCGCCAACTCGGCCTCGGCGCCGTCGGTCGCCCGAAGGGGCCATTCCATGTTGGACTGCCCGCCGCAGAGCCAGACGTCGCCCACGAGCACATCCTTCAGCGTCCGCTTTTCGCCGGCGTCGATCTCCACGGTGTACGGACCGCCGGGCGGCGGCACCTCGAGTGTGGCCTCCCAGCGTCCATCCGCGCCGGCGACGGCCTGGGCCGCGTGCTCGCCGATCGCGACGCGCACGGTTTGTCCGGGAGTCACCCAGCCCCAGAAGGTGTTGGGCTTGCCGCGTTGCAGGACCATGTGGTCGCCGAAGACCGGACTGAGCGGGGGACGCGTGCTGGTGGCGTCGGCGGCGATGACGGCACCTGCCGACACGAACAGCGCCAGCGAAAGGAGAACAAGGCGAACAGGGGAGGGACGCATGGAGAATAACGTCGCGGCCGTGAGTCGGCCGGAGGGTGCTCCGAGCGTCGACGGGGAGGCGTCGGCGGCAATGTGGCCGCCGTTCTTCCTATTGCGCGTCCGGGCCGGCGTGACGCTGCTGGCGCGCCGGGAGGTGACCGCCCGCGCGGCGGAGGTGCGCGGGCACGGGATGCTCGCCGGGGAGGTGAGGACGCAGGAACGGCGGCATCTCGCCGCGGTTCGCGCGCTGGAAGTCGCGCCACAAGGCGTCGGCCACGAGCGTCGGCGCGAGGCCCCGCACCTCCGTGAGGTAGGCGAACACGTCCTGCATCAGCGTCACGAGCGCGATGGCGTGGTGCCGGCCTTCGCGCGCGAAGAGCCAGTCGCTCAGCCCCAGGAAGGCCTGGAAGGGCGAGGCGCCATCGTTCCACAGGAGCGGCGTGGTGGTGACGAAGTTGCCGCTGTTGCCGACCAGATCCCAGTACCGGGCGAAGCGGCGGAGCCGCTGCATCGTCGGGAAATCGATCAGCCGGTTGCGCAGGATCTCGTACGGGGCGAGCGGCGAGTACGCCATGTCCCAGGTGGAATCGTGGCGGGCGATGGGCGTGCCGCGCAGGCGCTTGAGGATGCCGAGCTGAATCTCCTGTGGCCCGAGGGCGACGAGCCGGTCGAAACCCGCGGCGAAGCTCTCGAGCGACTCGCCCGGCAGCCCGGCGATCAGGTCGGCGTGAAGATGCGCACCCGATTCGCGGCGGAGGTACCGCAGGTTCTCCTCGAGCTTGGCGTAGTTTTGGCGCCGGCTGATGAGCGTCGCCACCTCGGGATTGAAGGTCTGGATGCCAATCTCGAGCTGGAGGTGTCCGGCGGGAAACCGCGCGAGCAATTCGCGGAGCTCGGGCGGCACGCGGTCGGGCACCATCTCGAAGTGGAGGAACAACCCTGGCCGGAGCCGCGCGAGGAAGAACTCGAGGATCTGGCGGCTGACGGCGAGGTTCAGGTTGAAGGTGCGGTCGACGAACTTGAAATGCAGGACCCCGCGCGCAAGGAGCCGGTCCAACGCCGCCAGGAACGGCTCGAGCGGTGCCTGCCGGACCGGCACGTCCAGCGACGACAGGCAGAATTCGCAGCTGAAAGGGCAGCCGCGCGACGCTTCGACGTAGATCAGCCGGTGAGCGATGTCCTCGTCGGTGTACTCATCGTAGGGCAGCGTCAGCTGGGAGAAGTCCGGTAGAAGTGCGGCGATGACGCGCGTTTCAGGACGGCGCCCGGCCAGGAGTTCCCGGCAAAGCGCGGCGAACGCGAGGTCGCCCTCGCCAGTGATGGTGTAGTCGGCAAACCGGACGATGTCCTGGACGCCCGTTTCGTGGCTCACCTCGGGCCCGCCGAGGACCACGATGAGGTCGGGACGGATGCGCTTGAGGAGCGCCACCACCTCCGTCGTGGGGCCCACGTTCCAGATGTAGACGCCCAGCCCGACGATCCTGGGCTCGTGCGCGAGAATGCGCTCGGCGATCTCCAGCGGCCGCTGGCTGATCGTGAACTCCTCGAGGCGAGCCTGCGGCCGCAACTCACCCAGGTTGGCCAGCAGGTAACGCAGGCCAAACGAGGCGTGAATGTACTTCGCGTTAAGCGTCGCGAGGACGATAGGGCTCATCGGTGAGAGTGCGGGAAGTGAAAGTGAGGGTAAGAGTGAAGGTGAGAGCGAATGTGGAAAAAGGGAAATGGGCGAGTTGGGGCGAGGGGGTGCAAACGGAAGCCAGCGCGCCGCGCATCCCCATCCCTTTTCGCAAATCGGCCAGCCAGCCGCTTTGCGTGTTAACGGTTAACGCAGCCCAGGCTTGAGCCGGGCGGCATGGCGCGGCCTTGATGGGAACCGCATGCTCAACGTCTCCGCGAATGCCCCAGCGCGGTCGGTCCCCTTGCTGGCGTGAACCCGCCCGGCTTCTCCCTCGTGCTCGCGACCGCGGCCCCCGGGCTCAGCGGGTACGACTACGCGATCATCGCGGTGTACGTCGTGTTCCTGCTGGTCGTTGGACTCGTGTTCCGTGGCATGAGCCGGAACACGTCGGACTATTTCCGCTGCGGCGGGGCAATGCCCTGGTGGATTACCGGGACGTCGGCGTGGCTGTCGGTGTTCTCCGCGTGGGCGTTCGTGGGCGCGGCGTCCGACGTCTATCGCTCGGGGCTGCATGTGATGCTGGTGTTCTATGCCTCGGTGCCGGCGATGATTGGCGTCACGGCGTACACGTGCGTGCGGTTTCGCCGGCTCCGCGTGATCACGTGGATGGAGGCGGTGCGCGAGCGCTTCGGGCCCGCGACGGAACAGTTCTACACCTGGGTGCGCGTGCCGATCGAGTTGGTGAAGGCCGGCTTCACGCTGATGTCCATCAGCGTGTTCGCGGCGGCGGTGCTGCACGTCGGGGTCAACCCGGTGATCGTCGTGCTCGGGGTCACCATCACGGTCGTGGCGTTTGCGGGCGGCGCGTTTGCCGTGCTCGCCAGTGATTTCGTCCAGCTGCTGCTCGTGATGACGATCACAACGCTGGCCGTGGTGCTGACGCTGCGCGACCCGGCGGTGGGCGGGCTGGGCGGGCTCGTGACGCAGCTCGAGGCGACGCATCCCGCGCACCTCCGGCTCTGGGAGGCGTTTCGGCCGGCGGTGCTGGCGGCGTTTGGCGTGGCGTTCATGAGCGTGAAGGCGGTCGAGCTGAACAGCCTCGAGTTTTCCACGATGTACCTGATGCCGAAGAACGAGGTGCATGCGCGGCGGATGCCGTGGATCCCGCTCGTGGGCGGGCTGGTGGGGCCGGTGCTCTGGGTCATCCCGCCGCTCGCGGCCACCTTGCTCTACCCGGATCTGGGCGCGGTGTTTCCGCAGCTCGCCAAGCCCTCGGAGGGCGCGTTCGTGGCGGTGGCGCTGCGCGTGATGCCGGTGGGCCTGATCGGCCTGCTGATGTGCGCGATGTTCGGCGCCACGCTCACCAACATGGACGCGGCGGTGAACAAGTACGTCGGCGTCTTCGTACGCAGCTTCTATCGTCCGGTGCTCAGTCCGCACGCCTCCGAGCGCACGCTGCTGCTGGTGAGCAAGGGCTGCACGCTGGCGTTCGGCGCGGCGATCATTGCGCTCGCAGTGCTGATCAACACGCACCGGCGCAGCGACATCTTCACGTTGTTGAACCAGTTCATGGTGAGCCTGGCGCTCCCGCTCACGGTGCCCGTGTTCTTTGGCTTCTTCTACCGCCGGACGCCGGGCTGGTCCGCGTGGGTCACGGCCCTGGCGTGCTTCGGCTTCTCCGCGTGGGCGAACTTCCGGTTCGCGCATGCCGTGGAGCGGGCCGATTTCGTGGCCGGGCTGCCGGCGTGGATCCAAGGCGAGTTGGGCGGGCCGCAGGCGGTCCTGAGCGCGGCCGAACGGAGCGACGTGCTGCTCGCGGTGACGGTGCTCGGGACGCTGCTGGTCGGCACGCTCGTCTTCTTTGGCTCGACGTTCTGGTATCGCCGTACGGGCGACGGGGAGCGCGCGCGGGTGGAGGCGATGTTTCTCAAGCTGCGCACCCCGCTTACGCCGGCGCCGGCGACGGGCGGCGCAGGCAGCGAAGCGGGCGTGTATCGCCTCCTGGGCCTGCTCTGTCTCGTGTACGGCGCGTTTGTGCTCCTGCTGATGGCGATCCCCAACGGCCTGGTGGGCCGGCTTTGTTTCCTGTTTGTCGGCGGCACCATCGGCGGTGCCGGCGCGGTGCTGTATGCGATCAGCCGCCGCAAATCGGGCGCGGGGCCGGCGCCGGCGGTGAACTAGGCGGTGGCCGCTTTCCGTGGGGCGGCGCGGCTGGGCGCGCGCACCGATCGACCTTCGACCCAGGCGCCGGCCACCATCGTGACCGTGGGCACCTTGGGGATGCCCTTCTCGCCGTGCTGGATGAGGCTGGTGAGGAGTCGGATCGCGGCGGCGCCGATCTCGTCGGGTCGTTCCTCAATGCCAGCGAAGACCGATGGGCCCGAGCGGTTGGTGGTGACGAAGCCCACCGGGCCGGGCACGCGGAGCCCGAGTTGCCGGGCGATGTCCTGCGCGTTGTCCGCGCCCTCGGCGATGATGGCATCGGGCCGCTCCCGCTC
Organism: Opitutus sp. ER46; assembly: GCF_003054705.1. Classification (NCBI taxonomy): domain Bacteria; kingdom Pseudomonadati; phylum Verrucomicrobiota; class Opitutia; order Opitutales; family Opitutaceae; genus Opitutus; species Opitutus sp. ER46. The sequence continues at coordinate 133,185 of NZ_QAYX01000023.1, forward strand.
GAACCACTCGCGCAGGTCGCCGGCCCCGGCCGGATCGAAGATCAGGGGCATGACGCGTTCCGTGCCGCCGAGCATGTTCTGCCACACCACGGCGGCCGAGGGGCCATGCCCGACGGTGAGGTCGTGCCGCGAGTTCATGACCAGGCCGAGCCGGCGGTAACCGCGGCGGGTGAGCTCCTCGCAGAGGAGGAGGGCATTGCTGAACTGGTGGGGGACGACGCGGTGAAACTGCGGGGCGAGCACGGCGTTGGTGGCGCTTACGACGGAGAACTTGCGCCAGTCGAGGAGCGGGCGGAATTCGCGCGGCGCCGCCATCGGCAGGAGCAGGATGCCGTCCACCCCGCGGGCCCGCAGCATGCGCTCGAGATCGGGACGGCGTGCGGCATCGGCTGCCACGCGCAGCACGGTGAGCCCGTACCCGAGCGCCTCGGCGCGGGCCTGCGCGCTGCGCCGGAGCTCGCGCAGGTAGGGCTGCTCTTCCGCCTCCGGCACAGTCGTGAGCGCGGCGAGCAGCGATTGGAACCCCGGCGGCCGGCGGGTGCGCAGGTGCAGCATGAGCTTGGCGATGCTCGGGTCGGGCCGGTAGCCAAGCTGCTCGGCGAGGCGGAGGATGCGGCGCCGGGTGGCGGCGGAGATGCGGGGGTGCCCGCGCAGCGCGAGCGAGATCGTGGCGGAGCTGACCCCGGCGCGCTCGGCGAGCGTGCGCATGGTGGGGCGGGGCGAGGCGGGAGAGGGCGGGGTGGCCACGGCGGTGGGTTAACTGCTAACCCGCGAAGGTGTCGAGTCCCTTTCCGGCGTCCGGCACCGTCATCGCCATGCTCCCGAACCCGAGCCTCTCCCCCCTGGCGCCGGCGACCGCGGCCGCCTGGCTGGCGACGTGTGTCGCCAAGGCGGGCGCCAATGTGCGGCGGCTGGCGGCACGGCCGGGCGCGGCCGCGTGGGCGGGGGACGGCGACTATTTCGCCGCGGGCGACGGGTTCTTCGAGATCGGCAACTGGACCTCCTCGTTCTGCACCGGCATGGCGCTGCTCGCGTATCAACATACCGGTGATGCCACGTTGCTCGAGCCGCTCGGGCAGCTGCGCGAAGTGTACCGCGCGAAGGTGACGACGCACCGCCGGGAGACCATGCACGACCTGGGTTTCCTGTATTCGCTGTATTCGGTCGGGCTGTACCGGCTGGCCGGGGATGCCCGTGACCGCGCGACGGCGCTACAGGCGGCCGAAGTGCTCGCCGGGCGGTTCCGGCCGGAGGGCGGATTCATCCAGGCGTGGGGGCCGATGGACGAGGCCGACACCGATTACGCGGGGCTGGCGATCATCGACTGCCTCATGAACCTGCCGCTGCTCTGGTGGGCGAGCCGGGAGACGGGCGACGTCCGGCTGGCGGAGATTGCGCACCGGCACGCCGACACCACCCGCGCGCGGTTCGTGCGCCCGGACCAGAGCGTCTGCCATGCGTACCGGTTCCACCCGTGGGCCGACCGGCCGGTGGGCCCGGACAACTATTGCGGCTACGACGTTGAATCGCAGTGGGCGCGCGGCACGGCGTGGGCGATCTACGGCTTTGCCCTCGCATACCGGCACACCGGAGCGACGGCGTATCTGGAGACGGCGCGGAGGCTCGCGCGCGCCTTCTGCGCGCAGCTCGACGACGAAGGAGTGCCTCCCTGGGATTTTCGGCTGCCGGCCGGTCAGCCCCGGCTGCGCGATTCCTCGGCGGCCGCCATCGCGGTGTGCGGTATCGACGAGATCTGCGCGCATGCCCATGAGCCGGAACTCGCCGCGCGGGCCGACGCGCTGCTCTCCCGGCTCGGTGCGCCCGACTATTTCAACGCGGATCCCGGCTGCCCCGGCCTGTTGCGGCAGGCTGAGGTGGGCGAGAGCTTCGACCCGGCCACGCGCCATGTCGTCCCACGCTCCGTGTATGCGAGCTGGGGCGACTACTTCTTCATGGAGGCGCTGGCGCGGCGCGTGCAGGTCCGGGACGTGTTCTGGTGAGCGTACCGGCGCATCCCGAGGCGAAACACCGACGGCCGCCGCGCCATCCGGTCCGGCTCGGGCGAACGACGGCACGACGGAGTGACCGCCAGGACGGCTGAGCCGTGCCCGCTCCTGCAACTGAGCTCTTTCCCGGCGTTTGGCGCGTCACGTTTGGCGAGCCGGAACCGATCACACCCGTGCGCACACGCGGGTATGACGTGGCCGCAGACGCCTTGGCGCGGCTGCCGGCGCCGGCGGGCGCGCCGGTCGTCGTCGCGGCAGAGATCTCCAGCCGCGGCGTCCTGCTCCGGATGCCGCTGGCCGCCGGCGAACGAGTCTATGGGCTGGGCCTGCAGTTGCAGTCGTTCCAGCACCGCGGAACGAAGAAGCGGCTGCGGGTCAACGCCGACCCCCGGCTGGACACCGGCGACAGCCATGCGCCGGTGCCGTTCTACGTCACGAATCGAGGCTACGGCGTGTTCGTGGACACGGCGCGTTACGCGACGTTTTACCTGGGCAACAAGGTGGCGGCACCACCGCGCGTCCGCGAGGGGGGCGCAACGTCGGCGCGGCGCGACGACTGGAACGGCGTCACTCCGCCCGAGCGGCTCGGGCTGGGGCAGCCGAGTGAGGTGCTGATCGAGGTGCCCGCGCCGGCGCGCGGGGTCGACATGTACTTGTTTGCCGGACCGTCGCTGCGTGAGGCGGTGCAGCGCTACAACCTGTTCGCGGGCGGAGGCGTGGTGCCGCCGCGGTGGGGCCTCGGCTTCTGGTATCGGGAGCACACGGACGCCACGCAGGCCGATACGCTGGCCCTCGCGGCGGAACTGCGCGCGCGGCGGGTCCCCTGCGACGTGCTCGGGCTGGAGCCGTATTGGCAGACGCACGCCTACGCGTGTTCGTACTCGTGGAGTGACCGGTTCCCGGCGCCGGCGGAGATGCTCGCGCAATTGGCGGCGGCTGGCTTTCGGGTGAACGCGTGGGAGCAGGCCTTTGTCCACCCCTCGGCGCCGATGTATGAGGCGCTGCTGCCGCGGGTGGGAAACGTCGCGGTCTGGGGCGGCGTGGTGCCGGACTTCCTCGATCCGGAGGCGCGGCGGTGCTTCGCGGCGCACCACGCGCGGCTGATCGCGGAGGGACTTGCCGGGTTCAAGGCCGACGAGTGCGACAACTCGGACTTCACCGGGAACTGGTCGTTTCCGGAGCATGCGCGCTTCCCGTCGGGGGCGGACGGCGAGCAGATGCACTCGCTCCTGGGCCTGCGCTACCAGGAGGCGTTGCAGGCGGCGTTCACGATGCGGCGACAGCGCACCTACGGGTTGGTGCGTTCCTCGGGGGCGCTCGCCAGCCCCTTGCCTTATGTCCTCTACAGCGACCTTTACGATCACCGGCAGTTCGTGCGGGGCCTGGCGTCGGCCGGCTTTGCGGGGCTGTTGTGGACGCCGGAGGTGCGGGACGCCCGGGACCCGGTCGAACTGGTCCGGCGAATCGAAATGGCGGTGTTCTCGCCACTGATGATGGTGAACGGCTGGTACCTGAAGCATCCGCCCTGGAAGCAGGGGGAGCGGGCGGCGAACCATGCCGGGCGCTTTGCGGCGGGATGGGAGCAGGTGGAGGCGCGGGTGCGGGCGCTGGCCGAACTGCGGATGCGGCTCGTGCCGTACCTGCATGCCGCCTTCGTGCGGTATGCGGGCGAGGGCCTGCCGCCCTTCCGACCGCTGGTCATGGATTTCCCGGACGACCCGGCGGCGGCCACGATCGACGACGAGTACCTCGTGGGCGATGCCCTGCTGGTCGCGCCGATCATCGTGCGGGCAGTGGCTTCTGGCTCGGCGCGGGCGGCGGACGCGATGGGGGCGGCGCGGCGCACGGTGTACCTGCCGCCGGGGGATTGGTTCGACTTCTGGACCGGCGAACGGCGGCAAGGCGGACGGCGCTTCGTCGTGAGCGCGCCCCTCGGGCAGACCCCGGTCTTTGTGCGGAGTGGGGCAGTGCTGCCCCTGGCGGATGCCACGCTGCACACGGGCGATCCCGCCAGTTGGCGGCTCACGGCCCGGGTGTATGGCGATGGTGCGCGCGAGGCGCGGCTGTATGAGGACGATGGCCGTTTCGCGGCCCGGCTCAACGAGGTGCGGCTGCACTGGGACCGCGCGCGCGGTCAGGGCCGGGTGGAACGCGCGCATGACCTCGACGCGGGTACGCCGGGATATCAGGTGGCGGCCTGGCAGGTGATCGGGGCGTAGCGCGGGCTCCTGGGCGTGCGCGGCGCGCGCGTCCGAGACCAGGCAACCTGAGGTGAGGCACTGGCGCGGCGGGCGGATCAGGTTAACGGCTAACCGGCAAAAGGGTCGTAGCCGTGGCGGTGCTGGGTACGTTGGCCGCGTTCCCTGTGCCCCGCTGCGATGCGCTTTCGCCGACCCGGCGATCTCGCCCTTTCCAAGACACCAACCCCATGAAACCGTCCGTTCAACCTGCCGCGATTCACGTTCCGGCTGCCTTGTTTCGACCGGCCTGCGCGCTTGGCGCGGTGCTGTTCGCCCTCTCTTCGCTCTCGGGCCAAGTGGCGCCGAAACCGAGCCCGGTGGAGCGGGCCGCATCCGAGCCGGCCAATGCGGCGGTGGCGGCGACCCCGACGGCCACGACGGCGAAAGCCGCCGCGGCGGGCGACGACGTGATCGCGCTCTCGCCCTTCGAGGTCACCTCGGACAAGGACGACGGCTTCGTGGCCACGAGCATGGGCACGGGCGGGCGGCTGAACCTCGACATGAAGGACGTGGCGGCGCCGTTCTCCTCGATGACGCGCGACTTCATGGACGCGCTGAACATCACGAACCTGGTGGAGGCGACGCAGTGGTCGACGAACGCGGCGCCGATCTACGACGGCCAGGGCGTGGATATGTACGGCAACCCCAATCTCCTGAACGTCCGCGGCATCGTGCAGTCCACGAACGGCCAGCGGAATTTCTCGTTCAGCGCCAGCATCATGGATTCGTACAACCTGGAGCGTTACGAGTTTGGCCGCGGGCCGAACGCCGGGTTGTTCAACATCACGAACGGCTCGAACGACAACCCGCTCGGTGGCGGCATCAGTGCGACCTCGAAGCGGGCGCGGCTTGGCCGGCCGTTCACCACGGTCTCGACGACGTTCGGCTCGTGGGACTACTACCGCGCGACGGTCGACACGAATGTGCCGGTCACGAAGAACTTCGCGGTGCGCGGCAACGCCGTGTGGTTCGACCGCAACGGCTGGCGCCGGGGCGAGTTTGAGAAGACGAAGGGCCTGACCGTGGCCGGCACGTACCTGCCGCTGCCGAAGACCCAGATCACCTTCGAAGGCGTGGCGGACCTGGTGGAACGCAGCCAGGCGGTGACACTGGTGACGGACAAGCTCTCGGGCTGGGATGGCGCGACCACGTTCAGCACGCCGATCACCGATGCGATGTACACCGGCATGGCGAAGCAGGGCGCGAACCAGGGCGTCGATCGCCGCAGCGGGCTCTACTACGTCTTCGTGCCCGGCATCGGCAAGGTGTACAACCGGCAGAATGAGGGCCTCACGCGCCGCGGCGACGAGAACGCGGACACGCCGCTCTATTCGGCGGGGCGCGCGTGGTATCGCGGCACGGGCCTGCCGTTCGGCAACGGCGGCAACAACAACGCGGCGCCCACCATGACCGCGAACCCGGGCGACGACATCTGGTTCCTCGGCCAGGACAACCTGCCGGGCGACCGCTTCGACCGTGCGATCGCCAACTCGGCGTTCCGGCTGCCGGACCGCACCTTCACCTACCTGCCGGATCACCCCGTGTTCGAGCAGCACAACAAGGACTTCAACGCGGCGATCACGCACGAGTTCACGCCCAGCCTGGTGGCCGAGCTCGGCGTGGATTTCAACCGCACGCACGACACCCGGATGCAGAACACGAACCAGTGGCGCACGACCCGGATCGACATCAACCGCAACCTGCCGGACGGGACCGCCAACCCGTACTTCCTCCAGCCCTACGGTGACGCCTCGGCGCGCATCTCGGAGCGCTACACCTCGAGCCGCATGGCCCGCTTCAACCTGGGCTGGAAGCACGACTTCGGCCGCTGGGGCGATTACCACCTCGTGCTGAACACCTACATCAACACGACCGAGGTGAAGGACCGCGGGTTGTGGATGACCACGGCGGAGGTGCCCGACGCGCGCGTCTGGGCCAACAGCGTGCTGCAGATCTACTATCGCGAGTACTGGAACGCGACCGCCCGGCCCTACAACGAGATCTCCGACCTGCCCGCGACGCTCAGCCGCAACGCCTATGGCACCGGCAACGTGCTCACCGGCACGCAGGAGGCCGCGCTCAAGCCCCGCTGGTCGCTCGGCTCCTGGGGCGAGACCAAGCGCACCAATTCGGTGCTCTCGCTGCCGGTCAAGGGCCTCTACTCGGTATTCGGCCGCCGGCTGGCGCTGACGGCGGTGCCGCGGTTCGACCGATATGACTCGCGCGTTCGCCAGAGCCCCGACTTCGGCGACCTGCCGGCGGACTGGGACGGCACGACGCTCAGCTTCAAGCCCGACGCGCCGTCCGACTGGTACGACCTCACGTACGTGACCAGGAACGCCAGCGGCAACCCGACCGTGACCACGCCGCTGCGCGCCGTGACCCGGCCGCGCACCAGCACCGCGGTGGCGAGCGTCGGCAACACCAACCTCAATCTCAACCTGCGGAACCCGCTCTATGCGAACGACCGTTTCCGCAACGATTTCAACCCGCCGCCCAACAAGGGAAACAAGTTCACCGGCAGCTACGGCGCGGTGCTCGAGGTGCTCCCGTGGGTCGACATTGGCGCGAACTGGGCGAGCACGTATTCGGTGCCGCCGACGGACACGTTCACGATCAACAACGAGCTGGTCACGGCCCGCGTAGGCTGGGGCACCGACGGCTTCATTCGGCTGCGTACCCGCGACGACCGGTTCTTCATCAAGTTGAACGCGTACTACAATGTCGCCGACCACGCCCGCATCACGAGCTCGGTCGTGCAGCAGGCCAACACGCTGCTCGCGCAGCAGCCGGCGGCGAACTCCGTGACCGGCGACCGCAACGTCCGCGGCATCCAGGACTTCGCCACCAACGACTATGCCTCGCAGTGGAACAAGGGCTTCGAGGTTGAGGTGACCGGCAAGCCGATCCGCGGGTTGCGCGTGACGCTCAACGGCGGCTCGTCCAAGCAGGGCAGCTTCGACCAGTACGAACTCACGGCGGCGTGGCTGGGCGAGTGGGAGCCGGCGTTGCGGGACGTCCTGACCGACGCCGGCGGCATGCTGACCGGCGGCACGCAGGCGAGCGGCGCGCCGGGACTGGCGGTGGCGAATCCCGCCGTGACGCCGCTGAATGGCACCGCGCGCACGAATGCCGTGAACGCGTACAACAACATGTGGGCGCAATATTCCGGCGTGGTCGCGCCCGCCCGGCTGGGGCGGCAGAACATCGTCACCTACCTTCGCGGCAACGTCTACGCCGACTACACCGTGCAGGGCGGCCTGTTCAAGGCGTTGCGCCTGGGCCTGGGCGTGCAGTGGCGTGGCGGCCGGCGCGGTAACGTCGCCGGCACCCGCGTGGGCCAGTCGATCGTGAATGCGGCGGGTGTGGTCGTGGACGATCCGACCGTCGATAATTACAACAACGTGTACATCGAGCAGCCGCTGAACACGGTTGCGACGATTGGCTACCACACGAAGCTTTTCCGCCGGGACGTGGATTTTCAGCTGAACATCCGCAACCTCCTGAACGAGCAGGCCATCGTGTATCAGGATTCCGGCATCACGCTGCGCGCGCCCGGCGGCGACCTCTCGGTCCCGTATCGCGTGGCGACGGCCTCGCGCATCGCCGACTACCAGCAGCCGATCAGCTTCCTCTTCACCACCAAGGTCAGCTTCTAGCGTGGTCCGGTCCCCTGAACCGCGGGGGCGCAATGCAAGGTGGCGCCGGCCCCGGTCCGGCCGCTAGCCTCCGCGGCTCAGCTCCGTTTCGTTCGTCTTCTCCCGCCCATGATCGCCTCCCTCGTTCGCCGTGATTTCTTCTCGCCGCGGGTTCTGGTCACGCTGCTGCTGGCGATCGCCTTGCCGGCCGCGGTGGCGGCGGTCCCCTCGTTTCGTCCGGGGGAACTCTGGCCCGACGATCGCGGAGTGCATCTCAACGCCCATGGCGGAGGCGTGCTCTGGCACGACGGAACGTACTACTGGTACGGCGAGCACAAGGTGGCCGGCGGCGCCGGCAACCGCGCGGAGGTGGGCGTGCACGTGTACACCTCGCGGGATCTCTATCATTGGGCGGACGCCGGGATCGCACTGGCGGTCTCGGACGATCCGGCGCACGACCTGGCGCGCGGCTGCATTCTCGAGCGGCCAAAAGTCCTGCACAACGCGCGCACCGGAAAGTTCGTGATGTGGTTTCACCTCGAGCTGAAGGGCCAGGGCTATCGCGCCGCGCGGAGCGGCGTGGCGGTGGCAGACGCTCCGACGGGTCCCTTTCGCTTTCTGGGCAGTTTCCGGCCGAATGCAGGCGTGTGGCCGGAGAACCTGCCGGCGGACGCGCGCCGGCCGCTGAGTGCGGAGGAGGCGGATAAGCTCCAAAAGCTGAAGCTGGTGGGCGGCCCCGTGCCGAGCTTCCCTGGCGACCTGGTTTGCCGACGCGATTTTGCCGGCGGGCAGATGGCACGCGACATGACGCTGTTCGTCGATGACGACGGAAAGGCGTACCACCTCTACGCGTCCGAGGAGAACGGCACGTTGCAGATCTCGCAGTTGACGGACGACTATTTGCGGCCCGCAGGCCGGTACGTGCGGGTGTTGCCGGGAGAGTTCAACGAGGCGCCGGCGGTGCTGAAGCGCGGCGGAAAGTACTTCCTTTTCACCTCGGGTTGCACCGGCTGGCGACCGAACGCCGCGCGGCTGGCGGTGGCGACCTCGATCTGGGGGCCGTGGCGGTCGCTCGGCAATCCATGCGTTGGCACGCCGGAACAGTGCGCGAATACGTTCGAGTCTCAGTCGACGTTCGTGCTGCCCGTGCAAGGACGGAAGGACACCTTCATCTTCATGGCGGACCGGTGGCGTCCCAAGGACGCGATCGATGGCCGCTACATCTGGCTCCCGATCGCCTTTGAAAACGACGTCCCCGTCCTGCGCTGGCACGACGAGTGGTGCATCGGCGACGAGAAGTGAGGGAACACCATGCGCTTCGGGCCCGGGAGACCGTGCGTCACCGAGCCGTTTCGCTGGCGGCGCAGCTGGCGTCGAGCGGGGTTAGTTTCTCGACCTCTTCGAGCCGCGCCTCGTCGGTGAGGTCGAGGCGCAGGGGCGTGAGCGACACGAAGTGGTTCTCGACGGCCCAGCGGTCGCTGCCGGGCTCAACTTCCTCGATGGGGCGGACGCTGAACCAGTAGTGCTGGCGGCCCAGCGGGTCGGTGCCCGGCACGACGTAACCGTCGTAATGCCGAAACGACTGGCAGGTCCACGCGAGGCCCCGGGCGTTCTCCGGGATGTTCACGTTGACGAGGGGCAACTGGGCGTGCGGGAGCAGAATCTCCAGCGCTTTCCGGGCCCAAGGCATGACCCGGTCGAACTTGGGTTCGTCATCGGGGACCGGCGTGCTGAACGCGATGCCGCGGACCCCGTGCAAGGCCGCCTGCTTCGCGGCGGCGAGGGTGCCAGAATGCCAGATGCCGTTGCCGAGGTTGGGCCCGAGGTTCACGCCCGACAGCACGAGGTCCGGCTTGCCCCATCTCGAGACGCCCAGCGCCACGCAATCGGCCGGCGTGCCGTCCACGCGGTAGGCTTCGAAACCGTCCAGCAGCGGCACCTGCGTGCGGCGGATGTTCAGCGGACGGGAAGAGGTTATGGAGTGGCTTTTCGAGGATTGCTCCACGTCGGGCGCCACGATGCGGACCTCGCCGTACGCCGAGGCCATGCGCGCCAGGGCCGCCAGGCCGGGACTGTAAATGCCGTCGTCGTTCGAAATCAGGATGCGCATGCCGAACTGGTACCCGCTCCGCCTGTCTGGTTCCCGCCACGCTGCGCCATGGATGCCCTCCTGCTTCACAACCACACCGCCGGGGATGAGGACCATACGGAGGCCAAGCTTGTCCGCCTCCTGAAGCGTCACGGTCACAAGGTCACGTACTCACCCGTCCAAGAGGGGCTCGGGAACGGTAAGCTCCTGGACCGCGCCGATATGGTGATTGCGGCGGGCGGAGATGGCACGATCCGGCGGACCGTCATCCGCATGGCGGGTCGGAAGGCTCCGGTTGGAATCCTGCCGCTCGGCACTGCCAACAACATCGCCCGAAGCCTCGGCATATCGACCGACGTCGCGGCCGTTGTCGCCGGCTGGAAGACCGGCAAGCCGCGCGCGGTGGATCTCGGCGTCGCGAAGGGACCTTGGGGACGCACCGCCTTCATTGAGGGCATCGGCTTCGGGTTGATCAGCCGCACGATGGCGATCCTCGACAGCCTGGATGAACACACGGTGCACACGTTTCCCAGTGCGGCGGACAAGCTGCACCGCGATGTGTCGGTGCTGGTGGCGCTGACGCACGAGATGCCGCCGATCAAGGCGCGGCTGAAGTTTGGTCAGGAAAAGGTTAAGGACGAGTTCCTGTTGCTGGAGATATTGAACATCAGCCGCGCGGGGCCGGGCATCGTGCTGGCCAACGACGCGAAGCCGACCGACGGCAAGCTCAACGTCGTGTCCGTCCCAAGTGAGGAGCGGCAGACGTTTATAGAACAGCTTGAGCGGCACGTGGCGCACGACCAGGGCAAGAACTCGCTGCACGAACAGGCGATCAAGAAACTGCGGCTCGAGATCGCCCCCTGCGAACTGCGGATCGACGACAAGATTGCGATGACACCGGCGGACTTCGCCAAGCTGCCGGATCACCGCGCCAGGATCGACGTGAAGGTGGAGCCTGGCGCCGTGAACGTGTACTGCTGACGTGGGACCGGAAGCCGGAGGACAGAAGCCGGAGGCCAGAAGCCAGAGGACGGAAGCCAGAAGCCGGAGGCCGGAAGCCGGAGGCCAGAGGACGGAAGCCAGAAGCCGGAGGCCGGAAGCCGGAAGCCAGAGGACGGAAGCCAGAAGCCGGAGGCCGGAAGCCGGAGGCCAGAGGACGGAAGCCGGAAGCCTGAGGTCAGATGTCAGTGCCAGAGGCCGGAAGACGGCCGGGGCAGGGAGTGGACGCGACGGCCCGACGGTGATGGGGACCGGCCGGGCCGCACCGGCTTACACGCCGTATTCGGCGGGCAGGTAACGGGAGGCGTCGACCACGCCCTTCTGTTGCGCGATGAACTCGGCCTCATCGGCCGGCAGGGCGTCCACGTGCGCCAGCATGGTTTCGAGGAACGGCACTTCGCGCGGCGCGATGCGGCAGCGTCCCGTGGCGTGCGCGTCGCGCAGGAGGGTGATGGCGCAACGCGCGGCGGCGACGCCGGCCTGATAATGGTTCGGCGCGCTGACGATGGCCTGGGCGATGGCGATGACGCTGTCGGGCGTGAGCACCCAGGCCTGCGGGTCGAGCGCGGCGTCGGAGTCGACCATCCAGCGCCGGAGGGTGAGGGCGGAGGCCGTGCCCTCAGCCAGGGCGCGGTTCATCAGGCGACAGTCGTAGATGAGCTGCTCAAGGTAGCAGGTGGGCGCGGAGGCGGCGAGGAGGCGGACGTTCTGCACCGACTCGTTGGACCACGTGTCGGCGTACGCGCCGGCGATGTTGCCGAGCGGGCTGAGGTGGGCGCAGGCGGAGGTTTTGCCCTCCATCGCCATCGGGTAGCCGGTGATGGCCTTGAGGTAGGGGTTCTCGTAACCGCAGTCCTTGCCGGGACCGACGGCGCCCTGTTCGTAGCCGACCAAGGTGCGCACGGCGGAGACGGCGCGGACGACGGCGGCGAACACGCGGGGGATCATGCGCTGCTCGGCGAGCACCATGGCGGTGTTGCCGAAGCCGCAGGCGGTGTCTCCGGCGCAGACGACGCCGTGGCGCCGGGCGATGGCGCCGAGCTGACGCCAGAGGAATTCCATGTCGCGCACGCCAAGGACGCACTGCGAGTAGATGACCTGCCCGAGGTCGCCCATCATCAAGGCGTCGTCGTGCAGTTCCTTGCCGCCGACGGATTCGATGCTGAGGAGCTCGGCGCCGACGCGCGCGGCGCCGTCGAAGAGCTCGAGCATGCGTTCCCAGTGCTCGCCGGAGCGCATGACCGGTGGACGCGCGAACTCACGGTTGTCGTTGGGGGTCATCCGGAGGACCGATTTGAGACCGTGCTGGCGGTGGGCTTCCTCCATGGCGCCGAGGAGGATCTGGACGATTTCCAGGCCGAACGCGGGCGTCGCCGTCATGGGCGGCAGGGTTTCGAACTCGATGACCACACCCGGGGCGTCGAGGTCGACCGCGCGGCGGAGGGCGTCGGTGATGATGTCGCGGTAGTGTCGCGCCACGACCGGCATGGTCGCGGCGGTGACCTCCATGGCGGGGAGCGTGAAGTTGAGCTCCGGATACACCAGGCCGCCGCCCAGGCGCAGTCCGCGCCGGGTGATGAGCGGGTGCGGCGCGGTGCCGAAGAGCAGGCCATCCGCATGCGGGATGGCGAGTTGGCGGTATTTCATGGCGGGGGTCAGGCGGCGCCGACGAGCGTGCGGGCGAGATCAACGGCGGAGGCGGCGTCGGGCGTGTAGCCGTCGGCCCCGACCTCATCGGCGAAGTGTTGGGAGACCGGGGCGCCGCCGATCATGATCTTCACGGGGGGGCAGTCGCTGGCGCGGATGGCGCGGACGGTGTCGGTGATGGCCGGCATCGTGGTGGTAAGCAGGGCGGAGAGGCCGACGATCTGGGGCTGGTGCTCGCGGATGGCGGCGATGAACTTGGCGGGCGGGACGTTGGTGCCGAGGTCGACGACCTTGAAGTTGGCACCCTTCCACATGACGCCGACGAGGTTCTTGCCGATGTCGTGGAGGTCGCCCTGGACGGTGCCGAGGACGGCGGTGTACTTCGGGGTGATGCCGGCGGCGATGAGCTTGGGTTCGAGCTCGAGCATGGCGGCCTTCATTGCGCGGGCCGCGATGAGCATCTCGGGGACGAAGATCAGGTTGCGCTTAAACTTGTCGCCGACGGAGGTCATCGCGGGAACGAGGGCCTGGTCGACGATCGTGCCGGGCGGGGTGCCCTCGTTAAGGGCGCGTTGGGCAAGGGCCTTGGCGTCGTTGCTTTTGCCGGAGGCGACGGCCTCGGCGAGGAGTTCCAGGGTAGTCATCGCGGGGAGGAGTTTCCCCGAGAGTACCGGAGCGGGCAGGCGGGCCGCTTGTAAGCGGGTGCCTTTCTTTAGGACTTTTGTGCGGGCGCGAGGCGGGCGCGGCGGTAGTCGCCGGGCGTCTGGCCGGTGCGGCGGCGGAAGACGCGGGTGAAGTAGCTCTGGTCGCTGAAGCCGCAGTCGAGGGCGATGCGGGTGAGGTCGGCGGCGGTGTGGGCGAGGAGATGACAGGCGTGATCGGTGCGGAGGCGCGTAAGCAGCTCGACAAACGTCCAGCTGGTTTTGGCGCGCATCAGATGGGAAAAGTGGCTGGGCGACAGGCCGGCGGCGCGAGCGACGGTTTCGCGGGTGAGCGGCTCGGCGAGGTGTTCCTGCATGAACTCCACGGCCCGGGCGAGCTGGACGGAGTTGGGATGGCGGACGTTGGCCTGGATGGCGTCGATGAGCTGTTCGAGCATCTGGCAGAGCCAGGCGGCGAGTACCTCCTGGTCGTCGACGTGCGCGAGAGTGGTGAGCGACTGATAGTTGAAGCCGAGAATCTTTTCGGGCTGGGCGCCGGCCTGGACCGCCGCGCGGGTCATGATGACGACCAGCTCGAGAGCGAGGCTCTTGAGGAGCGGGGTGTGGGAACCGCCGGCGGCGTAGATGGCCGTGAGGACCCGGTTGAGAATCTGGCGGGCCTCGCGACGCTCGCCGCGGCGAATGGCGGCGAGGAGAGCGGGTTCCTCGTGGAGATAGGTGCTGCGGATGTCGTCGTGGAGCCGACCCTTCAACTCGTGCATAGCCTCGGCCTTTTCGCGTTCGCGGCTGGCGAACTGGCGCCGGGTGGAGAGATGGGCCTCGTTGGTGAGGTTGTGATCGACGGCGAGCCGCTGCAGGGCCTGGCAGGCTTGGAGGATGCGGCGATCGAGCGAACCGGCGCGGTTGGGGCGCTGGAGGGAAACGCAGGTGACGACGAGCCCGCCTTCGACGCGCTGGTTGCGCATGACGGGAACGCCCCACACGGCGCGCTCGCCGGGACAGCAGACCACGCACGGCTCGCCCCAGCGGAGCGCCTCGGCGATCGCTTGGGCGCGAACCAGAGGACAGTCGGCGGCGTGGGAGCAGGAGCGAGGCTCGCCGTGATCGTCCAGCCAGGTGCCGTGCACATCGGTGGGGCGCACGTGCAGGCGCGTGGTGCGTGCATGGGCGTTGGCGAGAGCCTGCCACTCTGCCGCGGAGATCAGGCCACCGAAGGGGGAAGTGGGCGGAGCGGGCGGTTTCATCGCGCGGAGGGTATCGCCGCAGAGCGGCGCCAGCGGGGCAAGCGCCGAGGCGGAGCGGAGGAGGTAGCGCGCGGGAAGTGGGGCGAATGCCAGTTATCTCTAGATTTTGATGCGACGCTAGGACAGCGATTTAGAGGCATAAAATAACCGGATGACTCAAGTAGTAAAGAAATGCCTTGCGAAGCAGCTGATACCGGGGCAGATGTACGGCCGACACACACGCACCATGGCCAAGATCCACAACGATATCACTGAGACGATCGGCAACACGCCGCTCGTTCGTCTGAACCGCACCGCTGCCGCCCATGGCGCGCAGGCGGAGATTCTGCTGAAGCTCGAGTTCTTCAATCCGCTCTCGAGCGTGAAAGACCGCATCGGCGCCGCGATGATCGAGGACGCGCTGCGCACCGGCAAAATCCGCCAGGACTCGGTCCTTATCGAACCGACGAGTGGCAACACCGGCATCGCGCTGGCGTTCGTCGCGGCGGCGAAGGGCCTGAAGTTGATCCTCACGATGCCCGAGACAATGAGCACGGAGCGCCGCAAGCTCCTGAAGGTGCTTGGCGCGCGCCTGGTGCTCACTGAGGGCGCAAAGGGCATGAAAGGCGCGATCGCGAAGGCCGAGGAACTCGCGAAGACGATTCCCAACGCCGTCATTCTCCAGCAGTTTTCGAATCCCGCGAATCCCGAGATCCACCGGAAGACCACTGCGGAGGAGATTTGGCGCGATACCGACGGCAAGGTGGACTTCGTCGTTTCGGGCATCGGCACGGGCGGCACGATCACGGGCATCGGCGAGGTGCTGAAGCCGCGCAAACCCGGTCTGAAGATCATCGCGGTTGAGCCTGATGCCTCGCCGATCCTCTCGGGTGGCCAGCCGGGCCCGCACAAGCTGCAGGGGCTGGGCGCGGGGTTCATCCCGGCCGTGCTCAACACGAAGGTGTACGACGAGGTGATTCGCGTGAAGGACACCGACTCCGGTCCGGTCTCGAAGCAGGTGAACCAGCTCGACGGCATTCCGATCGGCATCTCCTCGGGCGCGGCCGTCTGGGCGGCGATCCAGTTGGCGAAGCGGCCCGAGAACAAGGGCAAGCAGATCGTCGCGATCATCCCCTCGAGCAGCGAGCGGTACCTGTCCACATGGCTGTTTGCCGACGTGAACGTTGAGAGCGACTCGATCGAAGACCTCGTTGGCGCCCCGGCTCTGGCCCCGGCCTGAGCGCTCTGGGCCGATGCGGGAGAATTGTGACGCGGTGACGCCGTTGCTGACCCCATCCTCCGGAGACGGGGCATCAAGGTCGTCACGGCGTCACGTGGTCACGTTACCGACGGCTCCCGTCTCAGAGACGGGGCTGACTAGAGGTCGCCGAGCCGGCAGGTGTTGATCCCGAGGGCGTGGGAGACCGGGCAGTAGCGCACGGCGCCGGTCGCGAGTTCCATCGCGCCGAAGACGCCGAGGAGGGTGCGCCAGCGAGAGGGGAGCGGCGCGGCGAAGGCGGCGGCGATCATGACGGAACCGGCGACAATCCGGACCTTCTGCTCGGTGCGGCCGACGTTGCACGGTAGGGAGCCCATTTGCTGGCGGGCCCAGGTGACTGGTTTTTGAAGCGTTTCGAGGGTGGCTTGCATGGCCCCAGAGTAGCGTGCGGCGCCAAAAAGTTCGCGCGAGGTGCACGATGGCGGAGCTGCTGCGGCCGTGCGGGATGTTCTCGGCACGGCGACGCGGCTGCATGCGACGCCGGTGCGGGTGGTGAAGGACTCGCGAGACTGGCGGACGCGGGGCGTGCCGCGGTTGCCCCGGTCCCGAAGCTCAGCGCGAAGCGAATGACCAGGGGAGGGGACGGGTGACAGTGGTGGTGCGGTACACGGCCTGAAGTCCGTCGGCGGTGGGGGCGAAGGCCACTCCGTCGAGGAAGTTGAGCCAGCCGGCGTCCTCGTGGCGGACACCGACCATCAGTTCGCGAAGGATGAGGATGTTCCAGTCGTGCGAAACGTGGAGGTCGAGTCGCCGGCCTTGGGCGCAGGGCTCCTGAAGGCGTTGCACGAGGTGTGTGACCTTGCGGGCGGCGATTGCCTCGGCGGCTTCGACCACGTTGGCGGGAATCTGGCCGGTGAACCAGAGACGGACAAAATGATCGCCGTGCAGCAGGGTGAGCCGGCCGGCCTCCTTGAGATCGAGGATGTAGTCGATGCCGAGCGCGTTTTCGGGACCGACAATCTCGGTGGAGCTGACGCCGGTGGCGGCGATGCCGCGCGCGATCGCCTCGGCGGTTTGGCGGCAACGTTTCACCGGGCTGTGGAAGAGTCGCACGCAGTCAAAACCATGGATCTGGCGGCCGAAGGCTTCGGCGTCGGCGTGACCCTTGGCCGTGAGTTCGGCGGCGGCCGGGTCCTTGACGTCAACGATCTGGTGGCGTTCCGCGTGCCGGAGAAAGGCGGCCGCGGGGGCGTGGGCCGGAAGGGAGTGGATGGTTTTGAGCAATGCGAGGCCCTGCATGTTGGTGACCCACCAGCGAAGTGCACCCTTCCGCCGATGTCACGCCACCGATTGCCGTGAGAAATGTGACGCGGTGACTCTGACCCCGTTTGCCTGAAAACGGCGGGCGTCACCGCGTCACTTGGCGGCGGGGCGGCCGTCGGAGGGCCAGGAGGTGTCGGCGGGATCCTTCAACAGGAAGAACTCGCCGGAGAGAGTGCGGCCGGTGTCACGGGCGAAGAGCAGCGAACGACCGCTGGGTGAGAAGACGGCGCCGCCCTCCATGCCTTCGTCGTTCACGCCGTAGCCGAGCTTCTGCTTCGGCGACCAGCCGGTGGCGGTGCGATGCGACTCGTAGAGTCCGTCGGACGCCATGATGACGAGCCGCGAGCCATCGGGTGAGGGGAGCGGTTCGAACTCGTCGCCGGGCGTGTTGATCGCATCCCCGAGATTTTCGACGGTCCAGCGCCCGTCGGCAGCCTGGCGTCCGCGCCAGATGTCGTTGCCGCCGCGTCCGCCGGGGCGGTTGGAGCCGAAATAAAGCCAGCCGTCAGGTGCGGGCCGGGGGAACCACTCGGTGTGAGTGGAGTTGAGCGGTTCGGGCAGGCGAACGGCGGAGCCCCAGGAACCATCGCCCTCACGGTCGATGCGCCACAGGTCGAGATCCTTGCGTTTCACGCCGTCGGTGGAGCGGTTGGAAATGAAATACATCGTGCGTCCGTCGGGGGTGAACCACGGGTCGGCCTCGACGCCATCGCCGGCCATGGCCGGGACTTCGGGCGTGGACCAGCCTTTGGGCGTGGGATGCGAGACCCAGATGCGCCAACCGGAGAACTGCGGGGTGCTCCGCACGAAGTAGAAGTCGCCGGTGAGCGGATCGAACGCGGGATGCGATTCGAAGGCGGGGCTCGAGATCAGCGGAGGTTGCCAAGGCACGACCTTCGGACCGGTGGGCGCCGGTGGGGAAGGCGGGGCACTGGCGCCGCACACGACTGACGTCAGTACGCCGGCCAGGAGCAGGCGCGCGGCAAGGGAGGAGGGCATGGGGGGAAGTGAAAGTGAGAGTGAGAGTGAAAGTGCGCGGACAGTAAGCGTGACCGAGGAAGGCCCGGGTGGCGGTGTTTGGGTTTGGGGCGGCGGCAGCGCTGCGAGTTGGACCTGGCACGGCGGAGCGCGTGCCCGACAAGGTGGCACGCCTGTTCACGAACGCCCCATCGCGGCGCGGAGGTTGCGGCCCACCGCGACAGCCGCACGCCTGAGAGCGACGGCTGAGGCTGGGGTCACGAGATCGGCGGAGATTGCGGGAGGCAGCGCCGGAGGATCAGCGGGTCGGCAGCAGCTCGGGCGCGGCATGGCGCACCGGCGGCGTGACGGATCGGATCAGCAGGCGGCGCGTGCCGCCCGGCGTCTGCCACGCAATCTCCGTACCGCGCGGAAATCCGATCAGCGCGGTCCCGATGGGGGCGAGGACAGAGAGCTGGCCCTTTTCGATGTCGGCACGCTCCGGATACACGAGGGTGTAGGTGTCCACCTCCCCGGTCTCCTGATCCTCGACCTCGACCGTGGAGCCCATCACGACGACGTGGGGCGGGATGGCGGCGGGATCGAGGACGACGGCACGATCGAGCTCGCGTTGGAGTTGTTCCAGCGTGGCGGTGCGGCTCGAACCCAGGGAGGCGAGCAACTGGCGCAGGCGGGCGTGATCGGTGGTGGCGAGATAGAGAGGAGTGTCGGACATGATGAACGGGGTTTGAAACGTTGCGCCCCGGGCGCCGGGCGGTGGGGTAGGCCGACGGCGATGCCGCCTGCCCAAGCAGGCGGAGAAGGCGTTGAGATTGTAGGCGAGGGAAACGCGGCGATCGGCCGCGGTGGCGCACCCAGCAGGTGCGTGACTGCGCACCCCGGGAGCGGGGTCCGGCTCCAATATAGGCAGCTGGACGGTCCGCGCACCCGGGGCTAGCCCGGTGTGGCGTGAATACCCGCGATGGCCGACGCAGATGGGCGCCGGAAATCGAGCCTAGAGTTGAGGACGTTCGAACGCATGCGGGTGAGCGACAATGGCGGCCATCCTCCGGCCAAAGTCAAACCTCCGGCCGCCTTCGCGGCCGGAGCAGGTGGCGAGGGGCAAGCCCGCGAAACGCGCGGGGTGGCAGACGGCGGCGGCCCCACGGCCAGGCCATGCGCACCACCAGCATTCCAAACGGCGAAAGGGAAAGTGAGAGTGAGCGTGAGAGAGTGAGGGGCGGCGGGAGGGAGGGCGCTTGCGTGGGCGTGGTTTCCTGCTTCTGCTCGCCGCCTGCCTGTGCGTCGACGCTCCCATCCCAACTTCGAAAAGCTGCAAAGCCGTCCCTCGGACGCTCCCTTTCCGCCGGTGAACCGCGATTCCGGGGCGCCTGGCAGCGTGCCGCTGGAGTCGTTCAGGACCGAGGGGGGCCGCCCCCGTACGCATCCGCTCGAGCTGACCTTGCTGTGGCTGGTCGCCGCGCACCTGGTGTTCCTGCCATGGGCGCTGGGGACGATGCGGCTGTGGGCGCAGATCCCGAGCCTGATCGCGGCGGCGCTGGCGCTGGTGCTGGCGCTGCTGCCCCGAACCTACACGGAGGCGTACACGGGCGGCCCCGCGTTCAAGCTGTACGCCTTCCCGAAGCTGCTTCGCTTTCCGATTTTCTGGCTGGGGCTCGCGTTGCTGGGGCTGGTGACGCTGCACGGCCTGAATCCGGCGTGGGAATTTCGCACCGACGGCAAGGTCTGGTGGATGCAGGGAATCCCGCACATCGAGTGGCTGCCCAGCGGCGTGCGCGGGCCATTCGAGCGGTGGGGCCCCTGGCGCATGCTGATGATTTATGCGGCGGGCTGGCTTACGGTCTGCGCGATCTGGGTCGGTTTCACGCGCCGGCGGAGCTTGCAGCGGCTGCTGCTGGTGCTCGGAGTGAACGGCATCGTGCTGGCGTTGTTCGGCATCGCGGAGCGGCTCACCGGCGCGAAGAAGATTTTCTGGTTCGTGACGTCGCCCAACGAGATGTTCTTCGCGAGCTTCATCTACAAGAACCACGCGGGCGCCTACCTGAACCTGGCCCTGGCGATCGTGTGCGGCCTGGGCGGCTGGTACTATCTGCGCGGCGTGCGCCGCATGGAGAAATCCAATCCCTCGGGGGTGTTTGCGTTTCTCGCGACGTGCATCGCGGTGAGCGTGCTCGTCAGCTACGCGCGCGGCGCGACGCTGATCACGCTGGCGTACATGGCGGTGGTGGTGGGCGCATTTGTCGTGCACCAGTGGCGGCTGCCGCGCGAAGTGCGCAACCCGCTGATCGCTGTCGCACTGCTGGTGCTCTTCGGCCTCTTCGTGAAAACCGGCTGGGATTCCCTCAACGCGGATCGTGCCTGGGAGCGGCTGCAGCGGGCGGTGTCCGGCCAGGACGTATCGGTCGAGGCGCGACAAATCGCGTCGCGCGCGACGCTCGATGCGCTGGAGAAAAACTGGGTCGGGGGCATCGGAGCGGGCAGCTTCCGGTTCCTGTTCCCGGTGTACCAGCAGAACTACCCCGACATTCGGAAGCGCAACGGCCGCGGCATGTATTGGGAACATGCGCACAACGACGTCCTGCAGTTTCCTCTCGAGTTCGGCGTGCCCGGCATGCTGCTGATCCTGGGCGGGTTCGCTTACTGGGGCGTGGCGCTGATCCGGTCGGCGTTCTGGCAGAACCCGGTGAGTGCGGCGCTGGTGCTCGGCGCGATCCTGATGCTCGTGATGGCCTGGGGGGACTTTGTCTTCCAGTGTCCCGCCATCCTGATCACGTGGTGCGTGCTCTGGGTATTTGCGGTGATGTGGGCGCGCTTTGAGGAAAGCCGGCGCGGATAGCGTCCGCGCGCGGCCACCTACTTCGAGCTGCGCAGGCTGACCGGGCCGAACTCGATCCAGTCGGGTGCGACCTGGTGCATGACGCGCAGGCCCACGCCGACCCAGGCCGCGTTCCCGGGGGCGCGGGCGGCCTGCCGGAGCGTGGCCCAGTCGGGCCATTCGCCATCGGGCAGGCGCATGAAGAGCAGCCGGCCAACGGGTTTCTGCTGGGCGTCGAGGAAGCCGATCGAAAGCGCGACAAGGTCGCTGTTGCTGACGCGACCGCGCGCGGGCACCGATGCGACGTAAAGATGACCGGGCGTGGCGGGGGCCCATTGGAAGGCGGTGGTGTTCTCGGCACCGGAGATCCGGAGCACCCGCGCCTGGTCGCCGTTCGCGCCGGCCGGCGAGACCAGCGCGGCGAACCCGTGCTGCGTGGGTTCGTGCGAGGAGCGCCACGGCGCGGGCAGGCTGATGCCGTAGTCCATCCCGGCGATGCGGCGGGCCGGCGGCAGCACGCCGGCCCAGCCGCGGCCGGGCAGGACCTCGCGGCTTTGGAACGTCGCCGGGACATCGGCGGCGGCGAGACCGTCGGCGACGCCGGCGGCATCGTGCCGGGCCACGGCGACGGCGAAGCCGGCGCGGGCGAGGGCGGCGGCCGCGGGGGCGGTGGGATCGTTCTGCAGAAAGTCGGCGTAGGGAATCGGATGGAAGCTCAGCGGCTCGCGGGCGGTGAGCTGTTGGGTGTAGCGGATGAACTCGCCGCGTTTCGCAATGTAGTCCTCGAACCGCCGCAGGCCGGCCTCGTCACTTAGCCGGTCCCGGAGCAGCCGCGTCGACAGGGCGGCACGGGCCTCCTGGAAGGCCACGAAGCGCTCGGTGACGCCGAAGGCGCGGGCGACGAAGCCGACGCGCTGCCGCACGCGCTCGTTGTTGGCGCGGCAGGCGGCGGTGTTCAGCAGGGTGCGCAGCTCGGCGCAGACGGCGGCCGGAAACACGATGGCCTGCGACTCATTGCGGTAGTGCTTGAGCCAGTACGAGGGGCCGGGCTGCTGCATCCACTGCTGCTCGCACCGCTCGAAGAACGCGCGCATGGGCTCGGCGGCGCCTTGGAAGTAGCTGGTGTAGTACTCGCGCAGCAGAACTTCGACGTCCTGCGCGGGCGCGCGGAGCAACTGGGCGATCACCCACGGCAGCGGGCCGTCGATGCCCCAGTTGCGGCTCGATTCGCCGTAGTAGTCGGTGAAGCCGACCCGGTGGGCGTGCTGGAGACTTTCGGCCAAGGCGCGGATCGGCACGCGCGGGATCAGGAAGCCATAGCCGTCGAGGTAGTCGTAGTACCCGATGCGCCGCGGCGGGGAACCGGGGCCCGGGCTGGGCACGGCGGAGGCGCCGGGGGCGAGGGTATCCGGGCCCTTGCCCATCGTGGCGGCCCAGCGGCGCTGGAGGTCAAACTCCTCCTGCTTGAAGGCGGGGTCGTAGCTCTGGCTGCGGTCGGCGGTGAGGAAGGGGATGACATGGGGATCGACGGGGAAAGGCGGCGGATTCTCGGCCCAGTAGTACGCGAGGCAGCCGAGGTACTTGTCGGGGTGTCGCGCGGCGAGGTCGGCGGCGGCGCGGTTCATGAACGTGAACACGAGCCGGGAAAAGTCGGGGCGCCCGCGGAACCATTGCCGTGGCTGGATGAGGGCGAGGGTTTCGGGCGATTCGCCGAAGACGAGACCGTCGTTCACGCCGAGGGCAAACGAGACCTCGTGGGGATGCTGCGCGAAGCGGGCGCTGGCGGCGGCGGCGGCCCAGCGGGCCACGTCTTCGCGTCCCAGGTCGGGATTCCAGAAATAGGACTTTTCCGGCGGCTTGAGGCGCGAGCCGCCGACGAGCGGGAAGAACTCGGGGTGGGTTTCGGCGAGGGCGGGTGGGAACACGCGGTTGAGGTTGTGCGAGAACGGCAGGCCGGGCGTGAGGTCGTTGTGGCGGCCCCAGGCGCGCTCCTCCTCGGTGCGCAGGCCGATGTGGCGCATCTGGAAGCCGGATTGCGCGTGGAAGCGACCCTCGGGATCGCGCTGCTGCACGGTGTGCACCGGGCGCGATGCTTCGCGGCCGAGCGGGCCGGGCATGAAGGCGCGCTCCGGTCCGCGGAAAGCGCGTTGGACAATCCAGGCCGAGCCGGCGGCGAGGAGCAGGGCGAGCAGGACGGCGGCGGGGAGCAGCAGGCGACGCACGGCGAGTGTGGGGCGGCGTGGGTCAGCGGACGCTGGCGACGAGTTCGCGCAACGCGGGCTCGAGTGGATGGGCGGCGGCGAAACCGAGTTCGGCGCGGGCGCGTTCCGGCGCGCCGAGGGAGTGCCGGATGTCGCCGGCGCGCGGTTCGCCGTGGCTGGGCGCGGGGGCGTTGGCAAACTCGCGCCGCAGGATGGCGGCGAGCTGGTTCAGGCTGGTGGGCGTGCCGGTGCAGATGTTGGCGATGCCGGTGGTGATTCCGGGGGCGGTGGCGGCGAGGACGTTGGCCCGCGCGACGTCGTGCACGGAGATGAAGTCACGCGTCTGTTCGCCGTCGCCGTAGATCGTGGGGGTGCGGCCGGCGGCGAAGCGCTCGCAGAAGATCGAGATCACGCCGGAGTACGGCGAACGTGGGTCCTGGCGCGGGCCGAAGACGTTGAAGTAGCGCTGGCAGCGAACGGTGATGCCGTAGGCGGCGGCGTGGCCCAGCAGAAGGGCCTCGGAGCCAAGCTTCGCGCCGCCGTACGGGCTGATCGGCCGGGTGGCGCTGCGCTCGGTGAGCGGCAACTCGGGATTGTCGCCGAAGACGGCCGCAGAGGAGGCGAACACGATGCGCTTCACCCCGTGGGTGCGCGCGGCCTCGGCGACGCGGTGGGTCGCCTCGACGTTGAGCCGGAAGTTGGTGGTGGGGTCGGTGATGCTCTCGGGCACGCTCACCAGGGCGGCGAGATGGATGATCGCGTCGGGCCTGGCCGAGGCGACCAGCCCGTCGAGCACGCCGTCCGCGGCGACGTCGGCCTCGACGAGGCGGAACCGCGGCTGGGCGAGGGCGGCGGTGAGGTTCTCCCGGTGGCCGGTACGGAAATTGTCCACCCCGATGACCTGATGGCCCTCCTGGAGCAGGCGATCGCAGGTGTGGCTGCCAATGAAGCCGGCGGCGCCGGTGACGAGGACGGTGAGCATAAGCGGTTGCGGGTGATGAAACGCAGGTGAACGAAGCGGCCGCGGCCGGTGGTAAAGCGCGGCAGCGGACGGGGAAGGGTGAACCTTGGCGAGGTTTTCGCCGGAGCGGAAACCTAGATTTCGGCTTTCGTGTCCTACCTCCTCGATTCAGGGGGCAGGAGGCCTGCAATTATTAATAACTATCCCGCAATGCTTAACGGGATAATGTCCAGATACTCCCCGAATAATGTCCAGATACTCGTCCCTCTGGCGGGCGGGTGAGAGTGCCTCAACTGGAGAAGCGCGCCTGGGTTGAGGCGGGCAGTTCGAACCAGAAGCGGGAGCCCCTGCCGGGAGTGCTTTCCACGCCGACGCCCCCGCCGAGCTTTTCGGCGATGCGGCGGACGATGGAGAGCCCCAGCCCGTGGCCGGTGGCGCGCACGGTGGAAATGCGGGTGAAGGGGACGAACATCTTGGCGCAGCCGGCGGCGTCGAGGCCGGGCCCGTGGTCTTCAACCCAGTAGCGAACGCGCGTCTCGTCGGCGCTCCGCTGGCTGCCGAGGGTGATGTCGGCGTTGGGGCCGGCGTACTTGGCGGCGTTGGTGATGTAGTTGACCCAGATATGGACGACCCACGGGGCGTGCCCCACGGCGACGGGCCAACCCTCGGGCCGGTGGAGGGTGGCGGGGTGCTGCTGGAGGGTGCTCGCAGCGCGCTCGAGCGCTTCGTCGACGATGGCAGTCATGTCCAGCGTCCGAAGCGGAACGTGCTGGCGGCGGACGCCGGACAAGAGGAGCAGTTCATCGATGATGGCGCTGAGCCGCTCGGAGGCGACGGTGGCCTCGGCGAGGTGGCGGCGCAGTTCGTCGGTGTTGCCCTCGTCGAGGGTCATCTGGGCGAGGATGATCCGGCCGTTGAGGGCGCAGAGGGGATTCTTGAGATCGTGCGCGACGGTGTGGGCGAAGGCGTCGAGCTCATCGAGCAGCTCCTTTTGGTCGAGGCGGGTGGCGACGGAGTGAATGACCTCGGACTCGGTAAACGGCTTGGTGATGAAGTCGGCGGCGCCGAGTTCCATCCCCTGCCGGGTGGCGGCACGGTCGACCTTGGCGGAGATGATGATGACGGGGATGCTGCGCAGGTCAGGGTCGGCACGGAAGGTTTCAAGCAACTCGAAGCCCGTCATGCCCGGCATGGAGACGTCGGTGAGGATGAGGGCGGGGGCCTCGCATTTGGCGGCTTCGAGACCCTCGATGCCGTTGGCGGCGACGATGGGGCGGAAACCGTTGAGCTCGAGAATGTCGCTGAGCGTCTGGCGAACCGCCGCGTCGTCTTCGACGATAAGGATGGTCGCGTTGGCGTGTTTCATGATTGGGGCCGGTCGGGCGGAGTGCGGGGAAGCGTGACGTGGAAGGAGCTGCCGCGGCCGGTCTCGCTGTCGACGGAGATGGTGCCGCCGAGCAGCTCGGTCATCCGGCGGACGATATTCAAGCCGAGGCCGGTGCCGTTGATGGTGCCGACGTTGGAGCCGCGTTCGAATGGCTCGAAAATGCGGGCGCGGTCTGCCGGGGGGATGCCGATGCCATGGTCCTGGACCGTAACGGAGACGAGCGTGCCTCTGAGTTCGAGGCTGACGTGAATCGGAGCCTGGGCCGGAGAGTAGCGGACGGCGTTACTCAGGAGATTGGAAAAGATGTGGTGGAGGAGGTTGGTGTCGCTGATGAAGTCCTCGGGCGTGCCGTGGGGGCGGAAGTCGATGGGGTGGGCGTCGCGGTCGCCGAGCTTGATCTCGTCGATGACGCTCTGGAGGAAGGCGCGCAGGTCCACGGGAACGAACCGGACCTGGGTGCGGCCGGCGTCCATGCGGTTCAGCGTGAGCACGTCGTCGAGCATGTCGGTCATGCGGCGGAGCGACTGGCTGATGCGGCTGAGGAGCTCGGTGCGCTTGGCGGGGGCGAGCCGATCGAGGTGGTTGGCGAGCAGTTCGGCCGAACCCATGGCGGCCGACATCGGCGTGCGGAATTCGTGGGAGGTGACGGAGATGAACCGCGTCTTCATTTCCGAGACCTGCCGCTCCTTCTCGAGCATGGCGGCGGTCTCCTCCTCAAGGCGGCGACGGGCGGAGATGTCGCGGACGTACACGACGAAGTTGTCGCTGCCGACCGGCGCGGCGCGGAGTTCGACGAAGCACTCGCCGTCGGGCAGGGGCACGCTGGCCTCGACGCTGTGGGTGGTGCCCTCGGTGACGGCGCGGCGGCCGATCTCGACGCTGCGGGAGGCGAGGTCGTAGAGCACCCCGGAGCCGCCGCGGGTGAGGTTCGTGTCGATGGAGGCGAGGCGCTGCGCGCCCTGGGCCCGCTGCACCGTGAGAATGGTGCCGTCGGTGCGCAGACGCAGGACGAGGTCGGGATTCGCCTGGAGCAAGCCCTGGACTTCGCGGTTGCGGGCATCGAGTTCCGCCGTGCGCTGCCTGACCTGGGCTTCGAGTTCCGAGGTGAAGCGCATGAGGGTCTGACGGGCGGTCACCTGGGCGGAGATGTCCTGCAGAAGGCAGATATGGCCGAGGGCCTGGCCGTCGGCGTTGCGCTCGATCTTGCTGGAGACGAGGCCCCAGAAAGGTCGACCCTCGCGCCGCTTGCAGTGCAGTTCGCGTGGCGCGGTCGGCGGGGGAGTGTCGGGGGCGACGTCATCGCCGGCGACAAACTCGGTCCAGTGGCGACCGACCCAGGCGGCCGCGGCCTCGCCGAGGAGTTCGGCGAGGAAGGGGTTGGCGCGGGTGATGCGGCCGCCGGGCGTGGTCTCGAACATGCCGACGGCGGCGTGATCGAAGATGGCGCGGAAGCGCTCCTCGCTGCGGCGCATCTGCTCGTAGGATTCACGTTCGCCGAGGGCCAGGCCGATGGTGCGGGCCACGCTTTCGACAAACTCGTGTTCCTGGACGGTGCAGGCCTCGGTGGCGGCGTCGGGGCGGTGCATGTAGCCCACGATCACCCGCCCGGCGATCTCGCCGTTCACGGTGATGGGGGCATAGGCCTCGATGGTGCGGGCGCCCTCGGCGCCCGCCTGGGCCTTGTGCGCGCCCACCGTGATCTCGGCCTGCGCGAGGCGGGGTACGCGCATGCCGCTGGGCAGCTGACGCACGATGGTGCTGATCAGGTCCGCGACGCTGAGCTGACGTTGCTCGGTGGTGAGCGTGATCACGTGCACGGCGCGCAGGACCTTGACCAGCTCGTGCAGCTCGAACTCGACGAGCTTGCGCTCGGTGACGTCCTGCACGGTGCCCACGGCGTGGGCCAGGCGGCCGTCGGGGCCGGCCACGAGCTCCCCGCTGCACTCGACGTACTTGATGCGGCCGTCGGGGAGGAGGAGGCGGTGCCCGAAGTTGTAGCGGCCCTGGTGCTGGACCGCCTCGTTGATGGCGCGGGTAACCCGGTCGCGGTCTTCCGGATGCACCCGGTCCATGAACCGGTCGAACAAGGCGTCGGCTCCGGCGGCGGGCTCGTACTCAAAGATTCGGTACACCTCGTCGGAGAGGAGGCTCTCGCGCCGGGCCGCGTCGTATTCCCAGTTCCCGAGGTGGACGATCTGTTCGGCTTTGGCGAGACGGTCGCGGCTGCGGCGCAGTTCGTCCGAGGCGCGCTGGCGTTCGGTGATGTCGCGGCTGACGCCGAGGATGCGCGTGGGCTGGCCGTGCTCATCGGTGAGCAGGGTGGCGACGATTTCGGTCGGGATGGTGGTGCCGTCGTGGCGCAGTTGCTCGGCGTAGAGGACGCCGATGCGGGCGGCGTCGTCGCCGGCGGTGAAGTCGGCAATGCGCTGCTGGAACTCCTGGCGCAGGCGCGCGAGCGATTCCGGCGCGAAGAGCGTCTCGAGAGTGAGCTGGTTGAGCTCGTCGGGATCGAGGTCGAGGACGCGGGCGAGGGACGGGCTTTGGTAGGCGAACCGGTGGGTCGTCAGGTCGTAGAGCCAGATCACGTCTTCGGTGTTCTCGGCGACGAGACGGTACCGCTCCTGGGTTTCCTGCAGCGCGGCGGCGACGTGAATGCGCTCGGAAATATCAGCGAAGACGGTGAAACCGCGGAACGGCTTGTCCTCGCCGGGCCGGAACTCCGGCACGGCGTTGATCAGCACCCAGCGCACCTCGGCGCCGGTGGCCGGGACGACACCCACGATCGCGCCGCTCACCGGCTGGCCGGTGTGGAGGGCGGTGGCGATAGGGTGCTCCTCGCGGGGGAAGTCGGAGCCATCCTCGCGGGTGGTGCGCCAGCCCTCGGGGCGGATTCCCGGATCGACGAGTTGTTCCAGCGTGAGGCCGAGGATGCGAAGGGCGGAGGCATTGGCGGAGGTCGGGCGGCAGGTGGCGTCGTGGTACACGACCCCGAGATCCATGCTTTCGAAAAGGTTGCGGTACTGCAGCTCGCTCCGGCGCAGCTCCTCCTCGACGGCGAGGCGGGCTGCCTCGCTGTCAAGGACCTCGATGCCGAACGAAATATCGCGGGCGGCCTCCTCGAAGAGCGCGATCTCGCGCGGGCCAAAGGAGTCGATCCGGGTGTCGTAGATGGCGAGCACGCCCTGGACGGTGCCATGGGGCGCGAGCGGCAGGGCGACGGCCGAGTGGATGCCGATCTGGAGCACCTGGTCACGCCAGGGGGCGGTGGAGGGATCGGTGGCCACGTCGTTGCAGACAACGATGCGCGCTTCCCGGAAGGCGGTGCCGCAGGGGCCGCGGCCCGTGGGGAGGGCGGCGTCGGTGGAGGAGTGGAGGTTGGCGACGAGTTCGCGGGTGCCGCCGGCCACGCACTGGGGCACAATTTCTTCCAGAGTGGGATCATGCCAGCCGATCCACGCGGCCTTGAATCCGCCTTCCTCGACGAAGGCGCGGCAGACGCGGTCGAAGAGGCTCGCGCGTTCCTGCCGGTGCACGAGGGCGCTGTTTACCCGGCTCAACACCTGGTAGAGCCGATTGAGCTGCTCGATCTCGCGCTCGTGGTCCCGGCGCTGGGTGATGTCGCGGATGATGGCGAGAATCTGGGTGCGGCCCTCGATGCGGACGGGGCGCGCGCTGATCTCGACGGGGAATGTGGTGCCGTCCTTGCGGCGGTGGATGGTGGTGAACACCCGACCGGTGTCGGGCAACGTGGCGAGAGATTCGTCCACCGCGCCGGGGGCGTCGGCCACGCGCAGGTCGGCGGCGTGCCGGCCGGCTATCTCCGCCGGGGGCCAGCCGTAAACGGCGAGGCTGCGTTCGCTCGCCTCAATGATCCGCTGGGATTCGTCGAGGAGGAGGACGACATCGTTGGCGTTGCGCAGGACGAGGCCGAGCCGTTCGAGGGCGGCGCGGCGGTCGCGTTCCGCAACTTCCTGCCGGGCGCGTTGCCGGCGGAGGAACCGGCTGAGCAGGAGGCCGGCGAGGGCACACAAGCCAGTGAGGACAAGGGCGACGCGCCACCCTTCCCTGCGCACCGGGGCGAAGGCCTCGGCCCGATCGATCTTGGCGACGAGGACCCAGGCGGTGCCCTCCACCGGTCGCGCGACGCCCACGACACTCTGGCCCCGGTAGTCGATGCCGGCGGTGAGCGGAAGCCAGGACGAGAGGAGGGCTTTGACGCCGAGGAGCTGTCGTTCCGAGACCAGGCGCGAGCTGCGGAGCGCAGAATCGACTTCGAACCGCAGTTCGTTGAGGGCGAGCAACTGGTCGCCGTCGCGGCGGAGGAGCAGGGATTCGGCGCTGACGTTGGGCAGCGGCCAGGACTTGATCAGCGGGAAGAGGTGGGTGCGGGCGTCGACGCGCAGACGGAGAACCGCCTGGGGTTGGTTGTTCTCCGGATCGCGGATGGGGGCCCAGAACTCGATCCAGATCCCGCGATTGCGGTCGCGGTACAAATCGCGCACGAGGGCGTCGTTGGCCTGCTGGGTGGCCCGGGCCCAAGGGGCGGGGTCGCCCTCGAGGGCGGCGGCGGGCGGCGACGAATAGAGCGGGCGACCGGTGACGTCGTACAGCGTGGCCGAGTGGTAGCCGTAGCTCCGGCGAAACTGTTCAAAGTAGGTCGTCCAGCGCTGCCGGTCGATCTGCGAACCCTGGCCGGAGAGGAGGGCGGGGACTTCATCCGCGAGATACGGCGCCTGCATGAGCAGCGCGGCGTCGGCGATGCGCTCGTGGCGCCAGGCGGCGAGCTGGCCGGCCTGCAGGTCCGCGAGGGAGGACAGTGTTGCCTCGATGGTGGTGGAGACCTGGCGGTAGTGGAGGCGCAGGTACGCGTAACTGCCGAAGGCCACGCCGCCGCCGGCGAGCAGCGTGGCCCAGAGCAGCCAGGCCTGTGGGCGCCATTCGGAGCTGCCGGCGTGGGCGGCGGAGTGCGGCAGGCGCTGCATGCCGATGCTGAGAGCGGTCGCGGCACAAAGCGCCATCAGGACGCTGCCGATCCAGAACGGAATCAGGACTGTGCCGTCCATGGAAAGGAGCGGCAGGCCCGAGGCGCCGGTGAGCGCGATGACGCCCCCGGCGCCGAAGAGCATGAGGCTGCCGAGAAGGCAAGTGCTGTGCCAGCGGGGCCGCGGCAGCAACCGGCAGGCGAGTTGGAGCAGCGCCACGAGGGCGATGCCGCCGGCGATGCCAGCGGAGAGGTTGGGAATCCAGCGGGGAGACGAAATCTGCAGGAGGTCAGCCAATGCGAAACCGGCGTTGAGGAGCCCGATGCCCGCGATCACCGCGCTGACGACCCGTTGCCAGACGGGAGGGAGGCGCGTCTGCTGCGCGGCGAGCGCCAGGCCGAGCAGGCACAAGGCGGCCGCGGCGCCCTGCTCGCGCGCGGGAATCTCGTTGAGGCTCGGTACCGGTGCGCCGGTAAAGTGGCGGACGAGATAGAGCCCGGCAGTGACGGCTGCGCCCAAGGCAATGGCGGCGGCACCAAGACGTTCGTCTCGCGTGGGCCCGGGGTCGTGAACGGCGGGGAAAAGCTCGCTCATCAGGCGCGGTTTAGGAGAGCGACCATACCGGGGCGCTCGGCCGATACAGCATCAATCTCCAACCAAATCATGGGAGAGGAGCGGTTGGGGGCGAGGTTGGCCTGTTTCAGGCTGCCAGACGGATCGACTCCGTATCGCGGAGAGAACTGCGCGGGTGGCGGCGCAAAGGACGCCGGGCGTGGTCCATGCGGGCATGGCACAAACGGAGTCAGGTTCGGCGGCGGGCGCGGGTGATTCGCAAGCCGGGCAGCCGGCGCGACCTGCGCATCACGCGCTGCTTTTCGCGACCCGGCGCGTGCGGCCGCGGACGTGGTGGTTGGCGGCGGGCGTGGGGGCGGTGCTGGTGAGTGCGATCGTGGCGACGCTGGTGTTTTCGGGATTTGAGTGGAGCCGCGTGATTCGCGCGGTGGAGGCGCTGCGGCCGGGGCCGCTGCTCGTGGCCATGATGGTGCTGCCGCTGGTCGGCTTTCCGATCGTGCCGGTGTACCTGGTGGCGGGCGCGCGTTTTGGCGCCTGGGGCGGAGGTCTGGTGGTCGCGCTCGTGACCGCCGCGCATCTGCTGGGAAGTTTCGTCATCGCCCGGACGGTACTGCGGGGTCCGCTCGAGCGGCGGCTGGTCCGGTGGCAGGCCCATCTGCCGCAGATCCCGCGCGATGAGGAAGCGGCGGTGGCGGTGATCGCCGTGCTGGTGCCCGGGCTCCCGTATGTGGTCCGCAACTACCTGCTGGCGATGGCGGGGATCCGGTTCGCGGTTTTCTTCTGGGTCTGCCTCCCCATCCATGTGATCCGTTCCTATGTCTCAATCCTGGTCGGCGACATGGGGGCTGACCCCGATGGGCGGCGCCTGGTCATGCTCGTCGCGATCGAGGGGCTGCAGATCGTGATCTGCGGCGTGGTCCTGTGGTGGCTCCGCGGGCATCACCGCCGCGTGCACCCCGCGGGCGCCGGCGGCTGACGATGGCGGGGCGGGGTGAACGCGCGGCCGCGCTGAGGGAGGCGCGCAGCGCCTGGCCGAGCGAAGGCGCGGGCGGCTGGCGCAACCGGTGGCGGAGAAAGCGGAGGACGGTGCGTTCTTCCGGACTCAGGCGGGGGCCCTGCTCCTGGAGCAGGGCGTCGGCGCCGGCGCGGAGCTGGCCGACGGTTTCTCCCGCGAGATAGCTGCTGAGGATGACGGGATGAATGTAGCACTTGCGGCAGACGGTGGGGGTGTTGCCGAGCCGCTGGGCGACGCGAGTGATCGCCTGGGTGACGTTGCGCTTCGCTTCCCTTTTGGTGGCGGACGGCGCGAGCCCCGCGAGCGCGACGGCGGCGAGTACGGTCCCGGCCCAGGTGCGAAAATCCTTCGCCGAAAACTCCGCGCCGGCGATCTCCCGCAGGTAGCCATTCACGTCCTCCGAGTGGATTGTCTGCTGCTGCCCGTTTGCGTCGACGTATTGAAACAGCTCCTGTCCCGGCAGGTCCTGGGCGCGGCGGACGATGCGGGCGAGGTGCGGGTCGCGCAGCTCGATGTCGTGATGCTGGCCGCTCTTGCCCTTGAAGGCGAAGCGCAGCGTGCCACGACGGACGCGAACGTGCCGGTCGCGCATCGTGGTGAGGCCGACGGAGCCGTTGGTCCGCGCGTACTCCTCATTGCCTACGCGCACGAGGGTCGTCTCGAGGAGGCGGACGATGGTCGCGAGAATCTTGTCCCGGCCGAGGCCCGGACGGCGGAGGTCGCGGGCGACCCGCTGGCGGATGCGGGGCAGCGCCTGGCCGAAGGTGAGCGTACGCTCGTACTTGTTCTCGTCGCGTACCGCGCGCCAGTCGGGGTGGTAGCGGTACTGCTTGCGGCCACGCGCGTCGCGGCCCGTGGCCTGCAGGTGCCCGTCGGGGCGCGGGCAGATCCACACCTCCTGCCACGCCGGGGGAATGGCGAGCCGGCGGATGCGGTTGAGTGTCTCCGGATCCTGGATGCGCCGGCCCTCATCGTGCCGGAACTGGAAGCGCCCGGGCGCGCCGACGCGGCGGATCCCCGGCGCCGCGTCGGAGACATAGCGGAGCCCCGCGGCGCGAGCGTCCTGGAGGGCGTCGGGAGGCGGGGAGGCGCGGAGGGAGGCGGGGCGCATGCAGCGGGAGGGCGCGGCGGCGCGCGCGCGTGGGCCGGCGCCGGAGCGGCGGTCGCGGGCCTCAGCCGCCGGTGGTCTCACCGCCCATCACCTGGAGTACGATGCCGGTGATGTACGATGAGTCGGCGTCGGAGGCCAGGAAGACGTAGGCGGGGGCGAGCTCCTCGGGCTGGGCGGGCCGGCCCAGGGGAGATTGCGAGCCGAACTTGGAGACCTTCTGCGGCGAAGCGCCGGGATCGGAAGGATTGAGCGGCGTCCACACCGGACCGGGGGCGATGGCGTTCACCCGGATCCCGCGCGGGATGAGATCGAGCGCGAGCGTCTTGGTGAAGGCGTTGATGGCGCCCTTGGTCGAAGAGTAGTCCGGCAGCTTGTTCGAGCCCATGATTCCGGTTTCGGAGCTGGTCGCGATGATCGACGCCCCGGGCTTCAGGTGGGGCAGGGCGGCCTTGGTGAGGCGGAAGTAGGCGTAGATGTTGGTCTTGAAGGTGCGGTCAAACTCCTCGTCGGTGACGTCCTCCAGTCGCTCCTTGCGCGACTGGTGGGCGGCGTTGGACACGAGGAGGTCGAGGCGGCCGAATTCCTTCACGGTCCGTGCGACGATCTGGGTGCAGACCGCGCCGCGGGTGAGGTCGCCGGGGAGGAGCAGACAGCGGCGTCCGAGAGCCTCGATGGCACGCTGCACCTCCTGGGCGTCGGACTGTTCTTCCGGCAGGTAGTTGATGGCGACATCGGCGCCCTCGCGGGCGTAGAGGAAGGCGACGGCGCGGCCGATGCCGGAGTCGCCGCTGGTGATGAGGGCGACGCGGCCCTCGAGTTTGCCCGCGGCGCGATAGCGGGTCGCTTCCCAGCGGGGGCGCGGCTTGAGCTCGGACTCCAGGCCGGGCTGGGGCTGATGCTGCTCCGGAAACGGACCCTTGGGTTCGTCCTGCATGAGCGGCTTGCGGCGGGAAACGGGGGCAGACCGGTTGGGTTTGCTGCGGCGGCGCGGAGGCGCGGAAGGAGTGCGGGTGCTCATGGGCGGGGGAGATGGTTGAGCGGGGCGGACGGAAGCGGGACCACGGAGCGAAGGACGCGCGAACCTCACTCCGGGCGGGAGTGAGGTCGCGGAGTGTTGCGCCGGATGCGGCGCCAACGAGGCACTCAGTCCTCTTCCGCTTCGTCGTCGGACGAGGACGCTTCCTCGTTGATCTGCGAGGCGAGGGCGGTGAGCCGCTTGTCGGTCTCGCCCTCCTCATCGAGGGTTTCCTGGAGCAGATTGGCGACCTTGGTCTCGCCGAGCGTTTCCGCGAAGGAGCGGGCCGTGCCGTAGGCGGCGATCTCGTAGTGCTCCACGCGCTGCGCGGCGCCGATGAGGTTGGCGTCGCGGATGGCGTCGGGCGCCTCGGTCTCGATCGCCTCGGAGCCCTCTTCGACCAGGCCCTTCATCGCGTGGCAGGTTTTGCCCTTGGCCTTTTCGCCGAGAATCTTGAAGCAGCGGTCGAGGCGGTCGACGTGGCCGCGGGTCTCCTCGAGGTGTTGTTCGAAGCCCTCGCGGAGCTCTTCGTTGGAGGCCGCCTTGGCGAGTTTGGGCAGCGCTTTGACCAGTTGGGACTCGGCGTTGTGGAGATCACGGAGTTCGTCGACGAGGAGGTCGCGGAGATTTTTCAGTGCAGGCATGTTCGTGGAATTAGAGGTTGAGGATTGCGTGCCGGCGGCGCCCAGCGCGGCGTCGGCTGGTGCACGGTACCGCGAGGCTGCGGATGGTTCCCGCGGCGCGCGGGCCGGCGGCGCGGAGGACGCGTGCGGTTGCCAGGAGATGGAGTGGGCAACTCCCCGCCCGGCGTGGAGAATCTCCGGCGCGCGATGCGGGCCACGGCCTGACGAACGCGGGCGTTGCAGGGCGGGTCCGTGTGCGCGGGCCCAGTGCCCGCAACCAACCCTCAACCCACTCGAATCATGCTTAGATGGAGTCTCCTGTTCCTGATCGTAGCCGTGATCGCCGGCGTGTTCGGCTTCGGCGGTGTCGCCGGCACCGCGGCGGATATCGCCCGCATCCTGTTCTTCGTGTTTCTCGTGCTGCTCGTGATCTCGGCGATCGTGGGCGCATTTCGCGGCCGCCCGCCGGTCTGAGTGCCGCGGTCTGGCTAAAACAAAAGTGTCACGCCGTCTTAGGCGTGACACTTTTTTGCGTTGGTGGGGCGGGAGGGGGCTATCCGCTCACTGCCAGCGGCTCGGCACCCAGACGTAGCCGTTGCCCTGGGGCTCCCAGTGGCCGGTGACGAACGTGCGCGCGCCAGACGGGGGCGTCTCCCAATGCCCCGGCACCCACTGGTAGTTGCGACCGTCGCCGGCGTATTCGTAGTGGCCGCGAACCCAGACGGCGTTGGGCGTCGGCTGCGGCGTCGGGACGTCCTGGGGTTCCGCGGTGGGCGTGGGCGGCGGCTGGGTGACGACGGCGCCCGTGCCGTATTGGTTCTGGCCATACTGGCCTCCCTGGGTGGTGGGCGGGATGATCTGCGTTTCGGTGCCCTGCTGCTGGTCGCGGTGCCGGCCGTAGGCCCCGCCGGCGAGGCCGCCGGCGGCGGCGCCGATGGCGGCCCCGGCGAGCTTGTTGTTTCCGTCGCCGACATTGTTGCCGATGATGGCGCCGCCGAGCGCACCGATGGCAGCGCCGGCCGCGGCGCCGCGTTCCGTGTTGGGACCCGTGCTGGCGCAGCCCGCGGCGAGGGCCGAAAGGGCGAGAGAGAGCGTGAGGTGTTTCGCGTTCATGGTGCCGCATAGTCGCGGGGTCCGGGTGACGGTTCCCGCCCGGGACCGGCGTGGCTGGGCCAGGGAGGCGCATATCGATGCGCCGGGTGCAATCCGGTGGGGTGGCGGCGGTTGACCGACCGGGGTTTTGTGCTACTGCTGACCCCTCATGCCGGCCATCTCACCACGCGGAAAGAAACCCGACGCATCACCTCGCCGGGGAGGGCGGTCCGCGCCGGTGCGCGCGCTGGGTGGAACGGTTTACGTCACGCGCCAGGTGCATTTCAACTCGGCGCACCGGCTCGAAAACCCGACGAAGAGCCTGCGTTGGAACCAGGCTCAATATGGGGCTTGTACCCGCCCCCACTGGCACGGGCACAACTACGTGCTCGAAGTAACAGTGGCCGGCACCCCGGATCCGGAGACCGGCTACGTGTTGGACCTGGGCATGTTGAAGGAGATTCTCAACCGGGCGATCGTGGAGCCCTGCGATCATCGCAACCTCAACACCGACGTGCCATTCCTGCGCGGCGTGATCCCGACGACCGAAAACCTCGTGATCGCGTTCTGGCAGCGGATTGAGCCGCTCCTGCCATGCGGCCGGCTGCACCGGGTGCGGCTCTACGAGACGCCGCGCAACTTCGCCGAGTACAACGGCCCGGACGCGCCGCTGTGACGACCTTTCAGCCAGCTAATCCCGCCGTGTCGGGACTACGGTTATCGTATCCAACCGCCTGGCCCCTGCATCAAAAACGAACATGAGCAAAGCCAAACCAATGTACCTCCACCGCTCGGCGAGCGGCACTGCGCCCCGGATTGCGCGTCGTTATGACGCGGCCTTCCGCGTGACGCCGCAGTACCGCGCCTCGCTTCCCGACATGATGGAAGCGGAGCATGACGCCATTCAGGGGGCCCACGTCCCGATTCAGCAGGTCGGGGTGCATAATTTTCGGCTGCCGCTGAAGTTCCGGACCAAGCAGAAGGAGATCGTCACGCTGGAGGCCAGCGTCACGGGGACCGTCTCGCTGGAGGCGGACCTCAAGGGCATCAACATGAGCCGCATCGTCCGCTCGTTCTACGAGCACAAGGACGCGGTGTTCACCGGCGAGTGGATGGGCCGCATCCTGCGCGCCTACCTGCGCAACGTGGCGACCAAGGATGCGCGGCTGCGGGTAAAATTTTCGTATCCGATGCTGCAGCGCAGCCTGCGAAGCGGACTCGAGGGCTACCAGTTCTACGACGTGGCTTGGGAAGGGGTGATGACGCGCGGCGGCGACTACCGCCGGTTCATCCACTTCGACTTCGTGTATTCCTCGGCCTGCCCCTGCTCGGCGGAGCTGTCGGAACATGCGCGCGACACGCGGGGCATGTACACGGTGCCGCATTCGCAGCGCAGCAAGGCGCGCGTGACGGTGGAGGAGGCGCCGGGGAAGAAGATCTGGATCGAGGACATCCAGGCGCTGTGCGCGCGCGGACTGCAAACGGAGACGCAGGTGATGGTGAAGCGCGAGGACGAGCAGGCGTTTGCCGAGCTGAATGGCGCGCATCTCAAGTTCGTCGAGGATGCGGCGCGGCTGCTGTACCGGGAGTTTGACGCCGACCCGCGCATCCGGGACTTCCGGATCGCGTGCTCGCACCTCGAATCGCTGCACTCGCACGACGCCGTGAGCGTGATCTGCAAGGGCGTGAAGGGCGGCTTCAATGCCGACTTCATGGACTTTGGGTCGCTCGTCTGCTGACGCGTGTTCCGTCCGCCCATGAAGACGGTCGTGGTGATCACCGGTGCCTCGCAGGGAATTGGCGCGGCGATCGCGCGGGCGTTTGCCCGCGCGGTGCCCGGCGTCGTGCTGGCGCTGGTCGCGCGGAATGCGCGCAAGCTCGGCGCGGTGGCGAAGGCGTGCGGGCGGCTGGGCGCGAAGGCGGAGGTGTTCCCGTGCGACGTGACCGATGCAGCCGCGGTGGCGCAGCTGGCGGTGAGCGTGCGGCGACGGCTCGGTCCGGTGGATGTCTTGGTCAACAACGCCGGCAAGTTTGTCTCGGCGCCGTTCACGACGATGACGGTGGCGCAGTTTGATGAGGTGCTCGCGGCGAACCTCCGGAGCACGTTCCTGGTGTCGCGCGCGTTCGTGCCGGCGATGGTGCGGCGCGGGCGGGGGGACGTCTTCAACATGGGTTCGATCGCCGGGCTCGACGCGTACCGCGGAGGCACCGGGTATTCAGCAGCGAAGTTCGGGGTGCGGGGCCTCAGCAAAGTGATGCGGGCGGAGTTGCGCGACAAAGGCGTGCGCGTCTGCTGCGTGGAACCGGGCGCGACCTCGTCGCCTTCCTGGGCGGGCAGCGGGGTGGATCCGCGACGGATGATGCCAGCGGACGATGTGGCGCAGGCGTTTGTGGGTGTTTACCAGCTGTCGCGGCGGACCGTCGTCGAGGAGATCGTGCTACGGCCGCAGCGAGGGGATGTGTGAAAAGGGAGTGAGGGAATGAGGGAGTGAGGGAATGAGGGAGTGAGAGTGGAGGGGCGCGGAGCGGGGGAGGCCGGCCGAGGAATGCACGAGCGGAGGGGATAGGATCGTGCGAAATGTGGGATGGATGTTGGCCAATGAGGTGGGCGGGAATTCGCATCCTGCTGCGGTGCAACGTTCCGGAGCGTGGGGGCGATCACTGGCACGGGCGTCGCTTTAGGGTGGCCGCTATGAATTTCGCAAACGCCCTCGGATTTCTCGGAGTTGGTCTCGCGATGTGGCTGTTGCCGGTGGTGGCGCCGGGCTGGTTTCCGCGCCAGGCGGTGGACGGCTCCAGCACGCGGGAGATCTGGACGCAGTTGATGGGAGTGACGCAGGTGGGACTGGGGCTGATCTTTCTGATGCGGCCGGCCTGGGAGCTGGCCGTCGGGCAATTGGTGATGCTGCGGGCGCGGCTGCCTCGGCGTGCCGTGGCCACCGCGGACTGGGCCCAGCCCTCGCCGTACGGCGAGCCTCTGGCCGTGGGCGTGGGGGCGGTCCCCGTAGCGGCTGCGGCGATGGCGCCTGCGTATCTCGAGCGCGACGACGCGGACGCGCTGGTGTTGCGCGGCGGGCACGCGGCGCTGTGGCGCTCGCTCGAACGCGCGCTCGGCAGCGACGGCGAACTGGCCCGATTTGCGGAGCGGATCGAGGCGCTCGACGGCGTCGCGGCACCGACGCGGGCGCATCCGATCGCTGCGGCGATGTTCCGGCATCGGCCGCAGTCCTCGTTTGTGCACCTAGCGCAGTTGAACCTCATGGATTTTCCCACGCCGCAGCGCCGTGATGCGGGTGCGGAACTCATGGCGGCCCTCGCGGAGACGCGGGGCGCGGCCCAGGCCTGATCGGCTCGGCATAGACTGCGTAGCTTCAACTTCGCCCGGGTGGAAATGTCCGGGCGAATCTTCGCATTTACACGTAGCGCTTAACCACGGGCCCGAGGCGAAAGTCCGACGGCGGGATTGCTAAGTGTTTTTGGCGGTGTAGTACCGAGCGGCGTAGCCGTAACCTGTTGGTGACCCTCTGTCATGCCCACCACACCTACCGTGCCCACCGCCGCTCCCCACCCCGCCGCGACGAAGCCAACGAAGCCGCATCCGATGCGCGTCTGGATCGTTGAAGACCATCAGTTGTTTTGCGAATTGCTGATCGATTACCTGAAGGCGGCGGCGCACGTGGAGGTCGTGGGCACGAGCGTCGACCAGGCCCCGCTGTTTCGCGAACTCGGGACGCGGGAGATCGACGTCGTGGTGCTCGATCTGAATCTGCAGGGTGCGGGTGGCATGCGCGTGCTCGAGGAACTGGGCAAGCTGCCGAAGGCGCCACAGGTGGTGATCCTGAGCGCGACGGCCACGGAGCACTCGGTGAACCTGGCGGTGCGGCTGGGCGCGCGCGCCTACATCGACAAGGGGGCGTCGTTGAACGAACTCCTCCTGGCGTTTGAGCAGATCGCGCAGGGTGGGGTGTATTTCAGCGATCTGCCGCGTCGCGTGCTGATCGACCTCGCCGCCAGGCGGGGACGCGTGGAGGAAGACAAGGTGACGGTGCGCGAGACGGAGGTGCTGGCTCGGCTGGCGCGCGGGGAAGCGATCAAGGAAGTTGCGGGCGACATCGGGGTCTCGAAGTGGGCGGTGTACCGGATCCGCAACGAACTGCGCCGGAAGCTGGAACTCGCCGACGACAAGGAGCTGATTGAGTACGCGCTGAAAATCGGCCTGGCCGAGGGACCCGCTGATCACGCGCCCTGAAGAGGGGCGCGGGCGGGCGGGCATCTGCTCACGCGGCCTTGTGGTGATGCGCGGTGCGCTTCCGGGTGGATTTGGCCGCTTTGGCGGTCTTGCCCGCGGACTTGCCGGTGGCCGCAAGGCTCTCCTGCAGGACCTTGACGAGGTCCACGACATTGGTGGCCGCGGCGGGTCGTTTCTTGTGGCCGGGCAGTTCCTTGCCGCCGGCCTTGATCTTCTGGTCGACGAGTTTCAGCACCGCCGCGGCGTACTCGTCCTGGTACCGCTCGGGCTTCCAATCGGTGCTCATCTGGTTGACGAGCACCTTGGCCATCTCCTTCTCGCGTGCCCCGAGCTTCTGCTCGGCGGGGACCTTGATGGCCTCGGCGGGTGAAATCTCATTGGCGAAGTGCATGAGCTCCATCACGAGCAACGAGCCGTCGGGCTTGACCGCTGCGAGGTGCTCCCGGTTGCGCAGCGTAACCTTGGCGATGCCCACCTTGCCGGTTTCGGTGAGCACGTCGCGCAGCAAAGCATAAGCCCCGGCACCGCCCTTCATTGGTTCGAGATAGTAAGGCGTGTGGAAGAAGACGGGATCGATCTGGTCGAGCTCCACAAAGTCCTGGATCGAGATCGTCTCGGTTGAGGCGAGTTCGACGGCATCGAAGTCCTTCTCCTCAAACACCACGAATTTGTCCTTCTCGTACTCGTAGCCCTTCACGATGTCGTCCCATGACACTTCCTGGCCATCGACCTCGGCCACGCGCTTGTAACGGATGGGGCTTAGGTCCCGACGCCGCAGCATCTTGAAGGAAATCTTCTCGCCGCTCGACGTGGCCGAGAAGACCGAGATCGGGATCGTGACCAAGCCAAAGCTGATGGAACCCTTCCAGATTGGTCTCATGCCCAGGACAGACCCGGTCCGAAAGCCGCTGGGCACGAATGTGAATAACTTGTGGGCAGGGGATGTTCCGACGTGTGCGGCCAAGACCTAAGTGTTTACGGTTTAGGCCATTCAGTAATGCCGTGCGTGACCGGTGAGTTTCTGTCCGCAGCTATTCCTGGCGCGTCGACTTCAGGGATTCCGCGCCAGGAAATGGGATGACGTTCGTTTCAGGAGCGCCGACGCCATCCGGATCTTGTCCAAGAAGATGCAGCGCGTGGCGATGAGCGAGGCGAGCTTCGTTTGCCTCGGGCTGGCTGGCGCTCGCCCATGCGGTCTGCTCAATGAGCTTCCTGATCAGGGCGCGTTTGGCGGTGTTGCTGCGGGGCTCACTTCGGGCGGAACGTTTCATCTGGACCAGAAGGGCCAAGATGAAAGCGCGGCGGGAATTCTGACCAGCTGAAAACCGCCGCTGTCCTGCGAATGCGTTGCCGCCAATCCGTGCCAATAACGCGTAGGCCTAAGGAGTTCCCCTAGGGGGAACAGGCCGGGTTCTACTAAATCCCGCCTCCCACACTGTTCCGTAGCGGGAAATGGACGATATTCCGGGCGCGACGCGATCTGCGCCCGTGCCAAATCGCGGCGAAAACGTATTACCACCTATGAATACCCTCGTACGAGCCCTTCGGGCCACGGTTCTCACTGCCGTTGTCGCTGGCTCGGCCGCTGTTGTCAGCGCTGCCGATGTCGATGCCGCCACTCAGTCCAAGGTCGATGCCCACATTGCTGAAATCAAAGCGTGGGCGGCCGATCCTGCCATCGTTGCCGCCGTCGTTGCGCCGCAGCCCGCGGAGCATGCGACGATCACACAGGAAAAATGGAAGAGCCTCAGTCTGCTCGACCCGCTCGTCCGCTCCTTCACGAAGAACGAGGCGGCGGCCGTGTTGAAGGCCAAGCGCACCGCCTGGGTGAACGAGGCCTTCGTCTCCAACGCCAAGGGCCAGAAAGTCGCTTTCCTCGGCAAACCGTCCAACTGGTCGCACCTCGGTAATCCGAAGCACGACGATCCGATGGCCGGCAAGGTCTGGCAGGGCACCATCGCGGTCGACGAGTCGACCGGGCTGCAGCAGCTCCAGGTGGCCGTGCCGGTGCTGAAAGACGGCAAGCCCGTGGGCTCGCTCATCGTCGGGCTCAACCTCGCCAAGCTGTAACTCTCTCCCCGGGGCCGCGGCTCTCCGCGGCCCCTCTCCCTTTACTGCTCTCCCATGAAAACCTGGAGCTTCAGCGCCAAACTCACCTTCTTCATCGTCGCGTCCGTCGTCATCGCCGTGGGCATCACCGCCAACATGTACTCGGCGTTGCGGCAGGTGGAGCGGTCCGACGCCGCGCGCGCCGAGCGTGTCCTGGTGGCCAAGAACGCCGCGTATCAGATACTCGAATCCGTGGTGAATCTCCAGACCGGGGTGCAGGCCACGTTGCGCCTCAAGGACCCCGACGAGATCGAGAAGCTCGTGGAAAGCTTCAAGAAGCAGGCGACGACAACCCGCAGCCTGATCACCTCCACGACTGGACTGCCGCCGTCGACGGGTGAGCGTTTCACCGCGTTGGTGGACACGTATCAAAAGGCTTTGGACCAGTTCCTTCTCGGCGAGAACAGCGCGGCGTACGAAGTGATGATCGACCAGGCTCCCGGGCGCTTTGAGGCGCTGCTGGCGGTGGTGCGTGAGCATAGCGCGAACGTCGAGAAGGCGGCCGCCGCCGAAGGCGTCGCGGCGGACAAAGCCCTTGCGCGCCTGCTGACGATCACTCTTTGCATCTGTGGCGTCGTGATCGCGGGCTTCGTCATGTACGGCTGGATCTTCCGCCGGACCACCACCCGGCACCTGACCAATCTGGCGCAAAGCCTCTCCGAGGCGTCCACCCAGGTCTCCTCGGCCGCGGCCCAGGTTTCGCAGGCCAGCCAGGCGCTGGCGCAGGGCTCCACCGAGCAGGCCTCCTCCATCGAGGAGACCAGTGCGTCGCTCGAGGAGATGTCGGGCATGACGAAGCGCAATTCCGAGAACGCCACCAACGCCAACCAGTTTGCGACCCAGGCGCGGCAGTCGGCGGACGCCAGCGCGACGGATATTCAGGCCATGAACTCCGCGATGAATGACATCAAGGGGTCCAGCGACGACATCGCGAAGATCATCAAGACGATCGATGAGATCGCGTTCCAGACCAACATTCTCGCGCTCAACGCGGCCGTCGAAGCCGCCCGCGCCGGCGAGGCGGGCGCGGGTTTCGCCGTCGTGGCCGAAGAGGTGCGCAACCTGGCGCAACGTTCCGCGCAGGCGGCCCGTGAAACTGCCGCCAAGATTGAAGGCGCCATTTCCAAGACCGCCCAGGGCGTACAGATCAGCGGCAAGGTGGCGACCAGCCTCGGCGAGATCGTCGACAAGGTGCGTCGCGTCGACACCCTCGTCAGCGAAGTGGCGACCGCCAGCCTCGAGCAGAGCCAGGGCGTCCAGCAGATCAACGGCGCCGTTGGGCAGATGGACAAAGTCGTTCAGAGCAATGCCGCCGCCGCCGAGGAAACGGCGAGCGCCGCGCAGCAGCTCAGCGCCCAGGCTGCGATGCTGATGAGCTCGGTGTCCGACCTCCGGCGGTTGATCGGTGGCAGCGCCGCGGGCGAAAACGAGGCGCCGGCCGACAGTGTCGCGGCCAAGCCGGCAGGCAGCCCGGCGCGTCCCCCGGTCACGGCCCCGAAAGCGCCGCGACTCCGCGCCAAGGCCGAGAAGCCCATCCCCGCTCGCAACGGCCACGGCGAGCATCACGGCCTCACGTTTGAGGACATGTGATCCGCGGCCGGGGCGTCGGCGTCGCGACTCCGCTTTCCCTTCGGGCTCCGCCTCGCACGGCGGGGCCTTTTTTGTGCCATCGTCGGGGGCGGGAGGCGTACTCGGCGATTGCGGCCGCAGATGGCGCGCTGCCATTGTCGGCTGCCCTCGATTCCATGCGTGGAGGCTTATCCCAACATGCGGCCCGCTG
The DNA here is from genome assembly GCF_003054705.1 of Opitutus sp. ER46. NCBI lineage: Bacteria > Pseudomonadati > Verrucomicrobiota > Opitutia > Opitutales > Opitutaceae > Opitutus > Opitutus sp. ER46. The sequence continues at coordinate 177,122 of NZ_QAYX01000023.1, forward strand.
CCCCCGCTGCGCGCTGCCGCTCCGCTGGTGCGTGTGTCCCGCGCACCGGGAGGTGACGTGTCCGCTGGCCGTCGACGTCCTGGCGTGTCCCCGCGAGCACTTCCGGCCGAGCAGCACGGGCAACCTGATCGTGCGGGTCCTGCCGGAGGCGCGGCAGCATCTTTGGTATCCGGACCGGCCGCCCACGGCGGCGGAGGTATGTCGCCCGGGCCGCGAGGTCTGGCTGTTGCATCCGTCGGGCGAGCCGGCACCGGCGGCGGCGCGCGCGCAGGATGTGCAGGTGGTGCTGCTGGACGGCGCCTGGAGCGAGGCCTCGGGGATGGTGCGGGCGGTGCGGGGGTGGGGCCGGCTTGTGAGCCTGCCGATGCAGGGGGAGAGCCGGTACTGGTTGCGCGCGCAGGCGGATGCGCACCGTTTTTCCACGGTGGAGGCGCTGCTGTTCGTGCTGCGGCATTTCGGGTTGGAGCCGGAGGCCGAGGCCTTGCGGCTGCAGTTCGAACTGCACGTGTATGCGAGCCTGCGGGCGCGCGGTGCGAAGGCGCAGGCCCGGGACTTTCTGGCGGGTTCACCGATCGCCGCGACGTTTGCGGAGCTCATCGCGAGCCTCGATGTGTCGAGACCGCGGTGAGGGGAAGGGCTGAAAGACAGAATGCTGAAGGCTGAGGACGAAGGATCGGTTTCGATCCGCAGCCAGGCGCTCGGGGGCAATCGAGACGGGTTGCACAACCGGGCAGCCGTGCGTGCAACTTCTGCGCGTCGAGGCGTTTTTGCGGGACAACTTGCAGGTGGCTCCGAGTGGCGTTTGCAGGGGCAATTGGCTCGGGCGCAGGTTCTTAAATCAAGCGACGTGGGGCTGGCACATGGGGTGCCTTAGGAAAGGGGTATGAACCAAATGATGCTGACGCTTTTGGAAGCCCAGAAGGTGCTTCTCACCAATTCCGACCCGAAGGCGAACACGCCGGTTATTGAGGCGCTGCGCGCCAAGGTGCCCGCCCCGGTCCTCGCGCACTTCCTGCGCCTGGTCGCCCAGCATCGCAAAGGTGTCGCGGAGGTTCGCAACGGCGTGTGTTCACAGTGTCACATCCGTCTGCCGGCCAGCATGGCCGCCGTCATGGTGAAGTCGGACGACATTCACGTCTGCGAGCAGTGCGGCAGCTTCCTGGTCCTCGCCGATCTGCCCAGCGCGCAGCCGACGCCGGCGCCGACGGCGCCGAAAACGCCGCGCGCGCGCAAGTATTCGCGTCAACTCGCGGCCTGAGCGGAGCGACTTTCGTCAGCACACGACCCGGTGCCGGCGCCCAGGAGGGCGGGGTACCGGGTTTTTTGCGGCGCCCTGCCGCGGCTGGCTAGAGCGCCTGCTTCTGTTGGGCAAAGCGGTCGGCGGCGTGCCGGACCGCATCCGAGTAGTGGTCGTCGGTGAGATTGAGCAACGCGAGCTTCTCGGGCGACACGGTCCAATACCGCACTTCACCTGGTAGCGCGGTGCCGTTGTCCACGGCGATGGCGCCAGCGACATTCAGCAGGCAGGCAAAACGGTCCACCTCGTCCTCGCCTTGCGGCGCATCGAGATGCGAGTCGATGGCCCGCACGGTGTCGTCGGGGAAGCGCCAGTCATCGAGCGCCATGGTCGTGGCGCGCACGCCGGTGATGCTGAAACGGGCGTCCTCCCACTCGCGGTACGTCTCGAAGGTGCCGGGATCGTAGGTCAGGGTGACGTCCATCTTGTCGGCCGCATAGCGGTCGAGCACCATGGGACCGATGCCGCGCATGAGGCCGGCCACGTAGGCGGCGTTCCGATCGACGCCGGTCATTTCGGCGAGCACCTCGGAGGCGATGCCGTGCATGAGCAGCGACTCGCGGAGCACGGCGGACTTCAGGTGATAGCAGTTGAGATCGCGCTCGACTATGCGGCTGACGGATGCCGTGCCGACGAGGCGCACCACTTCGGAGAAGCCCACGCGGCCGAGGGCGTCCTCGACGGACGAGACGCTGCCGCGTCCGCCGTAGACCACGCTGTTGGCGACGCGGACCACGCGGGCGGCGAGGACGGCATCGAGGCGGATCTGGTCGGCGAGTTGATCGAGGTCCGTGTTGATGTCGTGCAGCAGCTCACAGACGCTGGTCAGGATGGTGGCAGCAGGCGGCAGGCGGCGTGCAATCTCAAGGATCGTGTCGCGAGTCGGAGGAGGAAGGACGAACATGGAACGGGAATAAGCTGGAGAGGGGTGACTGCTACCGGGCGGACGGGCTACGCGGGGCGCGCGGGGTCGCGGCTACGGTCGGCAAGAGATTAGGGGGGCGGCCGATCGGGCGCTCCGCACCCGCTGCCGAAGACGTCGCGGCGTTTGCCTGCCGAAGATTGACGGGGACTTGCGCCAGAGCGGCTTCGGAAGAGCCTTGGCGGGCGGCTCGCGGGGCGTCACGACGGCTCGTGCAAACGTGAATCGGGCTCCTTTTCTGGGTGACGGGCAAGCCGGACCAGGCGTGCGAACATCTGGCCCGTGCGGCGGCGCTGGCGCCGGCGGATCCGTTGGTCGAGGAAGCGCTCCGGCGGCACCCGTTTCGGGGGGGCGGCAGATCCTTGCTCGAGGGGTCCTATCTCTCGCAGTTTTCGCGTGGGCGAAAACTGGGGAAAAGGCTTTGCTGTTTGTTATTGGACGCGGGTGACATAACTGGCTGGCATGTTGGCATGCTTTCCTTTTCCCGATGCTGCCGTGTGGTGGGGGTGTTGTTGTTGACGTGGGGAGCCGGCTCGCTGCAGGCGGCGACCTGGCTCAAGCTCCAGACTGACGAGGTCGTGATCTACTCCGACGCCTCCCCCAAGGACATCGTGGAGTTCTCGGTCGGGTATTCCGCGTTTCAGCATGCGTTCGTTTCGCTCTTCCGACCCCAGCCGGGCGCCCCGCGCACCCGGGTAATCCTCTTCCGGCGGACGTCGGCGCTCGAAGAGTTTCTGCCGAAGTCGGACAAACCCGATACCGAGACCGTCTCGTTTACCACGGAGGTTGATGGCGTTCCGCTCGTGGTGCTGGCGGTGGGCAGTGATCGCGCGGCTGCCTTGGAGCGAACGTTTGAATTCCAGACGATTTGGGGTTTGGCGCGCGCGGGCTATGCGCTGCCGATCTGGATGTCGCAAGGCGCGGGTGAAGTGCTGGCCTCGCTGCAGGTACGGAAGACGGGATATGAACTCGGCGAGGGACCGGCCGGGCTGGCGCAGCGGTGGCAGTCGAGCCAGGGGCTCGAGTGGAAAGACTTCTTCAATATCCACACCGACTCGCCGGAATATGCCGGCTGGAAGGCATCGGGTGAGTTTCATGTTCAAGCGTGGGCGCTGATGCACCGCGTGCTGCTGGCCGAGGGCGAGGGCCGCGCACGGTTCGAGGCGCTCGCCCGGAAGTTGCGCACGTTGCCCGCAGCCGATGCGGTGGAGAGTGTGCTTGGCGTCGGATTGGATCAGCTGAGCGCGGACATCGATCGGCACCTGAGGCGGGACAAGGAGCGCATCGAGGTTGCTTTCGACACCGCGACGCCGCGCAAGGAGCGGAAGCCGGAGCCGGCGCCGGAGCTGGAGGTTCACTTGGCGTTTGCGGACTTGTTACTGGCGACGAACAAGCGGCCGCTGGCGCGAGAGTATCTCGCCAAGGCGGAGGCGCTGGCTCCCAGCTCGGCGCCGGTGAAGGAGGCGCTCGCGCGGGAGGCGCTGATAAGCGAGAATGTCGAACTGGCCACGACCTTGTACCGGGAGGCGATCGCCGCGGGCTCGCTCAACCCTGAAGCCTTTCTGTTCTCCGCCCGGCGGCGTGTGGATGAAAGCGGACTGGGCAACGTGGACCGGGCCGGGGAAGGCGGTCACGATATCGAGGTGGCGGCAGCCGAACTGCGGCGGGCGATCGCGCTGCATCCGACGAGCGGCGAAGCATATCGCTTGCTGGGCCGGGTGCTCTACCTGCTGCCCAAGATCGGGCCGGAGCACGTGGAGGAACTCGGACGTGGCGCGGGCTTGCCGGACGCCGGCGCGACCGTCCGCTACTACCGGGCGATGCTGTATTCCCGGCTGGGGCAACGTGCGTCGTACCTAGCAGAGCTTCGCTCTGTTCTTAACGACCCCAGCCTCTCCCGCACGGCCAAGGCGCAGGTCCAGGAGCGTCTCACGGCGGGCGAGATCAACGCGACGCGCGCGCTCTTGAATCCGCTCATGACGGCTCGCCGATTTGCGGACGCCACGGAGCTCTTGCAGCAACGGCTGGCCGAGAAGCCCGAGCCTGAGGTCGCGCAGGAGTACGCGCGCATGGCCGAATTGGTGGAGACGGCGGCGGTGCGCTCCGAGGCGATGGACCTGGCGAAAGCGAACCGGTTTAAAGAAGCCAGGCAACGCCTTCAGCAGCGGCTCCAGGTGCTCAAAGATTCACGCTCGGTCGACGAACTCAACCGGGCTCTTGAGATCGTGCAGGAGCGCGAGAGCGCGGACGCGATTCGCCGGACCTTCGCGGCCAACGATTGGCCCGGGTGCATTGCCGCGGCGGAGAAGTTTCTGAAGGAATATCCGAAGAGCGGCATCGCTCCGAATGCCCGCAAGTTGCTGGAGTCGGCGAGGCGCAACCAACGACGCGCCGAGCAGCGGGCCGCGAAGGCGGCCGAGACGGACAGCCCCGCGGCGGTGCCGGACGCGTCGACCCCTCCCGCGGCAAAGCCGGGTGTGTGAGGCCGGCGGAACCGCGGTCCCGTCGCAATAATGGCGCGCGATCATGAGTGGTCCGCGCCGGGTGCCCGCCGAGTGCTGAGACCTTCGCGCGAGCGAAAGCCGCATCAGCGATCGCTGAGGTAGGGGCCGAGCCAGCGTTCGGCTTCGGGAAGGGAGAGGCCCTTGCGGACGGCGTAGTCCTCGAGTTGGTCGCGGGCAATCTGGCCGACGCCGAAGTATTTCGCCTCGGGGTGATTGAAATACATGCCGCTGACGCTGCTGGCGGGATGCATGGCGCAGTTCTCCGTCAGTGCTATGCCGGTGGCTGGCGTCGCCTCGAGCAGCGCGAACAGCGGCGGCTTCTCGGTGTGATCCGGACACGCGGGGTAGCCCGGCGCCGGGCGGATACCGCGGTATTTCTCGCGAATGATGTCCTCCATCGAGAGCGCCTCGTCGCGGCCGAAGCCGGCAAAGTCGCGCGCGCGCTTGTGCATCAGCTCGGCGAGCGCCTCCGCCAGCCGGTCGCCGAGCGCCTGGGCAATGATGGCGGAGTAGTCGTCGTGGGCGGCCTTCAGCTCGGCGGCGAATGCCTCCACGCCGTGCCCGGCGGTGACGGCGAAGCCGCCGAGGTAGTCGATGCGGCCGGACGAGCGCGGCGCGATGTAGTCGGCCAGGCAGTGATTGAACTGGTTCGCGGGCTTCTCGAGTTGCTGGCGCAGGAAATGAAAGCGCTGCACGACGCGGCTCCGTTGCTCGTCAGCGTACACCTCGACGCTGTCGCCGTCGGCGTTGGCCGGCCAGTAGGCGAGGACGGCGCGCGCGGTGTAGCGCTTCTCGGCGATGATCCGCTGCAGCAGCGCCTGCGCGTCGGCGAAGAGCTTCGACGCCTCGGCACCGACCGTCGGGTCGCGCAGGATGTCGGGAAATCGGCCGCGCAGCTCCCACGCGCTGAAGAACGGACCCCAGTCGATGAACGGCACGATCTCCTCGAGCGCGACCGACTCGAACACGCGCCGGCCGAGAAATTCGGGACGCGGGATGTCAACGGCCGCCCAATCGAAACGCGGGCGGCGGGCGCGGGCGTCGGCGAGCGAAATGAGGGCGCGGCGGGACTGGCGGTTGCCGAACTCGACGCGCTGCTGTTCCTGGCGCGTGGCCGTGTCCGCCAGGAAGGCGGGCTTCTGCGCGGGCGAAAGCAGGGCGCTGACCACGTTGACGACGCGCGAGGCGTCGAGCACGTGGACGACCCCGTGAGCGTAGGCGGGCGCGATCTTCACCGCGGTGTGCGCCGGGCTGGTGGTGGCGCCGCCGATCAGCAGCGGCACGGAGAAGCCCTGGCGCGTCATTTCGTGGGCGACGTGCACCATCTCGTCGAGCGACGGCGTGATCAGGCCGGAGATGCCGATGACATCGGCCTGCTTTTCCCGTGCGGCGGCGAGGAGCTTGTCGGCGGGGACCATGACGCCGAGGTCGGTGACCTCGTAATTGTTACACGCGAGCACGACGCCGACGATGTTCTTGCCGATGTCGTGGACGTCGCCCTTGACCGTCGCGAGGACGACGCGGCCGTTGGCGCGCGTGGCGGCGCCCGTGGCCGCGAGCCGCCGCTTCTCCTCTTCCATGAAGGGCGTGAGGTAGGCCACGGCCTTCTTCATCACGCGGGCGGATTTCACCACCTGGGGCAGGAACATCTTGCCCGCCCCGAACAGGTCGCCGACGACGCGCATGCCGTCCATCAGCGGTCCCTCGATGATGTCCAGGGGCCGCGGATACTTCTGGCGCGCCTCCTCGGTGTCGGCGTCGACGTAGGCGTCGATGCCTTTCACGAGCGCGTGCTTGAGCCGCTCCTCGACCGCGGCGTCGCGCCAGGCGAGGTCCTCCTTGAGCTCGATCTTGGAGTCGCCGCCATGGCGGGCCTTGTGCTCGTCGGCGAACTTCACCAGCCGCTCAGTGGCGTCGGGCCGGCGGTTGAGGAGGACATCCTCGATCCGCTCGAGCAGGTCGCGCGGGATCTCCTCGTACACGCCGAGCATGCCGGCGTTGACGATGGCCATGTCGAGCCCGGCGCGCACGGCGTGATAGAGGAAGGCGGTGTGCATCGCCTCGCGGACTGGGTTGTTGCCGCGGAAGGAAAACGAGACGTTGGACACGCCGCCGCTGACCTTGGCGTGAGGGAGGCTGGCTTTGATGGCGCGGGTCGCCTCGAAGAAATCGACGGCGTAGTTGTTGTGCTCCTCGATGCCGGTGGCGACGGTGAGGATGTTCGGGTCGAAAACGATATCCTCGGCGGGGAACCCGATGCGCTCCGTGAGGAGCTGGTAGGCGCGGGTGCAGATGCGGACCTTCTCGTCGCGGGTCGCCGCCTGCCCGTTCTCGTCGAAGGCCATCACGACCGCGGCGGCGCCGTAGCGGCGCACGAGGGTGGCGCGGCGGAGAAACTCGGCCTCGCCATCCTTGAGCGAGATCGAGTTCACGATGCCCTTGCCCTGGAGGCACTGCAGGCCGCGCTCGAGGACCGACCATTTCGAGGAATCGAGCATGATCGGTACGCGGGCGATCTCGGGCTCGGCGGCGATCAGGTTGAGAAACTTCACCATCGTCGCCTCGCCGTCGATCAGCGCCTCGTCGACGTTGATGTCGAGGACGTTGGCGCCGCTCTCGACCTGCTGGCGCGCGATGGCGAGGCAGGCGTCCCAGTCACCCGCCTTGAGGGCCTTGGCGAACTTGGGCGAACCGGTGATGTTGGTACGTTCGCCGATGACGAGGAACGAGGTGGCGGCGGTGGAGAGCTCGGTGGGCACGGGAGGCGGTGGGAACGGGAAGGATAGGGTGCGGCGATGCGGGGCGCGGGTCAGGCGACGAGTGGTTCGAGCCCACTGAGCCGCAGCGCGGGGGCGGCGGTGGGAATGGCGCGCGGCTTGAGGCCGCGGACTGCGGCCGCGATGGCGGCGATGTGCGCGGGGGTGGAGCCGCAGCAGCCGCCGACGAGATTGACCCAGCCGTTGGCGGCGAACTCGCCGAGCACGGCGGCCATGTCGGCGGGGGTTTCGTCGTAACCGCCAAACGCGTTTGGCAGGCCGGCGTTGGGATAGCAGCTCGTGTAGCAGGTGGCGAGGGCGGCGAGTTCCTCGACGTACGGCCGCATGGCGGCGCCGCCGAGCGCGCAGTTGATGCCCACCGAGAACGGCTTTGCGTGTGCGATGCTGTGATAGAAGGCCGAGATCGTCTGGCCCGAGAGGGTCCGGCCGGACGCATCGGTGATGGTGACGCTGACCAGGACTGGCACGCGGGAGCCGGTGCCGCGGCGGGCGAAAACGTCCTCGGTGGCGAAGAGGGCGGCCTTGGCGTTGAGCGTGTCGAAGATCGTCTCGACGAGCAGGGCATCGACGCCGGCATCGAGCAGCGCCTCGATCTGCTCGGCGTAGGCGCCCACAACCTGGTCCCAGGTGACAGCGCGGTACTCGGGGCGGTGGACGTCGGGGGAGAGGGAGAGCGTGCGGTTGAGTGGGCCGATGGCGCCGGCGACGAAGCAGCGGCGGCCGGGGGTGGCTGCCTCGGCGCGAAGCGCGGCGCGGCGGGCGCAGGCAACGGCGAGGAGGTTGATTTCCCGCACGAGCGACTCGGTGCGGTAGTCGGCCTGGGCGATGGCGGTGGCGCTGAAGGTGTTGGTCTCAACCAGGTCGGCGCCGGCGGCGAAGTACTCGCCGTGGATACGCTCGATGATGTCGGGCCGCGTGAGGCAGAGCACCTCGTTGTTGCCCTTGAGATCGTGCGGATGGTCCTGAAACCGCGCGCCGCGGAAGTCCGCCTCGCCGAGTTGGTAGCCCTGGATCATCGAGCCCATGGCGCCGTCGAGGATCGCGATGCGGGAGGCGAACAGCGCCGCCAAGGCGGTGGTGGAGTCGGACGCACGTGGTGTGGGGGAGCTCATGGGCGAGCGCACCGTAAGCCCGAGTGCCGGGTTGGCAAGCCTCATATCTGTAGATCGTGATACGTTGATTCACCGAAAAATTTGCGGCCACCTGCGGGCGCGAATCTTCGAGTGAGCCGGCCCTGCCGGAGCCCCTACGCGTGGCGGTGGGCGTGAGCCGGGCCGCGGCTGATAACGCGCGCGTCGTTTACTACTGCGTGGCCAGAAAATCGGGCCGCGACAAAAAAGGTCCTTGTTGTTTGGACTGCCTTGGGCTTCGAATCCGCCCGTTCGCGTTCTTTATCTCTTCTCGATACTCCTGGAAGCAGGGAAGGCCGTGAGATTCGGCCACAGTTGCGCTGCGGTTACATGTGACAACTCTCCATCCCACCTCGGTGGGAGCACAGCCAGTCGGGAAACCGATGAAGGCGGAGGGAAGGTTGCGCCCGGCACGCGGAAAGTCGCACCGCTCGTTGGCACTCGCCATCGGGTCGGCGCGCGTTTCGTGGGTCGTCGGCGCGGAACATGAAGTCCGAACATCTGCCCCGGGAGCCTCACGCGTTTCGAGGTGAACTTTGCGCACCCCGGACCGCGAAAACTTCATCGCAATAATGAAGCGTGAGAGTTGGCCCGTGCGCGTGTCGTAAACGCGAGCCGGTGTCTGCTCTTGCCTTTGGACTAGCAGACAACTGTGAACGACACCTCCTCGTTGCTGGTGCGCTTGGCGCGCCGGCTTCTCTCCACTGCCGTGCTCAGCACGGCCCTGGCTCCTGCGTACGCGCAGACCAAGGCTGATGCCGAAGCGGCGATTCCGCTCGACCGCTATGTGCTGTCGGCCTCCCGCACGCCGCAGGACGCCCGTTACACGCCCAGCGCGGTGACGGTCGTCAGCATGGTCGACCTGCGCACGGCGCAGGTCACGAGCCTCGCCACGGCTCTCAGCATGCAGCCCGGCGTGGTCGTGGCCATGACCGGCGCGCCCGGCGGCCAGGCCAGCGTGCTCATGCGCGGCGCCAACTCCGACCAGACGCTGTTCCTCGTGGATGGTGTGCGCATGAACGACCGCTCTGCGGCCTACCTCAATTTCCTCGGCGGCGCCGACATCGAGGGTATCGACCGCCTCGAGGTCCTGCGCGGCCCGCAAAGCACGCTCTACGGCAGCTCCGCGATGGGCGGGGTGATCCGGATCGACACCGAGCGCGGCTCCGGTGCGGCGCACGGTTCGCTCGCCGCCACCGCCGGCTCGTTCGGCACGTTCGGCGGCACGGCGGCGGTCAAGGGCGCGGCGGACGGCCTGCGCTACAGCGCGTCGTTTGGCCGGTTCGTCACCGACAACGACCTCGCAAACAATGACCTCCGCCGCTGGACCGGCGCGACCCGGCTCGAGTACGTCGCCAGCCCGGTGCTGCTGGTGGGCGGCACGTTCCGCGCGGTCTCGATCGACCGCGAGGAACCGGGTTCCCGCGTGTTCCCCTCCATCGGCACCACCCAGTCGGGCAACACGCTCGGCACGGTGTTCGCTGAGGCGCATGTGGCGGACGAGTTTACCTCCCGCCTGACCCTGGCACTGCATCGCCGCCAGTACACGTGGCGCAGCGGCAGCTACTACGCGCCGCAGTCAAACCGCCGCGAGATTGTCGACTGGCAGAACACCTGGTCGCCGATCCAGCCGGTCGAGATTGTCGCCGGCGTGAACGCCGAGAACTCCCGCTTCATCGTCGAGGGCCGCAGCGACGAGGATCGGCTTTCCGCCGGCTACGTCTCGGCCACGGTTCGTCCGACCAGCAGCGTCACCGTCACGGGCGGCGTGCGCTACGATGACTTCAAGTCGGTCGGCGGTGCCACGACTGGCCGCGTCGGCCTGGCTTGGCTGCCCCGCGCGGGCACAAAGCTTCACGCGACCTACGGCACTGGCTTCAACGCGCCCGGCACCAGCGACCGCTATGGCGTGCCGAGCTGGGGGCAGATCGCGAACCCGAACCTCGTGCCGGAGAAGTCGCGCGGCTGGGACGCCGGCATCGAGCAGGAACTCGGGCCCGTGACGGTGGACGTGACCTTTTTCCACAACCGCTTCCGCAACCTCTTCGAATGGGAGTATGTGAACTACGTCACGTGGGAGGGCATGACCGTGAACCGCGCGCGCGCCACGACGCAGGGTGTCGAGGTGGCGACGCAGGTCCGACTCTGCAAGGCGGCCAAGCTGCGGGCGAACTACACGTACCTCGATGCGCAGGATGACAGCTCGGGCGCGCGGCTCACGCGCCGGCCCCGGCACACTGCGGATGCCGAACTGCAGGTTCGGGTCAGCCAGCCCTGCACGGTCGGCGCCGGGCTCCACGCCGTCGGCGACAATATCAACGGCACGATGCCGTTTGCCGGCTACACGACGGCGCGCGCGTTTGTCAGCTACGCGGTCCGCGAGAACCTGCTCCTGAAGCTCCGCGTCGAGAACGCCCTCGATCGCGAGTTCGAGGAAGTTTACGGGTACCCGGCCCTGCCGCGCGCGGCGTACGGCACCGTCGAGTGGCGCTTCTGAATCGAGGCACCTTTCTCCCGATGCGCACCGCCCGCCTCTTCGCCCTCCTGCTGCTCACCGCCATGCTGGCGGCGATCCGCCTTCCGGCGGCGCCGGCGGTGCGCGTCGTTTCGCAGACGGTCGGCGCGGACGAACTCCTGCTGGCGATTGCCGCGCCGGATCAGATCGCCGCGCTGAGCCACCTGGCGCAGGACCCAATGTTCAGTGCGGTGGCGGAGGAGGCAAAACGCTATCCGCGGCTGGATCGCGGCGACGCCGAGACCGTGCTGCGCTACCAGCCCACCCTTGTGCTCGCGGCGAACTACAGCCGCATCGAGCTCGTCGAGCAGGTGCGGCGGGCGGGGGTGAGAGTGCTGGTGTTCGAAAACCACAACTCGCTCGAGGACGCGTACGCCAACCTGCTCCTCCTCGCCCGTGAGCTTGGGCCCGAGGCGATGGGGCGCGCCGAACGCATCATCGCCGACGGCCGGCGCCGCGTAACGGCGCTCGAAGAGAAGCTGCGCGGCGTGCCCCCGGTGCGGGTCATCTCGCCCTCGGTTTACGGGGTGATCCCCGGGGCGGAGACGACGTTCCAGGACATCTGCGACCATGCCGGGGCGGTGAATCTCGCCGCCACGCTCGGCCACCTGCGCGGCCACGCGGCGCCGCCATCGGAGCAGATGCTGACGTGGCCGGTGGACAAAGTCGTCGTCGCCGGCACCGCGCGGGAGACGGCGCTCGCGCCGTTCCTCTCGCTGCCGCCGTACAAATCCATGGCGGCGGTACGCGCACACCGCGTGGCGCTGATCGAGCCGCACATGATCAGCACGGTGACGCATCACCGCGTGGACGCGTACGAGCGGCTCGCCCGCGAGTTGCACCCGGAACTGTTCCGATGAGCGCCGCTGCCGCCGCCACCACGAACGCGAAGGACCAGTCAGGCCGGCTGGCCTGGCTGATCGCACTCGCCGCACTCATCGTGTTGGCGGCCGTCTCGCTCGGTGTGGGCGACGTGCGGCTCGGGCCCGGCCGCATCCTGGCGGGGTTGATGCACGAGGACGAACTTGCGGCGACCGTCATCTGGAGTATCCGGCTGCCGCGATTGCTCGTGGCGATGGCGGTGGGCGCGGGACTCTCGGCCAGCGGCCTGGTGATGCAGGCGTATTTTCGCAACAGCCTCGCCAGTCCCGGCCTGCTCGGCGTGAGCAGCGGCGGCGCGGCGGGCGCGGTCGTCGCGATCGGCGCCGGCTGGGCGACGCTGTCGCTCTTTGTCGTGCCGGTGTGCGCGATCATCGGCTCGTTCGCCGCCACGGCGGCGGTGCTCGTGCTGGCCCGGCGCGGCGCGGGCACCGAGCGACTCCTGCTGGCGGGCATCGCGCTGAACGCCCTGCTCGGCGCGGTGACAAGCTACGTGCTCACGAACTTCACGATGACCTACGAGCGCAATGCCCAGATTCTGTTCTGGCTGCTGGGCGGGCTCGAAGATCGCACCTGGGAGCACGTGGCCATGGCGGCGCCAATCCTGGTCGCCGCGGTGTTCCTGTGGCCGATGGGCCGCGCGATGGACCTCTTCAGCCTCGGCGCGGCGGAGGCGCAGAGCCTCGGGGTGGACGTCAACGCGCTGAACCGCCGGCTCATTTTCCTTTCGACGATCATGACGGCGCTCGCGACAGCAACGGCCGGCACCGTGGGCTTTGTCGGGCTGATCGTGCCGCATCTCCTTCGCCTGCTGGTCGGGCCCGAGCATCGACGGCTCGTCCCGTTGTCTCTCATCGGCGGCGCGGCCTTCCTGCTCGCCTGCGACCTGATCGGCCGTTCCGCCGGCGGGCTGCGCGTCGGCATCGTCACCGCCCTCGTCGGCGGCCCCTTCTTCCTCTGGCTCCTTCGCCGCCAACCATGAACGCCCTCGAACTCAGCCATGTCACGATGCCGGGCCGGCTGGCGGACGTCAGCCTGCAGCTGCCGCTCGGCGAACTGGTCGGCGTGGTCGGGCCGAACGGCTCCGGCAAGTCGACGCTGCTGCAACTCGCGGCGGGCGTGCTGCCCGGCACGGGCGAGGTCCGCTGGGGCGAGCGGCCGCTGCCGGAGATTCCGATGCTCGAGCGCGGGCGGCTGGCGGCGTGGGTGCCGCAGGAGGCAAAGTTCAGCTTCGGCTTCACCGTGCGCTCGGTCGTGGCGCAAGGTCGGTTCGCGCATGGCGATGACGCCCATGGCGTCGAGGACGTCCTGGCGCGTTTCAATCTTCTGGCGCTGGCGGACCGCCCGGTCGACCGGCTGTCCGGCGGCGAAAAACATCGCGTGCTCCTGGCGCGCGCGGTGGTGACCGAGGCGCCGCTGCAGTTCTGGGACGAGCCCCTGGCGGCGCTCGACGTGCGCCACGCGCTCGAAACCGTGGTACTCGCCCGCGAGCTGGCGCAGGCCGGCAAGACGGTGGTGCTCTCGCTGCACGACCTGCGGGCGGCGACGCGCCTCGACCGCGTGATCGTGCTGCACGGCGGCCGGCTGCGCGCCAGCGGCAAGCCCGAGGCGGTGCTCACGCCGACGCTGCTCGAGGATGTGTTTGGCGTCCGCACGCGCATCGCGCCCGGCCTCGTCGTGGAGCTGCCATGAACGACGTCTCCGAGATTTCCGATCCCGCCGCGCACCGGTCGCGCATGGCCGTGGTGAAGGCGGAGATGGATGCCCGCATGGCGGCGGCGCGGGACCGGCGCGGGCTGGTGATCGTCCACACCGGCGACGGCAAGGGCAAGTCGACCGCCGCGTTCGGGATGGTGGCGCGGACCGCGGCCCACGGTCGTCGCTGCGCGGTGATCCAGTTCGTCAAGAGCGCGCCGGACGCCGTCGAAAAACTTCTCTGCGGGCCGCACGTCACGTGGCATGCGGTGGGCGAAGGCTTTACCTGGGACACGCAGGACAAAGCCGCCGACATCGCCCGCTGCCGCGAAGGCTGGCGGCTCGCAGAGCGCTATTTGCAGGATCCCGGCCTCGGGCTGCTGCTGCTGGATGAGCTGAACATCGCGCTGATGTGCGGCTACCTCGAGCTCGAGGATGTCGTGGCGGCAGTGCAGGCGAAGCGTCCGGAGCTCCACGTGGTGATCACGGGACGCGGCGCGCCGGCCGAACTCGTCGCGCTGGCGGACCTCGTGACCGAGATGCGGCTGGTAAAGCATCCCTTCAACGCCGGCGTGAAGGCGCAGGTCGGCATCGAGTTCTAGGTGGAGGCACAAACGGAACGATGAGCACGCCCACCCAGCCGAATCACTCTCGCCCGCGCGGCGATGTCTGCGGAGGTCGCCCATGAAGGCACTCTCGGTCCTCGGCACCTCTTCGAGTGCGGGCAAGAGCTGGATGGCGACTGCGCTCTGCGCGTGGTTGCGCCGCCAGGGCGTGCGCGTGGCGCCGTGCAAGACCCAGAACATGTCGAACAACGCCTGGGTGACGCTGGAAGGCGGCGAGATCGGGCGGGCCCAGGCGGTGCAGGCGGAGGCGTGTGGGCTGCGGCCGACGGCGGAGATGAACCCAATTCTCCTGAAGCCGACGGGGCCGCATGGCTCTCAACTTGTGCTGTGCGGCCAGGCGCGCGGTCACCTCGAGGCGCAGGCGTATTACCGCGAGATCGACCGACTTTGGCGGGTGGTGGCGGGCGTGCTGGATGGCTGGCGCGACCGTTGCGACGTGCTCGTGCTGGAGGGCGCCGGCAGTCCGGTGGAGCTCAATCTGATGTCCCGCGACCTCGCGAACCTGCGTCCGGTCCGGCACCTCGACGGTCGCTGGGTGCTGGTGGGCGACATCGATCGCGGCGGCATCTACGCGCAATTGGCGGGCACCTGGGCGCTCATGCCGCAGGAAGATCGCGCGCGGGGGCTCGGTGCAATCATCAACCGGTTCCGCGGCGACATCGCGCTGTTCCCCGATCCGCAAGCGTGGCTGACGCCGCACGCCCCGGGCTTCAACGTCCTCGGCACCGTGCCGCTGCGGCCGGACCTGCAGCCGGAGGAGGAGGATGGCCTCAAACCCGGCGATGAAGTGCGCGGGACAGGTGCGCCGATCGCGTGGCTGCGGTTTCCGCACGCGGCGAACCTCTCGGATTGCCAGCCCTGGTGGGACGACACCGGAGTGAGCACCCGCTGGGTGGCGAACGTCGGTGAACTCGCCGCGGCGCGGGCGATCGTGCTGCCTGGGACGAAGAACACGGTGGCGGATCTCAACTGGCTGCATGCGACCGGACTCGGTGCCGCGATCGTCGCGGCGGCGGAGCGGGGCGTGCCGGTGATCGGGATTTGCGGCGGTTACCAGATACTTGGACGCCGCGTGAGCGATCCGCAGGGCGTGGCGGGCGATGCGGGTGACGTGCCCGGACTCGGGCTCCTGCCGACCACGACGACTTTTGAGTCCCAGAAGATCGTGCGCCAGGTCACGGCGACCTGTGGCGGCGAGAGCTGGATGGCGTACGAGATCCACATGGGCCGGACGCAGATCGATGCAGGCGCGATGCCGTTGCAGGAGGTGTGCGATGCGGACGGGAGCGTGCGGCCGGAAGGCGTGCGTTGCGGCAAAGTCTGGGGCACGTATCTCCACGGCTGGTTCGAGGCGGCGGCGGTGCGCCGTCGCGTGGCGGAGCTGGCCGGCATCACGTCCTATGCGGCGCATCCCGTGCCATGGGCCCAGCGGCGGCTGGCGATTTACGACGCGATGGCGGAGCACATTGAGCGGCATCTGAACCTGGAGCCGGTGCGCCGGTATCTCGGGCTGTAGCCCGGACGACGATCCCCATGCTGCACGGCCACGGAGACGATGCCTACCGCTACGGCGTGCCGGTGCGGGCGAATTTCAGCTCCAACGTGCCGCCCGATGCGGAACTCGCCGGGTTGCGCAAGCACCTGGAGACCGTATTCGAGCGCGTGCGGGCGTATCCGGAAGTCGCGGCGGAAAGCCTGGCGGGGCAACTTGCGGGGCAGCACGGCGTGGCGCCGGCGCAGGTGGTCGTGACCGCGGGCGCGACGGCGGCGATCTATCTCATCGCCCAGGCGTATCGCGGCGCGGACTCGGCGGTGATCGGGCCGACGTTCTCCGAGTACGCCGATGCGGCGCGGATGCACGGGCACGACGTGCGGCAGGTCGGACACGCCGAGCTGCAGACGGGGAATTTTGGCGCGGCGGAACTCGTGTGGGTCTGCAATCCCAACAACCCGACCGGCGAAGTGCTGGCGCGCGAGGCGCTCCTCGAGATCGTGGTGCGGAGCCCCGGCGTCACCTTCGTGCTCGACCTTGCGTATGCGGCGGACTGCGAGGAGTCACCGGTCGAGGCGAGTGATCTGGCGGCGCATCCCAACCTTATCCTCGTGCATTCGCTGACGAAACGCTTCGGCGTGCCGGGGCTGCGGCTTGGCTACATCGTGGCGGCGGACCCAGTGGCGCGCCGGCTCGCGGCCCTTTTGCCCCCGTGGTCGGTGGGCGTGCTGGCGCAGGAGGCCGGGGCGTATCTGTTGCGGCAGCGGGGGCCGGACGCGGCGGACCGCGACGCGCGACTGGTGGAGGCGCGACGCCTCGCGCGGGCGCTGGCGGCGATCCCTCACGTCCGCGTGCGTCCCTCGGCGACCTCCTTCTTCCTGCTGGAGCTCGGCCGCGGCCGCGCGGCGGAGTTGAAGTCGTATCTGTTGCGCCACCACGGGCTGCTGGTGCGGGACGCGTCGAATTTTCCGGGTCTGGATGAACGGCACGTGCGCGTGTGTGCGCAGACACTTGAGCAGAACCGCTGGCTGGAGGAAGGAGTCGCCGCATGGATGCGCTCGTGAGCGCCGTCGTGCCGTTGGCCGCCGGCTACCTGCTCGACCTCCTGCTGGGCGACCCGGCGTGGCTGCCGCATCCGATCGTGGGCTTTGGCCGCGCGATCGCGGCGGGCGAGCGGACGTTGAACCGCGGCGGGAGCGCCTGGCGTTTCACGGCCGGGGCGGTGCTGGCGGCCGGGCTGATTGTGGCGACCTACGCTGCGGCGCGGGCGCTCGAGGCGGCGGCGGCGCGATGGCATCCGGCGGCAGGGTTGGCGGTTGCGACGGTGGGCGTGTTTTACGCGCTGGCCAACCGGACGCTCATCGCGGAAGGCCGGGCCGTGTTTGCGGCGTTGGAGCGCGGGGTGGATGCGGGGCGACGGCAGCTGGCCCGTATCGTCGGCCGCGATACGGCGCGGCTGAGCCCGGCGGAGATCCGCGTGGCGGTCTGCGAGACCATGGCGGAGAACCTGAGCGACGGCGTGGTGGCACCGCTCTGCTGGTACGCGGTGGGCGGGATGCCGGCGATGCTGGCGTACAAGATGGTGAACACGCTGGACTCGATGATCGGGCACCACGACTCGCGCTACGAGTGGTTCGGCAAGGCGGCGGCGCGGATCGACGACGTCGCGAACTTTGGGCCGGCGCGATTGACCGCGCTGCTGTTGGTGGCGGTGGCGCGGAGCGGCCGCGGTTGGCATTTTGTGCGGCGGTTCGGCCGGGCGCACGAGAGTCCGAACTCGGGCTATCCGGAGGCGGCGCTGGCCGGAATCTTGGACGTGCGCTTCGGCGGGCCGCACACCTACGACGGGGAACGGATCGAGCATCCCTGGATCGGCGAGAATCCGCGCGACCTCGGTGCGGGCGAGATCGGTTGCGTGGCGCGGCTCAACCATGCGGTGTGTCTGGTGGCCGTGGCGCTGGCGGGAGGGGCGCGCGCATGGGCCGGCTGATCTATCTCACCGGCCCGGTGCGCAGCGGAAAGAGCCGTCGCGCCGTGGAACTCGCGACGGGGTGGGGGCCCGACGTCGTCTTCGTGGCCACATGGCGTCCGGACCCGGCGGACGACGAGATGGCGGAGCGCGTGCACCGGCACCGGGCGGAGCGGCCGAACTGGCGGACGCTGGAGGCGCCGGTCGATGTGGCCGCGGCGCTGGCGGCTCTGCACCCGCCGCCGAGCGGGGTGGTGCTCGACTGCCTCACGTTGTGGCTCGGCGACCGCTTTGGGCAGCGCGACGAGCAGGTGCTCACGAGCTGGGAGGAACAGTTGGTGCGATTCCGCGCGAGTCCGTGGCCGGTGGTGATTGTTGGAAACGAAATCGGCTGGAGTCCGGTGCCGGAGCAGCTGGCGTTGCGGCGGTTTCGCGACCTGGCGGGGTCGCTCGCGCAGCGCACGGCCGCGGCGGCGGATGAAGCGTGGCTGATGGTCGCCGGCTGCGGCGTGCGCCTGAAATGAACTTTATGTCCTGGAATCTCCCTGAGGTCCGTCCGTTGTCCCGAGAGCTCGAGCCCGCGCTGCGGCGCGCGATCGACCAGAAGACGAAGCCGATCGGCTCGTTGGGACGGTTGGAGCCGCTGGCGCTGCAGATCGGGTTGATTCAGCAGACCTTGAAGCCGGAGTTCCGGGCGCCGACGGAGCTGATCTTCGCGGGCGACCACGGGTTCGCGGCGGACGGCGTGAGTCCGTTTCCGCCGGAGGTGACGCCGCAGATGGTGGCGAACTTCCTGGCGGGCGGCGCGGCGATTAGCGTGTTTTCGCGGCAGCATGGGCTGACGCTGAAGGTGGTGGACGCGGGCGTCGCGACGGAGCTGCCGGCGCATCCCGACCTGATCGCGATGAAAGTGCGGGCCGGAACGCGGAACGCGCGGCGGGAGCGGGCGCTGACGGCGGGTGAGGTGCTGCAGTGCCTTGGGCGCGGCGGCGAGGTGATCGCCCGGTGCGCGGAACGCGGGACAAACGTGGTGCTGCTGGGCGAGATGGGCATCGGCAACACCTCGGCGGCGGCGTTGCTGCACAGCGCGCTGCTCGGGCTGCCGCTGGCGGACTGCGTGGGGCGGGGCGCGGGCCACGACGACGCGGGCCTCGCGCGGAAGCTGACGATCCTCCAGGAGGTGCGGAAGCGGCACGCGGATGCGACGACGCCGTTGGATGCGCTGGCGGCGTTTGGCGGATGCGAGATTGCGATGCTGGCTGGCGCAATCCTGGCGGCGGCCGCCCGCCGGATGCTGATCGTGGTGGATGGCTACATCGTGACCTCGGCGGTGCTGGTGGCGGCGAGCCTGCAGCCCGCCGTGCGGGACTATTGCGTGTTTGCCCACGCGTCGGCCGAGCCGGGTCATGGCCGCGCGTTGCGCGAGCTGGGGGCGGAGCCGCTGATCGACCTCGGGCTGCGGTTGGGCGAAGGCTCGGGCGCGGCGTTGGCATGGCCGCTGGTGGTGTCGGCCGCGGCGTTCCTGCGGGAAATGGCGACGTTTGAGTCGGCCGGGGTTACGAACCGCGCATGAACGCCCTGGTGCGCGAACTGCGGGCCCTGCGGGGCGCGCTGACCTTTTTCACCCGCCTGCCTGCGCCGGGGGCGGGGGCGGTGGACGGCGAGGATCTGAAGGCCTCGCCGCGATATTTCGCGCTCGTCGGGGCGGTGGTGGGAGCGGTAGGCGCGCTCGTGTGGTGGCTGGCGGCGCGGGTGCTGCCGGGTGATGTCGCGGTGCTGTTGTCGATGGCGGCGACGGTGCTGGTGACGGGGGCGTTTCATGAGGACGCGTTTGCGGACGTGTGCGACGGCTTCGGGGGTGGGTACGACCGCGAGCGCGTGCTCGTGATCATGAAGGACTCGCGGGTGGGGGCGTTCGGCGTGGTGGGCATCGGGCTGATGCTCGGGCTGAAGGCGGTGACGCTGATGCATGTGCCCGCGGCGCTGATGGTGGGCGTGCTCGTGGCGGCGCACGCGGTGAGCCGGGCGGCGGCGATGTCGCTGATGCTGACGCTGCCGTACGTGCGGGCGGACGACACCTCGAAGTCGCGGCCGGTGGCGAATCCGCCGACGGCGGCGTCGGTCGTGGTGGCGGGCTTGTGCGGGCTGGCTCCCTTCGCGCTGTTGCCGGCACGGATGGCATGGGCGCTCTTGCCGGTGGTGCTGGCGCGGGTGACCCTGGGGCGCTGGTTTGCGCGGCGGATCGGTGGTTATACGGGCGACTGCCTGGGCGCGACGCAGCAGGTGGCAGAAGTCATGGTGTACCTCACGGTGGTGGCCCTGGCATGAGCGGCGTGACGCACAAAAGTGGCGCGGACCGCGTGAGCCGCGCGGGTGGCAGAAGCGTGACACTGATCCGGCACACCCGCGTGGCCGGGCTGGCGGGGCTGTGTTACGGGCGGACGGATGTCGGCGTCGCGGAGACGTTCGCCGAGGAAGTGGCGGCGGTGCGTGCGGCCCTGGCGGGAGTCGACGGCGCGGAGGGCGGGCGACGGTTGGTCTTCACCAGCCCGAGCCAGCGGTGTCGGCGACTGGCGGCGGAGTTGGGCGCGGTGGACGTGCGGGTGGACGCGCGGCTGATGGAGTTGGATTTCGGGGCATGGGAGAACCGGGCGTGGGCGGACGTGCCTCGAACGGAGATCGACGCATGGGCGCGGGACTACGTGCGCGGAGCGCCGCCCGGAGGGGAGAGCTTTGCGGCGCTGGCGGAACGGGTGGCGGCGTTTCGCGCGGCGCTGCCCGAGGAGGAGAACGTCGTGGTCGTGACCCACGCCGGCGTGATCCGCGCCTGGCTTTGCGGGGAAGAAGGCCGGCCGCTGGAGCGGGCGTTCGAGCGGGACGTGATGTTTGGCGAGGTGGTCCGGCTCGGCTGCCGCTGAGCGCGGCAGCCGGAAAGGGGTGAACGTAGAAGGCTGAACGCTGAAAGCTGAAGAAGCCGACCGGCGGATACTGTGGCGGAGTCTGGACCTCAGTCCCGCGCTACCTGGAAACGAAGTGGAATCACTGAAGGGGGGCGGCGTGGCGGCGATTGCGGCCGAGCCTGAGTATCTGGACATTATTCCGACACGACGGGCGAGTATCTGGACATTATTCGATAAGTGGCCGAACAAGATCCGGATATAATTGTTGCCCTCGTTCCCTGGGATCGTGGGAGAACGACAACCAGTACGACTACGCCGGGGTAACTCGACGCGAGATGGCTACGCCAGGGGCGGCATCGGGACGCTGAAGGCGGCGGCGATGGCGCGGAGAAGCTCGAACTCGCAGATCCGGACCTGGCCGTCGGCTTGGACGACGTGGGCGGCGGCGGCGAGGGTGCGCTGTTTGATGGGCAGGCTGGCGCCGGCGAGCTTGTCGAGGGCGGCGTCGAACTCGCGGAGCGTGGCGGCGTCGGCCGGGAGAAACGCGAGGCTCGCCTGGATGAGCTTGAGCTGGGCGGCGCCGACGGCGAACGCCTGGGCGGCGGCGGCCGGGTCCTGGGTCGAGGCGCGGGCGAGGACGGAGAGGACGACGGCGATCTCGCGGGTGACGGCGTTGAACGAGTAGATCTGGGTGACGGCGTCGGCGGGCTTGCGGCCGAGGGCGAGGGTCTGGGTGAGCAGCCGCTGCATGGCGTACTCGAAGGCGGTGACCTCGTGATCGGCGTGGACGAGTTCGTCGAGCGTGCCGAGGAACGTGTCGAGATCGGGCGCGGGCGTCTGCCGGAGGGCCGGCAGCGCGATCTGCAGGAGCGGAAGCCGGTGGGCGTCCTCGACCTGGCGGAGCGCGGGGTCGAGTTCCTCGAGGAGCCGGCGGGCGTCGGGGCCGGCGCGCTGGTCGATGACGGCCAGCTGGGTGGTGCGGATGGCGGGTTGATCGCTGAGCAGGAGCCCGTAGAGGAGGACGCGTGCCTCGGCGGGGGAGTGGGCGGCGGAGCGGAGGCGTTCCGGGGTGCGTTCGAGCAGGTCGCGCGCACCGGACAGGTGTTCGGGGGAAAGGGTGCCGATGGCACCGACGGCCGCGAGGGTGTTGGCGGGGGTAAGCGGCGGCGGGACGGCGCTGCGGGCCGCGGGGGCGAGCCCGGCGGTGACAAAGGACTCGCGGCCGACGTCGACCACCTTGGGTGGTTCGAAGAACTTGCCGTCGAACGACGCGTCGATGGCCCGGATACGCTCATCGAGGGGCGGGTGGGTGGCCCAGAGCCCGCCGAAGTTGGAGCGGAACGCCTGGGCGAAGAAGAAGTGGCCGATGGCGGCGCTGCCGTTGGCCTGGACGCTGGACCCGAGGGCGTAGCCGCCGATCTTCTTCAGGGCGCCGGTGATGCCGGCGGGGTTGCGGGTGAACTGGACGGCGGAGGCGTCGGCGAGGAATTCGCGCTGGCGGGAGACGGCGGCTTGGATGAGCCGGCCGAAGAAATAGCCCACATAGCCGATGATCAGGAGGGCGAGCCCCAGGGCGAGGACGACGGCGGCGCCGTTGTTGTTCTTGCCGCGGGATGGCCGGTTGCCGCGCATCGACCAGAGGACGCCCCGGCCGATGACGCCGAGGACGAGGATGCCGAAAATGATGGCGGCAATGCGGAGGTTGAGCCGCATGTCGCCGTTGAGAATGTGGCTGAACTCGTGGCCGACCACCCCCTGCAGTTCGTCACGGTTGAGCTTCTCGAGGGTGCCGCGGGTGACGGCGACCACGGCGTCGGAGGTGGTGAGGCCGGCGGCGAACGCGTTGATGGCCGGCTCCTCGTCGAGGATGTAGACGGCGGGAACGGGCACGCCCGAGGCGATGGCCATTTCCTCGACGACGTTGAGGAGCCGCCGCTCGTTGAGGTCGGTGGTGGCGGAATCGATCCGGCGGCCGCCGACGCTCTCGGCGACGGCGCGGCCGCCGGCGGAGAACTGGGACCACTTGAAGAGCGACCCGAGCCCGACGACGGCGAGCGTGGCAAGGGAGACGCCGACGAAAAGCTGGGGCTGCCAGAACGAGGCCTGGCGGCTGAAGCTGACCTCGTAACCGCGGGTCGAATACGTGTGCGGGTGGCCGATGGTCTGGCCGAGAATGAACCACGTCGCGACGTACATCGCGGCGATGGTGCCGAGGACGGCGAGGATGAAGAGCAGCACGAGCCGGGAGGAGCGCTTCCGGGCGCGGGCCTGGGCCTCGAAGAAATCCATGGCAGAAACGGAAGGACTAGCGGGCGGGGGCGGGCCGCGCGTCGGCGCCGCGGGAGAGATCGGAGATGATGGCGGTGGCGAGCGCGGGCACGACGTTGCCGGCGTACCCATCGATGAGGGCGAGGTTCTGCCAGTACTTGCGGCCGGCGTCGGTGGCGCTGAACGCGAGGGAGGCGGCGCGGTCCGCTGGGGGAAGGGCGTCGTAGAACGCGTTGCGACGGCCGTCGATGTCCGCGGGGGCGAGCGTGCCGGCGGCAATGTCGCGTTCGAGGGCGCGCATGTGCTGGTATTCGCGCCGGCCGATGGCGGTCGCGAGGTAGCCGTTGATCGCCTCCAGTTCCTCCCGGGTGAACCGCGTGGCGATGAAGGTGGCGAGGTGCGTTTCGAAGTCGGAGACGAGCAACCGGTCGCCGATGACGGAAATGAGGGAGTTCTCGCCGGCGGTGGGGTTGTTACCGCGCATGAACGCAAGGTAAGCGGCGCGCTCCCGCGGGAAGCGCTGGTCGAGCTCCAGATGCCGGTAGAGCTGGCGGGCCTCCACGGGTGGCGCGTCGGGCTGCGGGGCGGCCGCCGGGGCGGCGGCCGCAACGTGAAGGCACAGGAGCAGGGGGACGAGCCAACGCATGAGAAAAGGGCGCCGCCGCGGGCGGCGGCGCAGCGTCATTTCACCAGCCGGATCGTGAGCGGATATCGGTAGCACCCGCCATCGGACGCCTTGACCGCCGCGATGATGGCGAGGACGAGGCCGCCGAGGTAGATCGCGACGAGGAGGGGAATGCCGATGACGACGAAGACGAGGAGGCCCGCAACGATCGAGTAGAGGAGGAGCGAGATGTGGAAGTTGAGCGCCTCCTTGGCGTTCTCGGCGATGTACGGGGAGTCATCCTTCATCGCGAGATACACGATGAGCGGGAGGAGAATGGGCACGCCGAAAAAGGCGGAGACGTGGCTGAGGATGGCCCAGACCTTGTCGTGGCCGCTGGGGCGGGACACGGGGATGGGTGGGGGCAGCGGCGTGGAGGCGGCGGGCGGCGGGACCGGGGCGGGATTTGGCTGCGGGGCAGAGTCCATGATACGGGGCGGGAGTTGGCGGATGAAACGGGCGTGGCGGGGCCGGGGAGGGCCGGCCGGGCCGCGCCGCGCAGGGTGTCACTTGAGTCTGAATACAGAGCGCGGCGGGGCGCTCAGGAAAAGCTGACCTTGGGGGCGTTGCGCTCGCTGGGATCCTCGATCTTGAAGAGCTCGGCGGCGGTGAAACCGAACATGCCGGCGAAGACGACGGTCGGGAAGGTTTCGCGCGCCGTGTTGTAGGTCATGACGCTGTCGTTGTAGGCCTGGCGGGCGAACGCGATCTTGTTCTCGGTCGAGGTGAGCTCTTCGGTGAGCTGGGCCATGTTCTGGTTGGCCTTCAGGTCGGGGTACTGCTCGGAGACGACCATGAGGCGCGAGAGGGCGCCGGCGAGGCCGGACTCGGCGGTGACGAGGCTCTTCATCGCGTTGGCGTCGGCCGGATTGGCGGCGGCCGACTGCGACGCGGCATAGGCGATGTTGCGGGCCTTGATGACGTTCTCGAGCGTCTCGCGCTCGTGTTTCAGGTAGCCCTTGGCGACCTCGACCAGGTTGGGGATGAGGTCGTAGCGGCGCTTGAGCTGGACGTCGATCTGGGCGAAGGCGTTTTTGAACCGGTTGCGCAGGCCGACGAGGCGGTTGTAGATGCCGGCGATCCAGAGGCCGATCACCAGCGCGAGGGCGAGAAGGACGCCGAGGACGATGAGGGAGGCAGTCATCATGGTGTGGTGGTTTTGCGAAACGAAATTGCGATGGAGTCTGCGGGCTGACGGATGATGCGCGAGTTCGAAGCACTTACAACGCGATTGATTGTTTCCAGCGCCGTGGGCATGGTGGCGCGGTGGTGACTGGTTACCGAAAATACGTGGGCTGGATGGCGGTCCTGGTGGTGGCGGGTGCGGGGCTGGCGGGCGGGGCGGAAGCGCCGCGGCCAGCGGTGCGCGCGAGTGTCAGCGCGACCCCGTTGAACGCGCCCGTGCCGCTGGCGGGGCCGGGGGCGACCGCGGCCGTTTCGGCCGGAAATGCCATGGCGTCGCTGGCGGCGGCGCAGCGGGCGCAGGAGCTCGGGTTGGCGTCGATCGCGGTGGCCCTTTACGAGCAACTGGTGGCGCTGCCCGGGGCGGATCGGGCGGCGTTGAGCCTGCCGCTGGCGTCGGCGCTGCTGGACGCGGGGCGGGCGGCGGAGGCGGAGCGGGTGTTGCAGGCGGCGCCGGGGGGGCGTGGACCGGAGTGGCGGCTGCGGCTGGGGCTCGCGGCGGCGCAACAGCGGAATTTCGGGCTGGCGGCGGAGCAGGTGAACCAGATCAACGTCGACCAGCTGACGCGGCCGGACCGGGCGTGGTTCTGGTTCCTGCAGGCAGTGCTGGCGGACACGGCGACGCCGCCGGATAGCACGCGGGCGAACGAAGGGTACAACCGGGCGCAGGCCGAGGCGCCGACGGACCTGGCGCGGGCGACATTCCTGGCGGCGGGCCTGCGGGTGAAGCTGCAGTTGCGCAGCTACACGGCGGCCGAGGTGCAGCAGGCGCGCGACAATTACGAGCGGCTGGCACGCAGCGGGCTGCAGCAGGCGTATTCGTTTGGCGAGACGTACGCGGTGATGCGGACGGCGGCGGGCGAGCGCAACGAGGCGGTGCGGTTCCTGCAGGAGCTGTTGATGCGGATCCCGGCGACGGAGCGGACGCACAACGACGAAGTACGGCGGCTGCTCGGGCTGATCGGCGACCGCGCGCGGGGTGGGGCGGGCCGGAACGCGCTGAACCAGTTGCTGGCCACCGGGAGCACGCCGGATTACCAGCGACAGGCGCTACAGTTGCTGGCGCATGATTCGACGCGGGAGCCGGAGCGCGGATTGTTCCGGCAGGAGGTCGACGCGCTGCTGCGGGCGAAGCCGAAGTCGGCGGTGTACGACAGCCTCCTGCTGATGCGTGCGAACCTCGCGCTGGAAGACAACGACTATGCCGTCGCCGAGGGCCGGGCGAACGAGTTGAAGGACAGCTACCCCGGGTCGAGCCTGCGGCCCCATGCGTTCGTGGTTCTGGCAACCTCGGCGTGGGAGCAGCGCCGGTACCGGCTGGCGGCGGACAATGCGCGGCTGGCCCGCGAGGCCCTGGCGGAGAGTCCGGCGGCGCGGTCGCCGCGCGAGGCGCCGGTGGTGACGCAACAGGTGGCGCAATTGCGCGTGCTCGAGGCGGAGGCGCGGTTTCGGGCCGGCGATTTCCGGCTGGCCGGCGACACGTATGCGGCGGCGGTGCAAAATCCACCGGCGGGGATCGCCGTGGGCGAGCTGATGTTCCAGCGCGTGCTGGCGGCGATCAAGGCGGACCAGGATGACCCGAAGGCGGACCTGGCGCGGATTGTGGACGAGTTGGTCGCGGATCCGCGTTTTGACGCGCAGAACCGCTGGGAGGCGGAGTGGAGCCTGGCCCGCGGCCTGAAGATGCAGCGGCGGACGGAAGAGGCGCTGGCGCGGGTCACGGCGTTGCTGGACTCCCCGCAGGCGAACGCCGCGGAGCTGACGCCGGAGCTGCGGGCGCGCATGACGTGGCTGCAGTCGCGCCTGGCGTTCGAGGCGAACCGGCCTGAGCTGACGCTGCAGCTGGGGGCGAAGCTCGCGGCGGCGACGGCGGGGCTGCCGCCGGCGCTGCGCACCGAAATGGCGAGCACGGCCGCGCTGTTGAAGGCCGAGGCGGAGTTCCGGCTCGACCGCCGTGACGACGCGCTGAAGACGCTCGCGCAGCTGCGCGCCGATTTCCCGGAATCGGACGCGGCGATCTATTCGTATCTGGTGGCGGCGGCGTATTACGCGGACCGCGACAAGATCCAGGAGGCGCAGACCGTGTTGCGGGACCTGATCGAGAACCCGCGGTATGCGCAAAGTGATTACGTGCCGTACGCGCTGTTCCAGCAGGCAATTCTCTTTGAGCGGCTCGGCCAGCCGAAGGATCTGCGCGAGGCGAACGACCGGATCGAGGCGCTCGTGAAGCGGGACAGCCCGCCGGCGCCGGCGGAGCTGGTGTTCGCGGCGCGGCTGAAGCAGGGCGACCTCCTGCGCACGCTGAATGAGTTTCCGCAGGCGCAGCTCGCCTACGAGGATCTGGTCAACAACCCGAAGTACGTGCAACGGCCCGACGTGATGGTGGCCAAGCTGCGCCTTGCCGAGTGTCACAACGCCCAGTCCTCAACGGACCCCTCGGGTTCGCATGCGGACCTGGCGCAATCGATGTTCGAGGAGCTGCTATACCGCGTCGCCGCGCCGGCGGAGGTGCGGATCGAGGCCGGCTACAACCTCGGCAAGCTGCTCGAGCGGCGCGGGCAGTTCGACCGGGCGCGGGACGTGTGGTGGCGGGACGTGATCAAGCCCTTCCTGGTGGATGCCGAGCCCGGGGCGGCGATGCGGGCGACGCAGCCTTATTGGCTGGCGCGCACGCTGCTCGACTTGGGCGCCCTGCTGGAGCAGCGCGAGCTGACGGACGAGGCGCGGCGCGTGTACGTGTTGTTGCGCGACAGCCGGCTCGGCTACGCGGAGAGCATCGCGCGCGAGCAGTTGCAGCGGCTGGGCGTGCCGGCGGCGCCGGCGCAACCTTGAGTTTCCCGGGCGCCTTCGGACTTCCCGCGGCGCGCCCCAATCGCTATCCCCTCCACTCACATGGCCGGCATTGACCTCAACCTTTTCGCCCACGGCGGGCCGATGATCTGGGTGCTCCTGGTGCTCGGGTTTATCGCCCTGATGCTCTTCATCGAGCGCATGCTGTTCCTGCATCGCGGGCAGATCCGGACCAAGGCCTTCCTGGACGGCATCAAGAACATCCTGGGCAAGCGCCGGTTGATCGAGGCGCTGACGGTCTGCGAGGAGACGCCGGGGCCGGTGGCGGCGGTGGTGAAGGCGGCGTTGCTGCATGCCGACGACGACGCGGAGACGATGCGTTTCCATGTGCAGGAGGCGGCGATCGTGGAACTGCCGGCGCTCGAACGCCGGGTGCACGCGATCGCGGCGATCGGGCAGGTGGCGCCGCTGGTGGGCCTGCTGGGCACGGTGCTGGGGTTCGTGACGACGTTCGTGGCCTACCAGAAAGGTGGCAACTACGTGTCGGCCACCGCGCTGTCGGCGGGGCTGTGGCAGTCGCTGCTGGCGACGGCGGGCGGCCTGATGCTGGCGATCCCGGCGCACCTGGGATATCACTTCCTCTCCGGCCGCGTGCGGGCGATCGTGCGCGACGTGGAATGGAGTGGTAACGAGATCATGAAGTATCTGCTGACCGAATACCGCGGCGTGTCCCCGGGCGGGGGCGGGGTGGAGAAGGCGAAATGATCGCGCGGCCCCTGAACCTCTCGACCCGGTTGCGGCCGGAGCCCCGCAGCTACGACGTGCTGTTTTACGTGAACGTGGCGCTGCTGGCATTCTACTTCGTGCTCTTCGGCTCGCGCTTTGTGGTTTCGCCGGGGCTGGGGGTGGGCTTTGCGTTGCCGGAGGTGCCAGGCGCGAATGCCGACCCGCGGCCGACCACGCACGTAATCTCGGTGGTGAACGCCGGGCAGATCTTTGTGGGCGACGGCCTGCGGAGCATG
This sequence comes from Opitutus sp. ER46, assembly GCF_003054705.1. NCBI lineage: Bacteria > Pseudomonadati > Verrucomicrobiota > Opitutia > Opitutales > Opitutaceae > Opitutus > Opitutus sp. ER46. Next base: position 205,754 of record NZ_QAYX01000023.1, read on the forward strand.
GAGCAGCTGCAGGAGTGGCTGACCACCCAGGCGACAACTGAGCGCCGGCAGACGGGGCGGATGCCCGTGCTGCTGGTGCGCTCGAGCGCGGAGGTGCCGGCGGCAATATTGGCGAGAATCGTGGGCATGGCGCATGGGGCGGGTTTCCAGGTGACGCTCGCGGCGGAGGATCCGGTGCGGACCGGCGGAGGGAGCTGACATGTCGCAGTCGGGTACGAAGCGCCGCTGGTTGATCGCGGCCGCGGGGGCGGCGACGGTCCTGGCGGTCGTGTTGTCGCTGTTTCGCCTACCAGTCGTGGTGGCGCAGCCGCTGCCGAAGCCGGCGCGACCGGCCGTGGTCCTGGCCCCCGGCCATGCGGACGAACTGGCGATGCGCGATCTGACACCGCTGTTTCTGCCCACGCGCTACAGCGCGGCGGCGAGCCAGTCGGGGGCGCGCGAGCCGGGCAGCGGGTTTGTCGATCGGGATGCGTTGCGGTTGAAGTTTGCGGAGGATAACCCGGCGCTGCCGCCCCCGCCATCGGTGCCGGTGCCGGCAAACCCGACCGAGGCGCTCCGCGTGATGCCGGTTCCGCTGGCGTATGGGTTCGGCCGTACCGACGCCGACCTGCCGGCGCAGGCGCCCCGTGGCGCCATGGTCGACGTCTTTGCGAGCGATGACATAAAGAGCGATGGCCCTGTGCTTTCCGTGCTGGTGCCCGTGGAGGACCGCCCGCCTGGAGTGACGGGAAAGCTACCGGGGTGGCAGCCCATGGAGTTTCAGGCGGCGATCGAATCTACCGGACTGGTTGGTGCGCTGATTCTGACCCGAGGCTCAGGCGTGCAGGAAGTTGACGCTCACTTTAAGAATTTTCTCGCCGAGGCATTCCGGCTTGGTGATCGTTTACCCCCTGGCTTCTACCGGATTGTGGTTGGGCCCTAGTTTTTCAGGGTTTGTATGACTTTGCTGTTGACGGTGGAAAACCGGGGCTGCACGTTCTTCGCTCTTTTTCGTTTTTTGGCACTCCCTTACTCTGCCCAGATAGCTCAGTTGGTAGAGCACCCCCTTGGTAAGGGGGAGGTCGTCGGTTCAAGTCCGATTCTGGGCTCCAGGGTACCAAAAACACGTCGGCTCCGGCTTCTCCGACGCTAACTGAGAGGCAATTTTCCATCCACCCAATCAAACGTCTTAACTCACATGGCTAAAGGCACATTCGAACGCAAGAAACCGCACGTGAACGTCGGCACGATCGGTCACATCGATCATGGCAAGACCACGTTGACGGCCTCGATCCTCGCCTGTCAGGCGCGCAAGGGTCTCGCTGAGCTGAAGTCCTATTCGGACATCGCGAAGGGTGGCACGGTGCGTGATGCGACCAAGACGGTGACGATCGCGGTGGCGCACGTGGAATACGAGTCGGACAAGCGTCACTACGCTCACGTCGACTGCCCCGGACACGCTGACTTCGTGAAGAACATGATCACCGGCGCGGCGCAGATGGACGGCGCGATCCTGGTGGTCTCCGCGGCGGATGGCCCGATGCCCCAGACGAAGGAGCACGTGCTCCTCGCCCGTCAGGTTGGTGTGCCGAAGATCGTCGTCTTCCTGAACAAGGTCGACCTGATCGACGACAAGGACCTCCTCGACCTCGTCGAAGAAGAGATCCGCGACCTCCTGAGCAAGTACCAGTTTGACGGCAAGAACGCGAAGATCGTCCGTGGCTCCGCCACTGCCGCGATGGAAGGCAAGCCCGAGGGCGAGGCCGCCATTGCCGAGCTGATGAACGCGATCGATTCCGAGATCCCGGAGCCGGTCCGCGAGATGGACAAGCCGTTCCTGATGTCCGTCGAAGACGTCTTCTCGATCACCGGCCGCGGCACTGTTGCCACGGGTCGTATCGAGCGCGGCGTGGTCAAGCTGAACGACACGGTCGAGATCGTTGGCCTGCGCGACACCAGCACGACCGTCGTGACCGGCATCGAAATGTTCCGCAAGCTGCTCGATAGCGGCCAAGCCGGTGACAATGTCGGCCTGCTCCTCCGTGGCGTCGACAAGGACGGCATCGAGCGCGGTCAGGTCATCGCGGCGCCGAAGTCGATCACCCCGCACAAGAAGGCCAAGGCCGAAATCTACGTCCTCTCCAAGGACGAGGGTGGCCGCCACACGCCGTTCTTCACGGGCTATCGTCCGCAGTTCTACTTCCGCACGACGGACGTGACGGGCGTTGTGCATCTGCCGAAGGGCGTCGAAATGATCATGCCGGGTGACAACATCACGGTCGATATCGAGCTGATCTCGCCGATCGCGATGGAGAAGACCCAGAAGTTCGCCATCCGCGAAGGTGGTCGCACCATTGGTGCCGGCCGCGTTACGGAGATCGTCGAATAAGCCCAGAACCCTGTTTCAGTCGACCGCCGAGGCCCTTGACGGGGCCTCGGCTGCGTCGTCTAAACCGACTTTCCACAGGCGTGTAGCTCAATTGGTAGAGTAGCGGTCTCCAAAACCGTCGGTTGGGGGTTCGAGTCCCTCCGCGCCTGCCAAATCTCTGATCCATGAAAAATCCGTTCAGCCGAGTCCGTATCTTCGCCCGCGAAACCAAAGACGAGTTGCTCAAATGCTCGTGGCCGACGCGCGCGGAACTCCGCGACTCGACGGTCGTCGTGATCGTCGCCATTGCGATCCTGGGCGTCTTCACGATGGTCAGCGATTTCTCGCTGCTGCAGGTCGTTGATCTCTTCACCTCGTGGGTCAGCTAACCTCTTCCTCGATGGCCGCCCAAACATCCGCCCCCGCCGGGGCCCAGTGGTTCGCGCTGCACACGCTCTCCGGCCAGGAGGGCAAGGTGAAGCTCTACATCGAGAAGTTCAAAAAGGCGGAGGAGCTCGACGATTTCATCTTCGAGGTCCTGCTCCCGACCGAGGTCGTCTCGGAGGTGAAGAGCGGCAAGAAGTCGACGAAGGTCCGCAAGCTCTATCCCGGCTACGTTTTCATCCAGGCGAGGCTGTACGACGAGAATCACAAGCTCATCAACAAGCCCTGGTACTTCCTGAAGGAGACCACGGGTGTGATCGGGTTCGTCGGTGGCGATCGTCCGGCCGCCCTGCGGCAGTCCGAAATCGACGAAATCTACGCCCGCATCGAGGCGGCCAGCGGCAAGGAAGTGCCGAAGGTGCAGTACTCGGTGGGCGAGGAGGTCAAGATCACCGACGGGGCCTTCGCCTCGCTGACGGGCCGGATCGACGAGATCGATCCGGAACGCGGCAAGCTGAAAATTTCCGTTTCCATTTTCGGCCGGTTCACGCCGGTTGAACTCGAGTACTGGCAAGTCCAGCGCGCCGCCGAGTAATTACACGATATATGATTTACGATTTATGATTTCCCGCCGCCTCTCGGAAATTCGAAATCGGAATCACTCGCGCGAAATCCAAATCATAAATCGTTCAATCATAATCCTGATCCGTTTCTAACATGGCCAAGAAGATCCAAGGTTACATTCGCCTTCAACTGCCGGCTGGTGCCGCTAACCCGGCTCCCCCGGTGGGTCCCGCGCTCGGTGCGCAGGGCGTGAACATCATGGCGTTCTGCAAAGAATTTAACGCCAAGACGAAGGACCAAAACGGGATGATTCTGCCCGTGGTCATCACGGTTTACACCGACAAGAGCTTCACGTTCATCCTCAAGTCGCCGCCGGCGTCCGTGCTGCTGAAGAAGGCTGCGAATATCGCGAGCGGCTCCGGCAAGCCCAATGTCGACAAGGTCGGCAAGGTGACGAAGAAGCAGCTGCTGGAAATCTATAACATCAAGAAGGCCGACCTGAATGCCAAGGACCCTGAGGCAGGCATCAAGGTGATCGCCGGCACCGCCCGCAACATGGGCATCGAGGTCGTCGACTGACGCCGCCGCGCGCAACTGGGGAAGGGTGGGCAGATTCCACCCTTTCCGAGGTTGCATGCCGGCCCGGTCGTTTTCGTTTTCGTCCGCAACCATCCCGCGGGAGGCCCACCGGCCGTTCGCACCGCAAGGAGCAAAAATGCCAAAGAAGCACAGCAAACGCTACACCAGCGGCATCAAAGTCGCTGATCTCGCCAAGGAATATCCGCTCAAGGAAGCGGTGGAGATCCTGGCCAAGTTCCCGAAAGCCAAGTTCGACGAGACGGTCGAGCTTTCGTTCCGCCTCGGCGTCGACGCGACGTCCGGCGAGCAGAACGTCCGTGGCACCACACCGCTGCCGAACGGCTCGGGCAAGAAGGTCCGCGTGCTCGTCTTCACCGACGATGCCCAGAAGGCGCTGGCTGCCGGCGCTGACTTCGCCGGCCTGCAGGAGATGATGCAGAAGATCAACGGCGGCTGGCTCGACTTCGACGTCGCGATCGCGACGACCGAGGCCATGAAGCAGGTCCGCACGCTGGCTCGCGTCCTTGGTCCCAAGGGCCTCATGCCGAACCCGAAGGCGGGTACGGTTACCGACGACGTGGCTGCGGGCATCAAGGCCGTGAAGGCCGGCCGCGTTGAGTTCAAGATGGACAAGACCGCCAACATTGGCGTCGGCGTGGGCAAGCGCTCCTTCACCCCCGCTCAGATCCTGGAGAATGCGCAGACCGTGCTCGAGGCGGTCGGCAAGGCTAAGCCCAATACCTTCAAGGGCGGCCAGTTCATCAAGAGCCTGACGCTGTCGTCGAGCATGAGCCCGGCTGTGAAGGTGGCTGCGACCGAATTCAGCAAATACTGAGGAGCCCGACCATGAGAGCCGAAAAACAATTCCTGATTTCCGAAGTCGAGACGCACCTCAAGAAGTCTGACTACGTCATCCTCGCCAACTTCACGAAAGTGACGGTCGCCGATGCGTTCGAGCTGCGCAAGCGGCTCGCCGCCGAGAAGGCCGAGTTCCACGTCGTGAAGAACAGCTCGCTGCGCGTGGCGGCCAAGGCCCTTGGCCTGCCGTCCGTCGACGAATCCCTGACCGGCCCGACGGCGATCGTCGTGGGCGGCAAGAATTCGGCCGGCGTCGCGAAGATCCTCAAGAAGTTCTTCGAGGAGAAGCAGAAGCTGGCGATCAAGGTGGGCGTGATGGACAAGAAGCTGGTGTCGGCCGCCGACTTGGCGAAAATCGCCGACCTGCCCTCGTTTGAGGCCCTGCGCGCCCAGTTCCTGGGCCTGCTCACCAGCAACGCCGCGGCCTTCGTTCGCGTGCTCGATGCCAAGGTCAAGAAGGAGCAGCCCGCTGCTCCTGCCGCCTAACCCAACCAAATCAACCAACCTTTTGCGGGAGCGACTCTGCTCCGTCCGCGGAAAAGACCGCTCCCGCAGCAATCCAACGAACTGGCTAGGGGATACGTCTCTTAAACGCGTTTCATTCCCGAAACCGCTAGCCCGCTTCAAGGAGTCGTTATCATGAGCAACATCACCAAGGATCAAGTCATCGAGTGGCTCTCCGGCCAGTCGGTCATCGAACTCGCCGCGCTGGTCAAGGACCTCGAGGGCAAGTGGGGCGTTTCCGCCGCCGCCGCCGTCGCCGCCGCTCCTGCTGGCGCCGCCGCCGCTGCCGCTCCGGCCGCCGAGGCGCAGACGGAGTTCACCGTCGTCCTCAAGGAGGCCGGTGCGAACAAGATCGGCGTCATTAAGGAAGTCCGCGCCATCACTGGCCTGGGCCTCAAGGAAGCCAAGGACCTCGTCGAAGGCGCTCCGAAGAACGTCAAGGAGAACGCCCCGAAGGCCGAGGCCGAGGAAATCAAGAAGAAGCTCGAGGCCGCTGGCGCCAAGGTCGAGCTGAAGTAAGGCCGCCGCGTTTGGCGCTTTTCCTCGCAAAAGTTCCGATTTCTTCGGGACAGGCCGCGTTAGCCCGCGGCCTGTCCTTTGCCTTTTCTCTTTTTGTTCTTTCCTTCCCTGCTACCAGCTATCGCGCGGGCACTGAGGGCACTGCCGCCGCGACCTTTTCTGTCTCCTAATTTTCATCGGGAAATCTCATGGCCGACCGCAACCACTCTGAACGTATTAACTTCGGCAAGCTTCGCGAAGTCATCCAGCCGCCGAATCTGATCGAGATTCAGATCAGTTCGTACCTCGACTTCCTGCAAAAGGGGATCCCCGAGAAGCAGCGCAAGGCCCAGGGCCTCGAAGCCGTTTTCCGTGAGGTTTTTCCGATTCTCTCGTACGATGAGCGCCTGACGCTCGAGTACGTGTCGTACACGCTCGGTGACCCGAAAAACACGGAGCTGGAGTGCCTGCGCGAAGGCATCACCTATTCCGTCCCGCTGTACGTGAAGCTCCGCCTGCGCGAGGAAGACTTCATCAAGGACGAAGACATCTACATGGGCGAAATCCCGATGGTGACCGAGCGCGGCTCCTTCATCATCAACGGCGCCGAGCGCGTCGTGGTTTCCCAATTGCACCGTTCGCCGGGTATCGCGTTCGAAGTCACCCCGCACCCGAATGGCAAGCCGCTGCACTCGTTCCGCATCATCCCGGATCGTGGCACCTGGCTCGAGGTTCAGTTCGATAACAACGACCTCCTCTACGTTTACCTCGATCGCCGCCGTCGTCGCCGCAAGTTCCTCATCACGACTCTCCTGCGTTCGATCGGCTACAGCTCGGATATCGATATCCTCAATCTCTTCTACGAGATCAAGGACCTGAAGGTCGCCAAGGCTCTGGACATGGAGAATGTCTCCACGCTCGTCCTTGTCGAAGACGCCATCGATGCCCAGAAGGGCGTCGTCCTTGCCCGTGCGTTCGAGCCGCTGACCAAGGCCATCGTCCGTACCTTCGAGAAACACGAGATCACCACGCTGCGCGTGATCGACACCTCGATCGACGAGGGCGCGATCATCCGCGCGCTGAAGAAGGATCCGACCCGCAACGAGGAAGAGGCGCTCAAGGAAATCTACAAGCGCCTCCGCCCCGGTGAACCGCCGACCACGGCGAACGCCAAGGCCCTCCTCAAGCGCCTGTTCTTCGATCCCAAGCGCTACGACCTCGGCCGCGTCGGCCGTTACAAGGTCAACCAGAAGCTCGGCCTCAAGACCGACCTCGAGCAGCGCATTCTCGAGAGCCAGGACATCGTCGCCGCCACCAAGTACCTCGTCCGCCTGAAGAAGGGCGTGGGCGTGGTCGACGATATCGATCACCTCGGTTCCCGTCGCGTCCGCACCGTGGGCGAACTCCTCGCCAACCAGTGCCGCGTCGGCCTGAGCCGCACCGAGCGCCTCGTCCGTGAGCGCATGACGATGTATGACCAGAGCGTCGACTCGATCACGCCGCAGAAGCTGATCAACCCGAAGGCGCTCACCACGGTCATCCGCGACTTCTTCGCGCGCAGCCAGCTGTCGCAGTTCATGGACCAGATCAACCCTCTCGCGGAGGTGACGCACAAGCGCCGCCTCTCCGCGCTTGGGCCGGGTGGCCTCAACCGTGAGCGCGCCGGCTTCGAAGTGCGTGACGTGCATCCGTCCCACTACGGCCGCATCTGCCCCATCGAAACGCCTGAAGGTCCGAACATCGGCCTCATCAACTCGCTTTCGACCTACGCCCGCGTGAACGAGTTCGGCTTCATCGAGACGCCGTATCGCGTTTGCAAGGACGGTCGCGTCACCGACAAGATCGAGTACCTCACGGCTGACCAGGAAGAGGGCAAGATCATCGCGCAGGCGAACGCCGAGCTCGATGACAAGAGCCACTTCGTGGGCAAGGTCACCTCCCGCCAGGACGGCAACTTCATCGAAGTCCAGCCGACCGACGTGCACCTGATGGACGTCTCCCCGAAGCAGGTCATCTCGATCGCCGCGGGAATGATTCCGTTCCTTGAGCACGACGACGCCAACCGCGCACTCATGGGCGCGAACATGCAACGCCAGGGCGTGCCGCTGCTTCAGGCCGAGGCGCCGTTCGTCGGCACCGGCATCGAAGAGCGCGTCGCCCGCGACTCCAAGATCGTCATGGTGGCCGATGAGGCCGGCGTGGTCGCTTCTGTGGATGCCAAGCGCGTCGTCATCACCCGCGACGGCGAGATGCCGCGCAACCTGAAGAACGACCCGAAGAACGGCGTCCGCGTCTACGAGCTGCGCAAGTTCATGCGCTCGAACGCCGGCACCTGCTTCAACCAGAAGCCGATCGTCAAGCAGGGCCAGAAGATCAAAGCCGGCCAGATCATCGCCGACGGTCCCTCGACCGACGGCGGCGAGATGGCTCTCGGCCGCAACGTGCTCGTCGCGTTCATGCCGTGGAACGGCTACAACTTCGAAGACGCCATTCTCATCTCCGAGAAGGTGCTCAAGGAGGACATCTTCACCTCGATCCACATCCAGGAGTTCGAGGTCACCGCTCGCGACACGAAGCTCGGGCCTGAGGAAATCACGCGCGATATCCCGAATGTCGGTGAGGAAGCGCTGAAGAACCTCGACCACAATGGCGTGATCCGCGTCGGCGCCGAGGTGAAGCCCGGCGACATCCTCGTCGGCAAGATCACCCCGAAGTCCGAGACCGAACTCGCCCCCGAAGAGAAGCTGCTCCGCGCCATCTTCGGCGAGAAGGCCGCTGACGTTAAGGATACCTCGCTCATCGTCCCGTCCGGTGTCACCGGCATCATCATGGACGTGAAGGTTTCCTCCCGGATCGACAACCAGGAGGAGAAGCTTTCGCCGTCCGATCGCCGCCGCCAGGCGAAGCAGATTCAGGAGGAGTACAAGACGCAGATGGACAAGCTGCGCGAGGGCCTGACCGAGGCCCTGTCGAACATCCTCCTCGGTGAGAAGATCCCGCTCGACGTCATCAACGGCGAATCCGGCGAGATCATCATCCCCGCCAACCGCAAGATCACCAAGACGCTCCTGCGCAAGCTCGCAGCCGTCTCGAAGCACGTCCAGATCGACCCGTCTCCGGTCCGCATTAAGATCATGGAGATCATCGGCTCGTATCAGACGAAGTTCGACGAGCTCGAGTCCGACCGTGAGCGCAAGCTCAGCACGGTCGAGTCCGGCGAGGGTGGGGCGGACGGCGCGATCAAGCAGGTCAAGGTCTACATCGCCACCAAGCAGAAGCTCGAGGTCGGCGACAAGATGGCCGGTCGTCACGGTAACAAGGGCGTGGTCGCCAAGATCGTGCCCGAGGAAGACATGCCCTTCCTGCCCGACGGCACTCCGGTTGAGATCTGCCTTAACCCCTTGGGCGTGCCTTCCCGCATGAACGTGGGCCAGGTGCTTGAAACCCATCTAGGCTGGGCCTGCAAAAAGCTCGGCTTGAAGGTGGCGACGCCGGTCTTCGACGGCATCCCCGAGAAGAAGGTCCGCGAGTACCTGAAGGAGGCCAAGCTGCCTTCCTCGGGCAAGAGCGCCCTCTACGACGGTCGCACCGGCGAGAAGATCGATCAGGAGGTCGTCGTCGGCTACATCTACATGATGAAGCTGAACCACCTCGTGTCGCACAAGATCCATGCGCGCGCGGTCGGTCCGTACTCGCTGGTCACGCAGCAGCCGCTGGGTGGCAAGGCCCAGTATGGCGGTCAGCGCTTCGGCGAAATGGAAGTGTGGGCGCTCGAGGCCTATGGCGCGGCGCACACGCTCCAGGAACTGCTCACCGTCAAGTCCGACGATGTGCAGGGCCGCACGAAGATCTACGAGTCGCTCGTCAAGGGCGACAACACGCTGCAGGCCGGCACGCCCGAATCGTTCAACGTGCTGATCAAGGAAATCCAGTCGCTCGGCTTGGACATCAAACTCCAGAAGCGCGACGCCTTGAGCTACGGCACCTGACCGCATCCCGCCGCGGGTGGCGCCGGCTTTCCGGCCGGCGCCCCTTGAACCCGCGACGGAACACCCGTTTTCAATCCAATTCAGGGAGACATAAAAATGATTCAACCCAACGAGACCGCCGCCTCCGCCGGCACCCGCGATCAGGCTCGCGAGGCCCTTGGCCTTGAGGAGGCCGCCTTCGATTGCGTGTCCATCACGGTCGCTTCGCCCGACGTCATCCGCAAGTGGTCGAAGGGCGAGGTCAAGAATCCCGAGACCATCAACTACCGCACCTTCAAGCCCGAGCCGGGTGGTCTCTTCTGCCAGAAGATCTTCGGCCCGGTCCGCGACTACGAGTGCGCCTGCGGAAAGTACAAGCGCATCAAGTACAAGGACGTCGTCTGCGATCGCTGCGGCGTCGAGGTTACGATCGCCCGCGTGCGGCGTGAACGGATGGGCCATATCGAGCTCGCCGTGCCGGTCGCGCACATCTGGTTCCTCAAGTCGATGCCGAGCCGTCTCGGCCTGCTGCTCGACATGACCGCGCGTTCCCTTGAGCGCGTGATCTACTACGAGAACTACATGGTGATCGATCCGGGCAAGACCCCGCTCGAGCCCCGCCAGCTGCTTACCGACACGGAATACCGCCAGGCCCTCGATGAGTACGGCGATGATTCCTTCGTCGCGAAGATGGGCGCCGAGGCCGTGCGCGATGCCCTGGTCAAGATCGACATGGAGGCCACTGTCGCCGAGCTGCAGGAGCAGATGCGCGCGACGAAATCGAAGCAGATCAAGAAGAAGCTCTCGAAGCGTCTGAAGGTCATCCAGGGCTTCATCCATTCCAAGAGCCGTCCGGAGTGGATGGTGCTCGAAGTGCTCCCGGTGATCCCGCCGGACCTCCGTCCGCTGGTGCCGCTCGAAGGCGGCCGGTTCGCCACGTCCGACCTCAACGACCTCTACCGTCGCGTCATCAACCGCAATAATCGCCTGCGGAACCTGATGCAGCTCAAGACGCCCGATGTGATCATTCACAACGAGAAGCGCATGCTGCAGGAGGCGGTCGACGCCCTCTTCGACAACGGCCGTCACGGCCGGCCGGTTACCGGCGCGGGCAATCGTCCGCTGAAGTCGCTGTCCGACATGCTCAAGGGCAAACAGGGCCGCTTCCGCCAGAACTTGCTCGGCAAGCGCGTCGACTACTCGGGCCGCTCGGTCATCGTCATCGGTCCCGAACTCAAGCTCAGCCAGTGTGGTCTGCCCAAGAAGATGGCGCTCGTGCTGTTCGAGCCGTTCATCATTCGCCGCCTGAAGGAACTCGGCTTCGTGCACACCGTCCGCGGTGCCCGCAAGATGATCGAGAAGAAGTCTCCGGAAGTCTGGGACATCCTTGAGGAAGTCACGAAGGGCCACCCGGTGCTGCTCAACCGCGCGCCGACGCTCCACCGCCTCTCGATCCAGGCGTTTGAGCCAACCCTCATCGAGGGCGAGGCCATCCGCATTCATCCGCTCGTCTGCACGGCGTATAATGCCGACTTCGACGGCGACCAGATGGCGGTGCACGTGCCGCTGTCCCTCGAGGCAATCATGGAGTGCAAGCTCCTGATGATGGCGACGAACAACATCTTCTCGCCTTCCTCCGGCAAACCGATTCTCACGCCGTCGCAGGACATCGTCCTCGGCGCGTACTACCTGTCGATCGAACCGCGCCGCAAGCCCGCCAAGGGCGAGCGCGTGCCGCTGCTGTCCGGCGTGCAGGAAGTCCTCTTCGCAAAGCAGGATGGCGCCCTCAAGGTGCATGACTGGATCGAGGTTCCGAATCCTGACTTCGGTCGCGACACCGTTTACGGCAACAAGGAGAAACGCGTCATCCGCACCACGGTCGGCCGCGCGATCTTCAACCAGATCTGGCCGCAGGCGATCGGCTTCGTGAACTTCGCGGTGCCGAAGTCCAAGTTGGGTGATCTGATCCTTAACACCTACAAGACGTCGGGCAACCAGGTGACCGTCGAGACGCTCGACCGCCTCAAGGAACTCGGCTTTCAGACGGCGTTCCAGGCCGGCATCTCGATCGGTATCGACGACATGATCATCCCGGAGACCAAGAAGGAGATCGTCTCCGACTCCCGGAAGCGCATCGCCGAGGTCGAGGGCCAGTTCAACAAGGGCATCATCACCGACGGCGAACGTTACAACAAGGTCGTCGACATCTGGACCAGCGCCACCGACCGCATCGCGAAGGAAGTCTTTGCGAAGCTGGAGGCCAACGAGGGCCGGACCGAGGTGAACCCGGTGTACATCATGATGGACTCCGGTGCGCGCGGTAACAAACAGCAGGTTCGCCAGCTGTGCGGTACCCGTGGCCTCATGGCCAAGCCGTCGGGTGAAATCATCGAGCGCCCGATTCTGTCCTCGTTCCGCGAGGGCCTTACGGTGCTCGAGTACTTCATCTCGACGCACGGCGCCCGCAAGGGTCTGGCCGACACCGCCCTCAAGACCGCTGACGCCGGCTATCTCACTCGCAAGCTCTGCGATGTGGCGATGGACGTAATCATTGCCGAGGAAGACTGCGGTTCCCGCGATGGTGTCTGGAAGAAGGCCATCTTCGAGGGCGACGACGAAATCGTCGGCCTGAAGGAACGCATCATCGGCCGCTTCTCGAGCGACGATGTCTACAACCCGCTCGACCCGTCCCAGCTGCTGGTCGGCGCCGGCGAACTGATCACCGAGGAAATCGGTGCAAAGATCGACGACTCCGGACTCGAGCGCGTGAAGGTCATGTCCCCGCTCACGTCCACGACGAAGGGCGGCATCGACGCGAAGTCCTACGGCATCAATCCGGCGACAAATCGCGTGGCCAAGATCGGAGACTCGGTCGGTATCATTGCGGCCCAGTCGATTGGTGAGCCTGGCACGCAGCTGACGATGCGTACGTTCCACATCGGTGGCGTTGCCTCCGGCGGCTTCAAGACGCCTGAAATCAAGGTCCGCTCCAGTGGTGTCGTCCGCTATCGCGGGCTGCGTCTCGTCGAGACCGCCGACGGTGGCTCGATCGTCCTCAACAAGACGGGCACTATCCAGATCGTTGACGCCGACGAGAAGGAACTCGAAGTCTACAACATCGTCGTGGGTTCATTCCTCCACGTCGGTGACGGTGAGAAGGTCGAAAAGGGTGCGGTCCTGGCGCAATGGGATCCATACAACGTTCCCGTGCTCTCCGAAAAGGGTGGCACGCTGGCGTTCAAGGACATGATCCCTGGCGTCACGGTGAAGCGCGAACTCGATGAGGCCTCCGGCCGCATCGCGACCGTCGTCATCGAGCACAAGGAGGACCTGAATCCGCAGATCGAGGTGCGCGATGCGAAGAACAAGCCGCTGGCTTCGTATTCGATTCCGGTCGGTGCGCAGATCGCGGTCCAGGAGGGCGATACCATCGCCCCTGGAGCGCTCCTCGCCAAGACGCCGCGTCAGGCGTCGAAGACGAAGGACATTACCGGTGGTCTCCCCCGCGTCGCCGAACTCTTCGAGGCGCGTCGTCCCAAGGACGCCGCCGAGATGTCTCGTATCGACGGTATCGTGTCGTTCGAGGGCACTGTTCGCGGCAAGCGCAAGCTCGTCGTGAAGAACGAGGAGACCGGTCAGGAGGAAGAGCACCTCATTGCCACCGGCAAGCACATCATCGTGCAGCCGGGCGACGTGGTGCACAAGGGCCAGCACCTCACTGAAGGTGCCGCTGATCCGCACGAGATCCTCGAGATCCTCGGGCCGTCTGCCCTCTATGACTTCCTGATCTCCCAGGTGCAGGAGGTGTATCGCCTCCAGGGCGTCACGATTAACGACAAGCACATCGAGATCATCATCCGCCAGATGCTCCGCAAGGTTCGGATCACCGATCCGGGCGACAGCGAGTACTTCTGGGGCGAGCAGGTCGATCGGGCCGCGTTCCTCTCCGAGAACAAGCGCATCGAAGAAGCCGGTGGTAAGCCGGCTGAAGCCGAGCCGATCCTCCTTGGCATCACCAAGGCGTCGCTCGAGACCGAGAGCTTCATCTCGGCCGCCTCCTTCCAGGAGACAACTCGCGTCCTCACGGATGCCTCGACGCTCGGCAAGATCGATCTCTTGAAGGGCTTCAAGGAGAACGTGATCATGGGGCACTTGATTCCGGCGGGCACGGGTCTGCCGAAGTACAAGCAACTCAAGATCTCGCTGCCGTTCGGTGCGGACCAAATCGTGGACGAGCCGAAGCCGGCGGAAGTCACCGCCAGCTAAACGGAGTCATCCGAGCACAGTTTCGAAGCCGCGGCCCCGAAGGCCGCGGCTTTTTTGTCCATTTTTAGAGGATGACCCGGCCGGTAACGAGAGGAGGCGTGCTAGGTCGCGCTCATGACGGCCGCGAATTGCCACCACTTTACCCTTGTCATCGGTGGGGTGTTTACCCACTTTCTCAGTCCCTCCCGCCAAAAACCGAATGTAGAGCCTAGCTCCATTCGGTTTTACGCCCGGTCTTCCGACCGGGCGTTTTTTTTGGGGGCAATTCGGGGACGTGGATCGTTTGTTCGCGCACCTTGCCCGGGATAGGGGAAGGGCGACACGGTCCCCACGCGCCTCGCAAAAATGCAGCATGCCAAAAAACGAGCTTGAACTCTGGGACGCTCCGACAACGCTCGACCCCCTTTCGTTTTAATACCGCGCGTTGTCGGCTCACACCGATGAACGCTTCCAGTTCGCGAAACCCCTCGCTCGAGGAGTTTTCGCGAGACGCTCTAGTTTTCGCCAGAAAGTGCTTGCCGAGTTTTGGCTGAAAACTAGCGTTCGCCTCTTTTCGTCAATTTTCACTCCGTCCGTCTCTTTCTTCGTATGCCGACCATCAACCAACTCGTCCGCAAAGGCCGTCGCAAGATGCGCATCAAGTCCAAGTCTCCGGCGTTGGCGGGCAACCCGTTCCGCCGCGGGGTGTGCGTTCAGGTCATGACGCGCACGCCGAAGAAGCCGAACTCGGCTATCCGTAAGGTTGCGAAGGTCCGTCTGACGAATGGCAATGAGGTCATCTCCTACATTCCGGACGAAGGCCACAACCTCCAGGAGCACTCGATCGTGCTCGTGCGCGGCGGCCGTGTGAAGGATTTGCCCGGCGTTCGCTATCACATTGTTCGTGGTACCCTTGACGCCACCGGCGTCGAGAAGCGCCGCCGCTCCCGTTCCAAGTACGGCGTCAAGCGCCCGAAGGCCGCCAAGTAAACTGAGTTCTTTTCCATCCTTTCGCCATGTCACGTCGTCACAGAGCTGAGAAACGCCACGTTGTCCCGGATATCCGCTACAACAGCCCGTTGGTTGCGCACCTCGTCAATGTCATCATGAAGAGCGGCAAGAAGAATCTTGCCCAGCGCATCGTTTACGGCGCGTTCGAGAAGGTTTCCGAGAAGCTCGAGAAGGGCGATCCGGTGGATCTGATGCTGGGCGCGCTCGAGAACGCCCGCCCGCGCCTGGAAGTGAAGAGCCGCCGTGTTGGTGGTGCGACGTATCAGGTGCCGGTCGAAATCTCGTTTGAGCGACAGGAATCGCTCGCGCTGCGCTGGATCGTCGACGCGGCCACGAGTCGGAAGGGCGTGCCGATGAAAGACGCGCTCGCGGCTGAGATCATCGACGCCTACAACAATACGGGGACGGTCGTTAAGAAGAAGGAAGATACCCATAAGATGGCTCAGGCGAACCGCGCCTTTGCCCACCTGCGCTGGTAACCAGTCCAGACCCACCTGCTCATGTCTGCTACCGCTGCACCGGCCATCACTGTCGTCACCGACAAGGCCAAGATTTCCCCTGCCAACGCCAAGGACCGTCCGTTCCCGCTGGAATGGACGCGCAATATTGGCATCGCCGCGCACATCGACGCCGGCAAGACCACGACCACGGAGCGCATTCTTTTCTACTCCGGCGCCGTCCACAAAATGGGCGAGGTCCACGAGGGCACGACCGTCACCGACTGGATGGAACAGGAGCGCGAACGTGGCATCACGATCACCGCGGCCGCCATCTCTTGCGCCTGGAATGCTTCTTGTGGCCCGTGGAAGGGCATCAAGCAGCGGATTAACATCATCGACACTCCCGGACACGTGGATTTCACGGCCGAGGTCGAACGTTCCTTGCGCGTGCTTGACGGTGCCGTCGCCGTGTTCTGCGCAGTCGCTGGCGTGCAGCCCCAATCCGAGACGGTCTGGCGGCAGGCGAACAAGTACCGCGTTCCTCGCGTCGCGTTCATCAACAAGATGGATCGTACGGGCGCCGACTTTTTCCGCGCGGTCCGCGAGATGCGCGAGAAGCTGAAGGCCAACGCGCACCCGCTGTTCATTCCGATCGGCAAGGAGGAAAATTTCTCCGGCATGATCGATCTGGTCCAGAATACCGCCTACCTCTTCGACGAGACCTCGGATCCGCTCGGGATGAACCCGGTGACGTCCGAGATCCCCGCCGAGTACAAGGACCAGACGAAGGAGTACCGCGACAAGCTCATCGAGGCGGTTTCCGACTTCGACGATGTGATCGCGGAAAAGTATCTCAGCGGCGAGGAGATCACGGTCAACGAGCTGATGCTCGGCATTCGCAAGGCGACCATCTCTCTCCAGTTCACCGGCGTCGTCCCGGGCTCCGCCTTCAAGAAGAAGGGTGTGCAGCGCCTCCTCGATTGCGTGGTCAACTATCTTCCGAGCCCTGTCGACGTCCCGCCGATGATCGGCCAGGACAGCGATGGCAAGGAAGTTGCCGCCGTCGTCGACGACAAGAGCAAGCTGGCCGGCCTCGCGTTCAAGCTCTGGACCGACCCGTTCGTCGGCAAGCTGGTGTTCTACCGCGTGTACACGGGCAAGCTCCTCAAGGGCATGTCGGTCTACAACCCGCGCACCCGCCGCTCCGAGCGCGTCTCGCGCCTCGTCTTGATGCGCGCGATCGACCGTGAGGAAATCGACGTCGCGTTTTCGGGCGACATTTGCGCGGTGGTCGGCGTCAAGGAGGTCATCACTGGTGACACCCTCTGTGACGAGGACTTCGACATTCGTCTTGAGCCGCCGTCCTTCCCCGAGCCCGTCATCTCCATGTCCATCGAGCCGAATTCGAAGGGCGACCAGGAGAAGATGTCGACCGCGCTGCAGCGGTTGGTGGCCGAGGATCCGACGCTGCGCGTCAAGACCGATCCCGACACCGGCCAAACCATTCTCGCCGGCATGGGCGAGCTTCACCTCGACATCATCCGCGACCGCATGAAGCGCGAGTTCAAGGTTGAGGCGACCGCGGGCAAGCCGCAGATCGCCTACCGTGAAACCGTGACCAAGCTGGCGGAAGGCGAGGGCAAGTTCATCCGTCAGTCGGGCGGCAAGGGCCAGTACGGTCACGTGATCGTGAAGCTCGAGCCGAATGAAAAGGGTAAGGGCGTCGAGGTCATCAACGAGATCGTTGGTGGCGCGATTCCGAAGGAATTCGTCAAGCCCGCCACCGAAGGCATTCTCGAGGGCACGAACAACGGCGTCGTGGCCGGCTATCCGGTTGTCGACGTCAAGGTTCGCATCATCGACGGCTCCTTCCACGAGGTCGACTCCTCTGAACTCGCGTTCAAGATGGCTGGCATCTTCGCCCTCAAGGAAGCGATGAAGAAGGCGAACCCGATCCTCCTCGAACCCATCATGGGCGTCGAGGTGACCACGCCGGAAGATTATCAGGGCGATCTGATGGGAGACATCAATCGTCGTCGTGGCTCGATCCAGGGCATGGAAAATAAGAACGGCGCCTGCATCATTTCGGCGCACGTTCCGCTTGAGACGTTGTTCGGCTACGTCACGGACATCCGCTCGCTCTCCAAGGGCCGCGCGTCCGCGTCGATCACGCCGTCGCACTTCGAGCAGGTGCCGAATTCGCTCCTCGCCAAGATCGTCGAAACCTCCTCCAAGGCGCCCGCGCGCACCTAATCCCTCGTTCTTTTTCCGCCATGAAAGGCCAACGAATTCGCATCAAACTCCAGGGCTTCGACTATCGCGTGATCGATCAGTCGGCTCAGGACATCGTCGAAACCGCCAAGCGCTCCGGCGCGCGCGTGTCCGGACCGATTCCGCTGCCCACCCGCATCGAGAAGCTTTCCGTCAATCGCTCGCCCCACGTCGACAAGAAGTCGATGGAGCAGTTCGAGACCCGCACGCACAAGCGGCTCATCGATATCATCGAACCCACCGCGCAGACCGTGGACGAGCTGAAGAAGCTCAACCTGCCGTCGGGCGTCGACATCACGATCAACGTTTAACCTTCAGAACGTGGAGGGACGGCTGCGGCCGCACCCTCCATGCTCTTTTCTCCTCCCTCCTCCTTATCTTTCGTACCCGGATTTCGTTCCTCTACAGTTAGCAGTTGCCTGTGTGCCTTCCGGCACCGCCAGGCCTCGCTAAAGTAGGTCCGTTAAACGGAAAACCATCCACCTACCGCTTAGCCTATGATCTCCGAAATTTTAGGTCGGAAACTCGGTATGACGCAGGTCTACGATGCACAGAACGTGCTCGTGCCCGTCACCGTGGTTGAAGCCGGACCCTGTACTGTGGTCCAGGTCAAGACCGTCGAAACCGACGGCTACAACGCCGTTCAGATCGGCTTCTCCTCCAAGAAGGCAAAGAACACCTCGAGCGCCGAGCTCGGCCACGCCAAGAAGGCGGGTCTTGAAGCCGCGCCCCGCGTGCTTGCTGAAGTTCGCCTTGCTTCTGCCCCTACGCTCAAAGTCGGCGATGTCGTGAACGCCTCTGCCTTTACTGAAGGCCAGACGGTTGACGTTCTCGGTGTCACGAAGGGCAAGGGCTTCCAAGGCGTTGTTCGTCGTTTCCGCGTTGCCGGCGGTCCCGCCGCTCACGGTTCGATGTTCCATCGCCGAATCGGCGCGATCGGTATGCGCCAGACGCCTGGCCGCACCTGGAAGAACCAAGCCATGCCTGGTCACATGGGCCAGGTCTGCCGCACCGTGCAGAATCTTCAGATCGTGAAGGTCATCGCTGAGAAGAACCTCCTGCTCGTCAAGGGAGCGATTCCCGGCGCCAACGGCGACGACGTCATTGTCCGCACCGCCATCAAGGGTCAGCGCACGGCTCCGGCCGCTGCCGCGCCTGAGGCCAAATCGGCCGCCGCGAAGAAATAACCCGGAGAATCAAACGAAATGAAACTCACCGTTTTCTCTCCCGACGGCACGAAGAGCACCGAGAAGGACTTCAACTTTCCGACCTTCGAAGGCGACAAGGGCCTTCAGGCGGTCAAGGAAGTCATCGTCGCCATCAACGCGAACAACCGCCAAGGCACGGCGTCGACCAAGACCCGTGGCGAGGTCAGCGGCGGCGGCAAGAAGCCGTGGCGCCAGAAGGGCACCGGCCGCGCTCGCGCCGGTTCGACCCGCTCCCCCCTCTGGGGCGGCGGTGGTGTCGTGTTTGGCCCGAAGCCCCGGGACTACTCGAAGAAGATCAACGCCAAGGTGAAACAGCTGGCTTTCAGCCGCGCGCTGTTTGATCGCGCAACGGCCGGCGAAATCGCCGTGATCGAGGCGTTCGACACAAAGCTGACGAAGACCAAGGCGTTCAACCAGGTCGTGAGCCGTATCGCCCCCAAGGGCCGCGTGCTCCTCGTGGATGCGCCGTTCGCCGCCGAGGCCGCCCGCGCTTCGCGGAACATCGACCGCGTCTCCCTCCAGGAGGCCGCAACGCTCAACACTCTCGATCTCGCGCAATACGCGAAGATCGTTGTCAGCACCAAAGCCATCGAGGCCATCCTCGCCCGCGTGAATGGAGGCAAGAACTAATGCAAGCCGACAAAGTCCTCAGAACCGTCCGTCTCTCCGAGAAGTCCAACAAGCTTTCCGCTGAGCTGGGCCAGTACACCTTCGAAGTCGACCGCGGCGCTAACAAGCACCAGATCGCCCAGGCGGTGGAAGAGACGTTCAAAGTGACGGTTCGGCGCGTGAACGTCCAAAACTACCGGGGCAAGAACAAGCGCAGCCGCCAAGGCCGCCCCAGCGTCGGGTCCGACTACAAGAAGGCCATCGTGACGCTCAAGGCCGGCGACAAGATCGAGCTCGTCTAAGGCGAGTCCGCCCAACCCGGAGAAACCCATCCATGGCACTCAAAATTTTTCGCCCGCTTACGCCCGCCGGTCGTTTCACCTCGCTGAACAAGACCACCGCGGAGCTCACCAACAAGCGTCCGGAGCGCACCCTCCTCGAGAACAAGAACAAGTCGGGCGGCCGCAACGTCTACGGCCGCGTGACCTCGCGTCACCGGGGCGGCGGCCACAAGCAGCTGTACCGCATCGTGGACTTCCGTCGCGATATTCGCGACATGCCCGCGAAGGTGCAGGCGCTGGAGTACGATCCGAATCGTTCGGCCAACCTCGCGCTCGTCGCGTACGCCAACGGTGAGAAGCGTTACATCATCGCCCCCCGTGGCCTGAAGGTTGGCGACAGCATCTTCGCCTCCGACAAGGCGACGACCAACGACTTTAACGTCGGCAACAATTTCCCGCTGGCGATCATCCCGCCGTCGACCCGCCTGCACTGCGTCGAGCTCGTTCCCGGTCGTGGCGCTCAGATCGCGCGTTCCGCTGGCGCCGGCCTGGAGCTGGTCGCGGTCGAGAACGGCAAGGCGACGCTGAAGATGCCGTCCGGCGAGCTTCGGGTTGTCCACCCGAACTGCCGCGCGACCATCGGCGAAGTCGGCAACACCGACCATAACCAGCAGTCGCTGGGCAAGGCCGGTCGCAAGCGGTGGCTGGGCATTCGCCCGACCGTTCGTGGTATGGCGATGAACCCGGTCGATCATCCCAACGGTGGTGGTCAGGGTAAGTCCAAGGGTGGTGGTGGCCGTCAGCAGCTCGTCTCCCCGTGGGGCCAGCTCGCGAAGGGCTTCCCGACCCGTCGCCGTTCGAAGCCCTCGAACGCGCAGATCATCGTCCACCACAATGGTCGCAAGCCGCGCGGCCAGAAGTAATGGAAGGCCACCCTCACTCTCACCTGCACTCTTACTGACATGGCACGTTCCATCAAAAAAGGCTTCTACGTCGACTACCACCTGCTCGAGAAGATCGAGAAATCGGTGAAGGCCGGCAACAAGAAGCCCATCCAGACCTGGTCCCGCCGCTCGACGATCACCCCCGACTTCGTCGGCCAGACGTTCAGCGTGCACAATGGCAAGGCGTTCATCGCCGTTTACGTCACCGAGAACATGGTCGGCCATAAGCTGGGCGAGTTCGCTCCGACCCGCACCTTCAAGGCGCACGGTGGCATGACCCGCAAGGAGATCTAAGCGTCCGCGCTTCTCTGTCCGTTTCACTTCAGACCTAACCAACGAAAACATCGAAAGGGTAGGGCGCGTCCTCCGCGCTGCTATCGCCGGCCGTTCCCCGTGCCGGAATCGCCAACATCACCATGGAAGTTCAAGCCCTCACTCGCTACGCGCGCATGTCACCGAAGAAGGTGCGCGAAGTCGCCCGCACGATCCAAGGCCGCAAGGCCTCGGAGGCGGTCGATTATTTGACCCTGATCCCGCGCAAGTCGGCCCGCCTCATCGCGAAGACGCTGAAGAGCGCGATCGCGAACGCCGAGAACAACAACAACCTCTCGGCTGATTCGCTCACCGTGAAGCTCGCGTTGATCGAGAACGGACCGGTCCTCAAGCGCTTCAAGGCGGCCGCTCGTGGCTCCGCTGCCCCCCGCCGCAAGAAAATGTCGCACATCCGCATCGTCCTCACCGACGGCGAAACCAACTCCTGATCACTTCCATGGGCCAAAAAACCAATCCCGTCGGTTTCCGTCTCGCTGTTCGCCGCAACTGGCAGTCCCGCTGGTACGCGAGCAAGAAGGATTTCCCGAAGCTTCTGAACGAGGACCAGGTCATCCGTGAGAAGCTCATGGAGAAGCTGAAGCAGGCCTCGGTGCCGCGCATCTTTATCGAGCGCGCCTCGAACCGCGTCCGCGTCAAGATCTACACCGCCCGCCCCGGCATCGTCATCGGTCGCAAGGGCCAGGAAGTGGAGAATATCAAGGCCGAGCTGGCCAAGCTCACCGGCAAGGAGATCCTCCTCGACATCCAGGAGGTCAAGAAGCCCGAGATCGAAGCGCAGCTCGTCGCCGAGAACGTCGCGCTCCAGCTCGAACGCCGCATTGCGTTCCGTCGCGCGATGAAGAAGGCGGTCGAAATGGCAATGGCGCTCGGCGCCGAGGGCATTCGTATCCAGTGCTCGGGTCGCCTTGGTGGCGCCGACATTGCTCGTCGTGAATGGCAGCGCAAGGGCCGCGTGCCGCTCCATACTCTGCGCGAGAACATCGATTACGGCTTCTCCGAAGCCCACACCGTGTACGGCAAGATCGGCGTCAAGTGCTGGATCTGCAAAAAGGAGTCCGACAACAGCTAACACCTACAGCGAACTGCCTCGGGCCCCGGCCTGGGGCGCGGCGCTGAACGCTTAACGATTTACCAACATGGCTCTCGCTCCCGCCCGTACAAAATATCGCAAGTCGCAGAAAGGCTCCCGCGCCGGCAATGCGAAGCGTGGCAACACGCTCGCGTTCGGCGATTTCGGCCTCCAGTCGCTCACCCGTGGGCCCATGACCGGCCAGCAGATCGAGGCCGCTCGCGTCACCATCTCGCGGCACCTCAAGCGCAAGGGCAAACTCTGGATTCGCGTTTTCCCGCACAAGCCGGTCACCAAGAAGCCCGCTGAGGTCCGCATGGGCCAGGGCAAAGGCCCGGTCGAGTTCTACGTCGCCGTCGTCAAACCCGGCGCCGTCCTCTTTGAACTCGCTGGCGTGCCCATCAACACGGCGAAGGAAGCGTTCCGCCTCGCCGACGCCAAACTGCCGTTCCACTGCCGCTTCATCGCGCGGGAAGGCGCCGCCAGCTGAAGTCGAACCCAGCCAACCGAACCGACATGACTTCAAAAGAAATCCGCGAACTCTCGGTCACCGAGATCGAGACCAAGCTCCGCGAGACCCGCGAGCAACTCCTCCAGCTCCGCCTGCGCAAGCAGACCGGCCAGGTCGAGAAAACCCACGAGCTCCGCACGCTCCGCAAGGACATTGCCCGGCTCGAAAGCATCCGCACCGAAAAGAAAGCGAAAGCTCCGGCCGCCGCCTAAACGATTTCGGATTGGCGATTGCGGAGCGCGAAAAGAAACGCTGCCCGCTGCCGAGCCGATCCGAAGTCCGCAATCCGAAATCCGAAATCCGAAATTCCAATGTCCACCGCCACTCCAGGCCAGCGCAGCGCGCGCAAAACCGTCGTCGGTGTCGTCTCCAGTCGCTCCGGCGACAAGTCGATCAAAGTCGTCGTCCCTTTCAAGACGCCGCATCCCCGTTATCACAAGGTCGTCAACCGCCAGACCGTCCTCCACGTCCATGACGAAAAGAACGAGACCAAGGTCGGTGACCAGGTCGAGATCATGGAAACCCGCCCGATGAGCCGGCTGAAGCGCTGGCGCGTGGTCGCGGTTCTGCAGAAGGCCGTCACCGCCGCCGGAGCCATTTCCGAGACCGACGTTGCCGCCGCCGTGCCGACGAAGACCACCAAGCCGAACGAGGCTCCCGTGCAGCCCGAGTCGAAGGCCTGAAACCACTAAACAAAATACCCGCATAGGAGGCCTGCCATGATTCAACTGCGCTCCATCCTCGACGTCGCCGACAACACCGGCGCGCGCAAAGCCGCTCTCATTCAGCGTATGGGCCAGCCCACGCCCTACGCTCACGTCGGTGACATCGTCACCGTCCACATCAAGGAGAGCACGACCGACGCGACCGTCAAAAAGGGCGAGGTCGCGAAAGCCGTCGTCGTCCGCACCAAGGCGCCCATCCGTCGTGCCGACGGCAGCTACCTGCGCTTCGACAGCAACGCGATCGTCATCATCGACGCGACCAACAATCCCAAGGGTACCCGTATCTTCGGTCCGGTGGCCCGAGAACTGCGCGCGAAGAACTTCATGAAGATCATCTCGCTCGCTCCGGAAGTCCTCTGAGACCGACCGATCCCGTCCCAACCATGAAGAAGTTTCACATCAAACGCGGCGACACGGTCGTCGTCATCGCCGGCTCCCAGAAGGGCAAGTCGGGCAAGGTCATCGAGGTGCTCCCCGCCAAGGAGCGCGCCCGCATCGAGGGTATCGCGATGATCAAGCGCCACGAGAAGAAGTCGGAGAAGAACCCCCAGGGCGCCATCACCGAGCGCGAGGGTTCCGTCCACATCTCGAACCTGATGCTCCAGGCTGACTTCGACGCCTCCACGCGCCGGAAGAAGAACGAAGCGAAGGCCTGATTTCGCTGGGGGCGGTTTGATGAAGCGATAAGTAGTTTACGGCCAGGGTGTTCCGCCTTGGTTGGCCCGTGCGGGTCAATTGCTCCTTGTCACACGCCACTCTGGCCCCTGCAATCTTCCCCTTTTCCCTTTTCATCCATTCCATCGTCTGCCTGCGGTCGGTAATCGCGGGCCCCATCCATGAGCAAGAAGACTCCCTCCCTGAAGAAGCTTTACGTCGAGCAGGTCGTTCCTGAACTCGTCAAGAGCCGTGGCTACAAGAACAAGCACGAGGTGCCGAAGCTGGTGAAGATCTCGATCAACACCGGTATCGATGCTGAGGCGGACAAGAACCAGATCGCCGACGTCCAGCGCGATGTCGCCGCCATCGCCGGCCAGAAACCGGTGCTCGCCAAATCCCGCAAGGCCATTGCCAACTTCAAGCTCAAGCAGGGCCAGGTCGTGGGCTGCCACGTCACCCTCCGTAGCGATGCGATGTGGGAGTTCCTCTATCGCCTGATCGCCGTCGCGCTGCCGACCATTCGCGACTTCCGCGGCATTCCTTCGAAGCTCGATGGGCAGGGCAACTACAACCTCGGTGTCACGGATCACTCCATCTTCCCGGAAATCTCGATCGAGAACATCAAGAAGCATATCGGCCTCGACATTACGATCGTGACGACCGCCAAGTCGGACGATGAGGGCCGCGAACTGCTCCGCCTGCTGGGCATGCCGTTCCGCCGCAGCGAACCCGTCGCGCCGAAGGCCGCGTAATCAAACTCACCTTTTCGACAATGCCCAAGACCTCTGCCATCGAGCGCAACAAGAAGCGCATCAAGCTCGCCGCGAAATTTGCCGCCAAGCGAGCCGAGTTGAAGGCGACCCTCGCCAACCCCGAGACGACCGACACTGACTTCTACGCCGCGCAGAAGAAGCTGCAGAAGCTGCCGCGCAACTCGTCGCCGGTGCGCATCCGCAACCGCTGCTCGATGAGCGGCCGTCCGCGCGCCTACAACCGCAAGTTCGGCGTCTCTCGTATCCAGTTCCGCGAACTCGCGCTCGCCGGCAAGATCCCCGGCGTCGTCAAGTCCTCCTGGTAAAGAATTTGGCCCACGGGGGTCGGATATGACCCGCGCGGCCGTAACTCGAAAGCATCCACCATGACCGATCCGATCAGTGATTTCCTCACGCGCCTCCGCAATGCGAGCAAGGCGCGCCTCGACGAGTGCATCGCCCCGCACTCCATGCTGAAAGAGAACGTCGCCAGCATCCTCAAGACTGAGGGCTACGTCGCCGACTACAGCAACGGCACCGACGCGCAGGGCCACAAGACCCTCGTCGTGAAAATGAAGTACGTCGATGGCGCCCCCGCCATTACCGGGCTGAAGCGTGTTTCCACGCCTGGCCGTCGCCTGTACTACCGCTACACCGAAATTCCGCGCGTTCTCAACGGCCTCGGCATCGGCATTCTGTCGACCTCAAAGGGCCTGATGAAGGACGCCGACTGCCGCCGCAACAAGGCGGGCGGCGAACTGATCTGCAACGTCTGGTAAGGAGCCACCATGAGTCGTATCGGCAAACAACCCGTTTCCATCCCCGACAAGGTCAAGGTCACCGTCACCGGTGAGACCGTCCTCGTCGAGGGCCCCAAGGGCAAGGTGCAGAAATCCTTCGCCCCCGTCGTCAAAGTCACCGTGACCGACAAGAAGGTCACCTTCGCTCCCACCGAGGAGTCGCGTTTCGCCAAGGCCATGTACGGCACGGCCCGTTCCGTGGTCGCCGGCATGGTGAAGGGCGTGACCGAAGGTTACGTCAAGGATCTCGAGATCCAGGGCGTCGGTTTCAAGGCGGCGCTGAAGGGCAAGCAGCTCGACCTCGCGCTGGGCTACTCGCATCCGATCCTGATGGACATCCCCGAGGGGATCAAAATTACCGTTACCGACGGCACCAAGCTGAAGGTCGAGGGTGCGGACAAGCAGCTCGTCGGCGCCATTACCGCCGAAATTCGCGGCTACTACCCGCCGGAGCCGTACAAGGGCAAGGGCGTGCGCATCGTCGGCGAACGGGTTCGCCGCAAGGAAGGCAAGACCGTCGCCTAACGCCGGGAGAAACACACATGAGCATTACCAAATCCCGCCTCCTCCAGAATCGTCGCTGGCGCATCCGCAAGAAGGTGAACGGCACTGCCGCTCGCCCGCGCCTCAGCGTCCGCTTCACCGCCAAGCACGTCTATGCCCAGGCCATCGACGACGATGCCGGCAAGACGCTCCTGTTCCTCTCGAGTCTCGATCCCGAGCTCCGCGAGCAGAAGCTGAAGGCCAACATCGCGAGCGCCAAGATCCTCGGTGTCGCTTTCGCCACCAAGGCGAAGGCCGCTGGCATCGAAACGGTGGTGTTCGACCGCAGCGGCGCCCCGTACCACGGCAAAGTCAAAACGTTCGCCGACGCCGCGCGCGAAGGTGGCCTCAAATTCTAATAACCTCGCATGAGCACCGATCCCATTTCCGCTCCGGAAAACACCACGCCCACCGCTCCTGAAGCCGCCGCTCCCGCGCCGGCCCCGGAAGCGCGTGAACCGCGTGCGCCGCGTGGCCAGGGTGGTTTCCGCGGCCAGGGTGGCCGCGGCCCCGGTGGCAATCGCGGGCCCCGCCGCGACAATCGCGACCGCCAGCCTCAGGAAGGCGACGGCCCGCAGATGATTGAGAAGGTCGTCTTCATCAACCGCTGCGCCAAGGTGGTGAAGGGTGGCCGTCGTTTCAGCTTCGCCGCTCTCGCTGTCGTCGGCGACGGCAAGGGCAAGGTTGGCATCGGCTACGGCAAGGCCAACGAAGTTCCTGACGCGATCAAGAAGGGCACCGCCAACGCCCACAAGCACCTCGTCACCGTGAAGCTCAAGGGCGACACGATCCCGCACGACGTGCTCGGTGAGTACGATGGCGGCCGCGTCATGCTGAAGCCGGCGTCGCCCGGCACCGGCCTCATCGCGGGTGGCGGCGTTCGCGCCGTCCTCGAGGCTGCCGGAGTGAAGAACATCCTCACGAAGTCGATGGGTTCCTCGAACCACATCGCCGTCGTGCACGCCACCCTCGAAGGCCTCCGCAAACTGCGGCTCGCCGACGATATCAGCAACGTTCGCAAGAACGCCTGAGCCGGCCCTCGAACTTCGAATCACGATTACCCATCGCCGAGCCGCGCCTCATGGGCGCTTGAGCCCGGCGGTCGGGATCGGGGTTCGAAGTTCGGCCGTTCCCAGCAGGTCCAGATTCTCCCCATTTTTAATCCGAGTTTCGGCGAGGCCTAGCCTCGCCGGGGCGCCAAAGAGGAAACGAAGCAATGAAGCTCCACGAACTGAAGAACGTCCCCGGTGCAGTGCACCGCAAGAAGCGCGTTGGCTGCGGCGAAGGCGGCGGCCACGGCAAGACCTCCGGCAAGGGTGGCAAGGGTCAGACCGCCCGTTCCGGCGGCAGCATCCGCCCTGGCTTTGAAGGCGGCCAGATGCCCCTGTACCGCAAGCTCCCGCACCGCGGCTTCAACAATTTCAATCACCGCGTCTCGTACGCCGTGGTGAATGTCAGTGATCTGGCCTCTCTCGACGCCAGCGTCACCGAGGTCAACGCTGCCGTGCTCGCCGCCCAGGGCCTGATCCGGGCCGATGAGACCAGCGTCAAGATCCTTGGCGACGGCGAAATCAGCCGTGTGCTCAAGGTTACGGCCGCCAAGTTTTCCGGCGCCGCCAAGGCCAAGATCGAGAAGGCTGGCGGTCAGGCTATCGTCGCCTAAGAGGCGACGCTGTTTCGGTTTTCGTTAGGGACTTGGTTCCGGCGTGATCCCCGCGCCGGACCGGTCCCGGGGCTCGACAATCGAAAATCGGAAACCCAGAATCGAAATTTCTATCCCCGTGTTTTCCGCCTTCACGAATTCCCTGAAGATTCCGGAGCTTCGTTCCCGGATATTCTATACGCTCTCCTTGCTGTTCGTTGCCCGCGTGGCGGCTTATATCCCGCTTCCCGGCATCGACCCGCATCCGCTCCAGCGGTTCTTCGCCGACCAGGCGGCCGGTGGGGCAGGGGCGCTGATGGGCCTCTACAACATGTTCACCGGTGGCGCCCTGATGAAGGGTGCCATCGCGGCCCTCGGCATCATGCCGTACATCAGCGCTCAGATTATCTTCCAGCTGATGACCGCTGTCGTGCCGTCATTGAGCCGGTTGCAGCAGGAAGGCGACGTGGGGCGGCAGAAGCTGACCCAGTACACCCGTTACGCGACGGTGCTGATCTGCGTGATCCAAGGCGCCCTTCTTCTGCTCGCGCTGGAGAACCCGCAGCAGTTGTTCCCCGGCTATGATGTCGCGACGTACGGCCCGATTGTGATCGTTCCGAAGGTCGGCTTCCTCATCACTTCGATCATCTTCATGACCGCCGGCACCATGCTGCTCATGTGGC
The DNA here is from genome assembly GCF_003054705.1 of Opitutus sp. ER46. Taxonomy (NCBI): domain Bacteria; kingdom Pseudomonadati; phylum Verrucomicrobiota; class Opitutia; order Opitutales; family Opitutaceae; genus Opitutus; species Opitutus sp. ER46. The sequence goes on from NZ_QAYX01000023.1 coordinate 234,180, forward strand.
TCGGCGAACAGATCACCCAGCGCGGCATCGGCAACGGTGTGTCGCTCCTGATCACGGTCGGCATTCTCGCCGATATCCCCGGTGCCGCCATGCAGACCTATCGGATGTTCTTCCGTCCGGTGGGCACGGGCAGCGATCTTGGGCTACCTCAGGCGGTTGTCATGATCGCGCTGTTCCTGATCGTCACGGTTGGAATCATCATGGTGGTGCAGGGCCAGAGAAAGATTCCGGTCCAGTACGCCAAGCGCGTGGTCGGCAACAAGGTCATGGGCGGACAGAGCTCCTTCCTGCCGCTCAAGGTCAACTACTCGGGCGTCATGCCCGTGATCTTCGCGAGCGCCATCCTCCTTTTTCCGCAGCAGATTCTCTCGTGGGTGGGCGCCTCCTGGCACCTCAAGTTTCTGACCGACTTCTCCAACGAACTGCTGCGCGGTAGCGTCTGGTACTACGTTTTCAATGCCGTCCTGATCCTGTTCTTCAGCTATTTCTGGGTTTCGGTGATGTTTAAGCCGATTCAGATCGCCGACGACCTCAAGAAGTACGGCGGCTACATCCCAGGCGTGCGTCCCGGTGAGCCGACGGCGCAGTTCCTCGATTTCGTGATGACCCGCCTCACGCTCGCTGGTGCGATCTTCCTCACGATCATCGCCGTCACGCCCGATGTGCTCCTGTTCCAGATGAAGGTTCCAGCGCGTATCGCCTACTTCTTCGGCGGCACCGGCATGCTCATCACGGTCGGTGTCATTCTCGACACCATGCGCCAGGTGGAAACGTTCCTTCTCCAGCGTCACTATGACGGCTTCCTCCGGAAGGGCCGGATCCGTTCCCGCAGTGCGAACCCGCAGCAGGCCATGCTCGGCGACGCTCTCAGCCAGGAAGCGGTGATGAAGATCGCGTTGCCCATGTTGGGCCTGCTGCTGCTCGGCACTGGCATCGCGGCCTATCGTCACTTCCTGAATTAGTTCTTTACAGTGGCGGCGACGGGTGGCATTTCCGACCCCTTTGCTGGTTTCGGCCCTATCGCCAAAGCCAAGTATGTTCTCCTTGGGTCTGCCGGCCAATGGCTGGCCCAAGTTCGTTCTTTGAATCTAGAGCACGTCTCCCCGGTCCACTTGAAAGGGCTGGGGATTTCGCGCCGCCCGGCTTCGGCCTCGGCGGAGGAAGCGACCACCCTGGCGCTCATGCGCCGCTGGTTCTTCGCGCGCAAACCTGATGCGGGATTCGTCCTGACCGATTTCCCGGCTACGCTGCTCCAAGCCAAGGTGTTTGACGAATGGCTCGATGCCCGACACGAGGCGCTTGATGGCGTTCTTACTGCCGGAGCAGATCTCGATGGAGCCGTCGCTGAACACTATCGTGCGCTCGGTCTGCTCCAGCAGATCGACGCACTCGTGTCTTCCACCGCCAAATCGGCGGAAGGCTGCCTCGCATGACTATTCCCGTTAAGAACAAGGAAGGAATCGCCAAAATGCGCGAGGCATGTGCCATCGCCGCGACGGTTCTTGATCAACTCAAGCCCCTCGTCCGGCCTGGCATCACGACTCAGGACTTGGAAGAAGCGGGCCGCGATCTCATCGCCCGCTTGGGCGCGCGCAGCGCCTGTTACGGTTACCAGCACGGGTCGCACCGCTATCCCGCGCATACCTGCATCTCGGTGAACGAGGAAGTCGTTCATGGGATTCCGTCCTTCAAGCGCGTCCTCCGCGAGGGCGACATCGTCTCCCTTGACATCGTCGTCTGGCACGACGGCTACGTAGGCGACAATGCCTACACCGTTCCCGTCGGTGCCGTCTCGCCCGACTTGGATCAACTGCTCCGCGTCAGCCGCGAAGCCCTCGATCTCGGTATTCGACAGGCCCAGGTGGGCAATCGCGTGAACGACATCGGTCATGCCATCCAGACTTACGTCGAAGCCCACGGATTCTCCGTGGTCCGAGACATGGTTGGCCACGGCGTCGGAGTCGCGATGCACGAACCACCAGAGATTCCGAACTTCGGTCGCAAAGGCACCGGAGACCGGATCAAGGCGGGCATGACGTTCGCGATCGAACCCATGGTGAACATGGGCGGCTATCGGACCAAGACCTTGTCCGACGGCTGGACGATCGTCACTGCTGACGGCTCTCCTTCGGCCCACTTTGAGCACACGGTCCTGACCACCGAGCACGGTCCCGAAATTCTCACTGTTCCTCGTCCGCTTCCGGCGCGCTAACCCGCTCCCGTTTCCCTCTCCATATCCACAAATTTAACCACCAACTCTTAACTAGACACCATCCATGCCACGTCTCCTCGGCGTAGAAATCCCCGCGAAGAAGAAAGTCGCGTTCTCCCTCCGATACATCTTCGGTATCGGCCCCCAGCGGGCTGACCAGCTCGTTCAGGAAGCGAGCCTGAACCCCGACATGCGGGCGCAGGATCTCACTGAGGAACAGCTCAACAAGATCCTTCACCTGATCACCGAGCACAAGTGGGTGCTCGAGGGCGACCTCCGCCGCGAAATTGCCGGCAATCTGAAGCGCCTTCAGGCGATCAACTGCTATCGTGGCATCCGCCACCGCCGCGGCCTCCCGGTCCGTGGTCAGCGTACCAGCACCAACGCCCGCACCCGCAAGGGCCCGCGCAAGACCGTCGGCGTCAGCAAAGCCAAAGAAGCGTCCGCCTAATCCCATTCGCCCATGGCCGAAGAAAAATCCGCTCCGAAGAAAGAAAAGCCCGTCAAGGCCGCGACCGCTCCCGTCGAGGGTGCCGCAGCTGCTCCTGCTGAAAAGAAGGCCAAGGCTCCGAAGGCCGCTGGCGACAAGGCGGCCAAGCCCGCCGATGGCGCCGCTCCCGCCGCCGCTGGCGCGCCCGCTGCTCCCGCCGCCGAGCAGAAGCCGGTCGAGATGGTTCATGGTGTCGCCAAGCAGCCCACGGCCGAAGAACTCCTGAAGGAGGAGATCGGCGCAATCAAGGTCCGCAAGGCCAAGGGCTCTAAGAACGTCACCTCCGGCGTCGCCAACGTCCTCGCTTCCTTCAACAACACGATCGTCTCGATCACCGACCAGAAGGGTCAGGTCATCGCCTGGTCCAGCGCCGGCAAGTGCAACTTCCGCGGTTCGCGCAAGTCCACCGCCTACGCCGCCCAGGTTGTCGCGCAGGACGCCGCCCGCAACGCGATGGCGCACGGGCTCAAGGATATCGTCATCCGCGTGTCCGGCCCCGGCCTCGGTCGCGACTCCGCGATCCGCGCCCTCCAGGCGATCGGTCTCGAAATCACGTCCATCGTCGACGTGACGCCGATTCCGCACAACGGCTGCCGTCCCCGCAAGCGCCGCCGCGTGTAATCGTGCCTGGGACGAGGGCTCTCGGGTCACGTGGCATCTGCCGCGTGATCTCCGCGGGTCCCTCGACCCGCGGCTTCGCCACCCTCACTTTCACTTTCACTCTCACTTTTCAAAGTCATGGCTCGTTATACCGGCCCAACCACTCGCATCAGTCGTCGTTTTGGCCAACACCTCCTCGGCTCGGGCAAAGCGCTCGAGCGCCGCGGCTATCCCCCGGGGCAGCACGGCCCGAAGATGCGCCGCAAGCTCTCCGAATACGCCGTCGGCCTGAACGAAAAGCAGAAGCTCCGCTATATCTACGGCCTGCTTGAACGTCAGTTCCGTCGCGTCTTTGAGAACGCCAAGAAGGAGCGCGGCGTCACCGGCGAGCGCTTCCTCCAGCTCCTGGAGACCCGCCTCGACAGCACGGTCTATCTCCTCGGCCTCTCCAAGAGCCGCGCCTCCGCCCGGCAGATGGTCAACCACGGCCACATCCGCGTGAATGGCCACAAGGTCGACATCGCCAGCTACAACGTGAAGCCCGGCGACGAGATCGAGGTGAAGAACACCCCGGCTTCCCGCCAGCTCGCCACGCGTAATCTCGAGGAAAACCGGATCCGCAATGTTCCGGGCTGGCTCTCGATGAACGCCGAGACGTTCAAGGCCACGGTCGTGCGCATGCCGACCCGCGAAGAGATGACGCAGGACGTGAATGAGCAGCTCATCGTTGAGTTCTATTCGCGCTTCTAAACCCTTCGTCTGGGCCCACCCTTAAAAACCAAAATTCGTCCAACTTCCGCACCATGCCAAAACGTCTCGGAAAGTTCGAACTGCCCAACAAGCTTACCAAGGTCGAAGAAGGAGCCACGCCGACGTACGCCAAGTTCATCGCGGAGCCTTTCGAAGCCGGCTATGGGCACACCATCGGCAACTCCCTCCGTCGTGTGCTGCTGAGTTCGATCGAGGGCGCCGCCATCTCGTCCATCAAGATCGAGGGCGTTAACCACGAGTTCCAGTCGATCGATGGCGTTGTCGAGGATGTGACGGACATCGTTCTCAATCTGAAGAAGATCCTCATCGTCTCGCAAAAGCGCGAGCCGATCACCCTTCAGATCAAGGTCAACAAGCAGGGACCCGTGACGGCGGCCGACATCCAGGCCGACGCCAACATCCAGATCATCAATCCGGACCAGGTCATCTGCACGCTCGACTCCAAGAAGTCGTTTGACGCCGAGGTCGAAATCAAGACCGGCCGCGGTTACTTCCCCGGCGAGGCGAACAAGAAGGAAGAGCAGGCGATCGGCGTTATCCCGATCGATTCGCTCTTCTCTCCCGTGAAGCTCGTCAAATACGCCGTCGAGGCGACTCGCGTCGGCCAGATCACCGATTACGACAAGCTCAACCTCGAGATCTGGACCGATGGTCGCATCACGCCGGACGACGCGCTGAAGCAAGCCGCCTCGATCCTCAAACATCACCTCGACGTGTTCGATCGCGTCAGCGAGGAAGCCTACGAGTTCGAGAATCAGCAGAGTGAGGTCAGCGAGGAGCAGAACAAGCTCCGGAAGCTCCTCAATATGTCGGTCAACGAAATCGAGCTCTCGGTCCGCGCGGCGAACTGCCTCAACAACGCGAACATCACCACGGTCGGTGAGCTCGCGATGAAGACCGAGCAGGAGATGCTCAAGTACCGCAACTTCGGCAAGAAGTCGCTCAACGAGATCAAGGAAAAGCTCGAAGCGCTGGGCCTCTCGCTCGGCATGAAGTTCGACGAGCGCCTCCTCGACACCAAGAAGGAAGTCTAAACCGTAGGAGCGCGTGCCGCGTGACGGGCGCGGGATCGTACGATCCTCGCCCGTTCACGCGCTGCTCGCCTCCGCTTCTGCTCTCTCCATCATTTTCCGGCCTCGCGCCGTCCGCTGCCGCCCAACGCTGCGACCGGATCGCCGATCGGGACCGCCAACCACCAAACCAACATGCGTCACAATACACACCGCCACGGAATGGGCGTCACCAAGGAGCATCGCGCCGCGATGCTCTCCAATATGGCCGCCTCCCTGATCGAGCATGGTCGCATCGAGACCACGCTCGCCAAGGCCAAGGCACTTCGTCCCTTCATCGAGAAGGTGATTACCAAGGCCAAGCGTGCCGCGGCCAAGACCGACAAGAAGGACCAGATTCATCTGCGCCGCCTCGCGATGGCCGATATCCGCAACGAGGATGCCGTCAACAAGCTGTTCAACGAAACCTACAAGGAGTTCGTGAATCGCAGCGGCGGCTACACCCGCATCTACAAGCTCGGTCAGCAGCGCATCAGCGATGCCGCTGAGATGGCCCTCATCGAGTTCGTGAAGGCTGACGACCAGGGCTACAAGAAGTCCAAGGGCGCCAAGAAGGCCAAGGGCAAGAAGGCGGCCAAGGCTCCCAAGGCCGAAGCTGCCGCTCCCGAGGCTGCTCCTGCCGCCGAGGCGCCCAAGTCCGAGACCAAGTAATCCAGGTCTCGCCCGATACTCTCGACGCGCCGAAGAATTTCTTCGGCGCGTTTTTTGTCGCCTCATTCCGGGCACGCCAGCGTTGCCCCGGCTTTGCCGCCCTGTTTCAACTCTCTGCGATGTTCGATCTCACCATCGGCGCCGTTGTTTACTGCGTGCTCACCGCCGTGGTCTTCCTCGGTTTGTGGCTGTGGTACGACCGTCGCGACCACCGCCGGTTCGAACTCGAGCGCCGGAAGACAACCTTCCATTGCATTCGCTGCGATGCGCTCTACTCCGCTCCCACCGGTACCGAGCTGTGTCGTTGTCCGCACTGTGGCCACGAGAACGGCCGGTTGCGGTTCTAGCTTCTGGCCCTCGTCTCCCGTTCCTGTGGTACGTTGCCCTTGGGCGCTCCGCGTCCGATGGCCGAGGTCTCGGCGGACAGGGAGTGCAGATCGCTTCCGCTCGGATCGCGCAACACCGTTGGCCACGGCAACTGTTTCCTTCGCCGGCACGATACCCTCGTAGTTGAGCTCGGACGTGCCTTCACCGTGCGCGTGAGCCGGCGGCAAAGGCCTCCCACCACGGACGCTGGACTTGTGAAACGGACGGGCTGCGGCACGTTGCGCGCGATGGTGGACTACATTCGTGAACTCCGAGAAACGATCCGGCGACTGCACCGCTGTGAAGCCTCCCATACGCGGACGGAGTCGGTGTGCGAGGAGGTTGATGGCCGGGTGCTTTGGAAAGGCAGGGTCGAGGTGTTCGCTTTGCTCGGTCATGATGAAGCGCTGCGCTGTTACGCCTGGGGTGGGGTGGATGAGCAGGGGCGCTGGTCGGTGACGACGGTGCTCGCAATTCCACCCGTGCTTTCCGCCTCCACCGCGGTGCTCGCCGCCATTGCCGCGCGCGTTCGTGCTGAACGCGAGGACACCGGCAGCTGACCTGCTCGACGCCCGCGAACTGCCCGTCCGAACGGCTGTCAGTCGGCACCGTCATGAACGCAACCGACCTCCGGGAGCTGGACGGCAGGGTGGTGCTCGTAACCTCCGCCGTGGACCAGCGCAACCCACCCACAGGTCTCCGCGGTACGGTCCGTGTCGTCGAGGCTGACGACGCGGGCCGCCCAATCGTTCAGGTGGAGCTCGAGTTTCCGCAGATGTTCACCACCCGGGCCCGCCACCGCACGGTTACGCTCGGCGCTGAGGAGCTCCAGCAATTGTTCGACTCAGACCACGATGGCGCCCCGACCGTCGTCACCCTGCGGGAGCCGCTTGATCCAGAGACTCCCGCCGGGGAATAAGCAGGCGTCGGACTCGGACTCCTTGTGCGGGCGGGATGAAAGGTGATTCATTTGGCTCCATACCCCCGCGGGCGGCCCCTGCGCTGTCGGCGGAATTCCCGCTTGCGGGGGCGGTGATATCCCTGCTGCGCCCGAGTCCGCCGTACGCCGAACCAGTGCCGGACTCACGGGGAGGGCGGGACTTGCGTTTCGCCGGGGAATCTGGCCCGCTCATTGTCTCTTTTTTCGCACACCATGTCCCGCACCCTATTGGTCATAGACGACAACCAATCCGTGCGGGAGTCATTGCGGTTCCTGCTCCTCCGACGGGGGTATCACGTCTTGGCCGCGGCGGATGGACCCGAGGCGCTGGATCTGGCCGCGCAACACACCGTGGACGGAGCGATGGTGGATGTGAACATGCCCGGAATGAGCGGGATTGAGGTCTGCCGCATCCTGCACGAACGGGCGGCTGCCGACGGGCGCCGGATCGCGGTATGGATGATGACCGGTGCTCGTTCTCCTGAGGTCTTGCGCCAGGCGCGAGAGGCCGGGGCGCTTGAGCTTCTCGGCAAGCCGTTCGATATCCCGTCGCTGTACCGACGGATCGAGTGCCAGTTCGCCCCCGCCATCGACGCGAGGGCCACCTGCGCCGCGTCCTGACGTTTCCAGGAACTTGACCGTTTTGGGAGACGCGCCGCCGCGTGATCGCGGCGGACTTCCGCCGCTCGTTGCACTCACCTCCGGGGCAGCCAAAGGTCGGAGCCGGCTGGACGTGTCATGCGGGTGGGGCAACCGCCTCAATTGCTACTTGATCCTTGGTGCCTCCCTCGGTTCTCCTCACGGTTTTATCTCCGGTCATGCCACAAACCATCGCGGTTCTCGATTTCGGTTCGCAGCTCACCCAGGTCATCGCGCGGCGGATCCGCGAGTGTCAGGTTTACTCCAAGATCTTTCATTTTTCCACGAGCGCGGAGAAGCTGCGCCAGGAGAACGTCGTTGGCATCATTCTCTCCGGTGGTCCCCAGAGCGTCTATTCGCGCAAGGCTCCCCATCCGGATCCCGCGATCTTCGAACTCGGCGTACCGGTCCTCGGCATCTGCTACGGCGTGCAGTTGATGGGGCACTTTCTTGGCGGCGAAGTTGAGCACAGCAAAGAACGCGAATACGGCCACGGCCTGCTCACGATCCAGAAGCCGGGACGCCTCTTCGCCGGCCTGCCCAAGAAGGTGCGGGTCTGGAATTCGCATGGCGACAAGCTGACCAAGCTGCCGCCCGGTTTCCGGGCTATCGGCACCACCGAGAACTCGCCGTTCGCCGCGATTGAGGATACGAAGCGCAATTTCTACGGCATTCAGTTTCACCCGGAGGTGTTTCACACCGAGCGTGGTGTGGATATGATTCGCAACTTCCTGGTCGGCGTGTGCGCCGCGAAACAGGATTGGACGACGCGCGACTTCATCACCCACGCCGTCGAGAACATCCGCGCTCAGGTCGGCAAGGGGCGCGTCATCCTTGGCCTTTCGGGCGGCGTCGACTCGTCAGTGGCGGCCGCGCTGCTGCACAAGGCGATCGGGAAGCAGCTCACCTGCGTGTTCGTTGACAACGGGCTGCTGCGCAAGAACGAGCGGGAGTACGTTGAGAAACTTTACGGCCGCCACTTTCGCATCGATCTGCGCGTCGTCGACGCGTCGAGGCTCTTCCTGCGCCGTCTGAAGGGCGTGACGGAGCCCGAGCAGAAGCGGAAGATCATCGGCCGCACGTTCGTCGAGGTATTCGAGCGTTCACTCAAGTCGATCGGCCACGCCGAGTTCCTCGCGCAAGGCACGCTGTACCCCGATGTGATCGAAAGCGTTTCGATCGGCAACAACCCGGCCTCGCTCATCAAGACCCATCACAACGTCGGCGGATTGCCGGAACGCATGAAGCTCAAGTTGGTCGAGCCCTTGCGTGAGTTGTTCAAGGACGAGGTTCGCCAAGTCGGCAGCGTGCTCGGACTCCCGCGCGAGGTGGTCTGGCGCCAGCCGTTCCCTGGTCCGGGCCTCGGGGTCCGGGTCATGGGCGAGATCACCTCGGCCAACCTGGAGATCCTCCGCAACGCCGATGCCGTGCTGCATGATGAGATGATGCGCTCCGGTCTGTACTACAAAGTCTGGCAGTCGTTCTGCGTCTTCCTGCCGGTCAAGACGGTCGGTGTCTTTGGTGACGAACGCACGTACGACTACGTGATTGCGCTGCGCGTGGTGGAAAGCACCGACGCCATGACCGCCGATTGGGCCAAGCTCCCGCACGATCTTTTGCAGCGCGTCTCGAGCCGGATCACCAACGAGGTTCGGGGCGTTGGCCGCGTCGTCTTCGACATCAGTTCGAAGCCGCCGGCGACCATCGAGTGGGAGTAGTCGGCTCCCGCCTCCTTTGCTTCAACCCCTCGTCCAAAACCCATGAGTCCATCCTTCCTTCGGCTTTGTGGTTTTCTGGTGCTTGCCGTGATGGCCGGGGGTGTGCGTGGCGCCGAACCTGCGATCATTGGCAAGGCGCGCGCGTACCTTGGCCCGGAAGCCGCCTTGAATAGCGTCCGAACGCTCCACTACATCGGAACCGTCGTTACGACCGACCCTGCCGACCCCAAGAAGGAAACCCGTGCTGCCGTGGAGATCCTGCTCGAGAAGCCCGACCGGCAGCGAGTTACAATCACAACTGAGGCTGCCATCGAAGCCACCGGGCTCGATGGCTACGACGCCTGGACTCGAACCACTTCGACTGCCGATCGGTCCAAATGGTCGCAAACCCTTCTTGGAGCCGACCAGATCAAGCGCCTTCGCGCCAACACTTGGGAGCATATGGCATTTTTCCGCGGGCTTGAGCAGCGGGGCGGGCGCGTCGAAGACTTGGGCACCGCGACCGTGGATGGCATCGCCTGCCGCAAGGTGGCCTTTATTCATCAGCCGAACATCATATTCTACAGGTATTTCGATATCGCCGGAGGGCGCGTGGTTTATTCGGAGACCGACGCGGGCGTTACTATCCGCGAACAGGGCGAGATCTATACAAACGGGATCCGTTTCCCCAAGAGCATCATCACCGTGCAGAAGAATGCCAGCGGTCAGTCGCAGACAGTTGCACTTACGTTTGACCGCGTGATCGTGAACGAACCATTTGCGCCCGAGGTATTTGCTGTCCCGGCGCTGTTGAGCCGCTGAGTGATAGATCGCTGCTGGCGGGCGATCGCATTCGACCGCGGGCGCGAAAAATGCCTCGCGGTTACCGGGCTCCTTGGTAGATCGACTAACGCCAGCACCATGCGCACGCTCCACCATGCCTCGAAGACTTTCGCGGAGGACTTGGCGACGTTCTGTCGCAGTGCCCTCGTTCCGCGAGAGATTGCCGATTCCGTTGCCGCCATCCTCGCGGATGTCAGGACGCGTGGCGATGAGGCCGTCTCCTATTACGCGGCGAAGTTCGACGGGGCGAAACTGCGCGCCCGCGAATTCCGCGTCAGCGCCAACGATCTCGCTGCCGCGGCCAAGTCGCTCCCGCTGGAGCAAATGCGTGCGCTGATCGCCGCCCGCGACAACATCCTCAACTACAACCGCCGTGCGATGCCGGAGAACTGGTCGGCCAAGAACAAGCACGGTGCGGTGGTGGGCGAAAAGTTCGATCCAATCCGCCGCGTGGGCCTTTATGTGCCCGGCGGTGAGGTCCCGCTGGTCTCCACGGTGCTGATGACCGCTACCCTGGCGAAGGTCGCCGGTTGCCCGGAAATCGCGGTTTTCACGCCCTCCAACGCGAACGCCAAGGTCGCACCCGGATTGCTCGCGGCGCTCCATCTGCTCGGAATCGAGGAAGTCTATCGCGTGGGCGGAGTCCAGGCGATCGGTGCGATGGCCTTCGGCACCACCACCATCAACCCGGTGGACAAGATCTTCGGGCCGGGCAACGCGTACGTCTGCGAGGCCAAGCGGCAGGTCTTCGGCACCGTCGGCATCGATTCGCTGCCGGGGCCGAGCGAGGTCATGGTCATCGCTGACGAGACCGCCAATGTTTCCTATCTCGCCGCTGACCTGCTCGCGCAGGCGGAACACGGCTCCGGTCGCGAGAAGATCTACCTCGTCGCCACTTCCGCGGACATCATCGCCGCCGTAAGCGCCGAGATCCGCACCCAGCTGCAACTGATCACCCGCGCCGAGAAGATCCAGCGCGTTCTGGCGGATGGGTTCCTTGCCATCGAGGTGGGATCGCTCGCGCAGGCCGCGGCGGTGGCGAACTACGTCGCCCCGGAACACCTGCAACTCGTCGTGGCCGAGTCCGCCTCCAAGCGGCTGATCTCTGCCATTACCACGGCCGGCGCCATCATGGTTGGCAACTATACGCCCACCGCGCTCGGTGACTTTGTTGCCGGCCCCAGTCACGTGCTTCCCACCGCCCGCGCCGGCCGGTTCTTCAGCGGCCTTCGCGTGGCGGACTTCATGCGGCGAACCAGCGTGATCCAGTACGACCGCTCCAGCGTGAAAAAGGCCGAGCCCATTGTCGCCGCCTTTGCCGCGATGGAGAAGCTCGATGCCCACGGTCGGTCCGTGCGGATTCGAACCACGTCTTCCTGAGGGCTGCGCCGCTCCCGCCGGTGGTATGCGCGCCGGCGTCTCTCGCTCCAGCACGGTCCGACTGTGCCCCTGCGTCGGCTCGCGCGCTGCCACACACCGGGGTTGCCCTGCCGCCCGGCGTCCGGCTGAGTCAATTCTCCGTGTCCGCTCCGAACATGTCTGACCTTACTTCTCTCGCCCTTCCGCACGTGGCGAAGCTCCACGCCTATACCCCCGGCCTGCAGCCCTCCGAGCCGGGCTGGGTGAAGCTCAACACCAACGAGTGCCCGTACCCGCCCAGCCCGCGCGTCGCCGCGGCCTTGCAGCGTGAAATCGGCGCGGAGGGCTCCTCGTTGCGGCTCTACCCGAATCCCACCAGCCAAGCGCTGCGCGGCGTGGTTGCGCGTCACCATGGGCTCGTGCCGGACCATGTCTGCGTGGGCAATGGCTCCGACGACATCCTCAATCTCCTCGTCCGCGCGTTCGTCAGCGAGGAGGCCGCTCTGGGGTTCACGTTGCCGAGCTATTCGCTGTACCCGGTTCTCGTTGAGATCCAGGACGGGCGCTGTGTCCCGGTTGAGTTCGATCGTTCGCTGCGTCTCCCCATCGAGCGGATTGTCGCGTCCACGTCCCGCGCCTTTTTCCTGACGTCCCCGAATGCGCCGACGGGCGTCGGTTTCACCAACGCGGAGATCGAGCGCGTGCTCGCCGGTTATCGCGGGCTGCTCGTGGTCGACGAGGCGTATGCGCCCTTTGCCCGCGAGAACGCCGTGGCCCTGCTGAGCCGCCACCCCAACCTCGTGATCGTGCGCACGCTTTCCAAGGCGTATGCCCTGGCCGGACTGCGGGTCGGGTACGCGCTGGCGCATCCCGCGGTGATCGACGTGCTCGATCGCGTGCGCGACAGCTACAACGTTAACCGGCTCTCCCAGGCCGGTGCCATCGCCGCGCTTGAGGATCAGCCATACTACGAGGGGGTCATTGCCCGCGTGAAGGCCACGCGTGACGCGTTCGTGTCCGACCTCCTCAACCGGCGCGGCTGGAATACCTACGACTCCCAGGCGAACTTCATTTTCACCGAGCCGAAGAACGCGCGCGGCGAGACGGGACCGGCCGTGGGGAAGGCGGCCTACGATTTCCTGTACGCGCACAAGGTGCTGGTGAGGTACTTCCCGAGCCACGCCTTGACCGCTCCCTACCTGCGCATCAGCGTCGGCACGGACGCCGAGATGCGCGTTCTCAGCCAAACCCTCGACGCATGGCAAAAGTCATAAGCAAAACGGCGCGCCCCACCGGGGCCAGCGTTCCGGCCCGGACGGCCACCATCCGTCGGCAGACCGCCGAGACCGACATTGTCCTGACGCTTGCCCTCGACGGCCACGGCCAGGGCAAGATCGATACCGGCGTCCCGTTCTTCGACCACATGCTCACGCTCTTCGCGAAGCATGGCTTGTTCGACCTCGATGTGACCTGCAAGGGCGACGTCGAGGTGGACTACCATCACTCGGTCGAGGACGTGGGCCTCGTGTTGGGCCAGGCCTTCAAGGAGGCACTTGGCGACAAGATCGGCCTCAAGCGCTACGGGTTCTTCATTCTCCCGATGGACGAGTCGCTGGCCCGGGTCGTGGTCGACGTGGGCGGGCGCCCCCACCTTGTCTACCGCGCGGAGCCGCCGACCATGTTCGTGCGCGACTTCAATATCGTCCTCGTGAAGGAATTCTGCCGCGCGTTCAGCAACGCGCTGGGGGCCAATCTTCACGTCGAGGTCGAGTACGGTGAGGAGCCGCACCACGTCGCTGAGGCGATCTTCAAGTGCTTGGCCCGTGCGCTCGACGTCGCCACGCAGATCGAGCCGCGGGCGGCCGATTTGCTTCCTTCGACAAAAGGCAAAATCTAGCGATGCGCCGCGGTCGTTGGCGCGCGGTCGGGAGGAGCGATCCTTCCGCCGCGGATTGCTGAACGTCCAGGTACGAGCGAATGAACGCCTCCTCCTCCCTCTCGAGCCATCCCGCCGCTATGCCGATCGGCACCGGCCCGCGGATCGCCGTGATCGACACCGGCATCTGCAATTTGCGCAGCGTGACCAAGGCGCTTGAGGCCGTGGGCGCGGCCATCGTCGTCGTACAATCGCCGGCGGAGCTCGAGCAGGCACGTCCGGCCGGACTCGTCTTGCCCGGCGTGGGAGCACTGCGGGACTGCGTGGCCTCGCTACGCGCGAGCCGGCTCGATGGCGCGGTGCGCGAGTGGGTTCGGGCGGACCGGCCGTTCCTCGGCGTTTGCCTCGGCATGCAGGCGTTGTTCGAGCACTCGGAGGAGGGTGGGGTGAAGGGACTCGGCGTTTTCGCGGGCCAGGTCGTGAGATTCCAGCGCCCGCGTGAGTACAAGATTCCGCACATGGGCTGGAATACCGTGCGGTTCATGCAGGCTGATTCGCCGTTGGCCGCCGGACTTCCCGCCGCCCCCTCATTCTATTTTGTGCACAGCTTCCACTGCGTGCCGGCCGACCCGACGCTCGTATTGGCTGAGTGTGACTATGGCGGCGCGTTCTGTGCGGCGATTGGGCGGGGTCGTGTGTTCGCCACCCAGTTCCACCCGGAGAAGAGCCAGGCGAACGGGCTGCGCGTGTACGGCAATTTTGCCGCCGCCGCGTGCACTCGCGGCTAATCCCGCCGCCTTGCGGTTCCCATGTTCTCGCGGCCGCCCCGGCCGCCGCGTGCGCGTTCTGGGCGCGCCCTATTAGCGGCCGATCAATATGCCTAACTCCATGTTGATGTTCTTCTAATAGGCGATCTGGCGGCATCTTTCCTTTGCAAGTGGCCCCGTTCTGAGTTCGTTCCGGAACTACTATGCCCACGTCCGCTATCCTTAAGGTGGATGACAAGGAATACCCCTTTCCCGTCATCGAAGGTACTGAGGGGGAGAAGGCCATCGACACGCGAACCCTGCGTGCGACGACCGGTTTGATCAGTTACGACCAAGGCTACGGCAACACCGGCTCCTGCGAGAGCCAGATCACCTACCTTGACGGTGATAAAGGCATTCTGCGGCACCGCGGCTATCCCATCGACCAGCTCGCGCAGTACAGCGAGTTCGTCGAGACCGCGTACCTGATCATCTACGGCGAGCTGCCGAACCCGAAGCAGCGCAAGGAATTTGGCCAGCTGCTCCGCCGCAACGCGCCCGTCGAGATGCAGGCGCAGAAGATTCTCGAGGGCTTCCCCACCAACGCGTCCCCGATGGCCATGCTGTCGGCGATGGTGGCCGCGCTGCCGGCCTACCATCCGGAACTCGCGGCGAACAATTTCGAGAAGGACCTGAAGACCTTCGATCTGGCCGCAGGCATGGCGATCTCGAAGATCCGCACGATGGTGGCGATGATCTATCGCTACACCCACGGGCTGCCGTTCGTTTTTCCAAAGCAGGAACTGCCGTTCTGCGACAACTTCCTGCACATGATGTTTTCGGAACCTTACCAGGACTACATCCCGGTGCCTGAGGTCTCCAAGGCCCTCAATCTCGTGCTCCTGTTGCACGCCGACCACGAACAGAACTGCTCGACGTCGACGGTACGCATGGTCGCTTCGAGCCAAGCCAATCTTTTCACGTCGATGTCGGCGGCCATCAGTGCGCTCTCCGGTCCGCTCCACGGCGGCGCGAACGTAGCCGTCATGCAGATGCTGCAGCAGATCCACGACGATGGCGACGACGGCTCGCGGTTCATTGAGGCCGCCAAGTCGGGCAAGAAGGGCTCGCGTCTGATGGGTTTCGGCCACGCGGTGTACCGCAACTTCGACCCGCGCGCGAAGATCGTTGGCGCCGCCTGCGACACCCTCCTGAAGCGTCTCGGCATCGATGATCCGCTCCTCGCCATCGCCAAGCACCTCGAGGAGGCCGCGCTCCGCGACGATTACTTCATCTCCCGCAAGTTGTACCCGAACGTCGACTTCTACTCCGGCATCATCATGCGCGCCATCGGCATTCCGATGAGCATGTTCACGACGATGTTCGCGATCGGTCGCGCGCCCGGATACATCGCCAACTGGCACGAAGTCGCTTCCGATCCGAAGGGTCGTATTTACCGCCCACGTCAGATCTATCAGGGCAAACTCGCGCGCGAGTATGTGCCCATGGCGCTCCGCGGGGAAAAGTAACCGCTCCCGGATTTGTCCAGCTGCGCCCGGCCTGCCTCGTGGGCCGGGCGTTTTGCGTATTTCCCCGCCCCGGTCTGGCGGCAACTTTCCCGCGGGCGGAGTGTCCAATTTCCCGCTGGAGGAGGGAATCTATGAAGCTCAAGAATTTCGGAAAAATTGGACTCCTGCTCGCCGCCGTGCTCGCACTGGCGGGCTGCAATACGTTCGAATCCCGGGCGCGGGAAAAGGCGCAGGTGTACGAACGCCTGCCCGTCGACACCCGGCAGCGGTTGCAGCAGGGGCAGATCAGCATCGGCGACTCGCCGGACATGGTCTACATCGCCCTCGGCTATCCCGACGAGCGGCGCGAGACGCGCACCCTGCAGGGCGAGCAGACGTTGTGGATCTATCGCACGTACTGGCAGCAATACGAGGGGCGCGCCTGGGTTGGCTGGCGGCGCGTGATCATCCCGGTGCGGGGCGGGCGCGGCTATATGGTCGTCCACGAGCCGGTCACGACCGACGTCTACAGCACTCACGCCGACGACACGATTCGGGTGACGTTCGAACGTGGCGCCGTCGTGGCCGTCGAACAGCGCCGGAGTTGAGGCTCGTCGATGGCGATGTCGGCGTTCACGCCGCTCTCAGCTGTAACCGGCGATTACTGACCGCCGTGGGCGGCGCGAAGATCTGCGCGCAAACTTGCGCTCTCGTCAGCGGCTCCTGCCCTCGGTCAGCTCTTCGGCTTCTCCGGATGGAAGATCTCGTCGGAGCTGAGCCCGGTGAGCTCGCTGAGGCCGCGCATGAGTTTCCAGAAAACGTACATGAGGACGACCATGCTGGGGATCACGATCACCGGCCAGACGAGGATGTGCATCTTGCCCAGCTCGGCGTTGAACTCCGGCGTCGCCGGCGGGCTGCGCAGGATCCAGCGCGCGAGGATGAAGTTGAGAATCGCGCTGCCCACGAATGCGAACGCCAGCCACAGGCTGGCGTTCCGCAGCAGCCGGTCGAAGGCCGGCATCGTCTGCCGCGCCTCAAGGGCCGCCGTCACCTTCTCCACGTCCACGATCTGCTCGTTCAGGAGCAGCTCGCGGACCAGGGGCTTCTTGCTGCGCAGGGACAACAGCACGGCCGCCCCGATCACCAGCGGCACCGCGGCGTCCTTGATTGCGAAACCCAACCCGCCGACCTTCATCAGCCCGAGCCCGCCCGAGAGCAGCACGCTGATGAAGCCGAGGATCGAGAGCAGGTTGGTCTTCCGGCGGACCAGCAGGTCGTACACGCCGTAGGCGAAGGGAAACGCGAGCGCGACGAGCAGCCCCCACAGTGGCCCTAGGAAACGGTCCGTGCTGAACTTCATCAGGATCACCGTCGGGATGACGATGTTGCACAGCAGGTTCAGCAGGACGTTCTCTCTCTTCGGTGGCGGTTTCGACACAGGTGGTGGATTTTGGGCTAACAAGCTGGGATCCTCCGAAGCTTGGCAAATTCATTTTCCGGGTTCCCTGCCTCGGTGATTTGTGCCAATGCTGCCCGTCCCATGATCCTCCTCGGCGTAAACATCGACCACTGTGCGACCGTCCGGCAGGCCCGCTACCGTGAGGTCGGCAGTTGCGGGGGGGCCATCGAACCGGATCCGGTCACGTTCGCGCTCGCGGCCGAACGCGCCGGCGCCGACGGAATCACTGTCCACTTGCGCGAGGATCGCCGCCACATCCAGGAGCGCGACGTCCAGCGGTTGCGCGAGTCGATCGCCACGCGCCTCAACCTCGAGATGGCGTGCACGCCCGAGATGACCGCCTTTGCGCTGAAGCTCCGTCCGGATTCAGTCTGCCTCGTGCCCGAGAACCGTCGTGAGGTCACGACCGAGGGCGGCCTTGATATCGTGGGCAACCGGGAACGCGTTGCGGCCGTGGTCGATGCCATGAACGCCGCGGGCATCATCACCAGCCTCTTCATCGATCCGGACGAGCCGCAGATTGAGCTCAGCGCCGCCTTGCGCGCGCCGTGGATCGAGCTGCACACCGGCGCCTATGCCAACGCGTATGGGACGCCCCGGCGGGCGGCTGAACTGCAGCGGCTCCGCATCGGGGCGGTGCGCGCGCACGATCTCGGCCTCGCGGTCAACGCGGGCCACGGCATCAACTACGTCAACATCGCCGAGATTCGCACGCTGCCCCACCTGCACGAACTCAACATTGGCCACTCGATCGTGAGCCGCGCGCTGTTCACCGGCGTCGACGAGGCGGTGCGCGAGATGCAGGCGCGCATGCGCGGACAGCGCTGAAGCAGCGACCCCCATGAACCTCGACCTTCCTCCCGGCGGCATCCTGATCGGCATCGGGACGGACATCATCGAGGTTGAACGCGTGCGGGGCGTGCTCGAACGGCAGGGAGAGCGTTTCCTCGAGCGCGTGTTCACCGCTGAGGAGCGGGCTTACTGCGCCCAGATGGCGCACCCGCACAAACATTACGCCGCGCGCTTCGCCGCGAAGGAGGCGGTGTCCAAGTGCTTCTCGACCGGGATCGGGGCCGAGCTCGGCTGGCGGTCCGTCTCCATCTATCACGGGCCCCGCCACCAGCCGCTCGTGCGGCTCGACGCCCAGGGCGAGGCGCTCCTGCGCCAGGTGGGTGCGACGCATGTGCATATCAGCCTTTCGCATACGGACACGGTCGCCATGGCGGTGGCGGCGCTGGTCCGGGCCTGACCCTCGCATTCCTCCCTTCATGGCTGACGAGTTCTCCCCCCGTCCCTCGGTCGCGCAGCTCTCGAAGACGCCTTCGTGGGTGATGCTTGGTTTCGTTCTCGGCGCACTGGTGGTCTGGGCGCTACCGCGCCGCGCCCCCGCCCCGGCGCCGCGTCCGGTTGTGGTCGCCCCGCCTGTGGCCGAACCGGCCCGGCCGGCTCGGCCGCCCGAGGTGCCTTCGCTCACCACCATCGAGGCGGTGTTCGCCGAATGGTCCTCAGGCGCGGTCTGGGATGACAACCGCACGGAGGTGGCGCTTTGGAACGCGGCGGTTGGCGATTACGTCGAGTTCTATGAGGTGCGGCGGATCGAAGGCACGTTCTACTTCCGAAGCATTCCCCAGCTCACCGGCGTGCCGCTCCGTCACGGAAAGCCGGCGCCGCCGGAATGTCCGCTGCGCTTTACCGAAACCGAGGCGCAGTACCGCGAATGGCTCGAGCATGGCCGCCGCGAGCGGCCGGTGGAGCGCGTGCGCCCCACGGTGGTGTTGCCGCCCCCAACGCCGCCGAACGTGCAGCCTCGGGTGGAGTCGGTCCCGGTTTCGCCCAACATAACAGGGACCGTGCCGCAGCTGACGCCCGGCGCAGGCAGCTACTAGATTTGCGCCATGCCGTCCGTCCTTGCCTCGTGTCCTCCGGTTCTCTCCTGCGCCGCGGCGCAGGCACTCGAGTCGGATTTGTTCGGCGGCGACGAGGCTCGGGAGTGGGCGGCCATGAAGCACGCCGGCGCCGCGGTGGCCGCAGGCATCGTCGAGGACCTGCGCGAAATCGGTGGGCTGCGGGCTGGCGTACGTCTGCTTGTGCTGGTCGGCAAGGGCCACAATGGCGGCGACGCGCTGATCGCCGCGGGTGAGCTGTTGCAGCGCTTCCCCGACGCGAGGGCTGACATCGTGTTTGTCTTTGGTCCGCGGGGACTGCGACCGCTCGCCGTGCGCGCGTGGCGTGAACTGGCCCAGTCGGCCCGCGAGCGCGTTGGCACCTTGTCCCCGTCCGAGGTCGGCAGGCAGGGCGCCGCCTATGCGGTCGCCCTCGATGGCGTCTTCGGATTTCAGTTCCGACCGCCGATCGCCCCCGAGGTCGCCGCGCTCCTGCAGGCGGTGAATGCGCTCCCCATCGCCTTGCGCGCGGCGGTCGACCTGCCCAGCGCTGACCTCTTCCAGGCGGATTTCACCTACGCCACCGGCAGCGTGAAGCAGCCGCTGCTTGGGAGCGAAGCCGCGGGACGCGTCCGCTACCTCGACTTGGGCTTCTTCCGTGGCGGCGCTGCCGCCGACGCTTCCGATCGGGTGCTCACCGGCGCGCTGCTGGACCCCCTGCGGCGATTTCGCCCGATGCGCAGCGACAAGCGCACCTACGGCCACGTTTTTCTCCTGGGCGGTTCGCGCAGTTTCCCGGGGGCCATCCTGATGAGCGCGCACGCGGCGATCCGCAGTGGCGCCGGCCTGGTGACGGCGTTCGTGCCGGAATCCGTGGCCGCGGCCTTTGCCGCCCGGCTTCCCGAGGTCATCTGGGTGGGCTGGCCGGAGACGCCGGGCGGCGGCCTCGCCCTCGAGGGCGAGCACCTCTGGCGTGAACGCCTCGAGCGGGCGGACGCGGCGGTGATCGGCCCGGGATTGGGACGTGAACCTGAGACCCTGGCGTTGGCGCAATCGCTCGTCGCCAGCGCGACCGTCCCAGTGGCCATCGATGCCGACGCGCTGCAGCCGGAGATCGTCCGGGCGCGCCGCGGCCTAGCGCCGCGGGTGGTGACCCCGCATGCCGGCGAACTCGCGCGCATTGCAGGCGCGGCGGATCTGCGGACATTTGCGGAGGAGACCGGGTTGACGGTGGTCGCCAAGGGCCCCGTTACGCGGATCTGCGCGGGCGGCCCCGTGTATCACTCCTTTTTCGGCGGCCCGGTGCTCGCTCGCGGCGGCAGTGGCGATCTTCTGGCGGGGATGATCGGCACGCAGTTGGCGCAGCCGTGGGACGACCCCCTGCTCGCGGCGGCGCGCGCGGTGGTGTGGCATGGTCTCGCCGCGGATGCGCTCGCGCGCGCCGAGGGTGCCGTGGCGGTGGAGACGACCCGGTTGCTCGATTATCTGGGGGCCGTGCTCCGCTGAGGACCCGACTCGCGATTGAGGGCGTGGGTAAAAAAACATAGTCGCCACGACTCCTGCCGGCGTCACCTTTGCTTCCATGGCCAACGAGCTCACCGAGCGACAGGCGTTCCTGATCCTGAACGCGCTGCCCAACATCGGGCCGATCACCCTCAATCGGCTGCTCGCGGAATTGGGCGGCGATCCGCGCGCGGTGCTCGCCGCTGATCGCAAGCGCCTCGAGGCCGTGAAGGGTGTCGGTGCAGTGATTGCCAGCACGCTGGTGAACTGGTCGGCCCAGTTTGATCTCGCCCGCGAGGAGGACCGCATGGCGAAGAGTGGCGCCGATTTCATCACCACCCGCGATGAGGCCTATCCGAAGCTCCTGCGGGAGATCCACGATCCGCCGATTGGTCTCTATCGCCGCGGGGGGTACGACCTTGGCCAGCGCTGTGTGGCCATCATCGGTTCGCGCCGCACCACGCTGTACGGCCAGGCCACGGCCAGGAAGCTCGCCATCGAACTGGCGCAGGTCGGCTTCTGCATCGTCAGCGGCCTGGCGCGCGGCATCGACACCGCGGCGCACGAGGGCGCGCTTGCCGCGGGCGGAAAAACCGCCGCCGTCGTCGGCACCGGCATCGATATCATCTACCCGCCGGAGAACCTTGGCTTGTACCGGAAGATCGAAGCAGAGGGCGCGGTGCTCTCGGAGTTCCCCTTTGGCCGCCGCGCCGACCGGCAGTCGTTCGCCATGCGCAATCGCATCGTCGCGGGCATGTCCGAGGCCGTGATCGTGGTCGAGAGTGACGTCGACGGCGGCGCGATGATCACGGCCCGCTTTGCCGGTGAGCAGGGGCGCCTGCTCTTTGCCGTGCCCGGCCGCATCGACCAGAGCACCAGCGCCGGTTGCCATCAGCTCATCCGCGATGGCGCCACCTTGCTGACGAGCGTGGACGACCTGCTCTCCGAGCTCAGTTACCTCGACGGTCTCAGGCCGTCGCCGATTCCGCAGAAGGGCAGCGAGGTTGCCGCTGGCGTGCCGCCGAATCTCAACCCCGAGGAGGCGAGGGTGTACGAGTGTTTCCGGGGTGGGGCGATCATCACGCCGGACGCGCTGGGAACGCAGACCGGCCTCTCGTCCGCGCAGATCTCGGCGACGTTGATGATGCTGGAGCTGAAACGGCTGATCGCGAAGCGGACCGACGGGGCCTACGAGGCCCAGTGAGCATCGGCCGGAGCGGAGCGCCGTTTTGCCGCTGGATTCCGGCCGGCTGGTTCCGCAGAAACGGGGGATGAAGTTCCCCATCCTCTTCCTCGGCGCCCTGCTCGTGGTGAGTTTCGTGCGGGCGGCCGAACCGGCCCGCCGCGCCATTACCCATGAAGACCTCTGGCTCCTGAAGCGGGTCGGAGCGCCCGTCGCCAGTCCGGACGGCAAATGGGCGGTCTTCTCCGTGACCCAGCCCGCGTACGAGGCGAAGGACCTGAGCATTGATCTCTGGATCGTCGCGCTCGATGGCCAGTCACCCGCGCGCCGGCTCACGCAGACCAAGGCCGGCGAGACCGGCCCGCGCTGGAGCCCGGATGGCACCCGCCTCGCCTTCGTGGCGAAGCGCGATGCGGACGAGGTGCCGCAGGTGTACGTATTGAACCTAGCGCAGGGAGGCGAAGCCGAACGCCTCACCCGTCTTTCGACGGGCGCCCGCTCTCCCGAGTGGAGCCCGGATGGCACTCGGCTCCTATTCGTCAGCGAAGTGTATCCTGGTGCGACGGACGATACGGCCAACAAGGCCGCCGCCAAGGCGCTCAAGGAGCGCAAGTACAACGCGCGCGTTTACGAAGGCTTCCCGATCAAGCATTGGGATCACTGGCGTGACGAGAAGGTCGCCCACCTCTTTGTGCAGGAGGCGCGGGCCGGCGCGCCCGCCCGCGACCTGCTCGCTCGCACCAAGCTCGCGGCGCTCACCGGCTTCGGTGGTCGCCAGACCGATTCCGGCGAGGATCTGCCCGCGACGTGGGCGCCCGACGGTCGGTCGGTGGTGTTCAGCGCGACCACCACCCGCGAGCGTTCCGCCTACGCCGACGTGCCGCTGCAGATGTTCGTGGTGGCCGCGGACGGAGGCGAACCGCAAGCGCTCACGCAGGACGCGAACAGCTACGGCGAGGTCGAGTTCACTCCCGATGGCCGGACCTTGGTCGTCAACATGGAGACCGGAGGCGATGGCCAGACGTACCACCACAATCGAATCGTCAGCTTTCCGTGGCCGTTCGACGCGGCGCGCCGGAAGGTCCTCACGCAAACGCTGGATCTCTCGGCGGGGCGTTTCGCCGTCAGCGACGACGGGGCAACCGTGTACTTCCTCGCGGAAGACGGTGTGCAGGTGAGACTCTTCTCCGTGCCGCTGGCCGGCGGGGACATCAAGGCGCACGCCGTGAACCCGGAGGGGTGTCTCGGGGCGCTCAGCATCGGTGGTGAGGCGCTCGTCGCCACGTACGATAGCGCGGTGCAGCCGGCAGAGATCGTACGGATCGACCCGGCACGCGGCCTGCGCGTGCTTACGCATTTCAACGACGAGGCGCTCGCCAAGTTGGATCTGGGAAAGCCCGAGCGCTTCGCCTTCCGGAGCCGCCAGGGCCGCCCGATCGACAACCTCCTGGTGCGCCCGGCCGGCTTCGACGCGACGAAGAAATATCCGCTGCTCGTCGTGATGCACGGCGGGCCCGCGCCGCAGTTCAAGGACCAGTGGGGCCTGCGTTGGAACTACCAGCTCCTTGCCGCGCCCGGCTACGTGCTGGTCTTGACGAACTACTCCGGCTCGAGCGGCTATACGGAGGCATTCGGCCAGGCGATCCAGCAGGACCCGCTGCGCGGACCGGCGGATGAAATCAACCAGGGTGCGGATGAGGCAATCCGCCGCTTCGCGTTCATCGACGCCACCCGGCAGGCGGCGGCGGGGGCGAGCTATGGCGGTCACCTGGCGAACTGGATGCAGGCCACCACGACGCGTTACCGCTGCCTCATCTCGCACGCCGGACTGGTGAACCTGGAAACGCAGTGGTCCACCAGCGACAGCATCTACCATCGCGAACTGAACAACGGCGGCCCCATCTGGGAGCAGGGGCCGATCTGGCGGGAGCAGAATCCCGTGCGGCTCGTCGGCAATCACTTCAAGAAGACCGGGTGGATCACGCCGATCCTCGTCAGCGTCGGGGAGAATGATTTCCGCGTGCCGGCGAACAACGCCTACGAGAACTGGGCGTACCTCCAGCGGCTGCAGATTCCGAGCAAGCTCATCGTGTTCCCGGACGAGAACCACTGGATCCTGAAGGGCGAGAACAGCCGCTTCTGGTTCTCCGAAGTGCACGCCTGGCTGGCGCGCTGGCTGAAGTAGTGGCCTGGTTGGCGCGGCGCAGCCGGACCGGCCGGCGCCGCGCCGAATCAAGCGGGCGGCCGGTTAACCCGGAGGCCAGCCCATCTGCCGCTTGGCCAGCATATGTACGTGCAGATGCGGGACGGACTCCGACGCGTGCGGGCCGTTGTTGACGACAAGGCGGAAGCCCTGCTCGAGCTTGAGCTTCTTCGCCATTTCGCTGGCCACCAGCAGCAGGTGGCCGAGCGTGGCCTGATCCGCCGGGGTCGCTTCGGCCACGCGCGGGATGGGCTGCTTCGGCACGATCAGCAGGTGGACCGGCGCCTGGGGCTGGATGTCGTGCAACACCACACAGACATCGTCCTCGTGCTCGATCTTGGCCGGGATCTCCCGGTCGATGATTTTCTGGAAGAGGGTCTTGGCCATGGCAGGACGGGCATTACGCGCAAGTTTCTGCCGCCGGCAAACGCCGAATGGTGCGCGGTGCCGCCGGGCCTCCGGCCGCCGATCCGGCGCGCGGCTAGAGAAACAGCAACTGCAGGTTCGCGCTCCGCGCGGTGCGGGCGGCGGCGAGATCGCGGATGAAGGCGAGCGCCTCCTCGTACTCACGCCGGCGGCGCGGCGTCGCCCGACGATTCGGTGGGAGCAGCGCGTGCCGGAGATTCGTGATGAGCAGCGTGGATTCGCGGAAGGGGGCGAGCCGCTTCAGCCCGGCCATGACCTCCGCGCGCGTGAACAGGGGCGTGGCGGAAGCCAGCGTGAGCGAAGCGTCCCAATGATAGAAGCCGTGGCGCGGGTGCGTGGCGAAGACCTTGGTCAGGAGTTCCGCGGCCGCGGCGTTGAACGCGGCGTCGTATTTTTGCGCCAGCTCGGGATGCGCCGTGGTCTGGGCCTCGAGCTCCGCCAGGCTGAAGGTGATCGCGGACTTGATCTGCTCGGCCAGATACAGGTCGTGGCCGGTCGCGTGGGCGAAGAGGCTGTTGATGAAATGGAGCCGGCGCAGGTCGTCGCTCGTCCGGGAGGGGGTGCGTTGGGCCACGGAAAATCGGGAGGACGGGGCGCCCGGGCGGGGGCGTTACGGAAGCTCCTTCTTGGTCTTCGCGAGCGAGCTGATTTCGTCCACGAACTCGGTCACGTCACGGAACTCCTTATACACGCTGGCGAAGCGGACGTAGGCCACCTGGTCGACGGTGCGCAAGCGCTGCATGACGCCCTCGCCGATCGCGCGGGAGGGAATCTCGTTTTCGAACTGCGCCTCCATCGCATCCATCACGTCCTCGACCAGCATCGCGATCTGCTCGGGGTCGACCGGCCGTTTGTGGCAGGCCGCGCGCACGGCGCGGACCAGCTTCTCGCGGTCAAAGTCCTCGCGGCGGCCGTCGCGTTTCAGGACGATGATGCCGTCGCGGATCAGCGTCTCGGTCGTGCTGTAGCGATGGCCGCACTCAAGGCATTCGCGCCGCCGGCGGATCGTCGATCCCTCCTTGCTGATGCGGGAGTCGATGACCTTGTCCTCAATCGATGTGCATTTCGGGCAGCGCATGAAAATGAAGCGGAATTCTGCAGGTAGACGCTGAGCGGGCGGATTGGTGCCGTGGGAATGAGGGGCCGATCAGCTGAGCTGCAGGAAGTTCTCCAGGATGCGCATGCCGCCTTCGGTGGCGATGGATTCCGGGTGGAACTGCACGCCCCAGATGGGCAGGGTGCGATGGCGCAGGCCCATGATTTCGCCTTCGGCCGTCTCGGCCGTGATCTCGAGCTCAGCCGGGAACGAGGCGCGCTCCACCAGGAGCGAGTGATAACGAGTGGCGGCAAATCCCTGGGGCATGCCGCGAAAGACGTCGGTGTCTCGGTGCCGGATCGGGGAGGTCTTCCCGTGCATGAGGCGGTCGGCCCGCACCACCTTGCCGCCAAAGTAATGCCCGATCGACTGATGGCCTAG
Source organism: Opitutus sp. ER46 (assembly GCF_003054705.1). Classification (NCBI taxonomy): domain Bacteria; kingdom Pseudomonadati; phylum Verrucomicrobiota; class Opitutia; order Opitutales; family Opitutaceae; genus Opitutus; species Opitutus sp. ER46. Next base: position 260,085 of record NZ_QAYX01000023.1, read on the forward strand.
GCATACACCGAACAGAGGTTTCTTTCCCGCAAATGCCTTGATGATATCGAGGGTCACGCCGGCCTCCCGCGGCGAACAGGGACCCGGGGAGATCAGCACGCGTTCGGGGTTGAGCGCAAGCGCTTGTTCCGGAGTGATTTCGTCGTTTCGGTACACCCGCTGTTCCACCCCCAACTGGCCAAAATATTGGACTAGGTTGTAGGTGAAGGAGTCGTAGTTATCGATGACGAGCAGCACGGGTTTCGTGGGGCGGGACGCCGGGTTTAAGACACGAGGGTAGAGCGATAGCGGGCGGAATCTAGCGCGTACAGCTTAGACTCGCAAAGCGGGCGATTCAGTTGATGGTCGGAAGGGCGTGCGCAGATTCGCCGCACGCCGCCGCCGCCGGTGGCTTTATCCTTCAAATCTCTCTGTCTTCCTCCCTTCTGCCGCATCGTCGGCACTCGCGATGGCCGCCCATTTCCAGCTGCTCAAGACCGATACAAACACCGCCGCCCGCCGGGGCCGGCTCCAGACGCGCCACGGCACGATCGAGACGCCCATCTTCATGCCCGTGGGCACCCAGGGAACGGTGAAGGCGATAACACCCAATCACTTGCGTGAGATTGGGGCGCAGATCATCCTCGGGAATACCTACCACCTGAGCCTGCGGCCCGGCAGCGACCTGATTCGCGAACTGGGGGGGCTGCATGCCTTCATGGGCTGGAACGGCCCGATTCTGACGGACAGCGGTGGCTTCCAGGTATTTTCGTTGGCGAAGCTACGCGACATCAGCGATGCGGGCGTGGCGTTTCAGTCCCACTTGGATGGCGCGCGGCATTTTCTTGGCCCGCGTGAGGTGATGAAGATCCAGCAGGATCTTGGCAGCGACATCGCGATGGTGCTCGACGAGTGCCCACCTTGGCCGTGCGAACGGGACGCGTGCGCCAAGGCGGTGGCGCGGAGCCTCCGCTGGGCGGCGCAGTGCCGCGACATCGCGACCGGAAGCGGCTTTCTGGCGGCCGGCCATCACGTTTTCGCGATCGTCCAAGGGTCCACCTTCGATGACCTGCGGCGCGAGGCGGCCGAGGCTCTGGCCGCCTTCGATTTTCCCGGCTACGCGGTCGGCGGGGTGAGCGTGGGCGAACCCGAGCCGGAGATGCTCAAGCAGGTGGGGGCCACCACGCCCTTCATGCCGGCCGACAAGCCGCGCTACACGATGGGCCTCGGCACGCCCCCGCAGCTCCTGCGCATGATCGCGCTTGGTGTCGACATGTTCGATTGCGTGATGCCCACGCGCGTGGCGCGCAACGGACTGGTCTTTACGCCGGATGGGCCGATCAACCTCCGCAACGAGCAGTTCCGTGCCGATCCTCGCCCCATTGTCGAGGGCATGGACAACTACACCTGCCGGAATTTCTCCCGCGCCTATCTGCGGCACCTGACCGTCGCGGGCGAGATGCTGAGCGGGACGCTCCTGACCATCCACAATCTCCACTTCTTCCTCGACCTGATGGCGCAGGCTCGGGCGCACATCGAAGCTGGCGACTATGCCTCCTGGCACCTCGCGTGGATTGCGCGCTATGAGGCCGGGGCGCACGCGCGCCGGGCGTCGTAGTGGGAAGTTGGATTCCTCTCAGGCCGGAGGCGGGCAGAAAAAAACCCGCCCGGCGGGGCCGGGCGGGGGCGTTAGATTTCAGACTTAATCCGACCTTAGAACTTCAGACGCGCACCGATCGAATAGACGATCGCGTCCTGGTTCGAATTACGGACGTTCTCGAAGCCGGCCGAGGCGTAAACCGCGGCGGTCTTCGTCACCCAGTAGTTGCCCTCGACCTCATAGGTGTAGGATTGGGAGCTTTCCTTGGTGTTGTTGAAGTCGTCGTTATAAACGACGCGGGGGGTCAGCGTGAAGGCGCCCATCGGAATCTCGACGCCGACCGAGGTCATCCAAATGGTGTCCTCATTGTTGTCGGAGTCGTGGTTCCAGCGGTAGCCGACGCCGGCGCCGACGAACGGCTTCACGGTGCCGACGGTCTTGTAGGCCGTCGCGGACGCACCGATCGTGTTGGCATGCGCCAGGCCGCGGACCCAGTTGTAGCTGTAGCCGGCGCCCAGGTCGAGGTACGCAGTGACGGGCACATTGGCGGCAATGCCGACGCTGTGCACATCCTTGTGCATGTCCTGGACGTCCGCCGCAGCGTAACCGAGCTCGGTGTAGCTCTGGCCGAGAAGGCCGGACGGCACCGCGACACTGGCATTGGACGTTTCCGGTTGAGCATAACCCGCCGTGGCCGCAATGAGGCCGACGACGAGCATCGTTTTCTTAGTCAGGTTCATAGTTTGTTAGTTTCCCGAACGAATCGGGGGACTCGCGGAGGTATCGCGGCGTTCCTTTTGCGCCACAAAAAAAGTTGCATGTCGTAATGGAACATTTTGCCGCGTTTGTTGTTGGCCGCCTGTTTTGCTCGAAACTGATCTGCAACTACCTCACCACTTTCCTCCATGCGCATACTCGTCACCGGCGGTGCCGGCTTTCTCGGTTCCCATCTCTGCGACCGTCTCGTGCGGGAAGGGCATGAAGTCGTCTGTGTCGACAACCTCTTCACGGGGCAGAAGGCGAACATCGCGCACCTGCTCGCGCATCCGAATTTTGAATTCGTCCGGCACGACGTGATCGACCCCTTCAAGTTCGAAGTGGATCAGATCTACAACCTGGCATGCCCGGCCTCGCCGCCGCACTACCAGTACAACCCCATCAAGACGATCAAGACCTCGGTCATGGGCGCCATCAACTGCCTCGGCCTCGCGAAGCGCGTGCGCGCGCGTATCCTCCAGGCGAGTACGAGCGAGGTGTACGGCGACCCGACCGTGCATCCGCAGCCCGAGGCCTACTGGGGCAACGTCAACCCGATCGGGCGCCGCTCCTGCTACGACGAGGGCAAGCGGTGCGCCGAGACGCTGTGCTTCGACTATCACCGCGAGAACAAGGTCGATATCCGCGTCGTCCGCATCTTCAACACTTACGGCCCACGCATGCACCCGCACGACGGCCGCGTGGTCTCCAACTTCATCGTGCAGGCGCTTCAGGGCCAGGACCTGACCGTCTACGGCGACGGCCAGCAGACGCGTTCGTTCTGCTATGTGGACGACCTTATCGAGGGGTTCGTGCGCTTCATGGCGCAGACCGAGACCGTCGGGCCGATGAACCTGGGCAACCCGGGGGAGTTCACGATGCTCGAACTCGCCGAACTCACGATCAAGCTGGTCGGCGGTCGTTCGAAGATCGTGCACCGCCCGCTGCCCTCCGATGATCCGAAGCAGCGGCAACCCGACATCGGCCTTGCGCGCAAGGTGTTGGGCTGGGAACCGCGGGTGCCGCTGGAGGAGGGCCTCGGGCGTACCATCGCCTACTTTCGCGGCCGCGTGTGACCTTGGCCGGCGTTTTGGCGGCCGCGGCGCGGCCGTTGCCGGCTGGCGGCACCGGCTCCTGAAATCCACATTCCGAGCGACGCAGCCGGTGGGATGGGCGCAATTTGGGCCGGCGCGAGGGCGCGTTGCGGCACTGGATTTGTCGCCTCCGGCCGCTCTGCTGGCGTTCGGCCATTTGTCGTTTGCCAAGGGGGGGGCGGCGGGTAACGTCTCCGCCCTTCATGCTCTCGTTCATCCTCAAACGCTTTTCCGGCCGGCATTATAAGAAATTCCTGGAAAAGGTCCGCCCGACGGTCGCGCGCATCAACGAACTGGAACAGCAGTACCAGTCGCTTACCGATGAGCAGCTCCGGGCCAAGACGGATGAGTTTCGCGAGCGCATCGCCGCCGCCGCGGACAAGCGCGCGGCGCTGGAGGAGATCCTGCCCGAGGCCTTTGCCACGGTGAAGAACGCGGCCCGCCGCATGGTCGGGCGCAAGGTCATCGTCTGCGAGCACGAGCTCACCTGGGACATGGTGCATTTTGACGTGCAGCTCATCGGCGGCATCGCCCTCCACCAGGGGCGCATCTCGGAAATGGCCACCGGTGAAGGCAAGACGCTCGTCGCCACACTGCCCCTCTACCTCAACGCGCTCACCCGACGGAATACCCAGCTGGTCACCGTCAACGACTACCTTGCCCGCCGCGACTCCGAGTGGATGGGCCATCTCTACAATTTCCTCGGCGTCACCGTCGGCTGCATCCAGCAGCAGATGCCGCCGCACGAGCGCCGCGAGGCGTACGGCCGGGACATCACCTACGGCACCGCCAGCGAGTTCGGCTTCGACTACCTGCGCGACAACGGCATGGCCACGCGCAAGGAGGACCAGGTCCAGCGCGACTACTGGTACTGCATCGTGGACGAGGTCGACTCCATCCTCGTCGACGAGGCCCGCACGCCGCTGATCATTTCCGGCCCCGCGCCGATCGAGCGCGAGCAGCCCTTTACACGGCTCAAACCCGTCGTGGAGCAACTCGTCAATGACCAGGTCCGGCTCTGCAACCGGATCGTCGCTGAGGCCAAGGCGTTGCTCGAAAAGCCCGGCCTGACGCCCGATGACCGCGACCTCGCCGCCCGCAAGATGCTGCAGGTCAAGATGGGCCACCCGAAGAACAAGCAGCTGCTGCGGCTCATGGAAAATGGCGAGTGGCGCAAGCTGCTCGACAAAACCGAGACGGAATACAACTCCGACCTGAACAAGGACGAGCTGTACCGCCTGAAGGAGGAGCTCCTCTACGTCATCGACGAGCGCCAGCACCAGGCCGACCTTACCGAAATCGGCCGCAACAAGCTGCGCCCCGACAATCCGGACGCCTTCATGCTGCCGGATCTCGCCACCGAGTTCAGCGATTTGGAGAAGGACCAGACGCTCACGCCCGAACAGCGCGAGGCCAAGAAGCTGGCCGCCCAGAACGCCTACGCCGACGTCTCGGAGGAGATCCACTCGATCTCGCAATTGCTCCGCGCGTACTCGCTTTACGAGCGCGACGTCGAATACGTCGTCACCCCGGACGGCAAGGTCATGATCGTCGACGAGAACACCGGCCGCGTCATGCCCGGCCGCCGCTGGTCGGACGGCCTGCACCAGGCCGTGGAGGCCAAGGAGAACGTCAGCATCGAGCGCGAGACGCGCACGTATGCCACGATCACGATCCAGAACTACTTCCGCATGTACGAGAAGCTCGCCGGTATGACGGGCACGGCGGAGACGGAGGCGACGGAGTTCAACGACATCTACCGGCTGTCGGTGCAGGTGATCCCGACGAACAAACCCTGCATCCGTATCGACAAGAACGACTCCATCTTCAAGACGCGCCGCGACAAGTACTCGGCCGTCGTGCGCGAGATCGAGGTCGCCAACAAACGCGGCCAGCCCGTCCTCGTCGGCACGACCAGCGTGGAAGCGTCGGAGGTGCTTTCCCGCATGCTGCGGCGTACTGGCATCGTCCACACCGTCCTGAATGCGAAGTTCCACGCGCAGGAGGCGGATATCGTCGCCCGCGCCGGCCAGCGTGGGGCGGTCACCATCGCCACCAACATGGCGGGCCGCGGCACCGACATCAAACTCGGCGAGGGTGTACGTGAACTCGGCGGCCTTTACGTGCTCGGCACCGAACGGCACGAGTCCCGCCGCATCGACCGGCAGTTGCGTGGCCGCTGCTCGCGCCAGGGCGATCCGGGCGTCACCAAGTTCTATCTGTCGCTCGAAGACGATCTCATGCGTCTCTTCCTGCAGGGCAACCTCGCGTCGCGCCTGATGGAGGGCTCGATGAAGGAGGGCGAGGAGCTCGAGCACCCGTGGCTCAACCGCTCCATCGAGAGCGCCCAGAAGAAGGTCGAGCAGCAGAACTACTCGATCCGCAAGCGGCTGCTCCAGTACGACGACGTGCTGAACCAGCAGCGCGAGGTCGTGTACGGGATCCGCAATGGCGCGATCCACGCCGAGCGTCCCAAGGATATCATCTTCGAGCAGATCCAGGAGGAGCTGCTGAACCGCCTCGAGGTTGCCGGCTTTGGCGACAAGTCCGGCCCCACCAAGGTCGCGGTCGAGAGCTTCATCGGCTGGGTCAACCAGCACTTCCCGATCGGCGTGCGCGTGGAGGAACTCGCCGGCAACAATGCCGAGCCGATCGCCGCGAACCTGCTGGAACGGATCCGGAAAGCCTACGCGGTGAAGGAATCGGTCGAGATCCCGGAGGCGCTCGGTTCCATGGAGCGCTATGTCGTGATCAACGCCATCGATCACCACTGGCAGGAGCATCTCACCGAGATGGAGGAATTGCGGCGGTCGATCGGTCTGCGCAGCTACGGCCAGAAGGACCCGCTCGTGGAGTACAAGAGCGAGGCGTACAAGTATTTCGAGGAGCTCATGAACAACGTCCGGCTGCAGATCTGCACCGGCCTGTTCCGCACCGCCTCCAACCTCGAGTCCTTCGAGAACATGCTCGCGCTGCTCAGTCGCAGCGCGCGCACCGTCGGTCCGGAGGAGAGCGCCGCCATTTCCGCCGCCCGCCCGCCCATGCCGCCGGCACCGCAGATCACCACCACCGTGACCAGCAGCGGCCCCGCCGCCCTGCCGGAGCCCAGCGAGCCCGAGATCCAGTTGCCGAAGGTGACCATCCGGCGCGAGCTGCCCAAGGTCGGCCGCAACGATCCCTGCCCCTGCGGCAGCGGCAAGAAATACAAACACTGCCACGGCGCCTGACGCGCGGTCCGGTCCGCCTCCCGAAGACGCGCGGCTGCGGCCGCCCGCCGGCGCGCGAGTCCGCGGTGCCGGGGAGTCCGCCATCCGCCTTCGCCAACCTGAGCCCTTCCCGTGCCTCCCGCTTCTGATCCGGCGCCCACGCCGTCCTTCGACCCTTACACGCCGCAGCCGACCTTTGTGCAGCGCCACTCCGCTCCGCTCGGCGCTGCGGCGGTGTTCGTCCTGACCCTCGTGTTCGCGGTGGTCGCCTTTCCGCCGTTCAACGCGCCGGAGGCCGCCTATGCGATGCTCCTCCCGGGGGTGTACTGGGCCTACACCCGGCCGTCCTTCCGCACCTTTGCGCTCACGATCGGCATCGCGCAGATGATCGCGTGGACGTTGATCCTGGGCTGGCTACACCATGTCACCTGGGTCGGACTGTTTCTGCTGGGACCGTTCGTTGGACTCTGGGTTGGTTCCTGGTACCTGGCGGTGTGGTGGGCGATTCCCCGGATGCATGGCAAGGCAACGCCGACGCGCCTGCTGGTGATGCTCGGCCTGTGCGGCGCATGGGTGCTGATCGAGTGGACGCGTACCTGGTTCCTGGGCGGCTTCCCCTGGCTGCCCTTGGCGGCCAGCCAATGGCAGCGCCCCAGCATCCTGCAGATCGCCTCGCTCACCGGCAGCTACGGCGTGTCGTTCGTCCTCGTCGCGGTGAACATCGGGTTCGCCGCCTACGCGCATCGCCTCCTGCGGGAGGAAAGCACCGGCTTCGCCAAGCGCAGCCAGGAGTTCTTCCTCGCATTGTTCCTGCTCATGGGCTGCCTCGCGATGTTCTTCCAGGACGCCTTCGGCCGGCTCCATTACACCGAGACCCTGGGCCGCATCGCCTTTGTCCAGCCCGACATCCCGCAGAACGTGAAGTGGGATCCGACAAAGGCACCGGAGATCGTCAACGTCCTCCGCGACACCACCGGCCAGGCGGCGAAGACTCTGCCTTCATTGATTGTCTGGCCGGAGGCATCGACTCCCTGGGCCGTGCGCGGCGACGAGTCCATGAAGGCCTTTGTGGAGTCGCTGGCGAAGGACGCCAAAGCGCCGGTGCTGCTCGGTTCCATCGGGATCGAGGAGGGCGGCAAGCCCGACGCGCGCTGGTACAACGGCGCCTTCGTGGTCTCGCCCGAGCTCGGATTGCAGCAAACCTGGTACGCCAAGCGTCACCTCGTGCCCTTCGGAGAATACGTACCGCTGAAGCCTGTCCTGGGCTGGTTGCGCAAGGTCGTGCCGATCGGTGACGACTTCACCCCGGGGCTGGATGCCGCGCCCGTGCTGGTGAATCTGATCGACCAGCCGGTGCTGCTTGGCCCGTTGATTTGCTACGAAGATATTTACCCGCAACTGGCTCGTGAGAGTGTCTTGTCCGGCGCGAGCGCGCTGACCGTGCTGACCAACAACGGCTGGTTCGGGCAGGGTGGGGCGGCCTACCAGCATGCCGCCCATTCGGTCCTCCGCGCCGTCGAGTTTCGGCGGCCGGTCATCCGCTGCGGCAATGCCGGCTGGAGCGGCTGGATCGACGAGTTTGGCGCGATCCGAGCCGTGCTGACCAAGGGCCGGGACGGCGCGATCCATACTGAGCTCAAGGACGCCCCCGAGGGCACCGTCTATTTCCGGGGTACGGCCACCGTGCGGGTCCATCGCGACAAGCGCTGGGACTCCGTGCAGACCTTCTACGCCCGCCATGGCGACTGGTTCGTGCTGGTGAGCGCCGCGCTTGTGGCGCTCGGTTTCGGGGCGCTGCGCCTCGGGCAGGTCAAGCCCTCCCCCCGCCGTCGGCGGGCGGACGCCTGACGGGCGGCGGACGCGGCGCGCGCCTGTAGCCATTTTTTGGAGACGGAAGCGCGCGGAAGCCGCGACCGGCCGCGGGGTTGAATGCGGCCGGTTCGATTCGACTCAAGTGGCCGGTTTCCAGGCCGTCCTCTCTTCGGTCGGACCGCGACTTCACGCCCGGCCACGGGGGCCGTTTAGGCCTCCCCGGGGGCCTGCGTAATGACCGCGGTCCGGCTCTGTCAGCCGCCCGCCGGACTGTCAGTTTACAATGACCTTTGCCCGGTGCATGGCCAAACCTACCATCCGTTTATCCCGCTCAGAACCCCTGCCTCACGTACACCCCGGCCTACGTTCCTGTCGTGCGTCTGCACGTGCTCGCATCGCCCGGCGTGAACCTTTCACCGCAAACCTAACCCTGACCAACGCATGAACCCGAATCGATGGCTTCCGCCGGTTAATCCGGCGCTGATCGTTGCCCTTGCCGGATTGGCAATCGCGACGAGCCCGGCTCGCGCCCAGACGGCTCCCGGAGTCGACGCTGCGACGCTCGCCAAGTACGACACCAACCACAATGGCGTCCTGGATACGGACGAACAGGCGGCCATGCGGGCCGCGCAGGCTGCACCGGCTGCTAGTACCACTGCTGCCAAGCCGGAGGCTGGCGCCGGCGATATCATCGAACTCAGCCCGTTCCAGGTCGACGCCTCGCGCGACAAGGGTTACTTCGCGGAGAACACGCTCGCGGGTAGCCGGATGAACACCAACATCTCGGACCTCGGCGCTTCGATCTCCGTCATCACCAAGCAGCAGCTCGAGGACACCGCGTCTGTCGACATCAACGACGTGTTCCGGTACGAGCTCAACACCGAGGGTTCCTCGACGTATACCCCGGCGGTCGCCTCGCAAAAGAGCGACGGCATGCTCGACACGATTGCCGGCGGCACCAACGGCGGCACGGTTGCGAGTTCGACGAACGCGACGGCCAATCGTATCCGCGGCATCGGCACCCCGAGCCGCGCGATCAACTACTATCCGTCAATCAGCCAGGTTCCGATGGACGCGTACAACGTCCAGTCGGTCGAAATCAGCCGCGGTCCGAACTCCATGCTTTTCGGTATGGGCAGCCCGGCCGGCATCGTGAACCAGACGAACGCGCAGGCGCTGCTCAACCGGAATACCAACCGAGTTGATGTCCGCGCGGACCAGAACGGTTCCTATCGTGCCAGCCTGTCGTTCAACCGCAGCCTCATTCAGGACAAGTTGGCGGTCTATGGCGCGCTGCTGTACGATGATCGCCAGTTCGAGCGCAAGCCGTCGTACGACCGCACCCGCCGCCAGTACGGCGCCCTGACCTTCAAGCCGTTCGAGCGCACTATCCTGCGCGCGAGCGTTGAGGGCTATAACAACGACAACCGCCGTCCGAACTCGATCACCCCGCGTGACTTCGTGACGGAATGGAAGACCGCCGGCCAACCGGTGTGGGACTCCCTCAATAAGAAGATTACCAAGCTCTCCACGGGCGAGGTCGTTGGCCCCTACGTCAGCAACTCGCTTTCGCCGCGTGCCGCCGAGGTGATCGCCTACATCAAGTCGCGTTCCGACTTCGATGCCGCCAAGTGGAACGCCAGCAAGAATACCTATAATGGTGTTTCGATCTTTGGCTCCGGTGCGATGACCAACACGTCGTCGATCCTTTATGTGCCCGGCGTTGGCTACCCCAACGCGGCGCGCAGCATAATGCAGATTTACGGCGGCCAGCTCATGAACTGGTTCTCTTCTCCGTACAACACCACCTACCGCACCGCGTGGGGCACCAGCACCAATCCGGCGGCGAGCGCGACGGCGATTCCGAGTTCTGGCTCGGCCTCTTCCCAGGTGTGGTCCAGCACGCTTAACGCGGACGTCTGGGACCGGGCTTTCGTGCAGTCCAACGGTTGGTCATTCAATCCCAACGCGGCGATCATCGGCGGCAACAAGTACGCGGGTGTCTCGGATCAATCGGTTTACGACTGGACCGACATCAATATCAGCCAAGCCAACTATGGCCGCGAGCGGAACACTAACCTCAACCTCGAGCTCGAACAGGAGATCACGAAGAACCTGTTCCTGACTGCCGGCTGGATGCGCGAGGACTTTGATGCGGTGTCGAACTACACGGTCGCCCAGCAGTACACGTCGACGCTTTATATCGACAACAATAAGTACATGCCGGACGGCTCCGCGAACCCAGGGTACCTGATGCCCTACGTCATGGACTTCGAGCCGGATCGGTACACCAACGCCCAGCTCAACGACCACTTCCGCGCGATGCTCGCCTACACGCCAGATTTCACCCGCAACTCGGGGTGGACGAAGTGGCTTGGCCGGCATCAGATTCTCGGTCTGTGGTCGCGCGACGAGTACATGGCCACGAACTACCGCCAGCGCGTCTCGTACGTCGACGCCGCCACGGCGGCCGGCAAGTACCGTTTCCTGAATAACCAGAACAAGAATGCCGACGGGACCGAGACCGGCTGGAGCTATCAGGGCACCGGCGTGCAGCGCTTCTACTACCTCGGCACGCAGGGCGCCACGAACGGGGCCGTGACCCGCTCCTCGGGCGAATGGAACGCCGAGAAGTACAATGGCAACGTGCGCGTGTTCAATTACGACACCGGCCAATTCGAGGACGTCAACGTCACCACCGATCACTTCACCCGCAGTGAAGGCACCGGTCGCAACCAGCGCCTGCTGAACACGGTCAGTGCCGCAACCACGAATTACCTCTGGAATGACCGGCTCGTCACCACGTTCGGCTACCGCAAGGACGTGCTCAAGCTTCGGAATACCACCACGGCCGCGATCAAGCAGCCGGACGGCAGCACGATGCCGACGATGACGAACCCGCAGATGTGGGTTAACGGCCAGTACAACACCGATGTGATCTTCAATCGCTGGGAGAATTGGACGCGCCTGAACGGCTACACCAGCACTGCTGGCGGCGTGCTGCGTCCGTTCCGCGGCTGGGATAGCATCGAGAACCGTGCGAATTCCGGCAGCCTCTTCTGGCAGTTTGTTCGTGATCTGGGCTTCAGCTACAATACGTCGGACAACTTCAACGCGCCGGATGGTGCCTATGTGGACGCGTTTGGCACGCCGCTGCCGAAGCCCACGGGCAACGGCAAGGACTACGGCTTCCAGTTCGCGCTCTTCGACAACAAGCTGTTCGCGCGCGTGTCGTGGTTCGAGGCGAGCAACCAGAACGAGCTCGCGCCCGGCAAGACGGCTCTTGACCGCTTGGTCATCAACATGGACCAGACGCTCTTCCGCGGATGGGCCCGGACGATCGCCATGATCAACCTGGGCATGGATCCGACCTCCGATACGTTCTTTAGCCAGACCCTTGACCAATCGGTCGAAAATCAGGTTCAGGACGCCGCAGAAAAAATCTGGCAGCAGGATTACCTCTACTACGACGGCAAGTCGATCCGTGCGACGCAGGATGCCGAGGCCAAGGGTATGGAAATCTCGCTCAACTATAACCCGTCCCGGAACTGGACGATGCGAGCGACCTTCAGCAAGCAGGACACCAAATACTCCAACGTGCAGAAGCAATACGATGCCTGGTATGCCCAGCGCGGCACGATCTGGCAGAAGGCCAAGGCTGCCGACTACCTGCTCCCGCAGTACCAGCAGTACAAGACCTTCACCCGTGCGAACGGCGAGCTGGTTGACCTGACGAACTTCTGGACGAGCTATGGCTTCAACGCGAATGTCCTGGCGTCCGCCACGAACGGGCAGACCAACGTGCAGAACTATTACAATGTCGTGGTCATGCCGCAATATGCGCTGAATCGTGACCTCAACGGCCAGTCGTCTCCCGGCCAGCGCAAGTATCGCTGGTCCTACCTCACCAACTACACGTTCGACAGCGGCAAGCTGAAGGGCTGGGGGGTGGGCGGTGCCGAGCGTTGGGAAGACAAGTCGATCATCGGGTATTACGGCAAGGCCTCGGGTGCGATCGCCGCTACGCCCAACCTGCTCGATATCTCTGATACGACTCGTCCGATCTACGACGACGCCCAGTTCTACACGGACCTGTGGGTCAGCTATCGCACCAAGATCTTCAACGATCGCGTGCGGATGAAGGTCCAGCTGAACGTCAGCAATGTCTTCGAAAGTGGCGAACTGCGCGTCGTTCGCGTGAACCTCGACGGTTCCCCGTACGGCTACCGCATCATCGATCCGCGTCAGTTCAATCTGACCGCCTCGTTCGAGTTCTAAGCTGAACAAAGCGTTCGCTCTCACTTCGAGCCCCCTCCCTCCGGAGGGGGCTTTTCTTTGGTGCGCCCGGCCAAGCGCGCCCCACCGCGACGATTCGGCGACGCGACGTTACTCTCCGGGGGCTGATCTGTTTCTGGATCGCCGCTGCGCCGCGCGGCCGCACTATGCCGTGCGTCTCCGCCGGTCAGATCTCCCGTGAATAGACCGTCATTCTCTGCCTTTCCCCAACCAGCTCCCGCCCTAAAGGCGTGGCTCTGCGCGGCTGTGATTGTTGCGCTGGTTTTCCTCGCGTGGGCCAACTCCTTGTCCGGCCCGTTCGTGCTCGATGACCAGAGTTCGATCGTCGACAACCCGACAATCCGCGACTTCGGCTCCTTCCGCTGGATCTCGCCACCTGCTGGCCGCGGCGAGACGGTCGGCGGTCGCCCGGTCCTCAATCTCTCATTTGCTCTCAATCACGCCACGGGCGGACTCGACGTTCGCGTCTATCACGCGACCAACCTAGCCATCCACGCCTTGGCAGCGCTCGCCCTGTTTGGCCTCCTTCGCCGCGCGCTGGCTCTGCCCGGCCTGTCGTCATGCGGGCGCAGCCGGACACTATTCCTGCCGGCGGTGCTCGCCGCGCTCTGGGCCGTCCATCCGCTCAACACCCAGGCGGTCACGTATGTCGTCCAGCGGGCCGAGTCGCTCATGGGCCTGTTCTACCTCACGACGCTCTATGCGTTCGCGCGCAGCCTCGAAGGACCTCATCGCCGCGTCTGGCAGACCGTAGCCATCGCCGCCTGCTGGCTCGGCATGGGCACCAAGGAGAATATGGTCTCCGCGCCGATCGTCGTCTTGCTGTTCGACCGCGCGTTTGGCGCCGGCTCGTTTGCCGGCGCCTGGCGGGCACGTCGCGGCCTCTACCTCGGGTTGGCGACCGCATGGGTGTTCCTCGCGGTGCTGTTGGCGAGCACGGGAGGGAATCGTGGTGGCACCTCCGGGTTTGATGTCGGTGTGAGCTGGATCGGTTATGTCCTCACGCAGGCGCCCGCGCTGGTACGCTACGCCTTGCTCGCCATATGGCCGCACCCACTCGTGTTCGAGTACGGCGACTTCTCCGTCGCTTCGGCAATTGATGTCGCGTGGCCGCTCCTCCTCGTCACCGGCGCCCTCGGCGCGACGCTCTATGCCTTGTGGCGACATCCTGCCGTGGGGGCGATTGCGACTCTCGCGTGGGCGGTGCTCGCACCTACGTCCCTCGTTCCCGGCACGCTGCAGATGATCGTCGAACACCGGATGTATCTTCCGCTGGCCGCAGTCATGGTGCTGGCGGGCCTTGGCCTCGAAGCGCTGACGGGCAGTCGAGGCCAACGGATTCTCGCGTTCGGCGGCGCCGGGCTCGTGCTGGCTTTCACGCTGCTAACCCATGCCCGCAACCAGGCCTACCGATCTGAGCTGGCGCTCTGGCAGGATACGGTAGCGAAGCGCCCCCTGAATCCGCGTGCGCACAATAACCTGGGCCGGGCTCAACTCCTGGCGGGGCGCAGCGACGAGGCCGTTGCCTCATTCAAGGAGGCGATCCGCCTGCAGCCGAACCACGCCTACGCGCAGGCAAATCTCGGCGCCTGCTACAGGCTGCAGCGGCGCTGGCCCGAGGCGGCTGAGCACTTTGAACGCGCGCTCGCCGCTGACCCGGCCCTCCCTGACGTTCGCGTCAACTTGGCCGTCGCGCTGACGCAGCTCGGGCGCATCGATGCTGCCGTCAGCCAGTATCGTGCCGAACTCGCGACCCATCCCGATGACATCGAGGCGAAGACTAACCTCGCGGCCTTGTTGATCGACCAAGGGCTCCACGCCGAAGCTGCCCGATTGCTGCGGGAGGCGCTCGCCGCCTCCCCGGATCTCGCCGAGGCGCATCTCCATCTGGGGCGTATCGAGGAGCTCCAACGGCAAACCTCCGTGGCCGAGGCCGAGTTTCGCGCCGCCCTTCGGCTCAAGCCCACGCTCGCCGCCGCCCATCTCGCGCTCGGCAATCTCCTGCTCGGCCGGGGCGACGCTTCCGGCGCTGAGGATTCCTACCGGGAGGCGCTGCGCCACGACGCCACGCTCGCGTCCGCTCATTACGGCCTCGGCAACATCCGGGCGCGCCAGCAACAGTTCGAGCCCGCCATGCAGGAATTTCTCGAGTGCCTCCGGCTTGATCCGGGCCATGTCGCCGCCCGCAACAATCTTGCCAACTGCCAGCTCGTCACCGGCCGACTCGCCGACGCCATCGCGAACTACGAAAAGGTGCTCCAGGCGCGGCCCGGCGACACCTCGGTCCGCCGCAATCTCGACCTGGCCCGCGAACTTGCGCGGCAGCGGGGCGGGGTGGGGCGCTGAAGCCGCGTCCCTCGGCACCTCCCTTCCGCCCGCAGCGCGATCGTCTTTAGTTAGCACGGGCTGCAGGTTGCGGCATCTCCCGGCCCGGCGAACCGTCTGGCCGTTCTGTCGGCTTGCCACCCCTCGGCTGCTCCGCGGCCCAACGTTCCGTATTCCTCGCCCATGAACCTGCGCTCCGTTCTTCGCGCCCTTCCGTTCACCTGCTTCGCGTTGTTTGCTCCCGTCGGCTACGCCCAGCCCTCCGGCGGGCCCTATGGTCCGCTCGACCAGGATTATGCCGTGCCTGCCAACGCGGCGCACGTCATCTATGTGGCCTCCGACGCATCCGCCCACGGCTCCGGCGCGAGCCTCGCCGAACCCACCGACCTTGCCACCGCGTTCGCGCGGGCAGTCACGGGCGACGCCATCATTCTCCGCGGCGGCACCTATCGCATCGGCGGACTCAAGCTGAACCAGGGGATCACCCTCCAGCCCTACGGCACCGAGCGCCCCGTGCTCAAGGGCACGCGCGTTGCCACCGAGTGGAAAGCCCAGAAGAACGGCCTCTGGCGCACGGCCTGGCCCACGCTCTTTCCGATGAAGCCGGCCGACTGGTGGCAGCGCGACCGCTCCGGCCGTGAGACTCCCCTGTATCGCTTCAACAACGACATGGTGTTCGTCGATGGAAAACTCCTGCACGCCGTGGGTTGGGAGGGCGTTATCAACGAGAACTCCTACTACATCGATTACGAGGCCGGACAGGTCTATATCGGCGTCGACCCGACCCACCGCCTCGTTGAGATCACCGCCTTCGACAGCGCCTTCACCCGCGTCACCGGCGACCTCCACGGCCGGGCGTCCGACCACCTTGGCCCCACGATTCGTGGGCTCACGTTCACCCAGTACGCCTACCGCGCGATCGAGATCGAGGGCCGCGAAGCCGAGGGCCTGTCCGATCCCGCCACGTTCGGCAAGGATGTCGTTGGCACCACCCTCGAGCACGTCACCATCACGTTCTGCTCCCGCGTCGCCGGCTATTTCCGCGGCGACAAGCTCACCATCCGCCACTGCCTCGTCAGCGACACCCGCACCGAGGGCGTGTACGTGCTGAGCTCCGGCGACGTGCTGCTGGAAAGGAATATTTTCCGCCGCAATAACATCGAGGCCATGACCGGCTACTACCCGGCGGCGGTGAAGATCTTCGACCAGTGCTACCGCACCGTCTGCCGCGACAACCTCGTCATCGATCATCCGCACTCCAACGGCATCTGGTACGACGTGGGCAACGTCGACGGCGTGTTCGTCAACAACTGGGTCCAGGGAGTGCAGGACGGGTTCTTCTTCGAGATTTCCAAGGGCGCCATCTGCGCCGGCAACGTCTTCGTCGATTGCGACAAGGGAATCCGCGTCCTCAACAGCTCCAACGTCCACGCCTACCACAACACGCTGCTGAATACCGTCGCCTCCTTCGAACGCACCGAACGCAGCGCCGCCGCCGACCACTTCGGCTGGCATCCCGCCACCGGTCCCGATGTCGACCAGCGCGAGGGCCACATCTTCGTCGGCAACCTCCTCGTGGCCGACGCCAACTTCACCAAGGCCATGCTGCGCTTCGAGCAAACCAAGCCGCTCTGCGGTCGGCTCACCCGCCCGCAGCCCACGCAGCTCGACGGCAATGTCTACATTCGCCGCGCCGGCTCGCCCGCCGCGTCACTCATCGTCTGGAGCCCGACGCCGGGTGAGAACTGCACGACTGAGTATTCCTCGCTCGACGCATTTCGCGCGGCCCAGGCCGCCTACGAACAGCATGGCTTTCAGGTGACGGACGCAGGCGCCGTTTTCCGGAGCCCCGAACTCAGCCAGTTGCAGCCCAGCCGAAATTTCCCTGTCGCGGTCGAGACCCCTGCGGCCGTGCGTAAGCACGCGGGCTGGTCCGAGACCGGCTCGCTCGCCGCCGGAGCCTACCAGCCGGGGCGCTGAGCGAAGGCCGCGCCCGGCCGTCGCTCGCCGAGACCGGCAAGCCGGTTGCCGGACGGTCCGATCGGCCCCCCGGTTGCATCACCGCGGGCCGTTCGCTGTGGTCGCTGTACCGCGATGGGTCGCTGCGACTCATGCGGTTACGGCTGATGAGACCCCTGACTCTTCGCGCCGCCACGTGGCTGGTGTTCAGTGCGTGCGCGCTTCTCCATACCGGTTGCGCCGGCCTCGGCGATCCCGCCGTGATCGTGAGCTCCTCTGCGGTGGCAGACTATACGGCGCGCAAGTTCCAGGACGGCCGTCCGGTACGCGAGACCTACGTCTTTATGCCTGGGCGCTACTATCCCGGCGCCACGGTCGACCGCTCGCTCGAACGCATGAGCTTTCGGCAGCTCGCCGAGCCCCTTGCCCAGGAATTGGCTCGCAAGCAGTACTTCCCCGCGCCCGACCTCAAAAGTGCGGACCTGCTGATCGTGGTTCACTGGGGTGTCACCGATCCGCGGATCTCCTCCTCCGAGATGCGCGGGCAGGTGACGTACCACTTCGATGCTTCTATGTCCGACGCTGGCGTTGATCGGCCGCCTTCGGAAACAGACGCAATGTTCGCCAGCAATCTCCCGGAGGGGCACGACGCGTTGACGCTTTACCCCGACCTGCCGAACGACGCCGTGCGCGCCATGGAGTTCGAGGAGACCGAGCGGCTGACGGACCAGCTAGGCGGCGACATGGCCAATGCCAATGCCATCCTGTTGCTTGGCTACAGCCGGCAGCTTCGCCAGCTCTCCGAGCTGCCCTTTATCACGACGGCCGAGTTGGCGCTTCGATCCGATCTCAAGAACGAACGGTATTTTATCGTGCTTCGCGCCTACGATCTTCGTCATCGGACTGGCCGTCGGCCCCGGGTTCTCTGGACTCTGCACCTGAACATGCGCTCGGCTGGGGTGAATTTCCGCGAAGCCATGGCAAGCATGGGAGACGTCGCCGTGCATTACGTGGGCCGCAATGTCGACCAGGTCGAAACGGCGTTGCCGAAACTCAAACAGGGCACCGTCACTATCGGCGAGGTGAAGATCATCGGCGAGGCGAAGTAGCGGGCGCACGTCTTGCCTCGCCTTGGCCGCGGCCTTCTCGAACGGCTGCCTGTCAGGGTTGGCGTCCTCCGCTCAGACGACGCGCATTCGCCCGGGCCTCGGCGTGCGCCGGATTGATCCGCACCGCCGCTTCAAACGCCGCGAGCGCCTCCGGACGATGTCCGCTCTGCGCCAGCGCCATGCCCAGCCGGTTGTGCAGCTCGGCATCGTTCGGGGCCAGCTGCACCGCGGCGCTGAGCGCGGCGGCCGCTTCGTCGGGGCGTCCGAGCTCCATCAACACCGCGCCGTGGTTTGCATGCACCGCCACGTTTCCCGGCATCACCTTTGCCAGCGCCGCAAACTGCTCCGCCGCCTCCGTCAGTCGCCCGGCGTCGGCCAGCGCGTGGGCGAGGCCGAAAAGCACGCGTGACGAGTCGGGCGCGATCCGCTGCGCCTCCTGGAGGCGGCGGATGCCTTCGCTCGAACGGCCCGCGAGCACCAGTGCCGTTCCCAGGTTGTTGAGCAGGTCGGCGTCGCCCGGCTTGCGCGCGACCGCCGCCGCGTAGCATTCCGCCGCCCGCGCGGCATCGCCCAGCTCCTGGCTGACGGCTCCCAGGTTGCTCCACACGGCGGCGACACTCGGATCGATCGCGAGGGAGCGTTCGAGCCACTGGCGCGCCTCCTCGCGTTGGCCCTCCACGCGCAGGTACTCCGCGAGCAGCGCCATGGCTCGCGCATTCTGCGGCCGCTTGGCCACCGTGTCCTCAAACAACCGCACCGGCGTGGCATAGTCCTGGTTGCGGCGCGCGGTCAGCCCGCCGAGCGCCACCGCTACGGCCAGCCCCAGCCACAACGCCCGGCGGCCGCCCAGCACGGCGTCGAGCAGGAGCACACCCAGCACCGCTACCGCTGCGAGTGGCAGGTACATCCGATGCTCGACGATCATCTGGATCGTGCCCGGCGGCAGACTGCTGGGCGCCAGGGTCACGAAAAACCACGCGCCAAGGAATCCGAGCATCGGCCAGCGTCGCAGCGCGACGAGGGTGGCTACGATGAAACCCACCGCGACCGGGACGTGCGGCCACACGTCGATGGCGCGCGTGACCCAGAACGTGCCGTATTCGATCGTCAGCGGCGCCGGCCAGACCGCCAGACGCAGGTACTGGCTCAGCGCGGAAAACTGCGTGAGGTCATAGCGCCACCAGGCGGCGAGCGAGAAATCGAAGGTGCCGTCGCGTCCATGCGTCGATACGACGAGCGCGCCGAGCACGACCCAGGAGGCGAGGAGCGCGGCGTAGAACCAGCGCCGCGCCGCCCAGGCGCCGCGCCAATTGCCGGCGACGAAGGTCCGCTCGTACAGCAGCACGAGCAGCGGTGCGACGACCGCGACCTCCTTGGTCAGCACGCCGAGCATTGCGCTTCCCGCGGCCGCCGCCAGCCAGCCGCGGGCGGGTTCCGATGTGCGCGTCGCGCGAATGAAGCAGGCGAGGGTGAGGAGAACGAAGAGGCCGCAGAGCGATTCCGCCCGCTGCACCGTGTAGGTGACGGATTCGGTCTGCAGCGGGTGCAGGACCCAGAGCAGCGCCGCACCGAGCGCAATTCCCTCCGCGCGGTCGCCGTAGCGGCGCGCGAGCCGCGGTCCGCGCAGCGTCTGCGCCACCACCCACCACAGCGTGATTCCGGCCGTGGCGTGAATCAGCAGGTTCAGCGCGTGGTAACTCCACACCGCCGTGCCGCTGACGGCGTGGTTGAGCGCGAAGGAAAAATTCAGGAGTGGCCGTCCGCTGACGGTCAGGCTCCCCGGCGGCGGCACCCACGCACCCGGGAGCGTCTGCAACGTGGGGTTGGCCAGGATCGCTGGTTCATCGTCGAACACGAACGGCACCTGAAAGCTGTTGTGGTAGGCGGCCAGCGCTGCGACGACGATTAGCGCTGCCGCCGTCCAGAACGCGATTCGCCGCGGCGGGTCACACCGCCCGTCTCGGGAACTCGTTCGCGGCTGGGGCATGCCCCGCATCGCAGCCGCCCGGTCCAGTCTTGTCCAGTTCGCTCCCGGCGGCCTGATCAGCGTCGAACGCGACGCGGCGACCGTGGCGACGTTGCGCACCAGTGCGGAAGCCGCCGGGCTTTCCTTGCCTCTGCCGTGCTGAGCCGGCGGGATCGCGCCCGTTACGGCGCGTCGTCGACGGAGAAGCGAATCTTCCGCACCACGCGGGCGTACAGCCACGGCACGTAGCGCTGCAGGTAAATGCCAAGAACCTCCCAGCCGCCGACATGGACCTCGTTCCGCCGCCGCCACACGCCACGCACGATCGCGGCGGCACATTTCTCCGGGGCGATCCCGCGGATGTGCGTGCCCTCACGGCGGCCTCGCTTCTCGCCAGTCGGGCCGAGCGCGTTGTCGGTCACGGCCGTGTTCACGTAGCCGGGGCACGCGATCATCACGTGGATGCCCTCGCGCCAGACTTCGGTGCGAAGCGAGTCGAAGTATCCGTGCAGCGCATGCTTGGCCGCCGCGTAGGTCGAGCGTCCAGGCGTGCCGACGTAACCCATGACACTGCTGACGACGACGACCTGGCCGGAGCGACGGGCGAGCATGGAGGGCAGGACGGCCTTGGTGAGCGCGACCGGGCCGAAGTAGTTCACGTCCATCAAAGCTCGCTCGGTCGCAAAGGAGGCGTCGATGGCCCTGGCCCGCTGGGAGACGCCACCGTTGTTCACCAGCACGTCGATCCGGCCGCAGCGGGCGAGAACCTCGGCCGTGAGCGCGGGGAAAGTCGCGGGCTGGGCGAGGTCGAGGGCCAGCACCAGGTGCTCTTCCGGTCGCGCACAGGTGCGACGCACGCGTTCGAGTTCCTCGGTGCGGCGGCTGGACAACACCAGGCGCGCGCCGGCGGCGGCAAACGCCCGCGCGAGCGCCTCGCCGATGCCGGAGGACGCTCCGGTGATCCAGACGACCTGGCCCGCGAAGTTCATCGCCCGCACTGCATCGGCGGCACCCTCGCGGAGCAAGCCACGACTGCGGCGCCACCGCCGGGGTGCGTCCCGCCGATCGCCGGAGCTGGTGCAACACGATGCCTTCATACGCTCCTTGGAGGGTCGCGCGGCCGGGGCGGCCAGACTGTCCACAAACGCGCAGCGTCGCTCCCGCTTTTGGGAGCCGCACGCTGGCTACTGCATATCCACGCACCCGGAATTTGGTTCCGGTCCCGGCAACTTTGCTCCATTCCATACGCCTTTCTTTCTTATGAATCCCTTCCTTGGTGTTGTCTTCCACTGGCTAGGTGGGCTCGCGTCCGGCTCCTTCTACGTCCCGTACAAGGGCGTGAAAAAGTGGTCCTGGGAGACCTACTGGCTGGTGGGCGGCTTCTTCTCTTGGATCATCTGCCCGTCGCTGCTCGCGTCCATTCTCACCAAGGACCTGTGGGGTTCGATCGGTCAGCAGAGCATGACCACCCTGTGGTGGACCTACTTCTTCGGTGCCATGTGGGGCTTTGGCGGCCTGACCTTCGGCCTCACGATGCGCTATCTCGGCATGTCGCTCGGCATGGGCGTGGCGCTTGGCTACTGCGCGGCATTCGGCACCTTGCTGCCGCCGATCTTCAAGGCGTTCATCCCGAGTATTCCGGTACCGGAGACGCTGGCCCAGATCGCGTCGACCACGCCGGGCCAGATCACGCTCGTTGGCGTGACCGTCACCCTGCTGGGCATCGGCGTCGCGGCGCTGGCGGGTCTGACCAAGGAGCGCGAGATGCCGGAGGCCGAGAAGAAGAAGGCCATCTCGGAGTTCAGCTTCAAGAAGGGCATCATCGTCGCGACGTTCTCGGGCATCATGAGCGCGTGCTTCGCGTTCGCCCTCACTGCCGGCAACCCGATCGGCGAGGCCTCGCTGAAAGCCGGCACCGATCCGATCTGGACGGGACTGCCGAAGCTCGTGGTCGTGCTCCTCGGCGGCTTCACGACCAACTTCGTCTGGTGCGTCATCCTCAATATTCGCAACCGCACCGGCTACCAGTACCTCGCCGCGCACGTTCGCCCCGAGCACGCCGGGCTCACCGCTTCGGGTGGCGAGGGCGCCAGCAGCTCGTCCGCCACGCCGCGCGCCGCCGTAGCGGAGGCTGACCTGCGCGTGCCGCGGTTTGGCAACTTCTTCTT
The DNA here is from genome assembly GCF_003054705.1 of Opitutus sp. ER46. Taxonomy (NCBI): domain Bacteria; kingdom Pseudomonadati; phylum Verrucomicrobiota; class Opitutia; order Opitutales; family Opitutaceae; genus Opitutus; species Opitutus sp. ER46. The sequence goes on from NZ_QAYX01000023.1 coordinate 282,355, forward strand.
TTCCGCCCTGGCCGGCACCACGTGGTACTTCCAGTTCTTCTTCTACACGATGGGCGAAACCCAGATGGGCAAGTTCGGGTTCGCCAGTTGGACGCTGCACATGGCCAGCATCATCATCTTCTCCACCATGTGGGGCTGGATCTTCCACGAGTGGAAGGGCTCCAGCCGGAAGGCGCATACCCTGATCGGGCTCGGTATCGCCACGCTCATTCTCTCCACCATCATCATCGGCTACGGCACCTACCTGAAGGCCGGCCACTGATCGCTCTCCGCAGCCGGATCGAAGGCGGCGCTCCCGCCGCCGTCGTTTCGGCTCCCATTATCCCGCCCCGCTCTCTCCATCACGAAATCATCCAAGACCATGGCACCCTCGACTGGTTACGCATACGCAAAGGACGTCTATTCCGCTCTCGGCGTCGATACCGAGGCCGCAATGAAGCGCCTCGCGAAGGTTTCGATCTCCCTCCATTGCTGGCAGGGCGACGACGTCGGCGGCTTCGAAAGCGCCGGTGATCTCTCCGGCAGCGGCCTGGCCGCCACCGGCAATTACCCGGGCAAGGCGCGGACGATCGACGAACTCCGGTCCGATCTCGAACTCGCGTACCGTCTGATCCCCGGCAAACACCGGCTGAACCTGCACGCCATCTACGGCGATTTCGCGGGCAAGAAGGTGGAGCGAAATGAGATCACGGTGAAACAGTTCCAGAGCTGGATCGACTGGGCCAAGTCGCTCGGCCTGGGCCTCGATTTCAATCCGACCTGCTTCGCGCATCCCAAGGCCGCCTCCGGCTTCACGCTCGCGCACCAGGACAAGGCCATCCGCAAGTTCTGGGTCGAGCACTGCATCGCCTGCCGCAAGATCGGCGCCGCGATGGGCAAGCAGCTCGGCTCCACCACCGTCACCAATATCTGGATTCCGGACGGCATGAAGGACGTGCCCGTCGATCGCCTCGCCCCGCGCGAGCGCCTGGCCGACTCGCTCGACGCCATCTTCAAGGAGAAGATCAACCCGAAGCACCACCTCGACGCGGTCGAGAGCAAGCTGTTCGGCATCGGCTCCGAGAGCTACGTCGTCGGTTCGCACGAGTTCTACCTGGGCTACGCCGTGCAGAACCAGAAGCTGATCTGCCTCGACGCCGGTCACTTCCATCCGACGGAAATGCTGACCGACAAGATCAGCTCTGTGCTCATGTACGTCCCCGAGCTGCTGCTCCACGTCAGCCGCGGCGTCCGTTGGGACAGCGACCACGTCGTCCTGCTCGATGATCACCTGCGTGGCATCATGGAGGAACTGGTGCGCGGTGACTTCCTCGAGCGCACGCACATCGGCCTCGACTACTTCGACGCTTCCATCAACCGCATCGCGGCCTGGACGATCGGCACGCGCAACGCGATCAAGGCCCTCCTGCTCGCGATGCTCGAGCCGACGGACGATCTGCGCGCGCTGGAGAACGCCGGCGACAACACCGCCCGGCTCGCGCTCCTCGAGGAGCTCAAGTCGCTGCCATTCGGTGCCGTGTGGGACGAGTATTGCCGCCGCCAAGACGCCCCCGTCGGCCCGGCCTGGCTCGAGGCGATTCGCGACTACGAGAAGCAGGTCCTCTCGAAGCGCTGCTGAGCGCGGCAGGACACATTTCAGGCGCGGCCCGCAAGGCCGCGCCTCTTTTTATGCCGACCGCAGGGCCTCGAGGTCGGGGTCGGTTTCGGCGGCTTCGCGGAACTTCGGATCGAGTTCGATCGCGCGGGCGACTCGCGCTCGGGCGGCGACGAGATCGCCCCGGACGCAGGCGTAGCAGCCGAGGTTGAACTGGATCGTCGCGTCTTCCGGGTGGCTCGTTTCCGCTTCCAGCAAGATCTGCTCGGCCGCGGCGAGCGTGTGCGCACGGCGCGTGGCGTACGCCCAAGTCACCCAGCCGCCCGGCTCCTCGGGCGCGCGTTGGACAAACTCGGCTGCGACCGACACGAGCGCGCGCCAGTCAGCCTGTTCCTGCAGCACGGCCATCTTGAGCGAAAGATAATCGAGGCCATCCGTGTGCGGCGCCTGGATCTTGGCCAACTCGGCCTCGGCGTCGCGCAGCATTCCAAGCTCCAGATAGCCTTTCGCATACGAGAGGTGCCGCTTGGGTGGGATCACGGGCGCAGCAAAGCCGGCGTCCCAAGGTCGGTCAACGCGCCGCTGGCTTCGCTCGCGGCGCGGGCGAAGGAGCGCGCTCGTGGCTTGTCGCGGAAAACCTTCGGCAGGTGCTTCGGGTTCACCGACCTTTTGCCCGGCGGTTCGCCATCGTTCGCGGCACTGCGCCGGTCTGACGGGCACCCGAACCGATGCGCGAACTGGCGGCCGCGGCACCGGTCTCTCCGCGCATGAAATCGCCACGTCAACGCCCTCCCTCGTCCGACCGTGCGCCGGGCAAACCCGAATCGCGTCCCACCGCGGAGACGTTTCCCCATCGTACCGAGGCACCTGGCGACGCTGGACTTGCCAATGAAGCCCGCCCCGGCTTGGGCACTCGGCGCGACGATCCGTTTCCGGGCGAGCCCGCGTCGGGAGCGTCGCCCGTGGCGCGACCGCCGACGAAGAAGGGCAAGAGCGTGGCCGAGCGCCAGCGCTCCAGCCGCGAGCCCAACGACCAGCCGCTGCCGCGCGATCCGGTGGAGCAGCGTTCCGACACCTGGGCCCGCGAAGCCGAGCGCTCCACCGGCGTCTCCGGCCACATGAGCGCCGACTGAGATGTGACGCCGTGACGCCCCGTCTCAGGCAAACGGGCGTCACCGCGTCACATATTTTGGGTCTGACCCGCGGCTTGCATCCGTGACGACGGGTGCGAGGCACCCTCGAAAGGGGGCGGTCGTTTTGTAGCGTGCCGAGATACGTGTCCCCCGGGGTGGCGGCGTAGTGCACCGAGGGACAGCGGCGTGAGGTGACTCGACGTGAGGAGGGCGGGGCGCTTTCGTCGGGGCAGCGTCCGCTCGGGCCTCGGCCCGCCGGCGCCGCTACCTCACCCCGCTCCCCCCGCCATGCTCCGCGCCCTGCTGCTGCTCCTGCTTTCCCCTGCTGCACTCCTCGCCGCCGATCCGGCGGCTGTCCGCCGGATCGAGGCGGACGTGTCGCAGCCTGCGCACCCTCTCAACCGCATGTACAACCTCTGCGTCGGCGCGGGCCGCGCCAACGAGGGGCTGCGTGCCGACTGGCAACGACAGCTCCAGCAGGTGCGCGCCGACTGTGGGTTTCGCTACATCCGCTTTCACGGGCTGTTCTGCGACGACATGGGCGTGTACCGCGAGGACGCCCAGGGCCGCGCGATCTATAACTGGCAGTACATCGACGAGCTCTTCGATTTTCTCCAACGGATCGGGATAAAGCCGTTCGTGGAACTCGGCTTCATGCCGTCCGCCCTGGCGAGCGGCCCGCACACGATCTTCTGGTACAAGGCCAACGTCACCCCGCCGAAGGATTACGCGAAGTGGGAGGCATTCGTCGCTGCCTTCGTCCGGCACGTCACCGAACGCTACGGCGCCGACGAGGTGCGCCGCTGGTACTTCGAGGTGTGGAATGAGCCCAACCTCACCGGCTTCTGGATGGGCACCACCCAGGGCAAAACCGAGGCCGAGTTCGCCCCCATCGCCCGTGCCGAGTACCTGAAGCTTTACGCGGCCTCCGCCCGTGCCGTGAAGTCCGTCGACTCCACCTACCGCGTTGGCGGACCCGCTACCGCCGGCAGCGGCTGGATCGACGAGACGCTTGCCGCGTGCGCGGAGCGGCAGCTGCCGCTCGATTTCGTCAGCACGCACACCTACGCGACCTCCAGCGGTTACCTCGACGAACACGGCAACGCCGGCACCGTCTTCTCCCCGGATCGCAACGCCGTGACCGACGAGGTGAAGGGCGTCCGCCAAAAGATCGCCCGCTCCGCCTTCCCCGGCGCCGAGCTGCACTACACTGAGTGGAGCAGTTCCTACACGCCGGCAGACCCGCTCCACGACAGCTACCACAGCGCCGCCTTCATCCTGGATAAGGTCCGGCACATTGGCGCCGCTGCAGACTCCATGTCGTATTGGACTTTCACCGACATCTTTGAGGAGGCGGGTCCGCGGATGACGCCGTTTCACGGCGGCTTCGGCCTGCTGAACTACCAGGATCTCATGAAACCCTCGTACTTTGCGTACGCGTGGCTGAACCGTCTCGGCGACCACGAGATCGCCGCTTCGGACTCCGACGCCTTCATCTGCCGCAACGACGCGGGCGCGGTCCAGGCGCTGTTCTGGGATTTCACGATCACGCATCCCGGTGCGTCGGTGATCAACCAGGAGTTCTATCTTGCCGACCAGCCGGCGAAGGCCAAAGGCACGGTCGAACTCAACCTCCGCGGCCTCGCGCCCGGTCGGTATCAGCTCACCGCCCGCAAGGTCGGCTACCGCGCCAACGACGTGCAGTCCGCCTGGCGCGATCTCGGCTCACCGGCGCAGCTTACCCGCGCCCAGGTGCGGCAGCTCCGCGCTGCGAGTTCCGGAGAGCCGTTCGTGCAGGAGTCCGTGACGGTCGCGGCGGACGGCCATTTCTCGCGCCCCTTCGCCATGCGCGAGAATGACGTCTGGCTCGTGGAACTCAGCCCCGCGCCCGCGAAGTCCACCCGCGCCACCGCGTCGCCGTAACGCACCCCGCGGGGCGTCGGCACTGGGGGCTTCACCGGCGACCCACGCTTATGCTTGCGGCGGCTCGCCGTAGTGCGCCGCATGCGCGGCGTAGGCCGCGCTGTCGGCCAGCATCGCATCGATCGTGGCGACGAGCGGCTCGAGCCGGACCAGCCCGGAGAACACGGCCTTGTCGCCGATGCGATCCGTGAGCACGAACGCCGGACGCTGGTCGATCTGGTGCGCGAAAAACTCCTTCGTGCTGGCCTCGACCCGCGCCCGCACGGCCGGCGACTCGGCCGCCGCGCGCAGCTTCCGCGGGTCCAGTTGTCCGGCCTTCGCCGCGACTGCGACCGCCGCCTCCACGCTGCCGATCTTCTCGCCGCGTCGCATCGCCGCCTCCGCCAGCGCGAGCCGGATCTCATCACCGGTGTAACTGAAATCCTTCGCCGCCTCGGCGACCAGGTCGGGCGCGGTGTAGTCGGCCTTCGGGTCGACCCACCCGGAGTTCAGCATGAACGGCGAACGCATGCAGGTGCCGCCACTTCGCCGGTAGAACCAATCGCATTGCGCGGGTGACACCGGAAAATCCTGGGGCCGCATCAGCGCGATCTTCCACTCGAACTCCGCCCGGCCCGCGTACCGCGTCTTCAACTCCGTCCAGGTCGGCTCGGCCCAGTAGCACCACGAGGAGAAGATTTCGACGAAGTAGGTGACCTTCATGGCACCTACGCAACGCACGCGCCTTCGTTCGTCAACGAGCGCGCCGGCTTCAGCCTGCACAGCGCGCGACGACGGCAGCCGATACACGGCGGGCGCCGCAGCCCCTGACAGGCGTGGGCAAACTCCGGCTCGCGCCATCCTCCGCCGCCGCCGCGTCGCTTCGTTACGGTCGTGTCGCCCGGCGACCGCCTACTTCTTCTTCCCGCCGAACCAGCCTTTGATCGCCTCGCCAGCCTGCTTGGCGGCTTCCGCCGCCGCCGCGCCGGACGTGCCGCCGACCTTGGACAACGCCTCGGTGGACGCGGTGACGACGCTGGCCGTCACACTGCGCATCACGGCAAACGTCACGGCGGCGGGCGTGATGCCACCCTCGGCCGTCCCGAGATTGGTGAGCTCGATCGGCGGCATTGGCATCGTTACCGCGGTGCCGGCGACGCCGAGCGTTACCTTCCCGTCGCGGAGCACGAATTTCTTGATCTCGAGCTTCAGCGGCTGGCCGTTCTTGGCCTTTGGCTGCTGGCTGCCGGACTGCGCGCCCATCGATTTTTCAATGTTCTTCAGCAGGTCGTTGATGTTGCTCGAGACGATCTTGGTCTCGTAGCTGAACTCCGGTGCCTCGATCACGATCTCATTGATCACGATGTGATCGCCGAAGACGGAGAACGGCTCCATGTCGACGTGCACGCGGCCGAGGGCAAACGCGTTGCGCGGGCTCCAGCCCGCCGGGTTCGCGACCGTGAGCCCGGTCAGCGTTCCCGCGCCGGAGAGCGGCGAGATGCTCGCACCCTCGAGGTTCACCGCGGTCTGCGTGATCGTCGGGCCGAATTTGTTCACGCCGGCCTTCACGATCGAGCCCAGGAAGAACTGGAGCGTGACGTAGGCGACGAGCGCGAGCAGGGCGACGGTACCGAGGGCGATGAGGAGGATCTTCTTCATGGATAGGTGAGCGGCCCAAGTGGCCGGGCCGGGGAAGGTTGCAGCACCGGGCGGCGTCCGCAAGCGCCGGGCATGCGCCCAGACCGCGGGGCCGTCCCCATGTTTCCGTGGCCCCGGCGGGCCGCGCGTCCGGCCCGGTTTGCCTCCACTCATCTGCGCCACGCGCGCCAAGGATTCCGCTTGTCAGGTGCGTCCGAGGTCAAACGCTTGGCAGCTTTCCTTCCTCCTCATGGCGCAAGCGTACACCGAAGCCAGCATCAAGACCCTCTCCTCCCTCGAGCACATCCGGCTGCGGCCGGGTATGTACATCGGACGTTTGGGTGCCGGCGGACACGCGGAGGACGGCATCTACGTGCTGCTCAAGGAGACCATCGATAACTCGATCGACGAGTTCACGATGGGCTACGGCCGCAAGATCGAGGTCGAACTCCACGAACGCACCCTGCGCGTGCGCGACTACGGCCGCGGCATCCCGCTCGGCAAACTCGTCGACTGCGTCTCGATCATCAACACGGGCGCCAAGTACGACAGTGAGACCTTCCAGAAGGCCGTCGGCCTCAACGGCGTCGGCCAGAAAGCCGTCAATGCCCTCTCCGCCATGTACCGCGCGCAGGCGTTCCGCGATGGGCAGACCAAGCTCGTCGAATTCGAGCGCGGCAAGCTGAAGAAGGACAACCGCCTCGCGAAGTCCGACGAGCGCAACGGCACGCTGATCGAGTTCACCCCGGACGAAGCGCTCTTCGGCAAGGACTTCCGGTTCCGCACCGAGTTCATCGAGGACATGCTGTGGAACTACGCCTTCCTGAACCGCGGGCTCACGCTCACGTTCAACGGCAAGGCATTCCGCTCCGAGAACGGCCTGCGCGACCTCCTGCAGAAGAATCTCTCGGGCGAACCGCTGTATCCGATCATCCACCTCGAGGGCGACGACATCGAGGTAGCGTTCACCCACGGCGGCCACTACGGCGAGGAGTACTACTCGTTCGTCAACGGCCAGCACACCACGATGGGCGGCACGCACCTCGCCGCCTTCCGCGAGGCCCTCGTCGAGACGCTCCGCAACTTCTACAAGAAGGACTACGACGCCGGCGATGTGCGCCAGGCGATCGACGCCGCGATCGCGGTGCGCGTGATGGAGCCCGTCTTCGAGTCGCAGACCAAGACCAAGCTGGGCTCGACTTCCGTCGGCCCCGATGGCCCCACACTGCGCGAGTTCGTCGGCAAGTTCATCCAGCAGTCCCTCGACGTCTTCCTCCACAAGAACAAGGAGGTCGCCGACGCGCTGAAGGCGAAGATCGAGGACAGCGAGCGCGAGCGGAAGGAGCTCGCCGGCATTCGCAGCCTGGCCCGCGAGCGCGCGAAGAAGGCCTCGCTGCACAACCGCAAGCTGCGCGACTGCCGTCTGCATCTCGGCGACCGCAACGAACGCGCCGAGGAGAGCACGATCTTCATCGTCGAGGGCGACAGCGCCGCCGGCTCCCTCACCGCCACGCGGGATGTGCAGACCCAGGCCGTCTTCGCGTTGAAGGGCAAGCCGCTCAACACCTACGGGCTGTCCAAGAAGGTCATCTACGAGAACGAGGAGTTTCATCTCCTGCAGTCCGCGCTCAACGTGGAGGAGGGGCTCGACGGCCTGCGCTACAACAAGATCGTCATCGCCACCGATGCCGACGTCGACGGCATGCACATCCGACTGCTCCTGATCTCGTTCTTCCTGCAGTTCTTCCCGGACCTCATTCGCAACGGTCACCTGTACATCCTCGAGACCCCGCTCTTCCGGGTTCGGAACAAGAAGAAGACGATCTATTGCTACTCCGAGGAGGAGAAGCAGGCGGCGATGGTCGAGCTTGGCGCCTCGCACGAGATTACGCGGTTCAAAGGTCTCGGTGAGATCTCCGCAGGTGAATTCAAGGACTTCATCGGCGAGAATATCCGCTTGGAAACCGTGACGCTGGCGCACCTCTACGACAGCGCCGACCTGCTCGGCTTCTTCATGGGCAAGAACACGCCGGAACGGCAGGACTTCATCATCGACAACCTCCGGGTCGAAAAGGACTTGGTGGAGGCCTGAGCCCCAGCGCGCACTAGCGCGCCAGAGTCTTTCTCTTACTCCTACTCTTCCTCTTTCTCTCCCCCGGCGCCGCCGTGCACCGGCCCGGGCGGTGCGCCCTCGAGAACGAGAACGAGAACGAGAACGAGAACGAGAACGAGAACCCTGCTACGACCCCGAACGCCTTTCCCCCACGCCCCCGTGAAACACGCCCCACGTCGTCTCGTTTCTCTCGGATTGCTCCTCCTGGCGCTTGCGGGCGTGGCGCTGCAGCCGGGCTGCGCCACGCGGCCGCGCACGCCGATCACCGTGACCAGCCTGCCGCCGGAGCAGCGGGCGCGGGCCGAGCGGAATCTGGCAGTGTTTCACTCGGTGTGGGACCTCGTTAACCGGAAGCATTATCAGCCGCAGACCCACGGCGCGCGTTGGGAAGAAGCCGCGGCCAAGTACGGCCCGCGGGCCGCGGCCGCCGCGGACGAGCCTGCGCTCTACGTCGTGCTCAACGAGATGCTCGACGGCCTCAACGACAGCCACACGCACGCGCTGTCGCCCCGCCGCGCGCTTGAACGGCACACGCACGAGAAGGCTCGCACCGGTTTTTCGATGGTGCGCGTGGAGCAGCAGTGGGTCGTCACCGACGTCGCGCCCGACTCGCCGGCCGGCGGCGCCGGCGTCAGTCCCGGTTGGATTGTCGTGAGCCGCAACGGCGTGCCGGTGGGCGACCAGCCGAACTTCAATGCGGGGGAAGGCGAGGAGGCGGTGTGGGTTTTCCGCGACACGCGTGACCGCGACGTGCCGGTAAGGCTCGTGGCAAAGCGGCTCTCCATCGCGGCGTTGCAGGTGGTGCGTCCGTTGCCTGACGGCTTCGTTTACCTGCGTTTCGACGCCTTTGATGCGAAGGACCGCCGCTGGCTCAGCCGGCAACTGCAGGAGCACGCGCGCGCGCCCGGCGTCGTGATCGACCTGCGCCGCAACCCGGGCGGCGAGACGTTCTCGCTCGGTATCTCCATCGGCGAGTTCTTCGACCGGCGCGTGGACTGCGGGACCTTTGTGACGCGCGAGGGCGCGAAGAAGGTGAAGAACTCGTGGCAACTCGGGTCGGCGCGCTACCGCGGCAAGGTCGTGGTGCTCGTCGACGCGACGAGCGCCAGCGCCGCGGAGATCTTCGCTGCGGTGCTGCAGGATCACGGCCGCGCGACAATCGTCGGACGCAAGACCGCGGGTGCGGTGCTCGCGAGCTGGTTCTATACGCTGCCCGACGGCGGAGAGCTGCAGTTGAGCCGCGAGGATTATCGCGCCCCCCACGGGCGGCGAATCGAAGGCCACGGCGTCGAGCCCGACATCGTCGTGAAGCGAACCCTCGCCGACGTCCGGGTTGGCCGGGATCCGGACCTCGAGGCCGCGATGGCGGTCTTGCGGGGGCGTTGATCGCGCGCGCCCACAGGCGCCGCTCCTATCTTTCTCGTTCTCTTTCTCTTTCTCTTTCTCTCAAACCCGGCGCCGCCGTGCCTGCGCGGGCGGCGCGACATTACGATTTGGAGAACGACCTCGATCTCGAATCCGAATCCGAGAACGAGAACGCCTTCGGAGTGAGAGTGAAAGTGAGAGTGCTGCGCCCGGCATTTTTGCGTGCAAATTAGGCCGCCCTGAAGGGGCGGCTTGAGAGAAAGAGAAAGAGTAAGAGTAAGAGAAAGAGGGTAGCCCCCTCCGGGTTGCGTTGAGAGGGGCGGAGGGCATCGTGAGGGACTTTTCTCCCTGCCGTGCGAATCCCCCTGATCATCTTCCTCATCGTCTTCTCGAGCCTGGCGCTGACGCTCCTGTGGTGGTGGTGGGCGGATACGCGACTGCGGACGTTGCGGCGCGCCGGCTGGCTGCGGGTCGCGGTGGGATTGTTCGCCACCATCTTCCTGTCGGGCGTCACGTACTACATCCTCATGCGGCGGATGGGATGGAAATGGTCGCCGCCGGATTGGTGGGTGGCGGTGGTGATGCTGTGGGCATTGATCGGGCTGCCCCTGATGGCGCTGCCGCTCATGGACATCGCGGGTATCGCGTGGCTCGTCGGCTGGTGGCGCCGCCGCCGGCGCAAGTCGGCCCACATGCCTGCCGCGATTCCGGTCGCGGGCGAGCCGGCGCTGACACGCCGCGAGGCGCTGGCAGCGGGCATGGCGCTCGCGCCCATGGTGCTGACGTTGGGGACGGTCGGGGTGGGCCTGATCCAGAACCGGCGATTTCGCATTCGGCGGATCGAAGTCGATCTTCCGCAACTGCCCTCGGTGCTCGATGGAATGACGATTGCGCACGTGAGCGACTCGCATGTTGGCAAGTTCACCTACGGGCCGATTGTCGATCGGATTGCCCGGGCAACACTCGAACTCGACGCCGACCTCACGCTGTTCACGGGCGACCTCATCGACAGCCGGCTTGAGGAGTTGCCCGAGGCCGTGGCGTTCCTGCAGCGGATTCACCGTCCTGGGCGCTTTCTTGCGATCGAGGGCAACCACGACCTGTTCGGCGGACGTGAGCCATTTGAGCGGGCGGTCCGCGGCGCGGGGCTCCCGCTGCTGCTGGATGAAAAGGCGACGCTGCGCGTGCGCGGTCACCCGGTGGAGGTGATCGGGCTGCGCTGGAGTTATGATGCGGCGCACCCGGATCCGCGGAACTTTGGGCGCGTGGTGGCAGGCCGCGATCCGGACGCGTTCCCAATCGTGCTCGCCCACCATCCGCATGCGTTCGACGTCGCCGCGCAGGCGGGGCTGCCGCTTACGCTCGCCGGCCACACCCATGGCGGGCAACTCATGCTGACGCCGGAGTTCGGGGCGGGCCCGATGCTCTTCCGCTACTGGTCCGGTTTGTACCGGCAAGGCGCGGCGCGGCTCGTCGTGAGCAACGGCGTCGGCAACTGGTTTCCCCTTCGGACCGCGGCACCGGCGGAGATCGTTCATCTGACGCTGCGCGCCAGATGAAGGCTGAAAGCTGAAGGCGGAAGGCTGAAACTGGACCCGCCGGATTCAGGACATCGTCGTTTGAAAGCTGGTCACATTCGGCTCTCAAGTGGACGACAACCGACGATACGGAGGGAACGAGGGCAGCAATTATAAAGACCCGAATAGCAGGTGGTACCGGAATAATGTCCAGATACTCGGGAATAATGTCCAGATACTGGCGCGATAATTTCCGGATACTCCGCGCGCCTCGGCGTGAGTAACTGAAGGAGGACGGCGAAGAGATCTGAGGAGAATCGACCGCGAATTGACGCGAACCGGCGCGAAAACAATCACGGCATTCGCGTCCCGGTGTACCACTGATTTTCGCGGCTCTTCGCGATCGTTCGCGGTTCTCCAATCGATCCGTTTCTGGAATCGGTGTTTCTGGCGTCAGGTGTCCATCCGTTGTCGCGCTCCAGCCCGCGGCGGTAAGCGCCGGATTTTGGCGGACGACACGCATCTCGCTGCCTCTCAAGCACGGTTTTCCTTTTGCGACTTCTGCGCGTTTTCGAGGCCGCTCGCGCTCGGATCCTCGCAGGTATGTGGGCTGAGCGGTCGCTTGACGTGCGCCGCCGCCGCGTGACACCGTGCCCGTTTTCAACCGTCCCGATAAGCGATGCCGAAGAAGAAACCGTCCTCCGATCAACCTGAGCTGCCGCTGGGCAATGACGTGCAGAAGCCGGAGGCCGGAAGCCGGAAGCCAGAAGCCGGAGGCCAGAAGCCGGAGGCCGGAAAGCAGAAGCCAGAGGCAGGAAGCCGGAAGCCCGAGGACGGAGGCCGGAAGCCGGAGGCCGGAAAGCAGAAGCCAGAGGCAGGAAGCCGGAAGCCCGAGGACGGAGGCCGGAAGGAAGGCCCCGAAGGCGGAACGCTGGAAACGGCCGCGAAAGAAGAAGCGCAGCCGGCCGGGCACGAAGAGGGCAACGGCAATGGCGACGCGTTGCCGGCGGCGGCGTTGGCGCCGGCCCGCGTGGGCAAGGTGCAGGATGAGCAGGCCCCGCTCGCGGAACACTACCGCAACTGGTTCCTCGACTATGCCAGCTACGTGATTCTCGACCGCGCGGTGCCGCACATCGATGATGGCCTCAAGCCGGTGCAGCGCCGCGTTCTCCACACCATGTGGGAGATGGACGACGGTCGTTTTCACAAGGTCGCCAACATCGTGGGCGCCACGATGCGTTTTCACCCGCACGGCGACGCCTCGATCGGCGCCGCGCTCGTGGGCATCGCGCAACGCGGCTGGCTGATCGAGCCGCAGGGCAATTTCGGCAACACCCTCACCGGCGACGACGCGGCCGCGCCGCGTTACATCGAGGCGCGGCTGACCGGCTTCGCGAAGGAGGTCCTGTTCAATCCGAAGACCACGACCTGGCAGCTCAGCTACGACGGCCGCGCGAAGGAGCCGGTCACGCTGCCGGCCAAGTTCCCCATCGTGCTGCTCGAGGGCGCCGAGGGCATCGCCGTCGGCCTCTCGACGAAGATCCTGCCGCACAATTTCAACGACCTCTGCCGCGCCGCCATCAATCACCTGCAGGGGAAAACCTTCCGGATCTTCCCCGATTTTCCGACGGGCGGCATCGCCGATTTCTCGGAGTACAACGACGGCGAGCGCGGCGGCAAAGTGAAGATCCGCGCCCGGATCGAGCAGCGCTCGAAGTACCTGCTCGCGATCACCGAGCTGCCGTTCGGCCTCTCCACCGAGGCGCTCATCGAGTCCATCCTCGCCGCCAACGCGAAGGGGAAGATCAAGATCAAGCACGTCGACGACAACACCGCCGACAAGGTCGAGATCCTCGTCCATCTCCCGCAGGGCGCCGACGCCGAGCAGCTCATCCAACAGCTCTACGTCTTCACGAGCTGCCAGCTGAACATCTCGCCCGCGGCGTGCGTCATCGTGCGCGACGAGCGCGGCAACGACCGTCCGCAGTTCCTGGGCGTGCGCGACATCCTCAAGCGGGCGGTCGAGCAGACGCGCGAGCTGCTGAAGCGCGAACTCGAGATCAAGCTCGAGGAACTCGAGCAGCAGTGGCACTGGGACTCGCTCGAGCGGATTTTCATCGAGGAGCGCATCTATCGCCGCATCGAAAAGTCGAAGACCTGGGAAAACGTGCTCGAGGAGATACGCGAGGGATTGAAGCCCTTCCTCAAGCAGCTCCGCCGCCCGGTGACGGAGGATGACATCGTCCGCCTCACCGAAATCCGCATCAAACGCATCTCGGCCTACAACCGGTTCCAGGCCGACGAGGCGATCACCAAGATCGAGGCGGGCATCAAGGAGACGAAGGCCAACCTGAAGAACCTCACCGGCTACACGGTCGCCTGGTACGAGATGCTGCAGGAAAAGTACGGCAAGGGGCACAAGCGTCGCACCGAGTACGACGAGATCGAGCAGATCAATGCCGCAGAGGTCGTCTCGGCCAACCAGCGCCTGTATGTGAATCGCGAGGATGGCTTCATCGGCCTCAACTGGCGCCAGCACGAGTTCGTCACCGAGTGCACCATCCTCGACAGCGTGCTGTGCATCATGCGCGACGGCTCGCTGAAGGTGAGCAAGGTGGCCGACAAGGTCTTCATGGGCCGCGATATCATCCACTGCGCGGTTTTCCCGAAGGACGGCGACCCGAACTTTTACACCATGGTGTACCAGGACAAGGACACCGGGAAGGCGTTCGCCAAGCGCTTCCAGATTGGCGGCCTCTCGCGCGACAAGCTCTATCCGCTGACCAAGTCCGAGGGTTCGAAGATCGTCTATCTCGACGTGAGCAAGACCGAGAAGGAGATGCCGCAGAAGCTGATGATCTACATCGACGGCCGCAGCGGCGCGCGGGTGCGCGAGTTCGAGTTCGAGGTCGCGCACGTGCCGATCAGCTCGCGCAACGCCAAGGGCCTTACCGTCTCGAAATGGCCGGTGAAGGACGTGCGGCGCGTGGACCTGGCACTGCGCTGAACGCGGCCGGGGCCGCCTGGCTTAGCTGGGCGGCGCGACGGTGGGCGGCGGCTTCGGCAGCAGCCGGGCCACCACGATGAGGAGCACGACCACGACGCCGGCGAGCACCGACCAGAAGACCAGGCCGGATCGGCCCACCGCGCGCGTGGCCCAGCCGTCGGGATTCAGGACCTCCTCGGGGCCGGGTTGGGCGCGCTGGCGGTCGGCGCGCAGGAGCGGTTCGGCGAGGAGCGCGAGGTCGTAGCGGGGAGTGGCTGCTCCGGGATTGCCGTAGTACAGCATGAGCGGGCCGGGCTCGGCCCGGAACAGCAGGCGCGTGACCGGATACTCCGCCTGGACCGCGCTCAGAACGATTGGCGGATTGTCGCCGTTATTGGTCTCGATCCACAGCTCGTCCTGGCTCGGGTGGGAGACGAAGGTGAGAACCAGGTTTGCGCCGCCATCGGGGGTGCGGTTCCAGGTGCCATCCGCCAGCACGCGGTCGCGCCAGCCGCCGCGATCGTCCGAGGCGGTCTCATAAACGCGCAGGTAGCGGGTGAAGAGCGGCGAAGTGGACGTGAGCGTCAGGGTCGAGAGCGGCAGACGGGCGCGCGGCAACGGGACGCGCCAGCGGGAGAACGTGGGCTCACCGCGCCGCTCGACCGGCTGAAAGGGCAGTGGAAGCGCCCGGGCGAGGGCGGGACGTTCGACGAGATACGGCACCTGCTCGCCGTCCCGGACGAGGCGGACGTCGGCGAGCTGGTTGCGCGTGCCCGCGAGGACGTCGAGGTCGATCTCGAGCTGCTGCACGGCGTCGCCCGCGAACTGCACCGGTTTGCGAAACTGCCACGCGGAGACGTCGATCACCCCGCCCCGCAGCGGCGCGGCGGCCAGCGGATCGCGCGGCGTATGGCCGGGCATCGGGCGCAGCGTACCGGGTTCGGCCGCGGTGTCGGGAATCTCGGGCAAGTCGCGCGGGAGGCGGGCGAGATCGTAGTGCGGCGCCGGCACGTTCGGGTTGCCGGTGAGCAGGTTGTAGGTGCCGGCGAGCGGGGCGGCGAAGACGAGCCATACGGGCCGGTGGCGTACCCGCACGCCGCGGATTTCCAGCGGTGGGCTGTCACCATTCTCCACATACACCAGGAGCTCGCGGGCCGGGGCATCCAGGTCGAGGGGCACGCTGAGTTCGGCCGCGGTGGCTGCGCCGCCGACGCCGAGGCGGAAGATCACCCCCTGGGCGAGCACCCGTTCGGTGGCCACCTCATTGCGGAGTTCGCGGACGGCGACCTTCACGCGCCGCGTGAACAGCGCGTCGCCGATGTCGAACTGCAGCTCCGCGAGCGGGAGGTGGCGGGCGCCGAGATCGAGCGTCAGCACGGTGACGCCGGCGAATTCCTCGCGTTGCGTGAGACCGACGTCGGGCAGCTCGCGGGTGGAGTCCGGGGCTTGGGGCACGGCGACGCAGAGCGTGGCACCGAGAAAGGGCACGGGCGTATTGCGGGTGTCGTCCAGCGTCACGCGCAGCCAGGCGGTGCTCACCCCGGCGAGCGGCAGCGTCAGCAGTTCGGCGCCGTGCTGGCGGAAGAGCGGCGCGCCGGAGCGAAGCGGGGACCACTGGACGCCATCGTCGGACCGCTCGAGGAGCGCGCCCTTGATGAAGCCGTCCGCGGGCGTGCGCAGGGTGAGGCCGGTGAGGGGGGCGGAGGTGCCGGTTTCAATCAGGAGCTGGGTGTGGTTGTCGCGCAGCGTGGCCTGGAATGAGTGCGGGGCACGCGCAGGCGAGGGGAGGGGTGGCGGGGCGGACCACAGGAGAAACGCCGTCTCGCGCCCGGTCGGGTCGAGCAGCCGCAGGTCGCCGCGGTCGGGGCGGGCGGCGTCGAGCGTGGCCGGGGGCAGGGCCACGCGCGTGAGCCCGGGCTGGCCGAGCAGGAACGGCTGGCGGTTGGCCCAGTTGGTGGGCTCCAGCGCGCGGGCGGCGCTGAGGGTGAGGAGCAGGAGGCCGGCGCGGCCGAGGTTAAGGAGCACGCGGCGGGGTCTTTTCATTGCCGGGGAGAAAGCGTTGGTAGGCAAAGGAGGCGCCGATCGCCACGAGCGCAACGGCGAACAGGGCGCCGACGCGATAGAGCGAATCGAGGCGGGCGAGGTCGTGGAGGAAGAGCTTGAGGGCGGTGACGCCCAGCAGCGCGAGCGCGGCGAGCCGGGCGGGACGGAGCCGCCGCGCGATGCCCACGAGCAGCAGCGACAGCGCGAAGAGCGCCCAGCCAATGGTGTAGCTCATGTCGCGGGCGAAGTTGCCGGAAAATTGGAAAGTGAGGACGTGGCTGCCCGGCGCGGTGAAGAAGTCGGCGATCTGGATGTTGAGGAGCAGGAAGGCAAGGACCGTGCCAAGGACGCTGAGGACGGCGGGCGCGTTGACGCCGAGCACGCGCTCACGCGGTGGGGCGAGCAGGCGCGCGCCGGTGAACAGCGCCGCCAGGACCAGCCCGTAGCTGTAAAGATACCAATTGAACAGCGGGGTGGTGCTGCGGGCGTGGTACGAGAGCACCGCGGGATTCAGCGCCAGCCGCACGAACGCGATCGTCAGCAGCACGACCCCGGTGGCGCGCAGGCCGGGGTGAGGCACGCGGTGGAACAGCCAGAGAAGCGCGGCGCCCTCGAGCGCCCAGGCGACGGTGAGCCATTGGCGTTCGAACTGGATCGGGAAAATCAGCGTGACGAACAGCAGCGTCGCGCCGCCGAACCACGCCAGTTGGTTGAGCCGCGCGGCGGGGGTGGTTGGCGGGCGCCGGAGCACCGCGACCAAACTGCCGAGCGGCAGGAGGGCGAACGCGGCCGGTAGCAGGCCCATCACGTCGTTGGGCCAGCCCGCCTGCACGCTGCGATACACCAGGGGAAAGTGAATCATGGCGCCGAGCGCGGCGACCGCCCATGGACCAGTGGTTTCCGCGAGCCGCCGCCGGAACACGAATGGGTAGGCGGCGAACACCGCGGTGAAAGCCAAGGCCCACGTCGAGGTCAGAAGAGCGGACAACGGAGTGAACTGCGTGGTCTGCCACGCAAACTGAACGGCGGCCGCGCCGACGAGCGCGCAGAGCGGCAGCCAGTCGATGGCCAGCAGCACGGCGAGCCCGAGCGTCAACCCCACCAGCAACAGCGCGAGTCCGTACACGCCGGAGGGATTGGGAAGCGGCAGGCGGAACGTCACCAGGATCAGCAGCACGAACGGGAGCAGGGCGGAGAACGCTGGCAGTTGTGCGCGCGGTCCGCCCAGCCACGCGCCGAGCCGGCTGGAGTCTGCTGCGCCGAGGCCAAGGCGCCGCGCGAGCCACACGCTGGCGGCGAAAAAGGCGACGGCAAAGCCGCCGACCACGAGCAGAAATTCACCCGCGACGGGGACGACGGGCGATAGATGAAACAGCCACACGGCGGCGGCGCCCAGGGTAAGCAGGAGCACGGCGGCGACCACGGCGACCGAAGCGGACAGGACCGCGATGCCGAGCGCGAGGAGATCGACGAGCAGCACGGCGAACCACAGCCCGATGGATACCGGCTCGAGGCGGAAGAGCGGAATGACGAGCAGCAGCAGCGTGAGCGGGGCGAAAAGCTGGCTCCACCACGCGGGCGCCGCGTCCGGCCGCCGGCGGGCGAGCACGAGCGGAAAGGCGGAATGCAGGGCGGCGTAGATGAGGGAGAATGCGAGCGCCCACGGCAGGAGGTCAGCGGTCAGCCGCCGGGTGGTCCAGGTGCCGAGGAGCGCGAAGACCACGAGCCCGGCGACCAGGTGCACGCGTGGCAGGCGCTCGTCGCGCCACGCGACGGCGAGAAGCACGAGGTCGGCGCCGAGGATGAAGGGGAGCAGGAGCCCGGGCCGCGCGGAGACGCTGGCGTAATCGAGAAACGCAAACGCGAATCCGAGGGCGACGAATGGCAGGGCAATGGCAGAGCCGCTCAGCGCAACACTGGTCTGCCCGCGGTGACGCGCCCACGCGTACCCGGCGAAGAATAGCGCGGAGAATCCCAGCGTGACGACCATCGCCACCGGCGCTTTCTCCGGCGTGAGGAAGTGGATCGCCCAGCCGACTTCCATTGCGATGGTGCCGGCCGCCCCCAGGACGACGAGGAAGTGCCAGCGCCGGTGGAGCGCCACCGCGATGAGCCCGGCGTCGAGCACGGCCAGGTAGCCGAACAGGCCGACGGGGTTGTCCTGTCCGGTCGAGAGCAGGACAGGCGTGAGGAAACCGCCGAGGATGCCGAGGACGGCGACCACCCGCGCCTCGAGTCGAACCGCGAGGAGAAACGCCGCGGTGGTGATCAAGGCCATCAGCAGGAACGTCGCGACCGGACCGAAGAACGCGAAGTGGTAGAAGCCATTGCACGCGTAGGTGACCGCGTAGAGCGAGACGATGCCCGTGGCGATGAAGGTCTGCGCGGTGACGGCGTAGCGGTCGCGCGGCACGCGCAGGCCGCCGACCACGAGTCCGACAGCGAAGACGAAACCGATCGCGACCCGCACCTCAGGCGGGATCAGCTCATGCTCGAACGAGTACTTGACGAAGAACGCGAGGGCCAGGAGGGCAGCGAGACCGCCGAGCCAGGCGAAGAACTTCGCGCCCATGAACTGTTCCCAGTTGCGCCGCGCGGCCGGGACGGCGCCAGCGGGCTCCGGTGTTTCGGCCAACGATTCAACCGGGCGGCTCGGCGACGCGGAACCGACCGGGGCGCGGGAGGCGGCGGCGGGAAGAAGCGGTGGGGGCAGCGGAGCGGCGGCGGAGGGAGTCGACGCCGTGGCGGGTGGAAGCGGCGAAGGCGTGACCGCAATCGAGGGCGGCGACACCACGCGTGCGGGCGCAGGCGCAGGGGCCACGGCGCTGGGAGTTGCCGTCGGGGCCGACGAGATGACGGGGCGAGAACTGCGGCGCAGCGTGTCGAGGTCGGACTCCAGTGCGAGGAGTCGGCGGGCGAGCGCGTCGTTTTCGCGGCCCAGGGCGAGAATTCGGATGATGGCCCAGACGGGGAACGCGACAAAGGCCAGGGCCAGGACCAACACCACAAGCGCGACGAGGGGTTCCATGGGGAGGGGCGATGTCTTTCTGGTGCGGACCAGACCAAACGCAAGCGCCCGGCGGTCGGTGCGGCCGACGCGTTGGAAATTCGCAGCCCGTTTCCCCCGCGACCGCAAAACCCTTGAGTGACCGCGCGCCCACGGCAGCATGCCCATCAGTTTGTCTACCACTATGAAACCCAGAACCATCGTCGGCCTGATTGGCGGCGCGGTGTTGATCTTCATCCTGATCCTCGCGGCGACCTCGGCCAGCTACGTTGTCGAACCCGGCAACCGCGGCGTCCAGGTGACGCTCGGCAAGGTGTCGTCGGAATTCAAACCCGAGGGGTTTGGCTTCAAGATGCCCTTCATCACGACGGTCGTGCCGCAGGCGATCCGGCAGCAGACGGCGAAGATGCGCGCGGACTGCTATTCGTCGGACCTGCAGCAGGTGAAGATCGACGTGCGGCTGCTCTATCGCGTGCCGCAGGCCTCCGTCGTCACGATCTACCGCGACTACGCAGGCGATCCGTTTGACACGCTGATTCGGCCCCGCGTGGCGGAGGCGCTGAATGAAGTCACGGCCTCGCGGACGGCGGAACTCATCGTGAAGAAGCGCGAGGAGGTGAAGTCGATGGCCCTGCAGAGTGCCCGCCGGAAGGTGGGCGACCTCCTCGTGATTGAGGACGTGGTGCTGGAGAATATCGACCTGACGAACGCGCTGGAGGCGGCGATTGAGGCCAAGATGGTGCAGGAGCAGGAGGCGGCCCGTTCGCGCTTCGCCCAGCAGCAGGCGCAGATCGAGGCCAACACCGCCGTCATCAAGGCGCGCGGCGAGGCGGAATCGATCGTGCTGCGCGGCAAGGCGCTGCGGGAAAACCCGAGCGTCCTCGAACTGCAGGTGATCGAACATTGGGACGGCATCACGCCGCTGGTGGTGGGACCCGGGGCAACCGGGGCCAACATGATGCTGCCGCTGGGTGATTTCACGACCGGCGCGAAGCCGGTACAGAAGGAGGAAAAACCATGAACCGCGCGCAATTTGGTGGGGCAAACGATGGTGAGTTCGACGGCCGCAGCCTGAAGCGGCTGATCGGCGGCGCCATCCTCGTGTTCGCCGTCGTTATCCTGGCCTCGGCCACCGCCTACGTGGTGCAGCCGGGCTATCGTGGCGTGGAGGTGACGCTCGGCACCGTGTCGCCCGAATTCAAGACGGAGGGCTTTGGCCTGAAGCAGCCCTTTGTGACGCGCATCCATCAGATCTCGGTGCGGCAGCAGACGCGGCCGATGCCGGCGGAGTGCTACTCGTCGGACCTGCAGCAGGTGAAGATGGAGGTGCACGTCCTCTACCGCGTGCCGGAACAGTCGGTGGTGAAGATCTTCCGCGAGTACGCGGGCGAGCCCTTCGACACGCTGATCGCGCCGCGGGTGCAGGAAGCGCTGAAGGAAGTCGCCGCGACGCAGAGCGCGGAGCAGATCGTGAAGAAGCGTGAGGAGATCAAGACGCGGGCGCTCGAACTCGCGCGCAAGAAGATCGGCTCCGACTTCCTCGTCGTGAGCGACCTCGTGATCTACAACCTGGCGCTGTCCTCCGAGCTCGAGACGGCCATTGAAATGAAGATGGTGCAGGAGCAGGAGGCCGAGAAGGCGAAGTTCACCCAGCTCAAGGCGCAGATCGAGGCGGACACCGCGATCATCCGGGCCCGCGGTGAAGCCGAAGCCATCCAGGTCCGTGGCACCGCGCTGAAAGCGAACCCTGACTTCATCAAGCTGCAGATCCTGCAGAATTGGAACGGACGTTCCCCACTCGTGGTGGGCGGCGGCGAATCCAGCGTCATCCTGTCCCTCGATGAATTGACCAAGCATGTTGCGCCGGTGAAGACCCGGGCCGGTTCTCCGGCGCCGGCTGCCGTGCGCCCGACCCGATGAATCCTAGGCTGAAGGCGTTTCTCCAGTTCGGCGTGCTGCTGCTTGCGGTCGCCGTGCTCTTTCTCCTGTTCCCGGCCGCGCTGCGGTTCGCCGAGATGGCGGCGCGGGAGCTGCGCTACCTCTGGTGGCTCGTGCTGCTGGTGGCGCTGGCGCTCTGGCTGATCTGGGCCGGGAACCGCAAGCCGCCGGAGTGACGGCGGCCTGTGGGCAAAAAAAGAAGCCACGCGCCTCACGCGTGGCTTCTGAATTGGCGCGGACGAAAGTGACTCAGGTCTTCTGCTGACCCGGACGCTGCGGATGAGCCGTCGGCGTCGGTGCCGGCGTCGGGGCAGGTGCCGCGGCCGGCGTGCCCTCGGTGGCGGCGGGAGTCCCGGTGTCGGGGTTCTGCGCCTGGAGGGTGGCGAGCTGCTTCTCGATCTGCGACATCCGGGTGACGAGGCTTTCCTCGACCTTTTTACGATCGCTGCTCGAGACGATGGAGAGGCTGGCGGCGTCCTTGACGACGTTGGCGGGCAGGGTGAGCAGGCGGGTGATGAGGCCCTGGTCCTTGAACGTGCTCAGGTAGAGGGCGGTGATTTCATGCGAGAGCTTCAGCGCGTCCTGGGCGGCGGCCTGCGTCTGCTGCAGGTTGTTGTTCAGTTGCTGATTCCGGTTCATCTCCGACGCCAGCACGTGGCCGACCTGTTCGGAGATGCGGTTGCTGTACTGCGCAATCGAGTCGCGGGTGAGATTCTGGTCCTTGGCCATTTCCGAGAGGATCGGCTGGATGCGCTCGGCCATGCGGCTCGAGACCTTGTCGACCTGCTCGTTCTGCATGCGCTCGGCTTCCTCGGGCGTCTTCGGGAGCGGATTGTACGGCTGGATCTTCTTGGCGATGGCCTCGGCCAGGAGGTCCATGCGCTCGGTGTTCATCTTCTGCACCTCCTCGTCGGTGCGGAAGACGTCGGCCTCGCGCTTGGCGATGGCCTCGTTGAGGGTTTTGCGCATGTCCGCGAGTTGCCGCTGGGCTTCGTCGAGCGCGGCGCCCTGGCGGTCATTTTGTTCACGCAGCGGGGCGAGTTCGGCCTGCTGCTTGGCGATCATTTCGTTGACGGCCTGCTGACGGAGCCAGAACGCCCCGCCGATGACCAGCAGCGCGGTGAGAATGACGGCTGGGATCTGTTCCTTGAATTTCTGCCACATAGGGTGAGGAGGGGTTACGGTGTCTTGTTAACCACGGATACCATTTGAATGCAACGACGGCGTCCGTGGGGAGTTTGCAGTTGTTTTCGGGGACTCGTCGCCCACGTTGCCGGCATGAGTCTCAACCGGAGCGAGCAAAGGGTCTTCGATTACCTGCAGGGTCACGCTGAGGAGCGACAATTCTGGGTCTCCAAAGTTCAATCTATCTGCCGCGGTGAGCGGGAGGACGCTGCGGCGGTGCTGCGCATCGAGCCTGAGCTGTGGGCTTACTATCAGGAGCGTAGCGTGGTCGTGCCGGTGTTCCGCGAGGCGGCGCGGCACGAGGGCCCGCAGCGAACCAGCATGAAGAACCTCGCCGAACTACTGGTGCGTTTGTGGGTCGAACCGCGGCCCAAGAAGAAGCCCATACCACCGCAGATGCCATGAGCTTGCAGCCCCGGCCGGCGTTACGCGAACGGGCGGAAAGCGTTCAATATTTTCCCGAAAAAATCTCCGGCGGTTCATTGGAACTGTGCCGATATCTGGGTTACTTAGGGCGCATCACTTTTGGAATTTCTCCTCCGCATAGCGGTGGAGAATTGGGGTAAGTAAGAAAGCAATGGGCGGGCCGCTTAGGGGTAGGCGGCCCGCCCTCTTTTTTGCCCATGGTCCGACGCTCGTGGGCTAAGTTCCCGCGGGAGAAAAGAATGCGAATCGCGGGGCAGCGCGGACGCGACGCGGTCAATGCCGCCATTTCTGGATCCAACTCATTGCCGGCGTGGGTGTGGCGGCCGGCCTTTTTCTGGCCGAGGCCATCAAACCACGCGCAATGGAACCCGCGACAGGTTCGACTGCGCGAACGTCACCGGCGCCTGACGCCGGTGACGTTCGCGTGAGGGATAATCCTCAGATCGCTTCGCCGAGCGACGCGTGGCGCTGCTCGTGGAAGTCGTGCGGGGTGCCGGTCTGATGGACGTACCCGGTGCGCAAGACGAAATCACCGAAGCGTTCGCCGGGCATGCGCCGCGTGGCGTAGTCGCGCAGGATCGGGCTGAGCAGCGGACGGACCTCGGCAAGCGGAACGGAGGCCTTGTAGAGGACGTTCATGCGGGTGCCGTTGAACGCGGCGCCGAGGTGAATGTTGTACTTGCCGGGGGCGCGGCCGATCAGGCCGATCTCCGCCAGGAAGGGGCGGCCGCAGCCGTTCGGGCAGCCGGTGATGCGCAACGTGATCTCGTCGTCGCGCAGTCCGACGGCCTCGAGCTCCTGCTCAAAGTTCGTCACGAGCTCCGGCAGCACGCGCTCGCTCTCCGCCAGCGCGAGACCGCAGGTCGGCAGGGCCACGCACGACATGGCGCTGCGCTTGAGCCCGGTGGCGCGGTTGCCGGTATCCAGCTTGTAGTGACGCAGGAGGGCCTCGATCTGCGGCCGGTCGGTGGGGGCAACATTGCCGATGATGAGATTCTGATTGGGCGTCAGGCGGAGGTCGCCGCGGTGCACGCGGGCGATCTCGCGCAGTCCCGTCCGCAGCGGGTAGTCCGCGGTGTCCTTCACGCGCCCGCTCTGGATGAACAGCGTGTAGTGGCCGTGGCCGCCGGCGAGTTCGGTCCAGCCGTAGCGGTCGCCCGAGTGGGTGAACTCGAAGCGCCGCGCGGGCGCGAGCGCGTAGCCGAGCCGCCGCTCGACCTCGCCGCGGAACCAGCCGAGGCCGCGGTCCTCGATGGTGTACTTGAGCCGCGCGTGCTTGCGGTCGGTGCGGTCGCCGTAATCACGCTGCACGAGCACGACCTTCTCCGCCACGTCGACGACCTGGTCGGGGCGGCAGAAGCCCATGACGTCGGCGATCCGGGGAAACGTCTCGAGCTGGTTGTGGGACATGCCCATGCCGCCGCCCACGAGCACGTTGTAGCCGGCCAGCGCGCCGGACTCGTCGGTGATCGCGACGAAGCCCAGGTCGTTGCCGTAAACATCGACGTCGTTGCTCGGCGGCACCGCGATCGCGACCTTGAACTTTCGGGGCAGGTACGTGCGACCGTAGATCGGCTCGTCCTCCGGCTCGCCGCCGGAGACCAGTTCGTCGTTCACCCAAAGCTCGTGGTAGGCGCGGGTGCGCGGCAGGAGGTGATCGCTGATGGCCTTGGCCGTGGCCCAGACCTGCGCGTGCAGCGTGGATTGGTCCGGGTTGGGATTGCACATGACGTTGCGGTTGATGTCGCCGCAGGCGGCCACGGTGCTGAGCCCGGCCGCGAGATTGATCTGCTGGACGAGCGGGCGGAGGTTGCCCTTCACGACGCCGTGAAACTGGAACGCCTGCCGCGTGGTGAGTTTCAGCGTGCCGTTGCCGTGCGAGTCGGCGAGGCGGTCGAGCTCGAGCCACTGCTGCGGGGTGCAGACGCCGCCGGGGACGCGGACGCGTGCCATGAAGATGAACGCCTTCTCGCGTCCCTCCTTGCGGCGCTGGTTTCGCAGGTCGCGATCGTCCTGCTGGTACACGCCGTGGAATTTGCAGAGCTGGTTACTCTCCTCGGAGATGGCGCCGGTGGATGCGTCGGCGAGGTCATGGCGGATCTGGCCGCGGAGCCAATTGCTCTCGGCTTTGAGCTGCTCGTTCTTGTGCAGCGGTTTTTCGGGAATGGGTGAGAGATCGGTGGGCAGGCTCATGCGGCGGCGGAAGCGTGGAAGAGGGATTGTTGGAGGGCGTCGGCCAGCGCCTCGGTGATGAGGGAGTGCGAGCCGATGAGTTCGGTGAAATGGCAGCGCAGCGGCGCCGCGGTGAGGCGATCCTCCGCCGCGGTGGCGATCTCGACGAGATCGCCACGCGGGCCGGCGTGCCGGCCGGGCGCGAGAAAGAGTGGGGCGATCACGACGTCGCCGTGGTCGAATTCCGGCGCGGCGAGCACGTCGGCGAAGAGGGGACGGTTGTGCGGGTGCTCGGCGCCTTCCATCGAGGCGGCGGCGAGTGGGCCGATCTCGGCCCCGAGCAGATCCTGAATCTGCCCCGCGAGTGCATTGCGCAGGGCGGCCGACGCGCGCGACGGGCCTCCGTGGTCGACGACGATTACGGGCGGGCGCTCCAGGTGAGTCGCGCGGACCGTGGTGCGAATGCGGTCGGCGATGACGGGGGCGAGCACGCCTTGGTCGGCAAGGCTGGCCGCCAGTTGAAAGCGAAAGGGATGTTCGCGTTGCAGACGCTCGAGGTCGCGCTGCAGGCGGGAGCCGATCGCGCCCTGAGGACTGACGAAGAACGGCAGGAAGACGAAGTCGCGTTCGCCTCGGGCCAGTTGGGCGCGGAGCCATGAGTCGAGGACCGCTGCCGGTTCATGACTGAGCGAGGCGGCAGGGATACGGTCGCTGTGTTTCCAGGACACCGCCTGCACCGGAACGCCGGTGCGCCGTGCGACAGCGGTGGCGACGGCGCGCAGGTTGCGATGCGCCGCGGGCTCCAGGGAGCCGTTGTCGATGAGCGCGGCGATCATGACGCAAGGGCTATGCCGGCCTCGAGCGACTGCCGCGCCGGCCCGAACCAGGCGAGTTTGTCCGCGAGCGCCGCGACCTCGCCAATGACCACCATCGCGGGCGCACCCATGCCCTCGTGTTCGCTGTCCAGTGCCACGTTGGCCACCGTGGAAAGCAACTGGCGGTGCTCGCCGGTCGTGGCCGATTGCACGACCAGCGCCGGCGTGCTGGCGGGCAGGCCGCCGGCCTGCAGGCGCCGCGTGATCGTCTCGAGGTTTTTCATCCCCATGTAGATGCACAGGGTGGCGCGCAGCCGCCCGTAATCCTCCCAATGGATCGACGTGTCAGGCTTGGCCGGATCCTCATGGCCGGTAAGGAAGACGACGGCCGAGGCATGTGCCCGGTGGGTGAGGGGGACGCCCGCATAGGCCGCCGCACCGAGAGCGGAGGTGATGCCGGGAACAACTTCGAAGGAGATCCCGGCCTCAGCCAACGCCTCGGCTTCCTCTCCGCCCCGGCCGAAGACAAATGGATCGCCGCCCTTGAGGCGCACGACGTGGTTACCTTCGCGGGCGAGCCGGAGGAGGATGTCTTCGATCTCTCGCTGCGGGCAGCAGAAGCCGCCTCCCTTTTTCCCGACAAACACCCGCTCGGCCTCAGGCCGGGCAAATGCCAGCACCTCGGGCGACACGAGGTAATCGTACACGATCGCGTCGGCCTCGGAGATGAGCCGCCTGGCCTTGAGCGTCAGGAGCTCAGCGTCTCCCGGACCGGCACCGACCAGGTGGACGGTGCCGGTGGGGGACGACAGGTGGGTGGGTGCGTGGAACATGGGTGTGGGAACAAGCGATCTCGGGCGGCAGGCCGGGCTGCCGTGGTGTGGGTGGGTGTGGTTAGCGGAAGGGCGGCGGAAACGGGTTCGGGATCAGGTGAAAAGCGTGGTTGGTTTGTTTAACATGACATCTTGAGTCAATATGACGGCGTTTAAACTTTACCAACTCGCTAACTTGGGCAAGCGTTCTCGGTGTCATGCGCCAATAAAAGGCCTGCATGTTCTGTTAGTGCCATAATACACAACACTTTAAAACTCAGCTTTGCCGACCTAAGATAGCCGTAGAAATCCACATATTCTTTTGTCCCACACTCATGACCACTGCTGATCTCGCCCGCTGGAACACCGAACTTCGCTCCCAAACGCCGCTCGAAATCGTCCGCTGGGCTATCGACTACGCCGGCGGGCGCGCCCTCGTTTCCACGAACTTCAGGCCCTACGAGGCGGCGATCCTTCACCTCGCCGTCCAGGTGCAGCCGGACATTCCGGTGCTCTGGGTTGACCACGGGTACAACCGGCCTGCCACCTACCGGCACGCCGAGCTCCTGCGGGAACGTCTGAAACTCAACCTCAAGAGCTACGTGCCACGCATCACTGCAGCGCATCGCGACGCGATCCACGGGCCGATTCCCACGACCGACGATGAGGCGGGCCTGAAGCGGTTCAGCGCGGTGATGAAACTGGAGCCGTTTCAGCGCGGGATGCGCGAACTGGCGCCGACCGTCTGGATCACCGCGCTCCGCCGGGTGCAGAACCCGAACCGCGCCGGCCTCGACATCGTGTCGCGCGACGAAAACTTCGGCGCCCTGAAGGTCAACCCGCTCTTCTACTTCGCCGATGACGATGTCGAAGCCTACCTCGCCGAGCACCAGCTGCCCAACGAGTGGGACTACTTCGATCCGGCCAAGGCCGACGAGAAACGCGAGTGCGGGCTGCACGCGTCCTGGGGCAAGCAGGCGGTCAACGCCTGAACCCGAACCCCGTCGCGTTCCAACATGACGAATTACCATCTCGACCACCTCCAGCATCTCGAGACTGAAGCCATCCATGTAATGCGGGAGGTCGCCGGCGAGTTTGAGCGCCCGGCCCTGCTGTTCTCCGGTGGCAAGGACTCCATCTGCCTTCTCCGTCTCGCGGAGAAGGCGTTTCGTCCCTCCGAGATTCCGATGCCGCTGCTCAACGTCGACACCGGTCATCACTTCCCGGAGTTGAACGAGTTTCGCGACCGCCGTGCCAAGGAACTTGGCGCCAAGCTCATCGTGCGTCGTGTCGAGGACGCGATCGCGCAGGGGATCGCCCAGCCCGCGCCCGGCGAGATCAGCCGCAACCGGCTGCAGATCCCGACGCTGCTGGCGGCGATCGAGGAGTTTCGCTTCGACTGCTGCATCGGCGGCGCGCGCCGCGATGAGGAGAAGGCCCGCGCCAAGGAGCGCTTCTTCAGCTACCGCGACAGCTTCGGTCAGTGGGATCCCAAGAACCAGCGGCCTGAGATCTGGAACCTCTACAACGGCCGGCTCCATCCCGGTGAAAACATGCGCGTGTTTCCGTTGAGCAACTGGACCGAGATGGACGTCTGGGAGTACATCCAGCGCGAGCGGCTCGAAGTCCCGGGCATCTACTTCAGCCATCGGCGCGACTGCGTGCGCCGGGCCGGCCAATGGCTGCCGGTCAATACCCTCGTGCCCCCGAAGCCCAGCGAGGAGGTGCGCGAACTCGTCGTCCGCGTGCGCACCATCGGCGACATCATCAGCACGGGTTGCGTCGAGTCGCCGGCCACCACCGTCGCCGACATCATCGCCGAGATCGCCGCCGCCCGCGTGACCGAGCGCGGCTCGCGCGCCGACGATAAGTCCTCCGAGGCCGCCATGGAGGACCGCAAAAAGGCCGGTTACTTCTGACCCGCCGTGCGCGCGTGGCGCCGGCGCCCGTCGCCGCGCCTTCGCCGCGGCGAACCTCTTTCCACGCTCCCAACCTTTCACGTTCCGCTCCTTTCGTCGCTTCCGTGACCTCCCTCACCGCCAGCACTCCTCCCGTTCCCGTCGACATCCTGCGCTTCAACACCTGCGGCAGCGTGGATGACGGGAAATCTACGCTCATCGGCCGCCTGCTCTACGACTCGAAGTCGCTCATGGAGGACCAGCTCGAAGCGCTCGAACGTTCGGCCGACATCACGGGCGGCGGACAGATCAACCTGGCGAATCTCACCGACGGCCTGCGCGCCGAACGCGAGCAGGGGATCACCATTGATGTTGCGTACCGCTACTTCGCCACGCCGCGCCGCAAGTTCATCATCGCGGACACGCCCGGGCACGTGCAGTACACGCGCAACATGGTGACGGGCGCCTCGACGGCCAACCTCTCCATCGTGCTCGTCGATGCTCGCGCCGGCGTGATCGAGCAGAGCCGCCGCCACACGGCCATCGCTTCGCTCCTGCGCATCCCGCACCTGGTGGTCGCGGTCAACAAGATGGACCTCGTGGGCTGGAGCGAGCAGCGCTTCCTCGAGATTCGCGCACAGTTCGAGGAGTTCCTGCCCCGGCTCGACATCAAGGACGTGAAGTTCATCCCGCTGAGCGCGCTCAACGGCGACAACGTCGTCGACCCGTCGCCGCATACGCCGTGGTACACGGGGCCGACGCTGCTCGGCCATCTTGAGAGCGTGCACATCGCGAGCGACTGGAACCTGCAGGGACTTCGTTTCCCGGTGCAATGGGTCAACCGGCCGCATCACCCGACCGATCCCGCGCTGCATGATTTCCGCGGCTTCAGCGGGCAGATCGCCGGCGGCATCGTGCGCGTGGGCCAGAAGGTCCTCGCGCTCCCCGCCGGGCTCACCTCCACGGTGAAGCAGATCTGGACCTACGACGGCCCGGTCGAGGAAGCGTTCAGCCCGCAATCCGTCACGCTCGTGCTTGAGCACGACATCGACGTGAGCCGGGGCAGCACGATCATCGGACTCGAAACGCCGCTGCCTGGAAACTCCGCGGACCTCCAGGCGGACGTGTGCTGGATGCACTCCCGGCCGCTGCAACCGGGCCGGAAGTACCTGCTCAAGCACACCACGCATACCGTCCAGGTCATCGTCTCCGAATTGGTGAACCGGCTGACGATGGCCACGCTCGATTCTGAGCCTACTCCGGCGGAACTCGTCATGAACGACATCGGCCAGATCCGGCTGCGCGCCGCGCGGGCCGTCGTGTTCGATGCCTATGGCGTGAATCGGCTGACCGGCTCCTTCATCCTCATCGACCCGGCGAGCCACGCGACGGTCGCGGCGGGCATGCTCCTGCCGCCACGCGAACTGCTGAAGGTCGAGAACGGCGACTACGTCATCTAGCGTCGTGCGGCGCAAAGATCCTGTGGACCCCGCCCGGAAGTTCCGGATAATGCCCGCTCCTTCCTCGTGAAAGTATCCGTCAAAGTTGATTACGCCTGCCGCGTCATGGCCGAGATGGCCCGCCTGCACGGCACCGGCGAGCTGGCCCAGATCGAGCGCCTCGCGCGCGTCGAGGCTGTGCCCGCGAACTTCCTTGCGCAGATCCTGCTCAAGCTCCGTGACCACAAGCTGATCACCAGCCGGCGCGGCAACCACGGCGGCTACTCGCTCGCGCGTCCGCCCGATGAGATCTCGCTGTTCGACATCATGACGGCGGTCGAGGGCCGGTGCCTCCAGCTCAGCGGCAACTTCGAGGGACAGAGTGGCAAGCGGCTGAAGAAAATCTGGGAAGAGATCAGCGCCGCCTTCGAGGAGAAGCTGAAGAGCTGCACCCTCGATCGCATCGCGTCCAAGACTCCGGTCGAGATGTACTACATCTGAGGGGGGCGTCGGGGGCTCGCCCTGCGGATTGGGCGGACGGCGCGCCATCAGTACACGTCCCGGCAATAGCGCTTGGCCGCCCGCAGCGTCTGCACGTATTCGGCGGCCTGCTCGGTGGTCTTGCCGCCGGCCTGCGCGATGGCGGCGTGCAGCGCCGCGTCGACATCGCGCGCCATCCGGCTGGCGTCGCCGCAAACATACAGGTGGGCGCCGTCTTCGAGCCAGGCGTACAACTCCGCCGCGTGTTCGAGCATCCGGGTCTGGACGTAGACCTTGTCCGACTGGTCGCGGGACCACGCCAGCGAGAGTCGGTTCAGGGCGCCCTCGGCCTGCAGCGTGAGCAGTTCCTCGCGATAAAGAAAATCCGTGGCCGAGCGCTGGTCGCCGAAGAAAAGCCAGTTGCGGCCGTTCGCCCCGCTGCCCCGGCGCTCGTGCAGGAACGCGCGGAACGGGGCGATGCCCGTCCCCGGGCCGATCATGATGACGGGGCGACTCGCGTCGGCCGGCAGGCGGAACGCGGCGTTGGCGTGAACGTAGATGCCGGTGCGGGAGGTCCCGGGTACGACGCGGTCCGCCAGGAAGGTTGAGCACACGCCCTTGCGCAGGCGCGCGCCGGCCTCGTAGCGCACCGCGCCAACCGTCAGGTGCACCTCTCCGGGGTGTGCGCGCGGCGACGATGAGATCGAGTACAGTCGCGGCTGCAGTCGCTTCAGCACCCGGACGAGGACCGCCGGCTTGGGGCGCACATCGGCGCGGGCGAGCAGCACATCGATCACGTGGGCCGTCGACGCGGCCGGAGCGGCCGTCGGTCCGCCGAAGAGTGCCAGCAGGTCGGGCGAAGGTTTGCCGAGATCGTAGAGCTCGGTGAGGGCATGGCGGAGCGAGGTCGTGCTGCCATCGGGCGCCGGCACGGCCTCTTCGCCGTCGCAGCGCAGGAGCGTCAGGATCTCGGCAACGAGTTCCGGGCAGTTGTGCGGGAACACGCCGAGCGCGTCGCCGGCCTCGTAGCGTAGCGCCGAGTCGCCTAGCGCGAAGGCGACGTGGTGTACCTGCTTGGCCGAGCCGTCGCCACTGAGGCGATGCGTCGCCAGCACTAGCGCGGAGTACGGGTGGTTTCGCCCATGGGCGACCGGGGCGGACGCTGGTTCCGTGCGTGGGGCTGCGACCACCGACACTGATGGCGCGCCGACTGCCGATGCCGCCGCGGCCGCGGCGAGGGCGGGCATCGTCGAGGTGAAGGCGGCGAGCGCCTGCTGCACCCAGGCGTCGAGCGCGGCGTCCTGGTCGAGATCGACGTCGATCCGGGCGGTGACGCGCGTGCCGCCGAGCCGCTCCAGGTGCGCGTCGAAGTCCTTCCCGCATTGGCAGAATTGCACGTAGTTCGAGTCGCCCAGGGCGCACACGGCGAAGCGCAGGCCGCCGAGCAGTTGTCCGGTGGCCGCGCCGAGTGCCGCATGGAGGGCCTTGGCGTTGTCCGGAGGTTCGCCGTCGCCGTAGGTGCTCGTGATTAGGAGAACGGCGCGCTCATGGGCGAGGCGGGCGAGGTCCACCTGAGCGAGGTCGAGCACAACCGCGGCAAACCCGCGTTTGCCGGCTTCCTTCGCGGCGCGCTTGGCGCGGGCTTCGGCGGTACCGGTCTGGGACCCGAAGAGGATCGTGAGCGGCGCGAGCGGAGGTACGGTGGAGGCCGGGGCGGGGGCACTTGCGTTGACGCCGGCCGCGGAGTCGACCGGCCCGCGGGAGAAGAGCCCGGCGAGGTAGCCGTTGAGCCACGCACGTTGTTCGGCGGTAAATGGAGCGGTTTCTGGGAGGGTGGGGACGAGGGTCGTCATCTGGGCGGGTGGGTTGGACGCCGTCGGGTGGGTTGGACGCCGTCGGGAAACGAACGACGTGGTTGGCGGGTGCGGGGCTCAGCGCTCGAGTTGCTCCTGCAACGCGCCGAGCGGGTGGCGTCGCACCCAGGCGACGAACGTCTCGCCCGACTGCCGCCGCGCCTCGTAGGTGCCGAGGATGTGCTCGACCAGGCCCGGTATCTCCTCGGCGGAGACGCCGCGGAACACCTCGCGGGCGATGCCCTGTTCGTCGCCCATGCCCCCGCCGAGGACCACGTGGTAGCCCTCGCGGCCGTCGGGCAGCTTGGCGCCGAGGAAACCGATGTCGCCGCAGTAATGCTGAGCGCAGGAGTGGGGACAGCCGGTGAAGTGGAGGTTGACGGGCGAACTTGGGCTCAGCCGACCGCCGAGTCGTTTGGCGAGGGCCAGCGCGTGGCCCTTCGTGTCGGTCGCGGCGTACTTGCAGCCCTTGTTGCCCGTGCAGGACACGATGCCGCTGGTGAGATTGTTTGCGTCCGTGGAGAGCCCGAGCCGCTGGATGCTCCGGCAAGCGGTCTCGACGTGGGCGTCGCGCACATACGGCAGGATGAGGTTCTCCCAGACCGTGAGCCGCAGTTCCCCCTGACCGTAGTGGGTCGCGAGGTCGGCGAGCGCGTGCATCTGCTTCGCGGACAGGCGGCCGACGGGTACGCCGATGCCGATCGCATTGAAGCCCCGCTGGGCCTGGCGGTACACGCCCGCCCAGCCGTGCTTTAGGAACGGTCGACGCGGTTCGCAGGCTTCGACCGGTAATCGAGCGAGCGGGAAAGCGAGCTTGCGCGCCGCCTCGTCGACAAAGCGCTCCACGCCCCACTGCTCGAGCAGGTATTTGAGTCGCGCCTTCTTCCGGTCGGTGCGGCAGCCGTGTTCGTTGAAGACGCGGACCATCGCGGCGGCGACGGCCACCACCTCGCCCGGCGCGACGAGCAGGCCGGCGTCGCGGGCGAAGTCCTTGTGTCCGGTGATCCCGCCGAGCTGCACGCGAAAATAGATCCCGGGGGCGGGCACCGGTCCGGCCAGCGTGGCGCGCGCGAGACTCTGGGGCGTGACGCGCACGGCGATGAAACCGAGGTCGTTGGTGTCCGCGGCGGTGGAGAGTGCGCCGCCACTGTCGAACGCGATGTTGAACTTGCGCGGCAGGCCGAAGAGGTCGCGGTGGTTCAGGATGTAGTGATGCAACGCCTTCGCGTGGGGACGCACGTCGAGGAGCTCGTCGGGATCGAAGCCACTGTTGGGCGAGGCAGTGATGTTGCGGATGTTGTCGGCACCGGCGCCGCGCGACGTGAGCCCGAGTTCCTGGAGGCGGACGAGGACCTTGACGATGTGCGCCGGCGCGATCTCGCGCACCTGGAGGTTCGCGCGGGTGGTGATCTGGGCGTAGCCGCCGCCCCAGTCCGCGGCGAGATCGGCGATGCCGTGGAGCTGCGTGGCCGTGAGCTCGCCGGCGGGGATGCGGAGCCGGACCATGAAGCTGTCCTGCGCGGGCGCGACGTAGAAAAGCCCGTGAAACTTGAAGCGAAACGTGTCGGGTTCGTCGGGGAAGCGGTTGCCGTCGGCGTGGGCGACGAGTTTCTCCCAGATGTCGAGCGGGTTCTCCTCGTGCTTCCAGCGCTCGGGTTTGCAGAGCTCGCTCAGCGGTGTGCCGAAGACAGTATCCTCGGGGGGAGGTTCGGCGAGATTGGGCGACTGCGCGGCGGCGGGCGTGGCGGTGAGCTGGCCCGAGGCGGTGGTGCCGACGAAAGGCGCGGCGGCGGCGACGGCGGCGAGGAAGCCCTCGAGGTACTGCTTCTGCTCCGGCGTGAATTCGCCAGTGGCGGGCGGAGGGGCGACGTTGGCCATGACGCGGCGGGGTCAGGCGCGCGCCGGTTCGGCGGCGGCGGGGCTGGATGGGGCGGTGGGAGCCGCGGCGGCAACGACGCCGGGCGTGGCAGCCGGACGGTAGGTCCAGTACAGGCTGAGTCCGACGAACAGGAAGCCGCCGACGAAGTTGCCGAGCGTCACAGGTATCTGGTTCCAGAGCCACCAGTCGCTCAGGGAGACGTTCGCGCCGAGCAGCATGCCGGTCGGGATGACAAACATGTTCACCACCGAGTGCTCGAAGCCCTGCGCGAAGAACGTGAGGACCGGCAGCCACATTGCCACGATCTTGCCCACGGTGGAATGGGAGGTGAGGGCCATGACGACGCCCATGCAGACCATCCAGTTGCACAGGATGGCCTTCGTCACGACGGTCGCCATGCCTGCAGTGCCGAGGGCCGCGTAGGCGGTGGTTTTGGCCTCGGCGATCTTGACGATACTCGCGGCGATGCCTGCGGGGGCGCTCGCGCCGGCGTTGGTGAGGACGGCGTAGAGCAGCGCGCCGTACGCGAGGCTGCCCGCGAGGTTGGCGAGAAACACCCACCCGAGGTTTGTGAACACGGTGGCCCACGCGCGCCGGCCGGAAACGGCGGCGAGGGTCGTCACGGCGAAGCTGCCGGTCACGAGTTCCAGGCCGAGCAGCACGATCATCACGAAGCCGACGGGGAAAACCAGGGCGCCTACGAGAGGTGTCTGCGTCTGGCCAGTGGCGGTGAGCGCGAGACTGGTGGCGAAGCCCAGCAGTGCGCCGGAGAGAAAACCGCGCAGGAGGAGATCGCGGACGGAGAGGGCGGCCTTGGTTTCGCTGGCCGCGAGCATCGATTTCACGGCGTCGGCAGGTTTGATGAAGTCCATGGTGGGAACGGAGGTGGTGGTTCGGCGGGCGGACTGCCCACGTTCACCGCAGCCTCAGCGGCGGTTGTGCCACGCCGCGCACGTTCACGCACAAATCCGGCTCAATCTGCTAATCGGAAAGATGAATACTTTTCATCCGAGCTGGAGCGGAGTCGTGGCCCCGGATGAATCGGCGCGGGCCGCCGCATGCAGATCGGCGCGGAAGAGTTTCCCCGGGAGCTCCGGTGTGGCCGCGCCGGGCGCGAGCAGGCCGGCATCGACGAGCGCCGCCTGCACTGCGTTTGCTTTGGCGAGCGAGGGCAGGTTGGCGTCGTCGGCGTGGAACACGAGGAAGTCGGGCACAAGCTCGGTGGTTCCGGTGCCGGGGTCGAAGGCGCCGAGAAGCGCCGGCGCGATGACGGCGCGCGACTGGTTGAGATAGCGCGGTTGGCTCAGGAGCTCGGCGAGGGCGGGGCGGTTGTCCGGGCGGTCACACCACGCGGCCGCCTCCGTGACGGCCGCGATGAGCGCGGCGTGCTCGGCCGCGTGGCGGGTGGCGAACTCCTGGCGCACGAGCAGGACCTTCTCCGCGAGGCCGGGCTGGGCGCGCGCGCTGATGAGACGGCAGCTGCCGACGCCGGATTGGATTGCCACGGAGTTCCATGGTTCGCCGGCGCAGAAGCCATCGATCGTACCCGCGCTGAGGTTACGGCTCATCTGCGCGGGCGGGACGACGACGACGCGGACGTCGCGCTCGGGCTGCAGCCCGGCGGCCGTGAGCCAGGAACGCATGAGCAGATGGTGGGACGAGTAGGGAAACACCACGCCGAAGGTGAGGGGACGGTGCCGCCGTCGTTCGCGGGCGATGCGGCGGAGGTCGGCGGGGTCAGCGATCGCCTCGGCCAACGGACGGGAGAGGGTCAGCGCGTTGCCGTGCAGATTGAGCACGACGCCCGTGAGGACCTCGGCGGCGGGACACGACAGCCCGAGGTGGATCGCCCAGAGCATCGGAGCGGGGGCGTGGGCGGCGTCGAGTTCGCCGTAGATGATCTTGTCGCGAATGGTGGCCCAGCCGATCTCGCGTTGGAGGACGACGTTGAGTCCATGCCGGGCAAAGCCGCCGCGGGCCTCCGCCGCAATGAGCGGGGCGGCGTCGGTGAGCGCGACGAAGCCGACGCGCAGCGGGCGCGACGGATCGGCAGCCTGAGTCGGAGCGGGGAGACGTGGTTTGATTGGTGAGCGTCAGCCAAAGGCGTGCCACACCGGAGAACGTGGCCCGGATGCTGCTAGGAGGGGATGCAACGCCGCCAGGAGGCGACCACATCGTGAAACCCACTCTCGACAGCCGACAGCTGCATGCCTTTGCGGCGCTTGCGCGGCGCGGCAGCTTTACGCTCGCCGCGAAGGACCTGTTCCTGACGCAGTCCGCGGTGAGCCATGCCATCAAGGCGCTCGAGGACGATGTCGGCTGCCGGCTGTTTGATCGCGTGGGCCGGCGGGTGATTCTCACGCAGGCCGGCGAGCAGTTCCTGCGTCACGTGGAGAAGATCCTGCGCGAGATGGAGCTGGCCCGGGCCGGGCTCGACACGCTGACGCGCTGGGGCCACGGGCGGCTGCGGGTGGGGGCGAGCACGACGGCGTGCCAGCATATCCTGCCGGCGGTGTTGCGGGAGTTTCGGCAGAGCTATCCCAAGTGCGTGATTCGCATCGAGCCGGGCGATCACGGCCAGCAGCTTGAGTTGCTGCGGGGCGGGCACATCGATCTCGCGCTGATCATCGAGCCGCCGGTCACGGCGATGGCGGAGTTCGTCTTCATGCCCTTGTTCCAGGACGAGATGCGTTTCCTGGTCGCGCCGTTGCACCCTTGGGCGCGCGTGGGTCGTGCGCCGCGCGAGTCGATCCAGAGCGAGACGCTCGTGCTCTATAACAAGGCGAGTCACACGTTCCGGCTCGTGAACGACTACTTCCGCGAGGAAAAGATCACGCTGACGAACGTGATCGAGCTCGGGAGCATGGAGGCGATCAAGGAGCTGGTGAAGACGGGCCTGGGCGCGGGCGTATTGGCGCCGTGGATCGCGCGCACCGAACTTGCGCAGGGTTCGCTGGTTTCGCTGCCGCTTGGTCCGCGGAAGCTGCGCCGCCGCTGGGGTGTGGCGCACCTGCGCGGGCGACGTCTCGCGCTCGGCGAGGAAACCTTTGTTGGGCTGTGCGCCGCGGCCTGCGAGAACCTCGGGCTGACGCTCTCGGAGCCGCCCGCGGTATCGGCGCGATCAGCGGGATGAAGCGCCGGCCACCCCGCTAGATCTCCCAGTCGTGCTCGTGCGTCGGCGCGGCGCCGCGCTCGACGAGCGACTCCTTCTTGCGGCGCGAGCGAATCACCAGGTTGTCGCCCTTGAAGTACACCGCGGACTCGTCCGGCACGGATTTCATGAGCCACACGCTGGAGCCGATGATCGAGTTCGCGCCAATGTGCGTGTCGCCGCCGAGGATGGTGGCGTGGGCGTAGATCGTGACGTGGTCGCCGATGTCGGGATGGCGTTTCACGCCCTTGATCGGCCGGCCCTCGGCATCGAGCTCGAAGGACTTCGCGCCGAGAGTGACGCCCTGATACAGCTTGACGTGCGAGCCGACGGTGGCGGTTTCGCCGATCACGACGCCGGTGCAATGGTCGATGAAGAAGTAGCTGCCGAGCCGGGCGCCGGGATGGATGTCGCAGCCGGTGCGCTCGTGGGCGTACTCCGTCAGCATGCGCGGCAGCAGCGGCACGCCGAGGTGGTAAAGCACGTGGGCGAGGCGCTGGATGGAGATCACCAGCACGCACGGGTAGGCGAGGATGATCTCCTCGATGCTTCGCGCCGCCGGGTCGCCCTGATACGCGGCCTCGACATCGGTGCGGATGAGCTGCCGCAGCGAGGGAAACTGCTGGAGAAATGTATCCGCAAACTCCCGCGCCTTCGCATCGGCCGAGGGAATACCCGTGAAACGCAGGCACTTTGTCACCTCGGTCGCGAGTCGGCGATCGACGCGGTCAAGCAGCCCGCGGATGTGGCCGGCCAGCTGGTCCTGCGTCAGCCCCGCCTCCTCGAAGTAGCCGGGAAACAGCAGGTGCATGCAGTCGGCGGCGAGTTGGTTGACGGACTCCTGCGACGGCAGATTGCGGCCGTCGAGGTGATTGATGCCGCCGTCGCTCCGGTACGATCGGAGGAGGGCCTGGAGCGTGTCTTCGAGATGCATGGGCGCGGGCGTGGGACAGGAGTGGTGAAACGCATGACCCGGGACGGCGCGAGCCTGAAGCGCCGGAGGTCGCGCGCCCTGTAACATGAATTTTACCTGGGACGCGTCGGGCACCACACGGTGAAAATGCGTTCTACGAGGAGTCCGGCATCGACAAAACCCAAGGTCGGTGCTCTCAGTGTTGCTCACAAGTTATCCACAATCCCAAACCGATGGAAAACCTGCGCGGGGCCCACGCCCCAATCTCGCGGATCAAGGTTTCGGCCAAGGTGAAGACCTTCGTACTGGATACGAACGTCCTGCTGCACGACCCTCATTCGATCTTCAAGTTTGAGGAGAACAACCTGGCCATCCCCGTCGAGGTCCTCGAGGAACTCGACGCGATCAAGGCAGAGCAATCCACCGAGCGCGGCCGCAATGCGCGGCGCGTGCACCGGATTCTCCAGGAGCTGCTGCCCGATGCCCGTTCGATGCACGAAGGCGTGGTGCTGTCCCACGGCGGCACGCTCTCGATCATCATCAACCCCTACCTGGCGGAGCCCGGCCGGCACTCGCCCGCGATGGATCGGCTGCGGGCCATCCTGCCCGACCTGAGCAAGAAGGACAACCGCATCATCGCCGCGGCGTTGTATGTGCAGGAGCAATACCCGCCGCCCACGATCCTCGTGACGAAGGACGTCAACGTGCAGCTCAAGGCGCGCGCGGTGGGCCTCGAGTCGGAGGACTACCTGAACGACAAGGTCCCGGCCGACATCGACGAGGCGAGCTACCGCGAACTCCCGGTCAACGTGTACGAGCTGCAGCGCTTCTGCTCGGAGGGCGGGTTTGAGATCCGCGACACGCTCGCGCGGACGCTGTATGTGAACGAGTACGTGCTGCTCCGGTCGGACGAGGGAAAGACGATGCCCGCGCGCTACTACGGCGAAGGCCTCGTGCGGCGGCTCAAGGTGCCGGACTACGTGAAGGCGCCGGGCGGCATTCCGATCCGGGCGCGCAACCTGGAACAGCAGTTTTTCATGGACGCGCTGCTCGACGATTCGATCAGCCTGCTCACGTGTTTCGGCAAGGCCGGCACGGGCAAGACGCTGCTGTCGACCGCGTGCGCGCTGCATCAGACGTACGACGAGACCTCCCGCTACGACGGGGTTTCGATCTCGCGGCCGGTGATCTCACTGGGCAAGGACATGGGTTTCCTGCCGGGCTCGCTCGAGGAGAAGATGCGGCCGTGGCTGCAGCCGTACCACGACGCGCTCGAAGTCCTGATCCCGTCGAAGCCGCCGAAGGAGCCGCAATTCGCGGCGAAGAAGGTTTCGAAGAAGAAGTTCAAGCGGCGCGAGGAGCAGATGCTGGCGTCGATGACGCTCCCGCAGAACGGCTCGTACGGTCACAGCAACGGCAACGGCCATGCTGGCGGTGGCGGTCCCGGCCTGGTGAAGCCTTACGAGCGGCTGCTCAAGAGCGGACTGGTCGAGATCGAGGCGCTGGCGTTCATCCGCGGACGCTCGATCGCGCGCCGGTTCTTCATCCTGGACGAGGCGCAGCAACTGACACCGCACGAGGTGAAGACCGTGATCACGCGTATCTCCGAAGGCTCGAAGATCGTGCTGATCGGCGATCCGGCGCAGATCGACAACCCGTATGTCGACTCCCGCAGCAATGGCCTCGTGTATTGTTTCAACCGGATGCGCGGGCAGCCGATCTCCGCGCACGTGAAGCTCACGAAAGGCGAACGCTCAAAGCTTGCCGAACTCGCCGCCGACCTCCTGTGAAGGCAAATGCAGAATGAAGAATTAAGAATGTAGGAGGCCTGCCAATCGCGTTGCGGTCAGCAATCAGCGAGCGGGCGTCCGGGTTCAGAGAATTCTACATTCTCCATTCTGCATTCTCCATTTGCCTTTACTGCTCCGCTTCGCGGGCAAGGAGCCAGAGGAGGTCGGAGAGGCGGTTGACGAATCGCTGGAGTTCGGGGCGGACGCTCCGGCCGTGGGCGGGGAGGCTGGTGAGGCGGCGCTCGGCGCGGCGCGCCACGGAGCGGGCGAGGTCGAAGGACGCGGCCCGGGCGTTCGCGCCGGGCGTGGCCCAGCCGTCGAACTTGAGCCCGCGGGCTTCGAGGGCCGCCGCGGCGGTGTCGAGCCGCTGTACATCGGTCGCGGCGATCTTCTCGAACTTGGAGGCGGCGTAGCGCGCGGCGTCGGCCTCGGCGCACACCACCTCGCCCATGAGGGCGATGAGGTTCTTCTGCACCTGGATGAGCTGGGTGCGGATTTCCTGATCGCGGGCCGACTCGCCGAGCAGCGGCTTGATCATGCCGATCGCGGCGTTCAGCTCGTCGAACGCGCCGACCGTTTCAATTTGCGGATGGTCCTTCGGCACGCGCTGCCCGTAAAGCAGGCCGCTGGTGCCGTCGTCGCCGGTGCGGGTGACAATGCTCATGCGAAAGGGACGGGGGGCACGGCGATGCGCCGGGCGGCCAGTTGCGCGCGCAGGCAGAGCTCGGCCGCCTTGAACGCGTGCGCCTGCGTCATCGCGTGCTCCGTGCGGTTGAGGCAGTCGAGGATCAGTTGGCCGAAGAAGCGGAAGCCAACCTGGCCGGTGACGTTGAGCCGGTGCTCCCCCTTGGCATCGACGACGTACACGTTGTCGCCGGCCTTGTCTCGGCCGACGTCGATGTACTTGCGGAGCTCGAGGTAGCCGTCGGTGCCGAGGATGAACGTGCGGCCATCGCCCCAGGTGCCGAGGCCGTCGGGGTTGAACCAGTCGATGCGGACGTAGTTCGACGTGCCGTTGTCGCCGAGGAGCGACGCCTCGCCGAAGTCCTCGAACTCCGGGTACTCGGGGTTGCCGAAGTTGGCGACGGCGGCCTGGGTGACCGAGGCATCCGTCGCGCCGCTGTAGGTGAGAAACTGCTCGAACTGGTGGCTCCCGATGTCGCACAGGATGCCGCCGTATTGCTCCTTCTCCCAGAACCACGCGGGCCGGACGTTCTTGCTCAGGCGGTGCGGCCCGAGGCCCAGCACCTGGATCACGCGACCGATGCCACCGGCGGCGACAAAGTCGGTGGCGAACATCGCGGACTCCACGTGCAGCCGTTCCGAGTAATAGACCGCGTACTTGCGGCCGGTGCGGGCCACGGCCGCCTTCGCGGCGTCGAGCTGGCTGAGCGCCGTGAACGGCGTCTTGTCGGTGAAGTAGTCCTTGCCGGCTTCCATGACGCGCATGCCGATCTGGCCGCGCTCGGCCGGGATCGCGGCGGCCGCCACGAGCTTC
This sequence comes from Opitutus sp. ER46, assembly GCF_003054705.1. Lineage (NCBI taxonomy): Bacteria > Pseudomonadati > Verrucomicrobiota > Opitutia > Opitutales > Opitutaceae > Opitutus > Opitutus sp. ER46. The sequence goes on from NZ_QAYX01000023.1 coordinate 323,902, forward strand.
ACGTCGGCGTCGGCAAGGATTTCGTCGAACGAGCGCGCCACGCGCACGTCCGGGTACTTGGCGCGGAACGCGGCCACCTTCTGCGGATCCGGGTCGTACACCCAGCGCAGCGTCGCGCCGGCCTCGATCAAGCCGTTGCACTGGCCGTAGATGTGACCGTGCTCCAGAAAGGCGGCGGCGAAGACGAACTCGCCGGGGCCCACGACCGGGCCGGGTTTGGACGCGGGCAGGAACGGCTGGAGGGTGGAATCGGCGGCCATGGTGACCGGAAGCGTGGTCGGAACGTGCTGCGCCGCAACCGGGAACCGGTTCGCCCGGCTCTGCCGCCCGCTACTTGCGCCGGCCGGTGGCGGCCTTCGTTTCCTTGGCGAGCGCTTTCACGGCGTCTTCCACGGACGCGTAGACCTTCTTGGCCATCCGATCGATGAAGAGGACGCCGTTGAGGTGATCGACCTCGTGCTGGATGCAGCGCGCGAGCAGGCCATCGCAGGTGAGGACGTGCGGCACGCCATGCTGGTCCTGGAACTTCACCGTGATCCGCTCCGGGCGCTTGATGTCGCCGCGAATCTTCGGAAACGAAAGGCAGCCTTCCTCGTAGTCCACCTCGGGCGTGCCCCGGGCCACCGACACCTCCGGGTTCACCAGGGCCATCGGCATGAACAGCTCGATCGGAGGACGCGCGCCATCGAACTCCCACTGGAAATCCGCGTCGGCTTCGCGCAGATCGACGACGCAAAGTTGCAGCGCCTGACCGACTTGCTGCGCCGCGAGCCCGATGCCACCGGCTTCGTGCATCGCCACGACCATGTCCTCCGCGAGCTTCTCCAGCGCGGAATCGAACTTTTCAATTTTTACACCCTTTCGGTGCAAAACCGGCTCGTTGTAGTGAACAATTCGGAGGGACATCGGTCGGTGAGGCCCGCCAGCGTGGGTTTCGAAAATCCCGCGGGCAAACCAATAGTTCACCCGCTGATGAGCGCTCCGGCTTCCCATCGTAGTAACGCCACCGCGACCGCGCCGCTCTGGGTGATCGTTGGGCTCGTGCTGGCCGTTGGCGCCTGGATGCTTCCGGTGAATCTCACCTCGGTGAGCCCGGCGTTGCTGCGCGCGGCGGGCAGCGGCACGGCGACGCTTGGCGGCTACGGCCGCGACCTCGTTGACATGGAGAAGATCGGGCCGGCGCAACTGGTGCTCGCCGCGGCGCGCGCGACCGACGATCCCCGTGCCCCGATGCTCGCGTCTGCCGTTCAACAGGCGCTGCAGGACCAGGCCACGCTTGTCCCGTGGGGCGGCTGGGATCCGTTTCTCGATCCGCTTTTCAACCTGCGGAGCAACTCCGGCTACAAGGGCAGCACGCCCGTCCTCACGTTCTTCATCACCGAGAAGGCGCGCACCGCGCTCCGCGGCTACCTCAGCGGCTCCGGCTCCCAGGGCGTGCAGGCGTTGCTCAAGCTGCACCCGCTCACCAAGACCGGCCGCTTCGTGCCGGCGGCGCAGCCCGGCGGGCAGCCGCTCGATGCGCTCATCCTGCTGACGGGACTCCTCTATCAGGGCGAGCGGCTCTCCGCGCCGCTGCAGCGGGAGCTGCGGGCGCTCACCGACGTCGCGCTGCGGGAGAAGCAGTTGGGCGAGCTCGAACCCTTCTGCATCAACCTGCTGTCGCTCGGGCGGCGGCTTGACTGGACGCAGCTCTCCGAACTGCTGCGGCGCACCGACAGCGTGAAGACAGTGGGCGAGTACGCGCACCTCGCGCGGGTGGCGCCCAACCAGCTCCCGCTCATCTACGCGGCCGCGCTGTTCTCCGATTCCTCGGACCGCGTCGCGTTGTACCTGATCACGTTCGGCAAGGCCGGCCTCGATGACCTGAAGGCGGCGCTCGGCTACGGCCAGGGCGCCGTGAAGCAGTTGCTCCTTCATCAGGTGCCGATCAATCGCACCGCCGGCGGCAGCTTTGGTTCCGCCGCGGAACTCGCGCTGAAATACCCGCAGCTGATGCTCGCGCTGAAGTACATCGGCTACTTTCTCGGCGTCTGGCTGGTGCTGCGCGGTCTCGACCGGTGGCTCGTTGCGCCGGGCGGCGCGCCGGGCATGCCCGCGGCCATGGGCCACATGAAGGCCGGCATGCTCGCGGTGCTGTTCGCCATGCTTCTGGTCGTGGTCACCGAGCCCTTTCTCTTGAAGGCCGCGCCGCCCTCGGAATTCCAGCTCCGGCTCCCGGTCCTGGTTGCCATCTCGAACTCGCCCGTCGCCCCACCGTCTCAACCGCCACCCACCATGGATACTTCCACCCTGCTCTCGATCGGGTTCTTCGCCGCCCTTCAGGTTGCGATGTACTTCATCTGCCTCCTGAAGATTCGCGAGGTGGCCCGCCAACCGCTGTCACCGCTGGTCAAACTACGGCTGATGGAGAACGAGGAGAACCTCTTCGACGGCGGCCTCTACGTCGGCATCGGCGGCACCGCCACGGCCCTCGTGTTGCAGGTGCTCGGCGTGATCGAGCCCAACCTCCTCGCCGCCTATTCCTCCAACCTCTTCGGCATCACGTGCGTGGCGCTCGTGAAGATCCGGCACGTGCGCCCCTACAAGCAGCAGCTGATCCTCGAAGGCCAGATCGGCGCCGCGCCGGTGCGCGAGCCGAATGAGCCCTCGCTGTCCTCGGGTCGAAGCTCGGCCGCGCTATGAACAAGACGCTGCTGCTGATCCTCTGCGACTTCCTGCTCCTGAATCTCCTCGCGCTCACGCGCTGGGAGAAGGCGGAGCCGCCGCGGCCGCGTCAGCCGCCGGTGCCGGAGCTCGCGGCCAACGCCGTGACGAAGGACCAGGACCTCGTGGAAACCATGCGGCTGTCGCTCGCCGACCAGCAGGCCGCGCGGGACGAACTCGCCCAGAAACTGTCCGCCGCCGACGCGGCGCTCGCCGCGCGGGAACAGAGCCTGACGCAGCTTCAGACCGAGCGCGCCCGCCTGGCGCAGGAACGCGAGGCGGCCGCGACCGCGCTCACCGCCACGCAGAAGACGGCGGAGGAACTCCAGCAAAAGGTGGCGGCCGCGAGCCAGGAGGCGACACTCACCCGGGAGCAGTTGGCGGAGCTGCAGCGCGATCTGGCGCTAAAGCAGGCGGAGGCCGAGCGGCAGCGACGCGAACTCGAGGCGCTCAGCAAATCCCACGCTGATGCGCGCAAACAGATCGAGGGGCTCACGATGGCGGTCGTCGTCGCGGAGCAGGAGAAGAAGAACCTGCGCGAGACGGCGGACGCCCTGAAGACGCAGGTCCAGGCGGAGCGCACCGAACGCATCAAGGTGCAGGAGGCCACGACGCAGCTCGCCCAAGGCGTGGGACAGTTGGCGGAGAAATCCGGCGAGCTTTCGAAGGAGATCCGCGAGAACCGCCCCATCAACGCCAACGTCCTCTTCAACGAGTTCCAATCGAACCGCGTCACGACGACGCTGACCGCCAGCCGGCGCGGCCTGCTTGGGCAGGTGAACCGGCAGAAGGAGGCGAACACGGTCCTGGTGACCAACGGGCAGCAAATTTACGCGCTGATGCATCTGGCCGACACGCCGTTCTCCCTGGTCGAGAACGGGGCCGACTGGGAGAAGCTGGGCATTCAACTGTCCCATCAGGGCGGCAACCGCGCCCGGGCCGCATCGATGATCTTCCTCGCGCAAGACCCGCGGGTCGTCGTGCTGCCGATTTCGGCGCCCGAGGCGGCGGCGCTGGGCGCGAAGGTCTATCCGCTCGCGGCGGATCCCTTCAAATTTCCCGAAGCGGTGCTCATCGACGGCGGCGGACGCGGCTACGGCGAGGTTGGGTTCAAGCTCGATCCCACCCACGCCGGCTTCGTCCGCGTCGACAATCGCTTCTTCAAGCGCCTCTTTGGCGACTTCGCCCCGAAGCGCGGCGATCTCGTCTTCAGCAAGACGGGCGAGTTCCTGGGCGTCATGGTCAACAACGACTACTGCGCCCTCGTGAAGGACTTCACGCCGTTCCGGACGATCACACCGGGCGACGACATCAAGGCGCAGGCGACCGGCGCCACGCTCGACGCGATCGGCAATCGCGTGCGCGGCCTGCCGCTCAATCTGCAGTGAGCGTGCGCCAGACGCCGCGTCGGCAGACGTTCGCCGATCGCGGCCCATCGCTCAGCGCGGCGCGCGGTACACGGCGCTGCGCAGCAGGCCGTGCTGAAAGGAGCGTGAGGCCTCGACATGCAGCCCGGCTGCGGTGAGTGCGGCTTCGGCGTCGGGCAACTGCCGCACGCGCAACCCGGTTTGCCAGCGAAAGAAGGCGTAGAGCAGTGTGAGCCACGCCGTTGCGCGCCAGCGTCTCCAGCCGCTCGCCGGTAGGTTGAAGTCACCCCAGAGCCACAGACCACCGGGCGCGAGGTGTTGGGCGAGCCGGCTAACGAGCGCCGACATCTCCTCCGGGAGCAGGCAGTCCAGGAAGAAGAACGTGACCACGCCGTCGTAGCCGCTCCGGCGCAGGGCGACCGTGCGCGCGTCCGCGCACGAGAACGTTACCCGGCGCCGGGCCTCGGCCGAGAGGCGTGCCTCCGCGCGGCGCAGCATCGCGGCGCTGAGGTCGACGCAGTCGATCGTCGCGTCCGGCGCGATCTCCAGCAGCCGCGCGAGGCAGCGACCGTCGCCTTCACCGAGCACGAGGATGCGACGCGCCCCCGCCAGCCGGTGGAGTTGGCAGAAACGCACTCGCTCCAGGTCGGCGCCGAAGGCGAGGAACTCGAGGGTGCGGTAGCTGCGGGCCAGCGGGTCGAAATCGGGTTTCATCGGCGGCGGTGCATGCGGAGCGGCCGACCTTACCGCGCGGCGCGCAGGAGCAGCGGCCACAGCGGCGTCAGCAGGGCAACATCCGCCCACACCCGCACTCGTTCCCAACCAAGGCGTGGAGCCGCGCGGTCGAGCAGTGCCAGCAGCAGGCTGCTGAGCGCCACGCAGTCAGCCGGGCCGGGACGCGGTCCCGGTGTGCGCGACGCGATCAGCCAGGCGAGCGCGGCCAGCAACCACGGCAGCGCGCGCAGCGCCGGGCGGCACCGGGGAAACTGGCGCGCCAGCGAGAGTTGCCCGTGCGCGGTGTCGACCGGCACCTCCCACACGCAAATCAGCGCGACGTTGGTGAAACACACGGCGGCCAGGAGCCCGAGCGCGGGACCAATCACGGCCGAATCGATCCCGGGTGCGGCGAGCACGAACACCGCGGCGCCGCCCGTGATCAACAGGGCCACGATGATCTCCTTGGGCACGCGGCCGCGGGCCTCGCGATGCAGGAACTGGTGGGACAGCACGTACAGCAGGACGGGGGCGAGCAGGACGAGGCCGGTCGTGAGTTCGCGCCGGTCCAGCTCGCGCAGCGCGAGGGCGACGTCGGCGACGAGCACCAACACCCACGCCACGACGACGGCTCGGCGATGGTCGGCGTAAAACCGGTGCCGTGGCGTCCGCAGTCGCGCGAGCGGCAGACGCGCCGCCTCGAGCCAGCGGTCGGCCGCGTAGGCGAGCCAGACCGACGCGCCGACCACCAGAGTCTCGGCCCAGCCGATCGCCACGCCGGCCGATGCGCCCAGGAGGGCCTGCCACGCCATCACGACGGCGGGCGCGTCCAGCGAGAGCACCGTGGGCCATTGCCACCAGCGGGGATGCAGGGCGGCGCCGGGCGATCCAGCGGGCGGGCGAGAATCGTGTCGCGGACGCAATGGCGAGCGGTTAGCAGACATCCCTCATGGTGACGAAGCGCCGCAGTAATACCCCCTCTTGGCTCCTCCGCAACTGGACCGCGCTTTGGCGGCTGGCCGCGGCGGCGTTACTGGGCTCCGCCTTCCTGGGTGGCGCCGCCGGCGCCGCGGAGATCTGGCGGACCGATAACCTGCAGCGGGTGGGCGGCGAGCCGGTCAAGGTGGTGGGCGCGCCGGTGGTGGCGGGCGATGGCGGCACGACGGTGCTGGTCTTCGACGGCGTCGACGACGGGATCTTTCTCGACCGCATCCCGATCGCCGGGGCGTCGGCCTTCACGGTGGAGATGCTGTTCCTGCCCGCGGCAGACGGAAAGCCCGAGCAACGCTTCTTCCACATGCAGGATGAGCAAGGTCGTCGTGGCTTGCTGGAGCTGCGGAGCGACGAGCGCGGCTGGTGGCTCGATGCCTATCTGCGACACTCCCTCGACGCGGCGGATCGCGGACTCGTATTGATCGACCCGAAGCAGCCCCATCCGCTCGGCCGCTGGTACTGGGTGGCGATGCGCTACGACGGGAAACGGCTCACCAGTTTCGTGGACGGCGTTAAGCAGCTCGAAGGTGCCTACGTCTTCGGGCCGATCGGGCAGGGCAAGGTCTCGCTCGGCGTGCGCCAGACGCTCGTCTCGTGGTTCAAGGGTTCGATCCGCGAGGTGCGCTTCCACCGCGAAGCGATCCCGGACAGCGCGCTCCAACGCGCCCGCTGAGTCGGGCGCCCTGGGGCGACGGTCCCGCCGCGGGACGCATCAGTTGTCGCCCGGCAAGGGCGCGCGGTTGTTCAACTCGGTGATTTCGTCGAGCTGCTGATCGGGATCGATCTCGACCTGTGCGCCCGCGAGCGCCGCGTTGGTGGGGAGCGGCAGGCTCACCGTCACGGTCCTGGGCTGCAGATCCAGCGGCGCGGGAATCGCGGGGACTGCGGCCGAGGCGAGAACGGCGCCGCGCGCATCGCGCAGCGCGAGGGTCGTGGCGGGCGAGGGGACCGAACCGAGCCCGTGAACCCTCACCTGGAGCGTGCGGTCGCGGATGCTCACGTCCTCCGGATCCAGGCCGAGGTCGGGGCGTTCCCAGTACGGCGTGCCCGGCGTCCGCAGGGCGAGGGTGAGGACCGTGGTGGCGCGCGGGGGCAGCGTGAGCTCGATGGCTTCGCTGCGACCAAAGTGGACGGACCGAGCGGCGACCTCGCCGTCGGCGCGGTCATCGTTGTTGGTGTCGACCCCTTGGGTGATCTCCCACGTGCCGGGGGCGACGTCCCAGCCGGTGAGCGTCGCGCGCACCGCGCTCGTCTCCAAATTGTACGCGACGATCTGCAGGGCGGTCGGGGTGGCGCGCGGGATCAGGATGCCGACGCTCTGCGCGGTAGCGGGAGCGGCGAACGTCCAGCTCACGGCATGGCCGGGGAAGACGCCATTGCGCACGAGCGCCACGCCGCCGAGGCGGGCGCGCTGCAGCTCGACGGTGGGAACGTTCACGCGGTCGATCCAGAGACTGCCCTCCGTGTTGATGTATTCGAGCAGGGTGCACTGTTCCCACTGCTGCGCATAGAGCTCCTCCAGGAGGGTTTTGTCGCCGGTGACCTGCCAGGCGAAATGGCCGCCTTGCGAGATGCGGAAGTTGAGCTGGCCGGTGCGCGAACTGCGGCGGGTGGCGTCGCGCTTGGTCTCGATGGAGGCGGCGCGTTCGCCCTCGCGCCAGCGGCGCTCGAACTCGGCCCGCAGACCGATCTGGTCGAGGAGGTTGGCATTCGTGAACGACAGCGCGGTGACGGGATCGGCGCGGAACGGGGCGAGGTAACGTTCGTCGTGGGTGAAGCGGTAGGCGGCCCAGAACACGTGCGCCGGGAAGTAGCCTCGGCCGGCCTCGGCCGTGCGGTCCGAGGTGAAGTGGATCGACGGCACGCCGATGGTCTTCGCGGCCGGGTCGCGGTGGGCGAGGAGGCCGTCGGCGAGCTCGAGCAGGTACTGGCGCGTATGCGGCTGGCCGTTGTAGTCGACGAGCAGCTGCGGCACCTGCAGCAGCAGGTAGGAGTAGGGCTTCGCGTAGCCCCAAGGGTCCTCGGTCGCGACCTTCGTGCCGCTGAAATACGACGAGCGGATGTGCCGGTGGCCGGCGGCATTGATGCCGGTGATCAACTCGATGCCCCGGGCGGTCTCCATCGCGCGCTCAAGCAGGCGCGGGCTGCCGGGGGCGAGAATGAGAGCCTGGCCGAGCGTGTTGATGCCTTCCTCGTAACAGTGCAGTTCGTCGGTCTGGATCGCGGGGAGCCCGCGGGCGAACATGCCGTTGCGGTACGCGGCGTCGAGGAGCGCGAGCACGGACTGTTTCACCGCTTCGGGCCGGCAGCCCATCAGGGCAACCCCGGGCCAGGTGTTCAGCAGATCGGTGTCGTCGGAGATGCCGCCGCCGAAATCGCCGTAGGTGGACTGGCGGCGATCGATGTACCAATCGACGAACGCCTGCACGCGTTCGAGGAGCTTCACCTGGCGAAACGCCCAGAGCGGCACGCCTGGCGGCGGGGTCGGCAGGGTGAATTTTGGGCGTGGGGCGCCGGGCAGCGCGACGGCGGCATACTGCCGGCCGAGCGCATGGTGGGGGTCGACGCGGAGCAAGTCCTCGAGGTCGCCCTTGAAGCGGTTCCACAGGTCGAGGCGCGGATCGTGCGGGTGCTCCTCGACCAGCATGGCGTAGGCGTCGCGCATCTGGGTGAAGCGATCCGCCACGTGCTCGGCCTGACCCTCCGCGCGGGGCTTGAAGACCAGCCGCACGGCCGGGCCAGGTGGAAAACGCGCCGGGAAGGCCGGGCTGGCGCAGGCGATCGTGATCCAGAGCGGCCGCCCCCGGGGCAGGAGCCGGTCGCGCAGGTCGAGCCAGAGCGTGCGTGGACTGTCGGGCCTCACGCTGAACGAGAAGTCGAGCATCACGCGTGCGGGCCAGAGCGGGTCATGCACCTGCACGTTGAGCGGGATGAGAGTGCCGTGCGTCGGTGCGCCGGGGATCGCGGGGATATCGAGGGCGATGCCGTCGAGGGCCTGGTCAAGGTCGTCCCAGGTATCCGGGATCACGATATGCTTGATGGGCAGCCGGGGGCTGGCCGGGACCGACCACGGGGCGGGCTTATCACCGCGCCGGTACGGCATGGCGGTGAGCATCTCGGCCTCATCCGCCGGGTGCCGGCCGATGATGTACGAGACGAGCGGCGGCAGGTCGGCACCGCCGGGCACTCCGGGTTGCGGTCCGACCCAGTAGGCGAGCGTGGTGCGTCCCCGGGGCTCGGCGCCGGCGGCGACGTAGTACGCGCCCAGCTCGCCGATCGGCTGCTCCGCCTCGAAGCTGGTGAACCGGATCAGTCCGTGTCGCAGCGGGGTCGCAAGGTGATGGACGGTGCGTTCCTGGCCCGCTGGCCGCTCAAAGAGCTGAGCCGCCGTGGTCGCGTTGCGGGCTCGGCGCAGGTCGGCGCCGGGCGCCAGCAGGTCCATGCGCCCCGGGGCGGCACCGGAGATCTCGACGTGGTTGCACGGTTCATCGGGCAGGGCAAAGGAGATGACCCGGCCGGACTCGACATAGCAGTCCCAGTCCGGGAGCTGAAAATAGTCGTTGCGGCCAGGCAGGCGGGAGCGGTTGTACACACCGGGCCACGTGGTCTCGCGAATGCCGTCGTTGGCTTTCCACCACCAGCGCCGCAGGTCGTAGGCGTTGTGGATCTCGACCTTGCGCACGGTGATGACGTGGCCGGGTGGCAACTCGGGCGGCGGCTCCCGGTTCCACCCGTAGCGGAAATACCATTCCGCGCGCACCGCCTCGTGGTTCCAGCCGTATCGGGCGGTCCAGGCGTCGTGCGGCGGCGCGGTCAGCGCCAGGGTGCGGCCGTAGGGATCGTCGCCGGGACCGGGTCGCGCGGGGACGTGCAGGCGCGCCGGCGATCGGCGCGCGCCGCGGCTCAACCCGGCGATGTCCTCGGCGTCGAGCATGTGGTCGTAGATGCGCAGTTCATCCAGGTCGCCGCCGCGCACGAAGTTGTAGTCGCTCTGGACCTGATACGGGCTGATCACGCGCGAGTGCGGCCCGAACTGATCGAGGCCGGCATCGTAGCGCGCGCGGCGGTCGAGGCTCCCGGCGAGTTTGCCGTTCACGTAAAGGCGCAGGCCGACGTTTTCGTCCCAGGCCACGGCCAGGTGCGTCCACACGTGCGGCGCGGGGAACGGGGAGAGCGGCACCGAAACGCGCGTGCGGCTCAGGCTCGCGTCGGTGACGAATGCATCGAAGCCGCCGCCGTTGTAGTCGACGCGCAGGAACACCATGTCCCAGCTCGAGTGGTCGGAGTAGCCGACGCGGAAGATGGGGAAGGCGGTCGGCCCGACGGGGTAGCGCGAACGCCAGTAGAAGGAGAGCGTGCCGCGCTGGGCAAAGATGTTGCCCGGGGCGCGCCAGGCGAGGAGCTGCTCGTTGCCACATTGCAGCGCGCCGTTCTGCGCGCCGTCGGGGATGGTCGTGACGTCCGCGACGTACGTCGGGTCGGGCCGGCCGGCCGCGGAGTAATCGGCCTTCGGCCCCTGGTCACCGGAAACGTGGAAGAGCAGGTCGGCCTCGGCGACCGGAGCGGCGGCGGCGACCGTCGCGCAGGCGGCCGCGAGCAGGAAGGTGGGGAAGGGGTTCATGGGGCGGAGGGGCGGACGGCGGCGGACGCGAAGCCGGCACGTCCGCCGGGAAAAGCGGGCGGCTACGGCAGCTTGCCGGTGACGCGTTGGAGCGTGGGCGAACGGGCGATGACGAGGTTGTTCGCCAGGATCGTGAGGCCGGCGCCGCGGCCGAAGCGCTGGCCGGTGCGATCCCAGACGATCGTCAGGATGCGGCCGTGATAGCCGACGCCGTCGAGGCAGAACCAGTCCCAGGTGTCGGCCGGCAGCGTGGGCGCGACCTCCACCGTATCATCGGCGCGGGGACGCAGGCCGACGAGGCCGTTGATGAGGAGGTCGGCGTAGGTGGAGTGGTGGTAGTAGCGGCTGCGCTCGGGGCGCTTCACCTTGATCCACGCGCCGGTCTTTTCGTCCTGGTACTCGCCGATGTACGGCTTGCCCTCGGCGTCGCGGTGGGCGCGCGTATAAGTGAAGAACGCGTCGGCCCAGTCGCGGGCGGTGAACGGGGCGTCGGGATAGTCGCGCAGGACGTTGAGTGCGGCGGTGAGCGTCTGGGCGGAGGCGTAGGGCCAGATCGCGCCGTCCCATTCGCAGGTGCCGGTGCCGTGGGAGCGAAACCGCGGGTGACGCCGCTCGGCGGTGGTGAGGCCGAAGGGAGCGTGGAAGCCCTGGTCATCGGTGAACTGGCGCCAGGCGGCTTCGAAGCCGCGGCCGGGCTCGGGCAGGTTGAAATACCACGGGATGAAGCCGATCGCTTCGCGCACGTCGGCGAGCGTGGTGTAGTACGGGCCGGGCGGAGGCGGCGGCGCGGCGGGCGCCGGGGTGCCCTTGGCGGCGGCGGCCTTGGCGGCGCGGGCGTGGGTGGAAGCCGCCTGCTCCGCGGCCGCGGCGTGCTCCGGCAGGACCTCGAGGCGGACCTTGAAGAACTTCGCCTCCGGATCCCACAGCGAGGTCTGCACCAGCTCGCGGAGCCGGGTCGCCTTGGCGTCGTAGGCGCGGGCCACGTCGGCGCGGCCGGCGAGCCGGGCGATGGCGGCGATCGCGCGCGCGTTGCCGTACATGTAGCTGTTGAGCGGCGGGCGGACGTGCTTCAGCCAACGCGAGCCGCTGATGGACTCCTCCATCGCGTCGCGCACGTCGTACTGCCAGAAGAGGCCGCTCGGCAGGGCCTTCTCCTTTTCCCAGAGCTCGAAGTCGCGGATCAGGTCGTCGAGCGAGCCCGTGAGGTAGGCCGTGTCGCCATTAACCAGATACCGTTCGTAGAGGGCGTAGGCCAGCCACTCGCTGTAGTTGTGCAGCCGCGGGTGGATGGCGCCGTCGGGGCCGCCGCGCAGCCAGTAGCGGGCGTAGTCGTCGATGAACTGCGGATCGCGCAGCCACCGGCCCTCGCGCACGTGGTGGCCGACGGCGCTGCTGATCGGGTCGTTGCGCTGGAGAAACTCGGTGAACGCGAAGCCTGACGGCGTGCGGATGAGGTGCTTCCGCATCGACCACCAGCGGAAGTAGTAAATCTCCTCCACGCTCTGGTCGGGGCACGAGAACAGTGGAATGTTGGCGGCGAGCCAGTCCCATGCCTGCGCATCGGGGACGGCGTTTACGACCGTCTCGGCCGTCATGGCGTTGAGCCGCTGGATATGCGGTGCGAAGTCGGCGGGACGCAGGACCTGGAACGGCGAGCGAGCCGGGGCGGCCGGGTCCGGGGCCAGTGTCGGCGCGGCGGCCAGCAGGGAGGAACAGAGGGCCAGGAACGGGAGGGCGAAGCGGAGGGGACGCATGAGCAGAATGCTCCACGGCGGAGCGCGGAAAAGGTGACGCAGAAACTGGCCGGGCGGCTCGGGAGCAGCGACCCCAAAACGGAAGCCAGAAGCCGGAGGACGGAGGCCAGAAGCCGGAGGCCAGAAGCCGGAGGCCGGAGGCCGGCACCAGATGTCAGAGGTCGGATGTCAGATGTCAGAAGGCGGAGGCTGGAGGCCGGAAGCCAGATGTCAGAAGCCGGAGGCCAGAAACAAGTGGGCGAACGTTCGGCCGTTTTTCGGCGTGAGGCCGGGCGGGAGGGCGGCCATGGTGGCGCGCAATGCCAAAGCCGCCGAACATCCTCTGGGTTGTGACCACGCAATGGCGTGCCCAGGCGTGCGGTTACGCGGGCGATCTGAATGCGCGGACGCCGACGCTCGACGCGTTGGCGCGCGCAGGGGCTGATTTTCGGCACGCGGTGACGCCGCATCCGTTCGGGCCGTTCGCGCGCGCGGCGCTGCTGACGGGCCGACGCTCGCCGGAGAACGGCGTCGTAGATTACTACGATCCGCTGCCGGCCGGGGCGGAAACGATCGCGCATCGGCTCGCGGCGCGCGGGTACGCGACCGCCTATTTTGGCAAGTGGCACCTGGCGGAACGCGATCGTGAGGCGCCGCTGGTCGGGGAGGCGCACGCGCGGATGGTGGTGCCGTCGGAGCGGCGCGGCGGCTTTGGGTGGTGGGAAGGCTTTGAAGGCGGGTTCCTGCTGAACGACCCTTGGCTGCATGGCTCGGGGCTGCCGGAGCCGCGACGCGTGCCCGGTTACCAGAGCGACGTCGTCGGGGCGCGCGCGGCGGCGTGGATCGCCAGGGCGGACGAGGCGGCGGAGCGTCCCTGGTTTTGCGTCGTCAGCGTGGAGCCCCCGCATCCGCCGTATGGGGCGCCGGCCGGCGCGGTGGCGCCGCGCGATCCCGCGCAGATCGTGCTGGCGCCAAATGTGCCGCGCGACGGCGAGGTGGAGCGGAGGGCGCGGCGGGAACTCGCCGGCTATTACGCGCACATCGAGGCGACCGACGCGGCGATCGGCCGGTTGCTGGAGTCAGTCGACCGGCGCACGACGGTGGTGGTGGTGACCAGCGTGCATGGCGACATGCACGGGGCGCACGGGCTTTTCCGGAAAGGCTGGCCGTACGAGGAGAGCGTGCGCGTGCCGCTGCTGGTGAGCGTGCCGCCGGCGCTGGCGGGCGCAGGCTGGCGCGGCGCGAGCGACGCACTCGTTTCGCTGCTCGATCTGCCGCGGTGGGCGGAGAGCTGGGCCGACGGAGTGGTGCCGGAGAACCACGCGGCCGCGCAGGAAATCTCGATGCCGAGCATCGTCGCGTTGCCGCACCAGTGCGACCGCGCGTGGCGGGCGGTGCGAACCGGTTCAAGGAAGCGCGTGTGGATGACGACGGCGGCGGAGGGGCAGGGAAGCGCCGGGCGGCCGTGGCTGGACTTTGACCTCGAGCGGGACCCGCTGGAGCTGCACAACCACGCTGCCGCGGCGGGCGCGAACGCCTGACCCGGTCTTCGTCGGTGGCTCGCGGCGAGCCAAGGACGAGGAGGGAAGGAGGGCTGCAATTATAAAAGCCCTACCCGCAACGGGAAACGGGATAATGTCCAGATACTCCGGCGATAATGTCCGGATAGTGGGCCTCACAGGCAGGAGGCGTTAGGCGTCGGAGACTCAGGGTCGGGAGCCGAGATAACCCGCCAGATTTGGCGTGTTATCTCGGTTAACACGCCAAATCTGGCGGGTTATCTCGGCCGAGGCCGATGGCCGGACGGCATCCCCGTATGGGCGGCGTCGCGGTGGGAACGGACGCCCTGCCCGCCAGCGCGGTGGGGCGAACGGTGGCGGGCGGGCCGCGATCGCGACCTGTGTTACGATGACGCAACGGGCGCGTGTTCAGCCTTTCGTTTCGGCACGGGCGCCGCCTAGGCTCGTGGCACCCGCTTCAGCCACGAACGTTCGTGCGAGACCTCCACCCCATGCGCGCGCTTATCGCCCTCGACAAGTTCAAGGACGCGCTGTCGGCGCGGGAGGCGTGTGCGGTGGTGGACGAGGCGCTCGGCGCGGCGCAGCCGGGAGGCGCGCGCGACGTGTGTCCGCTGACGGACGGTGGGGAAGGCTTTGCCGAGATTCTCACGGCGGCGGCGGGCGGGCGTTGCGAAGTGCGGGCGGTCGCGGATGCGCGGGGCCATCGCGTTGAGGCGAAACTGGGCTTCGTGGCGTGGCGGCAGGTGCCGATCGCGGCGCGGCGGTTGCTGGCGCTCGGGACGCTGCGCGAAAACGACCTGCTCGGCGTGGTGGGCATGGCGGAGGCGAGCGGGCTCGCGTTGTTGCCAGCGGGCCTGCGCGATCCGTGGCAGACGGCGTCGGTCGGCACGGGCGAACTGTTGCGCCGCGCGGCGGACGCCGGGGTGAAGGCGATCGTGCTCGGGGTGGGAGGCAGTGCGACGCACGATCTCGGGTTCGGCGCGCTGGCGGCGCTCGGGTGGCAGTTTTATCGCAACGCGGTCGACACGGTGGCGGCGCCGAGTCCGGCGACGTGGCCGCAGATCGTGGCGATCGTGCCGCCGACCGGGGGTCGGCTGCCGCCGATCCGGATCGCGTGCGACGTCCAGAACCCGCTCGTCGGCGAGCGCGGGGCGGCGCGCGTGTACGCGCCGCAGAAGGGCTGTCGCGCGGAGGACGTCGCGGCGCTCGAGGCCGGGACGCTGCGCATGGCGGAGATGCTGGCGGAGGCGGCGCAGGCGCCGACCGATCTCTGGTTGCGACCCGGCATGGGCGCAGCGGGCGGCATGGCATACGGGCTGGCTGCGGCGACCGGGGCGTTGCTGGTGCCGGGGGCGGAACTCGTTTCGGCGTGGCTGGCGCTGGACGCGCGGATCGACGCCGCGGACATCGTGCTGACGGGCGAGGGGCGCTTTGACGCGAGTTCGCTCGAGGGCAAGGGGCCGGGCGCGCTGGTGGCGCAGGCGCGGGCGCGCGGGAAGGCGGTGCATTTCTTTGCGGGGGCGGTGGCGATCGCGGCGCCCGTGGGCGTGACGCTGCACGTGATCACGCCAACGGGGCAGCGCATGCCGGAAGCGTTGGCGGCGTGCCGGGAAAACCTGGGCGCGGCGGTGCAGGCGGCGTTCGCGCCGGCGCTCGTGAGTGGCTGTGGGCGCGGGTGACCGGCCGCTGAAGCCTCGCGCGCGGCCGGATGACGGGTGCCGCGTGCGGCGCGGCGGCGCGGGTGACGGGGTGCGCGTGGTCGGCGCGGACGCATGCGATGCACGCTGGCTGATCCGACGCGAGCCGAGGCGGCGGCGACGAAACCGACGCCTGGCGCGAGCGGCGCCGTGCCGCGCGGGCCGGTCGCTCAGGAGGCAGGCGTGGGAGCCAGCAGCCCGGCAACGATCACGCGCGTGATTGCGGGGATGATCTCGGTGGCGGAGGCGTGGCCGACGGTGAAGATCACGAGGACGTACCGGTGGCCGTTGGGCAACTCGACGAGGGTGGCGTCGTGGCGCGTCTGGCTCGTCCAGCCGGCCTTCGACCAAAGCTGCGAGCCGGCGGGGAGCGCGGCGGCGCTGAAGCGCGCTTGTTCGTCCGGCGTCTTGAGGTCGCGGGCGAGGAGCTGGCGCATCTGTTCGCTGCGGGCGGGCGAGACGCACGCGCCGGTGGCGATCTCGGTGAGGAGGCGCGCGGTGGCGTCGGTCGTAAGCGCGTTGCGCTTGGGCTCGAAGAGCCGCGTGGCCTGCGTCTCGCGGCCGTAGGGTCCGTCGCCCCACGGCTTCTTGTTCACGTTGATGCCGGTGTATCCGAGGGCGGCGAAGTGGCGGTTGACGGCGTTGCGGCGGTCGAACCAGGCGCGGAGTTCGGGCTCGGGTAGTTCGGGGCCGCTGGTGGTGCCGGTGAGGAGGTCGACGATGTAGCCGGTGGCGTCGTTGGAGGAGTCTACGATCATGTCGCGCAGGGCACGTCTCAGCTCAGGGGTGTCCTCGAGTTTGCCGTCCTCGAGCCAGCGGTGGGTGGCGGCGAGGTAGAACAACTTGACGACGCTCGCCGGGTAGATCGGCGCGTCGCCGTGAAAGCTCCCGCGCGCCGGATGCGCCGGATTGCGCAGATCGATCAGCGTGATCGCGAGTTGGTCAGCCGTGAGCTGGATGCCCTTGAACTGTGCGAGCGCGTCCGCCGCCGCGCGATCAACCAGCGCCTGGGTGGCGGGGGCGGGGGGCGAGACTGGCGTTGGCGCCGTCCCGGCTGACGACCGAATTGCGAGCAGAACCGAGGTAATGATCACCGCCACCAGCCGAAGACGCACGTGAGTCATGGCCGGAAGGCAAACGCGCGACCGGCCCGGCGGCAATGCTCGCGGCGGCCGCAGAGCAGACCGAGCCACTAGAATGTGGTGGAGTAAATCGCTGTCAGTCCGGGGTAGCCCGCCATGGTGAACGTCCTTTGGTGTCGCATGCCGAGTGCTTCGAGGATCCTCACCGAAGCCAGGTTTGAGGGTTCGACCAGACCGTTCAGGGCTTTGATGCCGAGTTTGCCCCGTGCATATCCGACCATTCCCTGCGCGGCCTCAAGCGCGTACCCTTGGCGTCGCGCGCTCGGCAACAGTGCGTAGCCGCTCGGACATCTGGCGGGCACGGAGCCGCTGGGTTTCGAAAAGATACATGGCGTGATCGTTGTGGTCTGTGCCGGCCGGCGGGCCATATTTCCATTTTTCAGACTTGATGGAAATAAGCATCCTGCTCGAAGCGCCCGCACGCCTCGTGCCGGAACCGCCCGCCACGAAGCGCCGGGCCACCCGAGACTGATGGACTCCGCGCCGCCGTCACGTCAGCAGCGCTTGGAAGAGTTGCAGGAAAAGCTCGCCGCACTCGCGGCTGAGACGGCCCAAGTATAGTGTTCGACGGAAGATGATGAAGACGTCCATCCCTCGGCAGATTTCTGTTATCTGCAGCTTCGCGCTGACGATAGGCTCGCAACCGCGTCAGGCCGCATCCGATGCAAAGGGGCGGGAGGCCCGAATTGACCGATCGCCCGAAACGGTCGTGGAGGCGAAACCTTCGCGGGTATCCCTCCGGTTCACCTCCGGGATTCGCTCGATTTTTGAGGATAGCCAGGGGCGCTTCTGGTTCGGAAGCCACAATGAGGGCGTGAGTCGTTGGGATGGGCACGCGTTTGCCTACTACACGGTGGCCGACGGCTTGAGCGGAAATCAGGTTCGAACGATCCAGGAGGATGCGGCCGGAAACCTGTGGTTCGGGACCGAACACGGGATCAGCCGTTTCGATGGCAAATCGTTCACGACCCAAGTCGGACGAAATCAGGACGAGGGGAACGCCGCCCTGGGACATACCTGGCGCCAGGACGCCGGTGATCTCTGGTTTATCGGCGACAGCGGAAAACCAGCTGCCCAGTTCGATGGCCAGGGGGTGTATCGCTTTGATGGCCGGAGGCTGGAGTTTCTGCCCTTCCCAGTGTCGGCTGAGGTCGCCACCCGTGGCGACTACCGCGTCACCGCCATCAGCCGCGGGCGCAACGGGATGATCTGGTTCGGGACGTATCCGGCGGTGTTTGGATATGACGGCCGAAACTTCACGATCCTAGACGGCCGAACCTTGGGCCTCGCGGCGGAAGAGGAGCCGTTTCACGTCCGCAGTGTTTTCGAAGACAGCCGCGGAGTGCTGTGGATCGGCAACAACGGCCTCGGCGTGCTGCGGTATGATGGTCGATCCCTGTCCAACTTCACCCAACAGCAGGGCCTCGATCTCAAGCACAAGGGTGCGTCGGAGTCCTTGAGTCGGGTGTTCTCCATCGCCGAAGACGCGGCCGGCCACCTGTGGTTCGGCACCCGCGACAGCGGGGTGTGGCGCTACGACGGTGAGCGGCTGACTCACTTCACCCCACGCGACGGACTGACCGGCTCCATGGTGTGGACCATCTATCGCGACCGACGAGACCGGCTCTGGTTCGGCCTGGGCGACGGCAGTGTCTTCCGGTTCAACGGCACGTCCTTCGACAAGGTCTATTAATCACCCGCGGCGCGAGTATTTGGTCTTCATTCCTATTGTTTCTCGCCGGTCGAATCCTGACCAAGAAGGCCGATTCGCAGCCTCGCGGGATTGGCTGAGCGCATGAAGATGCTTCAGGTCACCTTGAATCAACGCTTCCTCTTTTGCGCGCGACCAGCGCTTCAATGAGCTTCGCGAGACCGAGCGTCAGAAAATGTCGGGTAGACATCGAGCCTCAGGAACGAAACCGGTGGATCCAAGTGCGTTGTACGACCCGCTTGGCCGGAAAGGTGATTCGCGAATCTTGGCCGCAGGCCATGAGCAAGCGGTGCCTCGCACCGCGCGTCGAATGGCTGCCCGGCCTGGATTCGAACCAGGACTAGGCGAGTCAAAGTCGCCTGTGCTGCCATTACACCACCAGGCAATGAAGGTGAGGGGAGAACCCTGCGGCGCCCCACTTCCCCGTCAAGGCCGGAAACTCCCCTCGGATTCGCGGGCGGGCTGCAAGCCCACGGCGAATGGGCGGGAGTAGACGGACAACGTACGCGGTTCCGCTAAGGGCAAAGTGACTGTTCGGTAATTATCTGCGGTGCACCGGGATTGGGCTCGACTACGCCGGCGCGGGCGGTTCGTTCGACCGCCGACCCCAGCCCCTGAAAGTCGTGCCGCCCGATCACTCCGAGAACGGTCAATGGTTTGCCAGCGAGGTGCAGATCCACCACGGCGCCCTGCGCGCGTGGTTGCGGGGCCGGTTTCCCGCCGTCGTCGACGTCGAGAACATCATCCACGAGGCGTTCGCCCGCGTGTGGCGGGCCCGCAACCACGGCGAGGTCAAGTCACCCAAGGCCTTCCTCTTCGCCACGGCGCAGAATCTCGCGATCGACCAGGCCCGTCGCTACCGCGTCGCCCAGATCGACCCCGTAGCGGAAATGTCCGGCCTGAACGTCTATGAAGAGCGGCCGACGCCTGCGGAGGCAGCAGCGCGCAGCCAGGAACTCGACCTCTTGACGCAAGCCATCCAGTCCCTCCCTGACCGTTGCCGGCAGGTGCTCACGCTGCGGAAAATCTACGGCCTTTCGCAGAAGGAGATCGCGCGCGAACTCGGCATCAGCGAGCACACCGTGGAGGCTCAGGTCGCCAACGGCATGCGGCGTTGCGCCGCCTTCTTTCGCGAGCGGGGAGTCGCCTGAGCCGTGGACTTCGAGCCTGACAACGCCGATCCGATCTCGGCCGAGGCCTCGCGCTGGCTGGCCCGCCGCGATCGCGGTTTGTCCGCCGCCGAGCAGGACCGCTACCTCGAGTGGCTGCAGCGCGATCCGCGCCACCGCGAGGCGGTGGCCGAGCTTGAGAACGGCTGGACGGCGCTCGACCGGCTGAAGGAGTGGCGGCCTTCGGACAGCCACCACCCGAACCCCGACCTGCTCGCGCCTCGGCGCGCCCGGTGGCCGTATTGGCTTTCACCGCTGGCGGCGGCCGCCGCGATCCTGCTCGGCATTCATCTTTACGTCGCGGCACCGTCCACCCCCGCGTCCCCCCCGCAGCAGGCGATCCTGCATCCGGCGGCGGAGTGCCTGGTGCTCGAGGATGGGTCGACGGTGAAGCTTAACGCCGGGGCGCAGGTCAAGGTGGAGTACACGGCGACTGAGCGCCGCGTCGTGCTGGTGCGCGGCGAGGGCCTCTTCACCGTCGCCAAGAATCCCGACCGCCCCTTCATCGTCGCGGCCGATTGCGTGGCGGTGCGGGCGTTGGGCACCACGTTTGCGGTCGCGCTGAAACCGAGCGCCGTCTCCGTGCTGGTCACCGAGGGCAAGGTCCGCGTCGACGAGACGCCCGACGCCGGCGCGAGCGTGCCGGCCGGCGGCCGCGAACTGTCGCACATCGTCGCCGGCCAGCAGGCGGTGATCGCGCGGCCCGACGCGGCGGCCAGCCGCGCGGCGGAGCCCGATCTCCAGTTGCGGGACGTGACGCCGGCCGACATCGAGCGCGCGCTCGCGTGGCAGAACCTGCGCCTCGAATTTGTCGACATGCCGCTGCGCCAGGTCGTGACGGAGTTCAACCGCTACAATGTGCGGAAGCTCGCCGTGGCGGATGATGCCACCGGCGCCATTGTGATCGGTGGCAGCTTCCGCGCGGACCAGGTGGAGTCCTTCGTCCGCCTCCTGGCGACGGGCTTTGGCGTGAGCTCCAGCCCGCGCGGCGACGAGATCGTGCTGCGCAAGGAGCCGTAGCCGTATCGACCGCGCCAAGACAGTAGCGCGGATTTTTTCCTCCGCCCGTAGCGGAAGTCTCCGGGCCCCCCGTCTCTCCCTTTGAGACGCCTATCATGCACACCCCAAAGAACTGGTTTTCCTCCCCCCTCCGCCTGTGCCGCTGGACGCTGTGGTTGCTCCTGCCGGCCTGGTGCTCGCTCGCGCTGGCGGCAGGCGCACGGCAGAACTTCAACCTGCCGGCCGGTGACGCCGTGCGGACACTGCGACAGTTCACCGAGCAGTCCGGTGAACAGATCGTTTACCCGATCGACCTGGTCCGCGGGATCCAGACCAACGCGGTGAGCGGCGAGCGTACCGCGCGCGAGGCCCTCGATGCGATGCTCAGCGGTACCGGGCTCGCCGTGGTGCAGGACCAGACGAACGGGGCCCTGGCCGTCACCAAGGCCGGACCCGCGGCGGCGCCGGAGACGTCGCCCGCGGCCGGTCCGCGGCCCCCGCGCGCCAACCCGGCGGCGCAGCCGGTGGGCGAGGACGTCGTGAAACTCGACACCTACATCGTGAACGGCATGACCGCGGCCATGGCGAAGGCGCAGCAGATCAAGCGCGACAGCGGTCAGGTGGTGGAGGCGATCGTCGCTGACGACGTCAACAAGCTGCCCGACCTCAGCGTGACCGAGGCCCTGCAGCGCGTCACCGGCATCTCCATCACCCGCGAACTCGGCGAAGGCGCGACGGTCGCGCTGCGCGGTCTCACCGATGTCACCGCCACGCTCAACGGCCAGGAAGTCTTCAGCCCGCAGGTGGTGACCGGCGAGGCCCGCGTGATGAACCTGCAGACCGTGCCCTCGGAAATGATCTCCGCGATCAACGTCATCAAGACGCCGACGGCCGACATGATTGAAGGCGGCATCGCCGGCACGATCGACATCCGGCTGCGCCGCCCGCTCGATTTCGACGGCAAGCTGAACGGCTCGCTGACGACGCGCATGGAGTACAGCGAAGGCGCGGAATCGTCGAAGTTCCAATACTCGGGCGTGCTCACCGACACCTGGAAGGTGGGGCACGGCAAGCTCGGTGCCCTCGCGACGTACACGAAGCAGGAGCGCGATATCCGCCAGGACCTCAACTCGACCGGCAAGCCGGTGATCTTCAACGCGCCGACCAATCCGGTGGTCGGCTCCGACGGTTCGTACGAGCCGCGCATCGTGGCGAATCGCCAGCGCGAGGGCGCGTCGGCCGTGCTGCAGTGGGAGCCCTTCTCGGGGCTGCGGATGTTCGCGGAGTACGACTATTCGGAGCAGGTCACGATCCAGGACTCCTTTGCGCCGACGTACAACACGCCGACGACGCTCGCCACCCGGTTGGGCGACGCCGTGAGCGTCTATTCCGGCGCGACCGTCATGGCTGACCACGACGGCAACGCGGCCACGCCGCTGGTGGCGCTGCCCGTCGTGAAGTCGATCCACGTCCTGAACTCGAGCTTCTCCTCGACCTCGACGACGCGCGACTGGACGGAGCGCACGCACCAGTTCACCGCGGGCGCCACCTGGCGCCGGGACCGCCTCACGCTCCAGGCGGAGCTGGCCCGGATGCAGTCGCGGTCGGATTTTGACAACATGGGCGCCGCCGCCTCGGTGTCGGGCATCTCCTACACCCTGAACACCGACCGCGATATTCCCTCCGCCATCGCGGACGACCCCTCGCTCCTGACGGTGAAGAACATCGCGAATTGGAACTGGGCGTACTGGTACTACAATTACATCGTGAACAAGAACGACTCGACCACGGCGTCGTTCGACCTGACCCAGCGCCTGGATTCGAACGGATTTTTCCGCCGCCTGAAGTTCGGCGCGCGCGGCTCGGACCGCAACGGCCGCAATCACCGCATCAGCGCCTCGGGCGCCTTTGCTTCGAGCAAGGTGAGCGACTACCCGGCGCTGTATCGGCCGGCGACCGTGACGGGCTTCTTCGATGGCGAGGCCGGCAAGATCAACGATTACGTCGAGATCGCGACGGGCCCGATGCGCGGCTACGCGAAGTTCATGAACCTGATCGGCGGCAACCCGACGTTGCCGGCCCCCAGCCCGGGCAATCTCTTCGACATCACCGAGCGGACCTGGGCGGCGTACGGGATGACCGACTTCGGGATGCGGGCGCCGGTGCCGTTCGACGGCAATGTCGGCGTCCGTGTCATCGGCACGAACGTGACCAGCGACGGCTATCGCCGGCTGAACAACGTCTGGTCCACCATCGTCGAGAAAGGCGAGTACGTCGACGTGCTGCCGAGCCTGAACACCCGCTGGTTCCTCCAGGACGACTTCTTCCTCCGGCTTTCCGTTTCGAAGCAGCTTTCGCGGCAGAGCTTCGGCAAGCTGAATCCCAACGTGCGTCTCACTCCGCCGACCGTGGCCGGAGCCCGCGGCACCGGCACCGCCGGCAACCCGGACCTGAAGCCGCTGCGGACGCAGCAGTTCGACGTGTCGCTGGAGAAGTATTTCAACGAGTCCACGTCGCTGTACGTCTCGGGCTACTACAAGAAGATCGACGGTTACACGCAGACAGGGGTGACGGTGGAGAACTGGGACGGCATCGAGTACGACATTTCGCGTCCGTATGCGGTGGATGACGCGACGGTGAAGGGCGTCGAAGTGGGCTACCAGCAGTTCTTCAGCTTCCTGCCGGGACCGTTCAGCGGGCTGGGCCTGCTGGCGAACTACACGTATGTGGACGCGCGCAACCCGTCGGGCGACTCGCTGACGAACCTCTCGAAGAACGGCTACAACGTGATCCTCATGTACGAGAAGTACGGCTGGACCGCCCGCCTGGCGTACAACTGGCGCGACGAGTTCTCGCGCAGCACGGGCACGGCGACGGCGCTCGGTTCGACCACGATCTACGATCCGGCGTTCGGCTGGCTCGATGGTTCGCTCAGCTACAAGGTCAATGCGCACCTGAAGCTCTCGTTCGACGTGTCGAACGCGCTGCGGACGAAGCGCACCTCATATTGGCAGGAAAAGCTGCTGCAGCACGAGGACGTGCTGGAGGACCGGCAGTTCTACCTCAGCGCCACCTGGAGTCTTTGATCAGGGATAGTCTGGTGCGCAGGCCGGCGTGGAGGTGTTGCCCGCCGGCCTGCTTCTTTTCATGTCCGACTTCGCTTTTCGATTGGGGCGCGGGCTCAGGCTGACGTGGCTGGCCACGCTGGCGACGGTCGTCACCGTCGCAACCGGAACCCCGCCGGGAGCTGATCCGCTGGCGAGCGGTTTCCGGCAGCCCGAGGCGGCGGCGCGACCGCTGACGCTCTGGTTCTGGATGAACGGCAACGTCAGCCGCGACGGCATCACGCGCGACCTCGAGGCGATGAAACGCGTGGGGATCGGCGGCGCGATCGTGTTCGATGGGGGCACGTATCAGCCAGCCGGGGCGGTTGACTATCTCAGCCGGAGCTGGCGGGAGGCGATCTTGCACGCAGCCAAGGAGGCGGAGCGGCTGGGGCTCACGCTCGGGATGCACAACAGTCCGGGCTGGTCGAGTTCGGGCGGCCCGTGGATCACGCCGGAGCTGTCGATGAAGCAGTTGGTGTGGACGGAGACGACCGTGGTCGGGCCGCAGAAGCTCGACGCCAACCTGCGGGCGCCCCGGACGCAGCTCGGCTTTTATCGCGACGCCTTCGTGGTTGCGTTTCCGGCACCCGCGGCCGAGGCCGAGGCGGAACCAGAAATGCGGGCAAGCCTGCGGTCGGGGCTACGGGTGGAAAGCGCGGTGCTGACGGACGATGATGTGCAGACGGCGGTGAAATGGGAGGCCGCGGACGCGCTGGAGCTGACGTTCGCCCGTCCGATCACGGTGATGGCGCTGACGGCGGAGGCGCGGACCGGCAGTCCGGCGGTGCCGCTGCGGATCGAGGTGGCGGAGGACGGGAGGAGTTTTCGGGAGTTGGCCGACGTCACGCTGGCGGCGCCCGCGGGGATTCGGCCGCCGGCGGTGGCGAGCTTCCCGGCGGTGACGGCGCGGCACTTTCGCATCCGGTCGACGAGCGCGGTGGAGCTGGGAGAGTTTCGGCTGCACCGGACGGCGCGGTTGCCCGGCTGGACCTACCAGGCGAACCAGGCGTATCGCTTCGGCACGCCGGGCCGTTCGCCGATGTCAGACACGGCGGTGGCGGCGTCGCAAATCACGCCGGACGCCGTGTTGAATCTGACCTCGCAGCTCGACGCGAATGGCCGACTCAAATGGGAGGTGCCGCCCGGCGCGTGGATCGTGATGCGGTTTGGCTACACCTCGACCGGGATGCGCAACACCTCGGCGTCGGCGTCCGGCACCGGACTGGAGTGCGACAAGCTGGGCCGCGAAGGCGTCGAAGCGCACTTTGAGGCGGTGCAGGCGCGGCTGCGCCAGGAACTGGGCCCGGCGCTGTCGCGGGTGGTCAGCACGGTGACGATCGATAGCTACGAGGCGGGGATGCAGAACTGGACGGCCTCGTTTCCCGGGGAGTTCCGACGGCGGATGGGGTACGACCTCGTGCGGTACCTGCCGGCGATGACGGGGCGGATCGTGGGCGACGCCGCGGTGACCGAGCAGTTCCTCTTCGACGTGCGCACGGTGCAGGCGGCGATGGTGGCGGAGAATTACTATGGCCGGATGGCCGAGCTCTGTCGCGAACGCGGACTCACGCTGTTCGTCGAAGGCTACGGTTCCGGGATGTTCGATGAACTGGAGGTGTCCGGAGTCGCCGACGTGCCGATGGGGGAGTTCTGGACGCGCACGCCGTGGAGCCCGAACCGGAACATGAAGATGGTCGCGTCGGCGGCGCACTTGCACGACCGCCGCATCGTGGCGGCGGAGGCCTTCACGGGAGAGCAGGACACCTCGCGCTGGCTCGACTACCCGTACGCCTTGAAGGTCGTCGGCGACGACATGTTCGCGCTGGGCGTGAACCAGTTGGTGTTCCACCGCTTCGTGCACCAGCCGCATCCCGACGCGTTGCCGGGCATGGCAATGGGGCCGTGGGGCTTTCACTTTGACCGGACGAACACGTGGTTCGACCAGAGCGCGGCCTGGGTGAACTACCTGGCGCGTTGCCAGCACCTGCTGCGGCAAGGACGGGCCGTGGCGGACGTGCTCTATTTCGTGGGCGAGCGACCGCCAAATCCCGCGCAAATGGTGATCCCGGCGCTGCCGCGAGGTTACACCTTTGATCACATCGATGCGGCGACGCTGATCGCGCGGGCGCGGGTGCGCGACGGCGCGATCGAGGTGGCGGAAGGGACGCGTTATCGGGTGTTGGTGCTGCCGCCGGATCTCGAGGCGATGACGCCGGAGACGCTGCGCAAGCTCGCCGCCCTGGTGCGGGACGGGGCGGTGGTGGCGGGGCCGGCGCCGCGGTATTCGCCGAGCCTGCGCGGGTATCCGGCGAGTGATGATGAGATGCGTCGTCTGGCGGACGAACTCTGGGCCAAGGGGCAGACGGGTGCGGGGCGGGTCATCGCCGACCGGCCGCTCGCGGCGGTGCTGACGGAACTCGGCGTGGAGCCAGACCTGAAGTGGACGGGCCGGCAGTCGGATGCGGCGTTGTCGTGGCACCATCGCACGCTGGCCGACGGTGATTTGTACTTCATCTCAAACCGGCAACGGCGGGTGGAGGAGGTGCTCGTGTCCTTTCGCGTCACCGGCCGGCAGCCTGAAATCTGGAACGCGGAGGACGGAACGCAGGGGGACGCGACGGTGTTCGCGCAGGAAAACGGACGCACGCAGTTGCCGTTGCGGCTGGAACCGGCGCAGTCGGTTTTCGTGCTGTTTCGGCGTCGGACGGAAGGGGCGGCGCCGGCGCGGCTGCGGCGCGGCGAGACGGTGTTGGTTGACACGCGGACGCCGACACCGGGCGAGGCGACGGACGCGACGGGCGATTTCACGATGGCGGTGTGGGCCAAGCCCGACACGGATCTCCGCCTGATGCCGGAGGAGTCGACGAGTGGACGCGTGGATGAGACGGGCAAGTTTTACGTGATCGGGGCGGACGAGCGCGACGTGCGGTTCGGCGCGGGGCATGCGACGGCGGGCGTGGCCGTGGGGCGAAACGGCGTGTTCGTGATCGAACGGGCGAGTGACCAGGCGCCGGCGGTGCTGGTAGCGACGTTGCCGATCTCGGGATGGGCGCATGTGGCGGTGACCTATCAAGGGGGCGTACCCTCGCTGTATGTGAATGGACGGCTGGTGCGCCGCGGACTGCGCTCGGGACGCGTGGTGCATCCAGGCATCGGGGCGCCGCTGCCGGCGCCGGACTCGGTGCTGCATTTTGCGGGGCTGGACCAAGTGATGGGCGCGGCCGGCCTCGCGTCACCGCCCGCGCAAGGGCGGGCTTTCCATTTCGAAGGCAACGCGACGGCGCCGGAGCTGCTGGCCCCAGCGCTGACGGCCGACGCGATCGCGGAGCGTTACGAGCGCGGGCTGCCCGCGCCGGGGGCGCCACCCCTGATCGAGTTGAAGGCGACGGAAGGCGGCGGAGTCCGGGGACTCGCGTGGGAGTCGGGGCGTTACGAGTTGGACGGCGTGGGCGTGGCGGTGGCGGACGTGGCGCCGGCGTTGACGTTGGGCGGGCCGTGGAAGGTCCGGTTTCCCGCGGGTCGCGGTGCACCGGCCGCCATCGAGTTGCCGGCGCTGCAGCCGCTGGAGCGGCATGAGCAGGCCGGGGTGAGGTTTTTCTCCGGAACGATGACGTATGCGCGGCGGATTCGCGTGGCCGAGGAATGGCTGGGCCGAGGCCGGCGGGTGGTCCTGGACCTTGGCCGCGTGGAGGTGCTGGCGGAGGTGCGGGTGAACGGGCGCGATCTCGGCGTGTTGTGGAAGGAACCCTATCGGGTGGACATCACCGCGGCGGTGCAGCCGGGGCAGAACGCGCTGGAGGTGCGCGTGACGAACCTGCTCGCGAACCGGATGATCGGCGACGAGCAACTGCCGCCGGAAAACGAGTATGGCGCAGGGGCTGAGCGCGGGATCCGCCGGTTCCCCGACTGGTACGCGCGCGGGCAACCGAAACCGCGCGGCGGGCGGGTGACGTTCACGACCTGGAAGTTCTTCGAGCGCGACGATCCCTTGCCGGCATCCGGCCTCCTCGGCCCCGTGCGGCTGCTGAACCCAGTCGAGGTGGAGTTCAGGGCTGAGGCCGGTGCCCAAGCGCACCAGCCTCAGTAGTGCCGGCGCGGCCCATTGGGGCCGGAGGCGGTGGAATGCGGGTTGACGGGCGACGGCGAGCTTGAGGCGAGCCGAGCCGACGGGATACTCAGGCGCATGTGGCGAATCGTGGCATGTGTGGCCGTGGCATTCCTGGCCGGAAGCACGGTGGTGGCGCAGGACAGCGGCGTCCTGGTCGATATGGAGGCGGGGGTACGATTCGATGCGAAGGAGGCGCTGCGCGCGGCGGTGGCCCGAGTTGATCGGATCACGGTCACGCCGTCGGACGGCGGGTTCTTCGAGGTGGTAGACGGTCGGACCGTGCCGATGCGGGGCGCCGATGACGTGCTTTGGGAGATCAGCGGTCATGCAGCGGTGGTTGGCTTGGTTGACGCTGTGGAGTTCAAAACCGGGTTGGCCATGCCGTGTCGATGCTATGGAACCCACCGACTGCACTTCTACTCCGGCGCGTATCGGAAGTTTACGCTGAGCTTTCATCACTGGAGTCGGCTGCGTGGAGAGTATGGCGGCCCCTGGAGATCCGACTCGGAGCTTACAGAGGCTGGAGTCGAGCGGATGTTACAGTGGTTTTCGGATCACGGCTTCAACGCGTTCAGCCTCGGACGAGCAAAGGCGGAGGCGGAAGAAAGGGACCGACAACGCCGGCGCGACCAGCTTGCGGAGTTGTTTCCGGCGTCCGCGCGAAGTTGGATACCAGCACTTGATATCAACCCGTCATGGGACCCCGAGATCACCGCGCGCGCGGCTGACTTGGCGGCGCTCTACCCGGACAAGTCGAAGCTGCTGTTGGATTGCTGGCGCGCATTCGGGATCATGTGTGATTGGCCCGACCACCGGAGGCTGCCGCTGCACGGCGAGCCGGGCTCATTTCTCTTGCAGGCGGCGGCGGAAGCGTCGGCAACAGACTTCGAGCACGCCTTCCGAGGGCTCACCGCGGCTGATACTACGGTCCGCCGGGGCGCGTTCGCCCATCTGGCCGCTGTCGCGTATAAGCCAGAAGCACTGGCGAAATGGGGGCCAAAATGGCCGGTGCAATTGGCGGAAGCGCGTTTCACCAGCGATCCGGTAACGTATGCCGCCGACGCGGTCAGCATGCTCACTAACTTGAACACGCCGTCTGCCAATGAACTCCTGCTGAAAATTGGGCGGTCGTTCGCGCCAAAGGCGGATTCGCTTGCCAAGGGCGCGAATGAGCCGGCCCGCGAGGCACTCGCGCCCGGAGCAGAGGCGCTGATGGTGCTCGCGAAACGCCGCGTGCCGGCGGCTCGGGACCTTCTCGGAGACAAGTTGCGGGCCGCGACGGGGGCGGAACGAACGGTCCTCGAGATTGCCATGGCGTGTTACGAGGAGCGGCCGATCATCGAGCCGAGGCATGTTCTGTGCGCTGTTGGGAATGGCGAACCCGCTGAACTCGCGTGGCGAATGTTGCTCGCGCACGACGCTGAGATCGCCGCTTCCTGGCTGGTCACGGCGGCGCATTCGCCGAGCTACAAAGTAAAGTCAGAGGCGAAAGAGAAACTCGCGGCGATGGGACTGCAATTGCTTCAGCCGCCGGTTGTGGAGGTGGATCCGTATGAGGAGACATTGCGGCGCCGGCACCTCGATCCCGCGACCGAAATCGCGAAAACGACCGAAGCTCTCCTCAAGGGGGCCAGTGCCGTGGAGGAGGAACCATTGCGGTCTCGCCGCGCGTGGGCGTATCTCGCGCAAGGGGAATATGCCGCCGCGATCGAGGACCTTAATCGCCTGCGGGCACAGGACGGGTACGAGCGCGCGTTTGCACGATTCTGCTTGGGAGATGATGACGACGCGCACCGCGTCCTTTATTCGGCAACTCGACGAGAGAAGGAGGTCGGCCCGCTGTACCGACTGCGCGGGTGCATCGAGTATTTCCACGAGGACTTCGAGGACGCCGCGGACTATTTCACGGTCGCGTCGAAGACTAGAGGCGGGATCTCGGCAGAGGTCTTCCGGCACTTCGCGATGCTGCACCTGAAGAGCAAGGATCCGTCTCCGCTCGGCCGCGGGTTGCCCGAGCCGGACACGCACAAAGACGACTGGCCGAATGCGCTGGTGCACTTCCTCCTCGGACACATCGGCGAACGCGAGATGCTCGCCGCCGCGGAACGGGCAGAGGCGCGCGAGCAGCGCTACGACCTGAGCCTGGCGCACTGGGTGCTGGCGGAGCTGGCGCGGTTGAGAGCCGACACCGGCGAGGAACGCAGGCACCTCGATGCTTGCCTGGCGCAAAAGGCGTTCGACGCCGAAACCCACGCGCTCGCGCTGAGGCGCACTGCCGTGCTGGACGAACAGGTTCGCGAACTGATCCCGTAGCAGGGGAGGCTGGGTCAGATGCCCCAAGGCAGCGGTTTCGCGGGGCAGGGCATTCCAACACGCGGCGGACGGGTTTGGCGCGACGGGCGACGGCGGTGACGCCGGTTTGAAGTCATGCGGAACGTGTAGGTGTTTTCCGTACAGATCGATCCGGGAAACCCGTTTGCGTTGGTTGGGCGATGCGCAGAATCCGGGGCGTATGGGCGAAACACCCCAGATGCCGCCTGCCCCCGGCGCTTCCCAGCCACTGCCTTCCAGCCGTTCCTTCGCCGTGCGCGTGTCCCTCTTCGCGGGGACAATTGCGGTGGTCGTGACCCTGGCCGGGCTGGGCTATTACCGCAACGAGCGGGCCGAGCTGCGTGGCGCCAGCTGGCGTGAACTCGGAGCGGTGGCCGACCTGAAGGTGCGTCAGGTCACGGAGTGGCGGACGGAACGGATGAACGACGCGCGGTTTCTGCGGCGCACGCCCGCGGTGGGGGAGGCGGTGGCCGCTGTGCTGGCGCAGCCGAATTCGGCGGCGGCGCGAACGGCGCTCTCCGAACTGCTCGAGCCCATCAAGGGCGGGGACCGCTACGAGAGCATTATCGTCGTGGACCGGCAGGGTGGCGTCTGCCTGGCGATCCCGGCCGATACGAATCCGCCCGGACGAATACTGACGACGGCGGTGCAGGCGGTGCTGGCCGGCGGCGAGGTGGTCATGACGGACCTGCACCGCCGCACCCCGCTGGCGCCGGCACACCTGGAGGTGATCGCGCCGATCTTCGCGCCGGTTCGCGATCGCGGGAACGCCGCGCGCGAGCCGATTGCGGCCATCGTCCTGCGGATCGATCCCGCGCAGTATCTGTTCCCGCTGATCGACACCTGGCCGACGCCCAGTGCGACGGCCTCGTCGTTGCTCGTCCGACGCGAGGCGGCGGATCGGGTGGTCTTCCATGACGTTCGGCAACGTTCGGAGATTTCGGTGGCGGGTGCCGCGGCGCCCTTCGCCCTGCCTCAGGATATCCGCCGGGTGACGCCCGGCGTGCGGGAGGGGCCGGACCACCGGGGCGTGCCTGTGCTGGCGGAAGCGCGACCGGTGGCGGACTCCGGGTGGGTCCTGGTGGCGAAGATCGACCAGGCGGAGGCGTATGCTCCCATCCGATACACCGCGTGGAAGGTGGCGGGGACGGTGGTCGTGGTGCTCCTGGCCGTGGCGGGCGTGGTGGCGTATCTGTGGCGCATGCGCAACGAGCAGGCGTTGCGCCGTACGCTGCAGGCCGAGCGCAAGGCGCGGGTGCTGGCGGAGCGGGTGGCGATGCTCATGCGGCACGCCAACGACATCGTCCTGCTGGCCGACCACGATCTGCGCATCCTGGAAGCCAACGACCGCGCCCTGGCGGCTTACGGGTACGCGCAGGACGAGTTGCAGCGGAGGCGCGTGCCGGATCTCCGGCCCCCGCGCGGTGCGGCGACGCCGGATGAGGCCATGGAGCATCGACCCGTCGATGGCGCGGTTTTCGAAACGGTGCACCAGCGCAAGGACGGACGCACCTTCCCCGTCGAGGTTAGTTGCCGGCTCGTCTCGCTCGACGACCGGAAGTACCTGCTCGAGATCGTGCGCGACATCACGGAGCGAAAGCGCGCGGAGCAGGAGATCGTGCGGACGAGCCGCGCCTTGCGGACGATCAGTCGCTGCAACCAGACCCTGGTGCGGGCGCAGAATGAGTCCGACCTGCTCGAGGCGATCTGCCTGCTGGTCGTGGAGCACGGCGGCTATCGCATGGCCTGGGTGGGGTATGTGGAGCAGGACGCGGGGCTCTCGGTCCGGCCGGTCGCGCAGGTAAGGAGCGAACCGGAGCATCCGGAGTTCGGGCCCTTTGCGTGGGGCGAAGAGGCGCGCGGATCCAATCCCGCCGAGACCTGCGCGCGCACGGGCACCGTGGTCGTGTGCCGGGACACGCAGCACGATCCGGCGTTTGCTCCCTGGCAGGCCGATGCCGCCCGGCGCGGGTACGCGTCACTCATCGCCCTGCCGCTGCGTTCTGTGGCGGGGCCGTTGGGGGCATTGGTGATCTTTTCGGGGGAGGTGGATGGGTTTGACCCGAGCCAGGTGGCGCTGCTCGGCGAACTGGCCGACGACCTTGCCTATGGTATCGCGAATCTGCGTGGGCAGATGGAGCGGCGGAGGACCGAGGCGTCGCGGCGGGAGAGCGAAGCGCGGTTCGCCCGGCTGTTCGAACTGAGCGTCGACGCGATCCTCGAGTCGGAGCCGGGCGGTCACCTGCTGGCGGCGAATCCCGCGGCGTGCGCGTTGTTTGGCCGGACGGAGGAGGAGCTCCGCCGCTGCCATCGAAACGAGTTGTTCGACCCGGCGGATCCGCGGACTGAGGCGTTGTGGGAAGAGCGCGACCGGCGTGGCTGCGTCAAGGCGGAGGTGACGTTGCGGCGCGGGGATGGCGCCTCGCTGGAGGCGGAGGTGTCGACGACGTTGTACACGGACGCGGCGGGCCGGCGCCGCTGCAGCATGATCATTCGCGACGTCACGGGCCGGAAGCAGGGAGAGCAGGCGCTCGCGGCGCAGTTGGTCGAGCTGCAGCGCTGGCATGCGGTGACGCTGGGGCGGGAGCAGCGCATCCTGGAGCTGAAGACGGAGATCAACCGGCTGCTCGTTGCCGCCGGCCAGCCGGCGCGCTACGCCGGCGTGGACCCGGCGGCGCCCTCCTCTTGAGCGCACCGCCCCGGGCGGTTCCCGGTGGAGGTAGGCCGGGGTGAGGTGGCGGCCGCGCGCGATGGATCCGCGTCGGCCGGAGGCAGTCCGCGCCGGCGGGCGCGCCGGCAGCCCTGGATCCTGGGGCGGAGACATAAAAAACGCGCGGGGCCGAAGCCGCCGCGCGTGGAGGACGAAGTGCGGTGAGCGGATCAGCCCTGGCCCTTGCCGCGGCTGCGGAGGGCGGGGATCAGCATCACGAGGCCGAAGGCGATCAGGCCCAGGCCCCAGTAGAGGTTGATGTTGATGTCGAGCGAGCGCTTGAGCTCCTCGGGGCTGACGGTGAAGCCCGCGATGACGAGCAGCACGCCGACGAGCGAGAACATCAGGCCGATGGGCAGGCGGATATCGAGTCCCATAAAAGAGTCCTAGGTTTGGAGGTTACCAGAAGAGGATGTTGATGACGACGCAGCAGGCCAGCAGCACGGTGCCGGAAACCGCCGGGCGGAGGTACCAGGCTTCGTGCGAGTCGACCAGCTTGGGCGTGAGCGAGTAGACCAGGCCCTTGAGCTCGTCGTCGGACTTCGTGCGCGACGTGGCCAGCGAGATGCCGGCGGTGAGCAGGAAGCAGACGCCGAAGGCGAACGAGGCGAGCCAGAAGTTCTGGGCCATCTCGCTCGGGAGGGTGGCGAGGACGCCGAGGTAGCCGCCCTTGACGCCCGGCGCGTTGCCCGCGGCGATCGTCAGGGAGTGGAACAAGGCGGAGGTGAGGGTGCCGGCGAGCAGGCCGTAGAAGGCGCCATGCGAGGTGGTGCGCTTCCAGAACATGCCGAGCAGGAAGGTGGCGAACAGCGGCGCGTTCACGAAGCCGAACACCAGCTGGATGATGTCCATCGCGTTGTTGTAGTTACTCGCGAAATACGCGGCAGCGATGCTGAGGAGCACGCCGACGACGGTGACCGCGCGGCCCATCCACATGTAGTGGTCGTCGCTCTTGTTGGGGGCGAGGTAGGCCTGGTACAGGTCGTAGGTCCACACCGTGTTGAAGGCGGTGACGTTGCCGGCCATGCCGGACATGAACGAGGCGAGGAGGGCGGTGAGGGCCAGGCCGAGCAGGCCGGTCGGGCAGTACTTCTTCACCAGCGAGAGGATGACGCCGTCGTAGTCGTTCTCGACCACGGCGTCCTGCAGGCGGGCCTTGAGGGCGGGCTCGTCGAGGGTGGACGAAGCCTTGACCAGGGCGGTGACCTTGGCCGGGTTGAGCTTCATGCCGACCGCCTTGGCGACGCTGGCCACGGTGGCGGCTTCATCGGCGGGCTGGGCGGCGGCCTGCTTCACGACCGGGATGGCCTGCGCGTAGACGGCTTCGGAGATCGGCTTGGGCGGGAGGCGATAGCCGTCCTTGGCGTTGAAGGCCAGGCCGGCGGCGATCATGCCGGGGAGGATGACGAGGATCGGGAAGATCATCTTCGGGATCGCGGCGATGATCGGGGTGCGGCGGGCGGCGCCCATGTTCTTCGCGGCCATGGCGCGCTGCACGACGAGGAAGTTGGTGCACCAGTAGCCGAAGGAGAGGACGAACCCGAGGCCGAACACCATGGCGAAGATATCGACGCCCATGGGGTTGGCGGAGGGCCCGCCGAGGAGAGGCTGCCAGGCGCTGGTCCAGGCGTTGGATTCGAAGCTCTTGGAGTTGAGCTCGAGGGCGGCGGGGTTCTGCGCGACGTGGCCGAGGGTTTCCTTGAGTTTGCCCCAGCCACCGACGTCCTTGAGGCCCAGATACACGACCGGGGCGAAGCCGAGGACGATCATGAAGAACTGCAGCACCTCGGTGTAGATGGCGGAAGTGAGGCCGCCCTTCAGCACGTACACGAGCACGACCGCCGAGCAGATCCAGAGGCTGAGGTTGTAGTCCCAGCCGAGGAGGAGGTTGAGGAGCTTCGCGAGGGCGTTCATCGAGATGCCCGAGGCGAAGACGGTCATCACGGCGAAGGTGAGGGAGTTGAAGCAGCGCGTGCGCTCGTCGAAGCG
This sequence comes from Opitutus sp. ER46, assembly GCF_003054705.1. Lineage (NCBI taxonomy): Bacteria > Pseudomonadati > Verrucomicrobiota > Opitutia > Opitutales > Opitutaceae > Opitutus > Opitutus sp. ER46. Next base: position 358,516 of record NZ_QAYX01000023.1, read on the forward strand.
CATCTTGAGGTACTCGGGCACGGAGCGCGCCTTGGAGCCGTAGTAGAACGGCATCATGAACACGGCGAGGAACACCATGGCCGGGATGGCGCCCACCCAGTAAAAGTGGCAGGTCGCGATGCCGTACTTGGCGCCGCTGGCGGCCATGCCGACGAGTTCAAGCGCGCCGAGGTTGGCGGAGATGAACGCGAGGCCGGTGACCCAGGCCGGGATGGAGCGGCCGGACGTGAGGTAGTCCGACGAGCTCTTCATGTAGCGCTTCAGGGCGAAGCCGATGCCGATGACGAACGCGGTGTACGAGGCAAGGATCGCGTAATCGATCCAGCCGAGTTGGATATTCTCCATGGTGCGACGGGTGGTAGTTGTTGGTTAGGGCTGCCCCAGCAGGTGCAGGACTACTGGATTGGTGGGTGGAAAGGAGACGGTTGGGCGCGCGTTTCGGGTCATGACGCGACGCCGCGGAAGCGAAGGGCGAAGGCGGCGGGACTCCGGTTCATGCGGCCAGGGCGGGCGCGTCGGCGCGCGGCGAACGATGTTCGCACGCGGAAAGGAAAAAGCCTGCGCGGGGACTGGACTCCGCTGGCGGAGGGGAGGCACGCATTGAGGTAGTCGAAAACCGGGTTCGCTTAAGCCATAAACCCCGGCCGAACGAAAGCCTTTCTTTGGCGTTGGCGGGCCGAAGCCGGATGGCCGAATGGCCAGAGGCCGGAGGCCGGAAGCCGGAAGCCGGAGGACGGAAGCCTGAAGCTGACGCCGGAGGACGGAGGCCTGAAGCCAGAAGTCAGAAGCTTGAAAACGGAACACGGAAGTCGGAGGATGGTTTCAATGTCGGAGGTCAGGCCGGTGGTGCTCAGAGCATCTCTGTGAACTCCTCCGGTCTCAGTGCGCTGGATCGGCGGCCAGATGTCGCTTGCGAGGCCCCGCGGCGGCGCATTGGCTCGCCGCCCATGGCCGCCGCCGCCGAAACCCCGAGCCAGCCGCCGGTCGCATCGCATGATGAACCGGGGACGCTTTCGTATTGGGGCCTGATCCGGCGGCGCTTTGGGCAGCACCGGCTGGCGGTGGCGTCACTGTTCCTGCTGGCCTTCTTCTACGTGCTGGCGGCGGGGGCGGAGTTTTTCGCGCCGTATTCGCGGCAATGGCGCGATCTGGCGCACTCGTATTGTCCGCCGCAGTTGCCGCGCTGGTCGTGGCGTGACGGCTTCCACGTGCCGGCGGTGCGCGTCGCCATCGATCCGGTCACCTACAAACGCACGTACGTGGAGATGGAGGCGGAGCGGATCGCGCTGGGGTTTTTCGTGCGGGGCGAACGGTGGCGGCTGTGCGGGCTGGTGACGACGGACCGGCACTTTTTCGGACCGCTGAATCCCGTGGGGACGCGGGCGGACGGCACGCGCCACACGTTCTACTTTCTCGGGGCGGACAAGTACGGCCGGGATATCTTCAGCCGGCTGGTGTACGGCGCGCGCATCAGCCTCTCCGTGGGACTGATCTCGATCGCGATCACGTTCGTGCTGGGCGTGGTGATCGGCGGCATCTCCGGCTATGTCGGGGGCGCGGTGGATACGGCGATCCAGCGGCTGATCGAGGTGGTGAACGCGTTCCCGCACATTCCGCTCTGGCTCGCGCTCGGGGCGGTGATCCCCGTCGGCTGGCCGCCGCTCTTCACCTATTTTGCGATCACGCTGGTGCTGAGCCTGCTGAACTGGACCGGGCTGGCGCGGGTGGTGCGCGGCAAGATCCTGGCGCTCCGGGAGGAGGACTATGCCACGGCGGCGCGGCTCCTCGGCGCGAGTCCCGGGCGCATCCTGTTCCGGCACCTGCTGCCGGGTTTCACGAGCCACATCATCGTCGTGCTGACGATGGGCGTACCGGCGATGATCCTGGGCGAGACCTCACTGTCCTTCCTCGGCTTCGGCCTGCATGCCCCGATCGTGAGCTGGGGCGTGATGCTGCAGGACTGCCTCAATCTCCAGACGGTGGCCAACTATCCGTGGCTGCTGATGCCGGTGGCTTTCATCGTGCTGACCGTGCTTGGTTTCAACTTCCTCGGCGACGGGCTGCGCGACGCGGCCGATCCGTACGGCGGGCGGTGACGCCGCCCGGCCGGGGGCCGGGCGGAGTTGAAAGTGGAAAAGTTGAAAGTGGGAAAGTTGCAGGTTGGAAAGGCGGAGGTTGGAAGGTTGCAGGTTGCATAGTTGCAGGTGGCGAACCGCGGAGGGTGGGAACCGCGAAAGGCGCGAACGGACGCGAAAACGGAGACGAGGTTGCGGGACGGAAGGTCGCAGGTTGAGAACGGTGGAGGGGGCTCGGCGGAGCGGCAAAACGCGCGTTGCGCTTGGACGGGGGCGCGTATTGTGTCCGCCCGAGTTTTCCGACCGTTGCTGTTTTGCCCCTCGCGATTGTCGCGCCCCTGATGCCCTCCGTCCCTCCCTTTGCCTCCGGCGACCGGTTCGCCCCCGCAGCGCCGCTGCTGGAGGTGCGGAACCTGCGCGTGGCGCTGCCGGCGGCGGGGGGCTTGGTGGGTGCGGTGCAGAACGTGTCCTTCGCGCTGGAGCGGGGGCGAACGCTGGCGCTCGTGGGAGAATCGGGCAGCGGCAAGACGATGACGGCGCTGTCGCTGCTGCGGATCCAGCCGCCGGGCAGCCAGACGAGCGGTCAGATCCTCCTGCGGTCGCGGCGGGAAGGAGACATCGACCTCGGGCACCTCGATGAAAAGTCGGGCCTCCTGTACAAGGTCCGCGGCGGGCTGATCAGCATCATCTTCCAGGAGCCGATGACGGCGCTGTCGCCGGTGCACACGATCGGGCGGCAGATCGACGAGGCGATTCTCCTGCACTACGACGTCAGTCCGGCGGCGGCGCAGCGGCGCACGCTGGAGATGCTGGCGAAGGTGGGCATCACCAACGCGGACGAGCGGTATCACCAATTTCCGCACGAGCTTTCGGGCGGGTTGCGCCAGCGGGCGGTCGTGGCGATGGCGCTGGTCGGCCGGCCGGAGCTGCTGATCGCGGACGAGCCGACGACCGCGTTGGACATGACCATGCAGGCGCAGATCCTGGGGCTGATCAAAGGACTGCAGCGGGAGATCGGCTGCGCGGTGCTGCTGATCACGCACGATTTCGGCGTGGTGGCGCAGATGGCCGACCAGGTGGCGGTGATGCACCACGGCGAGATCGTGGAGCGCGGCGATGTGCGCACGGTGCTCCGGCAGCCCCAGCATCCGCACACGCGGGCGTTGCTGCATGCGCTGCCCGGGCAACGCCGGCGGCGGGGGGCGGGCGTGTGAAGGCGCCCGGCGAAATGCGCGCGCCGAAGGCGCCGCTGCTGGACGTCCGCGGGCTGTCGAAGCATTTCCCGGTGCCGGCGCGCGGGCTGCGGGCGCGGGTGGCGGGAGTGGTGAAGGCGGTGGACGACGTGAGCTTCGCGCTCGCGCCGGGCGAATCGCTCGGGCTCGTCGGCGAGAGCGGCTGCGGCAAGACCACGGTGGCGCGGTGCATCCTGCGGGCGATGCACGCGACGGCGGGCGAGGTGTGGTTCCGGTTGCCGGACGGGCGGACGGTGGACCTCGCGCGGCTCAGCGAGCGCGAACTGATCGGCGTGCGCCCGCACGCGCAGATGGTGTTCCAGGATCCCTTTTCCTCGCTCAACCCGCGCATGACGGTGCGCGACATCGTGGCGGAGCCGCTGGTGATCCATCGCCTCGCCCGCGGCCGGGAGCTCGACGACCGCGTGGCGGAGATGCTGCGGCGCGTGGGGCTGAGTCCGGACGTCGGTCCGCGCTATCCGCACGCGTTCAGCGGCGGGCAGCGGCAGCGCATCAGCATTGCGCGGGCGCTGATCATGCGGCCCGCGCTGGTGGTGTGCGACGAGGCGACGTCGGCGCTGGACGTCTCGGTGCAGGCGCAGGTGCTCGATCTGCTGCTCGAGCTGCAGCAGGAGTTCGGGCTGACGTATCTGTTTGTCGCGCACAACCTGAGCGTCGTGCACGATTTCTGCGACCGGGTGGCGGTGATGCGTCGCGGCCGGATCGTGGAGGAGGCGCCCACGCCCGAGCTCTTTGCGGCGCCGCGGCATCCGTATACCAGGCTGCTGCTCTCGGCGGTGCCGTCGGCGGATCCGGACGTGCCGATGAATCTCCACATCGGCGACGAGCTGGCGCGGCTTGACGCGGAAGCCTGACGGGCGACGCCGCGGACCCGACGCGTGAGGCTCGACGTGGGGGCGCGTCGGCCGGGTCAGGCGCGTTTCACGACCTCGCGGGCGGCGGTGTCGACGGGGCCGGGGGCGGAGAGATCCTTCGTGCCCTTGGCGCCGAGGTCGGCGAGCTTGCGGGCGCCGGGCAGGAGCATGCCCTCGAAGGAGCCGACGGCGGTGTTGTACGCCTTGGTGGCGGTCTCGAGACCGCGGCCGACCTTCTCGAGGCTGTCGGCGAAGTTGGCGACGCGGTCGTACACCGCGCGGCCGAGCGAGCTGATCTCCTCGGCGTTGCGGGAGACCGCCTCCTGGCGCCAGCCGTAGGCGGCGGCCTTGAGCAGCGCGATGAGCGTGGTGGGCGTGGCGAGGAGGACGCGGCGGGCGAGGGCGCGGTCGAGCAGGAGCGGGTCGGCCTGGAGCGCGGCGCTGAGGAAATGGTCGCCGGGGAGGAAGAGCACGACGAACTCCGGCGCGGGCTGAAACTGCTCCCAGTAGTTCTTGGCGCCGAGGGCGTCGATGTGGCCGCGCACCTTCTGCGCATGCTCCAGCATGCGGGCGGCGCGGACGGCTTCGTCGGCGGCCTCATGCGCGGCGCGGAACGACTCGATGGGCGCCTTGGCGTCGACGACGATGCGCTGGCCGCCGGGGAGGCGGACGACGAGGTCGGCGCGCAGGCTGCCGGCGGTCTCCTGTTCGCTGAAATCGCAGTACGGCAGCATCTCGGCCATCTCGACGACGCGGCGGAGCTGCAGTTCGCCCCAGCTCCCGGCGTAGGTGGTGGAACGCAGCGCGGTGGAGAGGCGGGCGGCCTCGGTCTGCAACTGGGTTTGCGCGACGCCGAGGGCCTTGAGCTGTTCGCCCAGCGCGCCATAGGCCCCGGCGCGGGCCTGCTCGATCTCGCCGATCTTCTGGTCGACCTTCGCGAGCGATTCGCGAATGGGCGACACCAGCGCCTCGACGGCCTGGCGCCGCTGCTCGAGATCGCCGAGCGATTGTTGCTGCAGGTGACTGAAGGCCTGGCGCGCCTGCTCGAGAAAATCCGCGCGGTTCATGCGCAACGCATCGGCGGAAAGCGCCTTGAACTCGGTGACGAGCCGTTCATGCGCGGCGCGCTCGGCCGAGAGTTGCGTGTTGGCCTCGGCGCTCGCGGCGGCCAGGCGCGTCACCTCGGCACGCGCGACCGCCAGCTCGGCGGCCAGGCGGGCGTTCTCCTCGTCGCGGGCGCGCCCGCGTTCGCGGAGGGCGGCTTCGCGCGAGCGGAGTACCAGCCAGGCAAGCACCGCGCCCGCGGCGGCGGAGACGAGAAGGAACACCACCGAAATTTCCACGCAACCACCCCTACGGCAGCCCTCGGGCGAGGCAACCTCTGATGCGTGCCTTGACACTCAAAACCTCGACCTGCAAACAGCTAAGGCTTCCGCCAGCTTCAACGGACCCCGCCTATCTGTCCTTCGCCTGCATGTTGACCGAGAAATCACCTGCTGCCGTGGTCGAAAAACCGCTGGTCCTCGTCGTGGACGACGAGTACGGACCGCGTGAATCCATCGCCTTCTCCCTGTCGGCGGAGTTTGCCGTGGATACGGCCGGACGGGCGCGGGAGGCGCTGGCGAAGGTGAACGAGCGGGCATACGCGGTGATCGTATTGGATATCCGGATGCCGGAGATGGATGGCATTCGCACGCTGCAGGAACTGCGGAAGGTGGATCCGCACGTTGCGGTGATCATGCTCACCGGCTATGGGACGCTGCAGACGGCGCAGGACGCGATTCTCGCCGGCGCCAACCAGTATCTGCGCAAGCCGCCGGATATTCCCGAGTTGCTGGAGGGGGTGCGGCGTCAGGCGCAGGGCACGCGGCTGCGCCGCGCGCAGGCGCAGGCCATGAAGGATGCGCAGGAGATGAACGTGGCGCTGAAGCGCGAGATCCAGCAGAACGAGCCGCAGATCTGGCAGGCGCGGGCCTCGGTCGAACTCGTCCACGATCTCAACAATCCGCTCACCGTGGTGATCGGCTATGCCGGCCTGCTGGCGGAGGAGGCGCGGCCGCTGACGCAGCGCGATCCGACGCTTGCCAAGAAGCTGCTGGAGTACTCCGGCATGGTCGAGAAGGCGGCCGAATATTGCCACCACCTGTCGGAGAACTGGCGCTTTGCCTCCAAGCAGGTGCCGCAGTTCACGACGGTGGACCTGGTCCAGATCGCGCAGGAGGTGCGGCAGGTGATCTTCTTCGGGAACGCGGCCATTGAACTGGGCGGCGACGCGCGCGCGCGGGTGCGGGGCTCGAAGTTCGAGCTGATGCGCGTGTTTCAGAACCTCTTCAAGAACGCGCTGGAGGCGGGGGCGTCCCGGCTGGCGGTGACGTTCACCGCGCTGGGCTCGCAGATCGAGGTGACGATTGCGGACAACGGCCCGGGCATGGACGCGGAGCAGTTGAAGCGGGCGATGCACGGCGGGTTCAGCAGCAAGGCCACCGGCACGGGCCTCGGCCTGAGCATCTGCCGGCACCTGGTGGGCACCCACGGCGCGACGTTTGCGCTGGAGTCGATGCCCGGCAAGGGGACGACCGCGCGCCTGGTATTCCCGATGGCGGCCCCGGAATGAAGCGGCGCCGCGTCAAGATCACCGGCATCGGCCCGGTCACGCCGGCCGGCATAGGGCGGGAATCTTTCTGGCGGGGCATCCTGGAGCCGGTGAGCCGCGTGCGCGTGGCGGCCTCGATTCCGCCGGAGGACGGCACGTTCGTCGCCGCGGAGGTGCCGGATTTCCAGCTCGAGCGCCACGTGCCGGGCGTGTCGGGGAAGCGGATGGCGCGGCACACGCAGCTGGCGATCGCGGCGGCGCAGCTGGCGCTGCAGGACGCGGGGCTGAGCCTGGCGGCGCTGCGCGGGGTGAACCCGCTCGTGGTGGTGGGCGCGTCGCTCATGGACTTTGGGGCGATCAACCGCGGGATGGACATGATCATGCAGGTGGGGCGCATGACGGGGATTCCGGCCTCGGTCTTCTCGGCCTCGGTGAGCACCATCGGCGGCACGCTGGGCGAGATCATCGGCGGCACGCCGCGGGTCATGGCGCTGCAGAGCGCGTGCTGCTCGGGGCTCGATGCCATCGGCCACGCGATGCAGCGGATTGCCGAAGGCGAGGCGGAACTGGCGATCTGCGGCGGCACGGAGGCGCCCCTGTATCTGCACCCGATGCTCGAATTGTGCATGGCGGGGTTCTCGCCGGAAAACCTGGAGAACCCGCAGGCGCAATGCCGGCCATTTGACCGCTGGCGGACGACGGGGGTGATCGGCGAAGGCGCGTGCCTGCTCGTGCTGGAGCCGGAAGAGAGCCCGCGGCCGGGTTATGCTTTCGTCGACGGCTACGCCTTTGTGTCGGACCCGGTGGGGGCGCTGGCGGAGGGGCTGCGCGAGTCGATTCGCCTGGCGCTGGCGAATGCGCGGTTGCGGCCGGCGGAGATCGAGAGCGTGAGCGCCTGGGGGCCGGGGCACCGGGCGGTGGATGCGGCGGAAGCGCGGGCGTTGCGCGAAATTTTCGGCGCCGGGCTGGCCGACCTCCCCGTGACCTCGATCAAGGGGGCGATCGGCAATCCGCTCGGGGCGGCGGGGGCAATTCAGACGGCGGCGGCGGCACTGGGGCTGCGCGACGCCATGCTGCCGCCGACGGTGAACTGGAAGTATCCCGATCCCGCGTGCGCGCTTAACCTGAGTGCCCAGCCCCGGCACGTGACGCATCGCACCGCGCTCATCAACTCACACGGCCTGTCCGGCACGAACGCATGTCTGGTATTGGCAGCGTAATCTTCAATCCGACGCTCACCGCGGCCGCGGCGGCGCTGGGCGTGGGCTTTGCCGCGGTGTGGGCCAACCCCCGGCGGCCGGTGAACCGGGCGTTCTTCCTGGCCTCGGCGCACGTCGCGACGTGGCTGACCCTCTTCTACCTGACGGTGCGGATGGAGGAAGGGCTGCCCTGGCTGCGGGCCACGACCGCGGTGGGGGCGTTCTTCCCGCTGCAGCTCTGGCTGGTGCGCGACGCGATCTGCGATCCCGGCCCGCTGCGGACGTTCTTGCTGCGCCGGTGGTACTGGGTGGCGCTGGTGACCGCGCTGGGCATGCTGCCCTTCACCTACTGGTTCATCCCGGCCCATTCGACGGCGGAGCAGGAGGTGTATGGGAGCGGGTATTACGTCTACATGCTCGGCATCGTTTCGGCATACGTGGCGGTGGCGGCGGCGACGGTGCAGGCGGTGCGGGTGCAGACCGGCGTGAAGCGTCTGGAGCTGCGCATCCTCCTCATCGGCGGCTGCATCGCGGCGATCGTCATCGTGGCGCTGATGGTGGGGCGCACGGTTTCCGGCGTGCGGTGGCTGGTCGGGCTGCAGCCGCTGGTCATCCTCGTGTTCTACGTCGGCATGGTGGTGGCGATCACGACGGGCCGGGTGTTTGATGCGCGGCAGATCCTGCTGCTCGCGCTGAAGCGGGTGGTGCTGGTGGGCGTGGTCTCGCTTGCCGCCTACCTGCTGGACCGGCTGTTGACCTTCTGGCTGAACGATTACCTGGCGCTGTACGTGACGGTGGGACTCGCCCTGTGGTTTGCCGCCGAGGTGGGCTGGCGGCTTGACCGGTGGATGCAGTTCTATCCCGAGGCGGAGGTGGCGCGTCAGGCGGCGCACGCGGTGGCGCTGCGGGAGAACCGGGTGGAGCGTCTGGAACGGGGTTTCGCCGATGTACTGAAAGGCTGGGGGCAGACCGACCTGGCGATCGTGCTGTATCAGGTGCGTGGGGACTCCCCGGGGCGGTTTGCCGCGGGGACGACGAACGATCCGGTGTGGGAGGCGATGCGGGACCTTGGCTGGGCCACGCCTGAGCGGCTGGCGCGCGAGCGCACCAGCCCGGCGCGGGTGGTGGTGGATGCCTTCCTGCAGGAGCGGCGGCTCGGCGCGCTCGCGTACGCGGACGGCCCGGCGATCGCGGTGCTGGTGGGCGTCGGGCAGGCGGCCTCGCGCCGGCCGTTCACCTATCCGCAGGTGACACAGTTGATGGAGCTGGCGACGATCATCGAGGGCGCCTTCGAGCGCGCGCAGCTCTTCGCGAAGGTTCAGCATGCCGAACAACTCGCGACGGTGGGCCTGCTGGGGGCGAGCCTGGCGCATGAAATCCGCAACCCGCTCGTCACGATCAAAACCTTCGTCCAGCTGCTGCCGGCGCATTACCAGGACGCGGCGTTTCGCGAGAAGTTCTTCCGGCTGATCGCCGACGAGGTGAACCGGATCGACCGCCTGACCGAGCAGTTGCTGGACCTGGCGGCGCCGCGAACCTATGCGGCGACGGTGGTGCACCTGCATCCGATCCTGCGGGCGAGCCTGGATCTCGTGGCGACGAAGGCCGCGCACCGGAACGTGCAACTGGTGGCGGATTTCGCGGCCGAGCCCGACGTGGTGTACACGGATGCCGCGGCGGCGAAGCAGGTGATGCTGAACCTTTGCTTCAATGCGATCCAGGCGCTGGAGACGCAGGACGAGCGGCCGCGGTGCGTGTGGGTGACCACGCGCAAACTGCCGAACAGCGTCGAGGTGGCGGTGACGGATACGGGGCCGGGCATCGCCCCCGAGGTGCTGCCGCGATTGTTCAAGCCGTTCCAGACCACCAAGTCGTCGGGTTTCGGACTAGGCCTTGCGATTTGCAGTGATATCCTCACGAATCTGAACGCCAGCATCTCGGTCGACCCGCCTGCTCCCGGGCGAGGGGCGACCTTTCGCGTCATCTTCCCATGCCAACCCTCGTCATCCTAGCTACACCGGACACGGCGTTGGCGGATGCTTGGGAACGGCAACTACCTCCGGGACGCATCGCTCTCCGCCTCGCGGCGCAGAGTTTTCCCGCGGGCACGGCGCCGGGCTTTGCGGCGGTGGTGGTCCTCGACGCGGTGGCCGAAAGCACGCTGCCGGCGTCGCTGGCGCGTTGTCCAACGATCTTCGTGGGCGAACCGCGGAGCCTGCCGTTCGAGCAGGCGCGGATGGCGGGCCGGGCGCGGGCGTACCTGTCGTATGACGAGAGTGCCACGCGGCTGCGGGAGCTGCTGCCGCTGGTGGAGGAACTTGCGGAGAAGCAGACGCTGGTCGAGATGCTGGTCGACAAGGCGCGGCGGGCGGATCCGCCGCGACCGCTGGCGCGGCCGGGCCCGGTGGATTCGGCGGAGCTGTGGGACTTTCTCGAGGCGGCGGTGGAGAACCTAGAGTCGCGCGAGCGGCTGATGGCGGAGTTTCGCCGGGCCTCGCGGCATCTCCTGCGGGCTTCCCACGCGGTCTTCTTCCTGCGCGAGACCGACGGTTTTCGGGCGGATCGCGGCACGTCGTTCTTCGCGGTCGACGACCCGATGGTGGCGTTCTTCGAGACGCATCCGGCGGTGATCGACGGCAACAACTGGGATGGGCCGGCCGATCCCGTGGCCGAGCTGGCGGTGCGCAATCGCCTCGCGCTCTGGGGGGCGCGGCTGCTGGTGCCGGTGCACGACAACGGCCGGCTGCTCGGGCTGATCGCGCTGGGCGTGCGCGATGACGGTCAGGCGTACGACGAGAACGACCGGGTGCGTGCGGTGTTCTATGCGCGGCTGCTGCGGCATTTCCTGACGAAATCGGTCCAGTTCAGCCGCCTCAATGCGGTGGCGGATCAGGCCGGGCTGGGGGCCAAGTACCTGCCGGGCACGCTGGTGCTCGGGCCGAACGAGAACGCGCCGCGGCATGTGCCGCTCGTGGTGCGCGACCTGATCGGGCAGGTGCGGCGGACGCGGGAAGTCTGCCGCGTGGCGCCCTCGCCGGAGCAGCCCTTCCGGGCCTGCGCGGGCATGGTCGTCGAGACCGGAGGCGTGTGGGCTTTCTGGCAGGAAGCGAGCAGCGAGGTGCACGAGAACGAAATGCGCGAGCGGCTGGGCCGCCGCGCGCTGCTGCGGGATCTGGCGTTGACGCTGAGCCACGAGCTGGGGAACGCGCTCGTCTCGCTGGCGACGTTCCGCCACGCGAAGCCCGGCGAGACGGTGCCGCTGGCGCTGGTGGAGACGGTGCGGTCCGACATCGCGAAGCTGCAGGCGCTGAATGACCATCTGGCGCTGATGCAGACGCTGCACGAGATCGAGCCGGGCGAGGTGGACGTGCGCGAGGTGGCCCAGACCCTGGCCGAGTCGCTCGGCGTGCGGGTCGAGGTTGGCCCGGATCCGGTGGTGCTGAAGGCGAGCCGGAAGCTGCTGGAGTTTGCGCTGACGGCGCTCGTCCGGACCGTGGGCGAGAATCGGCCGGACCACGGCCTGCGGGAGCTGGCGTTGAAGGTACGCTCCACCGGAACCGGTCCGGAGTTGACCGCGCTGCTTTCGCTGAAGGGCAAGAACCTCGAACTCGAGGGCATCCTGCCCGAGCCGGTGAACGGCGCGGTGCCGAACCAGGGCCGCATCGGGGTGTTTCTCGCGAAGGAGATTCTCCGGCTGCACAACGGCGAGATCCACGCGGGGCCGGGACTGGAGGGGACGGAAATCCTCATTACGATCCGGAAATGGTGACGTCGGACACGCTGGGTGATCGGGTGCAGCGCTGGGCGGAAGGCGAGCGAAGGGTGGCGGCGTTGGTGCTGATTGGTTCACGGGCGCGGGCCACGCCGGATCCGCGCCTCGCGGCGGACAAGTATTCCGACTGGGATTATCATCTCATCACTTCGGCGCCGGAGATGCTGCGGACACCCGACTGGATGGCGGCGGCGGGACTGCCGGCGCCGACGGTGTACGTGCTCCGGCTGGGCCGACTCGGTGCGGCGACGAAGGTGACGACGGTGGTGGCCGGCACGCTGATGGACCTGGTCGTGATTCCGACCGGCCGAATCCGTCTCCTGCGCTGGGCGTGGCGTCTGGGTTACGCGGCCCGAAATCCGCGGCTCTGGGAAACGCTGCAAGGACTCGCGGTGGTGCTCGCAGCGGGGCATCGCGTGGTGAAGGGCGGAGCGGAGTGGGTGAATTTCTACGCCCAGCTCGCCCGGGAGGTGCCGCCACCGCGGCTGGATGATGCGGCGGTCCGCCGGCTCGCGGACGGGTTTTACTGCGACTACTTGTCGACCCGGCAGAAGATCGCCCGCGGAGAACTCATCGCGGCGCAGCGCTGGCTGCACCACACCCTTGCCGACGTGCTCTTTCAGCTCCTGCACGAGCGGCGGCTGCGTCAGCGGGAAGTGTCGATGCCGGATGCGCGGCGGATGGAGCGCCTCGCGGATGCCGACACGCTGGCGGCCGCCCGGATCGAGGCGCGGCTGGACGCCCGGGAACTGACGGCGGCCGTCGATACGGCGGCGCAGGCGCTGACCCGCGTGACCCGGGATCTGCTGGGCCCCGCGTGGCAGTGGCCGGAGGACCGGGTGTTCGAGGCCGGTGACGTCAGGCGTGAAGGCGCAGACGTGCGGGCGGCCCCCAGTTGCGGTGCTTCCTCTGGCGGCAAAGCGGCTTCGGAAGCTTCCTAAGCGGCGATTCGGGTGAGATTTGGGCTTAAGAGAAAGACGCGATGGCCGACCGGCGGAGCCAGCCTGAGATGTTGATGTAAAGGGTTTTAGACTTGGCGCAGCGTTGCGGGCGGGCATGCTTCGCGCAGCCAGCCCGTGCGCTTTCCCGTCGTAAATCCAGTTGCCTTTTGGCTCCGTGCGCCGCGTCCAGTCGTGGATGCGTGCCGTGGTGTCGCCATTGCCTGGCGGGAGGGCGCCGCCCGATAGATGCGCGTCCTCGTGGTCACAATCGAGCCCGCCTGGGTGGAGGCGTTGAAGTCGTGCCTGTCGGCCACGGATTCGGTCGTTGCGGCCGACGTGCGGCAGATTGCGCAGAACCCGGCGTTCGCGGGGGCGTGCGATGCGTGTTTCGTGGCGGAGGCGGCGGGCTCGACGTGGACCGTGGAGACGCTGAAGCAACTGAGCGCGGTGACGGATACGCCGCTCTTCGTGCTCACCGACGGGGCGCGGGGGCAGGGCGAGGAAACGATGCTCTTTGCGGGGGCGCAGCAGGTCTTCCGGCGCCCGCTGCGTGGCGCGATGATCCAGCTCGCCATCACGCGTTGCCCGCGCCGTGGGCCGGAATGGACGCCGCCGTCGCCCTCAGCGGCGGGCGTGGGGCGGGCGAGCGAGCTGGCCGAGCCGAACGCGGCGCTGCTGCGCTGGCGTGATTTCTCGCGGTTGCTGCGGCACGCCGCGACGCCGGAGCGGCTGGTCGACGAGTATGTGCGCAGCCTGCGGGACGTGCTGCGCTGCAGCCGGCTGTTCCTGTATGTGCTCGAAGCGGGCGCGAACGAACGGGTCTTCCGGTGCGCCTGCGCGCATGGCGTCGAGGCGCGGGAGTTCGAAGGTTTTCATCTGAACCAGCGAACCGGCGTGGCGCAGGTGGCCGCGGAGCGGGCGACCGTGGTGTGGCGGCACCAGTTGCGGCCGGATGCGGCGCGCGAGGCGATGGCCGCGCGGGAGCTGCAGGCGTTCGGCGCGGAGCTGGCGATCCCGGTGATGGGCCGCGAAGGGGTGACGGCACTCCTGCTCGTGGGGCCGCGGATTTCGGGCGACGCCTACAGCGACGACGAGGTGACGCTGGTTTACCACGCGATCGAGGGCTTGGCGCCGGTGCTCGGGCGGCCGGCGGAGACCCGCGCCGGGACGGAGACGCCCGGGCTGGAGCCGGGCATGGTGCTCCAGGGAATCCCGATGGCCGCGGCCCTGGTCAGCCCCTCGCTCCGGCTGATGGAGGTGAACGCGGCGTTCCGGTCGCTGCTGGGACGCACGGAGGCGTGCGAAGTGAAATTTGATGAACTGCCGCCGAGCTGGACGGGGCCGATCACGGCCGCGGTGCAGAACGGAGCGGATTCGGCGCGCGTGGAGCTGGAGCATCGGACGCTGGGCGGGCCGCGCAAGCTGCGCCTCGGCGTGCGACGCCTGGGCGCCGGCGCGCAGCCGGGCGGGTTCCTGGTGACGTTGGAGGAGGCGCTGCCGGCGCTGTTGGCCGCGCAGGAGGCCGACGCCCACAACATGCACAATCTGCTGCAGCGGGTGGGTGAGCAGCTCTCCAACGAATTTCGCAATGCGCTCACGCCGGTGGACATCATGGTCCAGCTCTCGCGCGACACGTCGACAAGTCGGGACGAACTCGAGCGGCTCGGCACGCAGGTGGACACGGCGATCCACCGGTTGCGCCGCCGCATCGACGACCTCGCCTACCTGACGAAGAACGCGATTATTCCCGAGCCGACGTCGGTCGGTGAGGTGATGCGCTTCACGCGCGAGCGGCTGGATGACTGGCTCGAGCCGCGGCACCTCAAACGCATCGTCTGGCTGAACGAATTCTCGCCCACGGCGTTGATGGCTGACGGGCGCGCCCTCGCGCTGGCGGTGGCCGAACTCGTGATGAATGCGATCGAAGCTTCGGAAGGCCGGCAGGTGACGGTGACGGCGGAGGATAGTTCCGACGTGGTCAGTATTCGCGTGCGCAATTCCGGCACCTGGGCGCCACCGCCGGAGTCGAGCGGCTTCCGGCATCGGCCGTTTATCTCCAACAAGTCGACCGGCGTCGGTCTGGGCATCGAGGTGGCGAGCCGGGTGGCGGAGAATCACGGTGGCCGGCTCGCGATCGGGCCCGTCTCCGCTGATGTCGTCGAAGCGATTCTGCGCGTGCCGCGGAGTTCCACGGCGGCCGGGCCGCGCGAGGTGCGGCCGGCGACGAAGCAGGAAGCCTAGCCGTCGGTGGGCGATTGAGCCGGCGCGGGGCCGACGCGCGCCCGCGAGCTTACTTACCGGCCTTGAATAACTCGGCGATCACTTCCTCGAGGGGAATCTCCTCGATGGTGATGTCGGCGACGGGGCCGGTGCTGAGAATTTCCTGGGAGACGGCGACGACATGCTCGGCGGGAACACGCAACGTGAACTTGCCATCCTCGGTGCGCGTGGTGGCGGCATAACGGGACTGCCAGGCATCCGGGAACGATCCCGCGCCGGCGGTGGTGGCCGGGACGAACGTGATCGTCTTCCGGCGCGCGCCGCCGGAGCTCTCGAGCCGGTCGAGGGCACCGTCGTAGATCTTGCGGCCGTGATCGATGACGACCACGCGTTCGCACAGTTCCTTGATGTCGGCCATGTAGTGGCTCGTGAGCAGGATGGTGACGCGCCGCCGACGGTTGTAGTCCCGGAGAAAGTGTCGGACCGCCTTCTGCGACACGACGTCGAGTCCGATGGTGGGCTCGTCGAGGAAGAGCACGCGCGGCCGATGCAGCAGCGCGGCGATGAGCTCCATCTTCATGCGTTCGCCGAGGGAAAGTTCGCGCACCATGACGTTGAGCTTTTTGCCGACGTCGAGCAGGGCCACGAGTTCGTCGAGGGTGGTTTTGAACTCGTCCTGCGGCAGGGCGTAGATCGCGCGGAGGAGATGGAAGGATTCGATGGCGGGGAGATCCCACCAGAGCTGGTTCTTCTGGCCGAGCACGAGGGCGAAGATCCGCCGGTAGGCGTTCTCGCGGCGGGTGGGATCGTAGCCCGCGACACGGGCCGAGCCGCTGGTCGGATAGATCAGGCCCGACAGCATCTTGAGCGTGGTGGTCTTGCCGGCGCCGTTGGGCCCGAGGAAGCCGACAAACTCGCCCTCGCCGATTCGGAAGGAAATGTCGTCGGCGGCGCGGATCTCCTCGAACTCGCGTCGGATCAACCCGCGCACCCCGCCCCAGAAGCCGGGCTTTTTCCGGTAGGTGCGAAACACGCGCGTCAGGTGCTCAACTTCAATCATGGAGCGCCCAACTAAACGGGCTTTGGGCAAGAAGCAAAGCGAGCACTGTCAGGTAAATGCAGCGGCGCCCAATCGCGGCGGAGGACCGCTGCGGTGGCGGTTCCCCGGATTTGGTTTGAGCTTAGGATCGCATCCCGGAGTCCGATGATTATTCTCTCGTCCGCAAACCGTCCTTGAACGTGCCCATTGGTCTGAGTGCAGCCTTAACCCGCGTCCGCCTCTGGCCTGCCATCTTGGCGCTGGCCTTACCGGCTACGCCGGGGGGGGCGGCGGCGAGCGAAGCGCCGCCTCTGCCGCCGGTGATCACCCGGCCGGGAGAGATGTGGTGGGGCGATGCCGCAAGCCGCAACCAGCCGCAGCGGCTGCGGATGGAAGCCGTGGTGACGTACTACGACCCGACCTGGCAGCTGCTGTGGGTGGGAACGGACAGCGGTTTCGCGTTCGTACGGACGCACGGGCGCGAACTGCCAATCGTCGCGGGGCAACGCGTGTTGTTCGAAGGCACGGTGATTCCCGCGGTCGGCATCTCGGCCGACGCCGTGAAGGCGACGGTGCTCGCGGAGGAAGCGCTGCCGGCGCCGGTCTCCGCGCAAGGACGGCTGGACGACATCGCGGCTCTGGATGCGGCGTGGGCGACGGTGGAGGGCTCCGTGTGCTTCCAGCGCGAGAACGACCCGCGGCATCTCGACCTGGACGTCCTGTGCGACGGGCGGCTGGTGCGGGCGCATCTGCTGGTGGGAAAAGACGCGCCCGTGCCGCAGCTCGTGGGCACGCAGGTGCGGATGAATTTTGTCTATGTCGGCACGCGGGATGCCGCGGGCGGCGTGCGCCGTATCGATGCCTGGGTGCCGCGCGCGCGCGACCTCGTCGCGCTCGGATCCATCGATCGGGACCCGCGGTTCGCGCTGCCGGTTACGCCGATCGACCAGCTGGCCAAGGCGCCGGCAGACACCTGGGTCAATCTCGTCGGCGAGGTCCGGGACCTGGAGGCTGGCCGCTCGGTGACCCTGCGTGATGCCACGGGCCAGATCACCATTGCCACGGAGCAGCCGCTCGAGGTGCAGCCGGGCGATCGGCTCGCGGTGGTCGGGCGGAGGATCGGTTCGGGCGTCAAGGTGACGGTGACCAACCCGCTTTGCCGGATCGCGCGGGAGGGCTCGGCCATGGGGCGGCACGATGGCGTCGCGCCGCCCCGCGCGAAGCTGCGGCTGGTGCAGCAGGTGATGGAATTGCCGCCGGACGAGGCGGCACGGCATTACCCCGCGAGCGTGCGCGGCGTGGTGACGTGGTCCGATCCGCAGGCCAGCTTCTTCTTTCTGGAGGATCCCAGCGGTGGCATCCGTGTGCAATGCGGCCAGCGGACCGAGCCCGCACCGGCGCCGGGTTCGATCGTATCGCTCACGGGTGTCTCCGTGACGGGGGCGTACGCCCCGGAACTCGAACTGCGGGAACTCACGGTGGACG
The DNA here is from genome assembly GCF_003054705.1 of Opitutus sp. ER46. Classification (NCBI taxonomy): domain Bacteria; kingdom Pseudomonadati; phylum Verrucomicrobiota; class Opitutia; order Opitutales; family Opitutaceae; genus Opitutus; species Opitutus sp. ER46. The sequence continues at coordinate 375,947 of NZ_QAYX01000023.1, forward strand.
AGGGCACGGTGGAGCCGACGGCGGTGCCAATCTCGCTGGAGGAGGCGATGACGGGAGCGCAGGAGGCGCAGCGCGTGCAGATCCGGGGCTATCTCCGGAGCGCGGAGCAGGCCGGACGGTGGCTGCAGTTGAACCTGACGACGGTGACGGGCGAGTTCACGGCGTTCATGCCGACCCGGGAATCGGCGAGCGCGCTGGTGGGCTCGATCGTCCGCCTTTCCGGCGTGTGCACCGCGGTGGCGAACCCGCGCCGGCAACTGACCGGTATCCGGCTTTGGGTGACGGGGCTGGCCGACGTGCACGTGGAGCACCCGCGTCCGGACGACCCATTCACCGCGCCGCTGAGCACGGTCGAGAGCCTGCACCAGTTTATCGCGTTGCGGACCCAGGCCCGCCCGGTGCGGCTGGTCGGATGCGTGCTCTACAACCGGCCCGGGCGCTTCCTTTATCTGCAGCAGGAAGACGCCGGGGTGCTCGTCCTGCACCGGGTGATGACGCCCGTGGCGCCGGGGACGTGGATCGAACTCGTCGGCCTGCCGGGGCGGGACGGCAGCCGCTTCGTGCTGCGCGAGGGCAATTGGCGGCCGGCAGCGACGCCCGGCCAGGCGCCGGTGCCGCTGCTGATCCGGAAACCCTCGGTGCTGGCTCCCGATGCGGACGCGCGGCTGGTGACGGTGCGGGCGCGGCTGCAGGACAAGATCACGGGACTGGGCACGCACCGGCTGATGCTGGCGGCGAACGACGTGCGCTTTGAGGCCCGGCTCGATGCCACCATGCCGCTGACGGCGCTGCCGCAGGATGGCAGCATTGTTGAGATCACGGGCGTGTATGTGGTGGAGCACGACGAATCCCGGCAGCCGCGCGCGTTCCACCTGGAGGTGCGGTCGCTGGCCGACGTGCGCGTGGCGAAACCGCCGCGCTGGTGGACGGCTTCCCGGGCGCTGCGGGTGTCGGCCGGCCTGGGGGTGCTGGTGCTGGTCGTCGTCGCGTGGGTGGTGGTGCTGCGGCGGCGCGTGCGGCAGCAGACGGAGCAGATTCGGAAACAGATGGAGAACGAGGCCCGGCTGAATGCGGAACTCGAGCGGTCGGCGCGACTCGAGTCGCTCGGTGTGCTCGCCGGCGGCATCGCGCACGACTTCAACAACCTGCTCACGGTGATCATGTCCAACCTCGGCCTGGCAGCGATGGATGCGCGGGTGCAGGCGGCGGCGGGCGACATCATCGCGGATGCGGAGCGCGGGGCGCGGAGGGCGGCGGACCTGACTCAGCAGCTGCTCACGTTTGCCAAGGGCGGGGACCCGGTGCGGCGGGCGGTGGCGCTGCCGGACGTGGTGCGGGAGTCGGCGGAGTTTGGGCGGCACGGCTCCCGGATCCGCTGCGACTATGAGTTTGCGGCCAACCTGCCACCGGCCGACGTCGATCCCGGGCAGATCAGCCGGGTGGTGCACAACCTGGTCCTGAATGCGGCGCAGGCGATGCCCGATGGCGGCGTGGTGTGCCTGCGGCTTCGGACCGTCGAGGTGGGGCCGAAGGAGCTGTCCCTGCCCGCGGGCCGCTACCTCCTGCTGTCGGTAGAGGACAACGGCCCGGGCATTCCGCCGGAGCGGCTGGAGCGAATTTTCGAACCCTATTTTTCGACGAAGGCGAAGAACAGCGGGCTGGGCCTGGCGACGGTGCACTCGATCATCAAGAAGCACCAGGGCGAGATCCGGGTGCAGTCGGAAGTCGGGCGCGGCACGGTTTTCGACCTGTGGCTGCCGATCGCGCAGGGCGAGGTGGCGGCGGCGGTGACGCCGGCGCCGGCCGGCCCTGTGCTGAAGACGCGGATACTCTTCATGGATGACGAGGAGGTGATCCGGCGCAGCGGGGCAAACCTGCTGGAACGGATGGGTCACGAGGTGACGGCGGTGGCGGACGGGGAGGAGGCGGTGCGCGCGTTCGAGCAGGCGCGGCGGACTGGCCGGCCGTACGGCGTTGTGATCCTGGACCTGACGGTGCCGGGCGGGATGGGCGGCAAGGCCGCGATGGAGCGACTGCGGCAGATCGATCCCGCGGTGTGCGCGATTGTCTCCAGCGGCTACTCCACCGATCCGGTCGTGGCGAACTACCGTGAGTACGGCTTTGCCGCGCGGGTGCCGAAACCCTACCGCGTGGAGGAGCTCGCCAGCGCCGTGCAGGAAGTCCTGCGCCGGGAGCCGCCGACGACTTGAGCGCGCGCGAGGCGGGGTGGGCGGACGCGCGTTGTCGCGCCGCCGTGGGCACAAAAAAGCCGCGACCGAAGTCGCGGCTTTGAAACTAGCGCAGGCGGCGCGTGGCCGCCCGTGGATCAGGCAACGTCGGAGGGCGCCGCGGGAGCCGCCGGGGCCGCGGGAGCGGCGGCCGGAGCCTTCTGGGCTTCCATCTCCTTGACGGCGGCCTTGCGCGAGAGGCGGACCTTGCCGGACTTCTCGTCGATGCCGACGCACTTCACCCAGATCATCTCGCCCATCTTGACGACGTCCTCGGTGCGACGGACGCGGAAGTCGGCGAGTTCGCTGATGTGGCACAGGCCTTCCTTGCCCGGCATGCACTCCACGAAGCAACCGAAGTCCTTAATGCCGGTGACGCGGCCGTGATAGATCTTGCCGACCTCGATCGGCGTGCCGCCGCCGCAGAGGGAGTCGATCTCGTTGACCGCGCGGGCCATGGCGTCGGCGTTGTTCGAGTAGATGAACACCTTGCCGGAGTCGTCCTCGGCGATGTCGATCTGCGCGCCGGTGGTCTCGGTGATGCGACGGATCGTCTTGCCGCCGGGCCCGATGAGCAGGCCGATCTTCTCGGGATCGATCTGGATCGTCTGGATGCGGGGCGCGTACTTGCTGAGGTCGGCGCGCGGCGCGGGCAGCGCGGCGAGCATGACCTTGAGGATCTCGATGCGGGCCTCGCGGGCCTGCAGGATGGCGGTCTTGGCGATCTCGAACGGCAGGCCGTTGATCTTCAGGTCGAGCTGGAAGCCGGTGATGCCCTTGGTGGTGCCGGCGAGCTTGAAGTCCATGTCGCCGAAGTGGTCTTCCTCACCGAGAATGTCGGTGATCGTGACCCACTTCTTGATCGAGCCGTCGGCCGCGTTCTCGGTCATGAGGCCGCAGCTGATGCCCGCCACGGGGGCGATGATCGGCACACCGGCGTCCATCAGCGACAGACAGCCGCCGCAGATCGAGGCCATCGAGGTCGAGCCGTTGGAGGCCATGATCTCGGAAGTGACGCGGATCGAGTAGGGGAAGACATCCTCGGGCGGGAGCACCGGGACGAGCGAGCGCTCGGCGAGGGCGCCGTGGCCGATTTCGCGACGGCCCGGCGAGCCGGTGCGGCCGGTTTCACCGACGGAGAACGGCGGGAAGTTGTAGTGGAGGATGAAGCTCTTCGACGTGGCGCCGCCGGTGAGGCCGTCCATGTCCTGGGCTTCCTTGGTGGGCCCGAGGGTGGTGAGGGCGATGTTCTGGGTGTCGCCGCGCTGGAAGGTGGCGGAACCGTGGACGCGGGGGAGGATGCCGACCGCGGCGTTGAGCGGGCGAATGTCCTTCTGGCCGCGGCCGTCGGCGCGCACGCCGCGCTCGAGCACGGTCTGGCGGTAGGCCTTGTACTGCAGGTCCTCGAACACGACGTTCAGGTCGACGTCGGTGAACTTGTCGGCGCCGAGTTCGGCGGTGAGGGCGGCCTTGGCCTCCTCCTTGAGCACCTTCACGCCGGCGGCGCGGGCGGCCTTCTCCTTGCCGAAGATGGCGTCGATGATGCGCTGGGTCGGGACGACGCGCTCGATGATGGCGCGGGCCTCGGGGGTGGCGCCGACGAGCGGGAAGGTGGCCTTCGGTTTGCCGGCGAGCTTCTGCAGCTCCTCGATGGCGGCGATGATCGGCTGGATGGCCTGGTGACCGAACTCGAGGGCCTTGATGAACTCCTCTTCGGGCAGCTGGTCGGCGCTGCCTTCGATCATGAGCATGTCCTTCTTCGTGCCGACGTAGATGAGGTCGAGCGACGAGCCGTACATCTGCTCGATCGTGGGATTGGCGACAAACTGGCCGTCAATCAGGGCGACGCGGACGCAGGCGATCGGGCCGTTCCACGGAATATCGGAGATGGCGAGGGCGGCGCTGGCGCCGTTGACCATCGGGATATCGGACTCGTTGAGCTGGTCGGCGGACAGCAGCTGGCCGATGATCTGGACCTCGTTCAGCAGACCCTCGGGGAAGAGCGGGCGGCAGGGACGATCGCAGAGGCGGGAGGTGAGGATTTCCTTCTCGGACGGACGGCCTTCGCGCTTGAAGTAACCGCCGGGAAAACGGCCGGCAGCGGCGTACTTTTCGCGGTAATCAACGGTGAGCGGGAAGAAGTCCTGGCCGGGCTTCGTCGTTTGGGCGATACAGGCGGTAACGAAGACGTTGGTCTCACCAACACAGACGTTAACGGCGCCATTGGCCAGATTGGCATACGTGCCGGTGGAGAACGTGATCCCGAGGCCGGGCACGGTGACTTGATGTTTCTGATTCATTTCGAACTTTCGTAGACGGCGCGTGGTGCGGATAGGACGGAACGTTCAGCGCCACGCCGCTGAGGCGTCCCGTTTGGCCTCCGCTAGGCGGAGGCGGCGCCGGCAGGGGAGCCGAGCGCGAGGAGGGTTGGGACCCCTTCGAAACTGCTCACTTGGACGCGAGAGATTTCGGTTTGGCGCCCCTCGGGCGAGGAGCAGCAAGCGGAAATGTCCCGGTCTCGAGTAAGTGTCGTAAAGACAACGGGCGACCCGCGGATCGGGTCGCCCGTTAGGTCGAAAGGTTACTTGCGCAGATTTAGCTTCTGCAGCAGCTCGTTGTACTTCGGAAGGTTGTGACGCTTCAGATAGTCGAGCAGCTTGCGGCGGCGCGAAGCCATCTGGAGGAGACCGCGGCGGGAATGGAAATCCTTGCGGTGGGTGCGGAGATGCTCGGTCAGGTGATTGATCCGGGCAGTGAGCAGGGCGACCTGGACTTCGGACGAGCCGGTGTCCTTGTCGTGGGTTTTGTATTCTGCGATGATCTCGGGCTTAACGACTGATGTAGACATGGTTTTTGTTGAGGGTTTCACGGACTGTAGGGCACCGGAGGCGCCGTGACTCCCGCTTCCCCCGACTGGCAATCGGGCAAAGCCGGCGTCACCGTTCCAATCCGGCGGGATGCCGGACCAGCCATGGCGGGATCCCGCAACCGACGGGATTCCACTAACGCAAGGTGCGCACGCTCCCGGAACGGCTCGCCCCGCGCAAGCCGAAATTTTGGCAGTGGCGGAGTCCTTCGATCGGACGCTGCTAACCGTCGCCAAAGACCTGCGCTAAAGGCTGAAAGCAGGAGAGTTGCGGAATCAGGATAGCCGTGGCGGGCGCGCGTGGCGGACGGCATTCAACCGTTGCGCAGGTGGATGGATTTTACGTGCTCGCAGCCTTTGACGGCCTGGATGCGGCTGAGGATCTCCTCTTTATGGAGAAAGAGCTCGTTGCGGACGATCGCGTGTGAGGTGACGACCAGGAGGCGGTTCCGCTCGATGGTGACGGCGTGCGAGTAGCTGGCGTTGGCCGCGCCCACGATCTCGACCCAGCGTTCACGGAGCGCGTCTTCCGGGGTGGAGCGCCCGATCTGGTGTTTTTGGAGAAGTTGCTCGACGACCGCGGCGAGCGGCTGGGTTTCGCGTTTGCGGGAACGCTTGGGCTCCTCGGACGCAATGCCCCGCAGATCGGCGACGAGTTCCTCGGCGATACGGCTGAAGGCGTGCGGATGGTGAGCTTCGGGCATGGTGGCGGGCGAGCGGGGCGGAAGAGAGGAGGCGAAGGTGGCGGGTTCCGGCGGCGCGGGCAAATGGGACGTGGCGGGCGCGGCCGAGAAAGTCGCGCTCAGTCCTGACCGGGCGCGGGGGGCCGGGCGTGTTCGGCTTCGTAGAGCCGGCTGTGGCGGACGAGCGCGCCGAACGCGGTGGCCCACGCGATGTAGTATCCAGGAAATCCATCCAGGAAGCCGCGCTTCAGGATGTACGCGCGGAAGAAGCGCCACGCAGGCCGGCCGATGGCGGCGGCGAGGGAAAAACGGCGCCCGCGCGCCTGTTGCTGGCGCAGGAAGAGCTCGGCGAACGGGTTAACCTTGGCGACGTGGCTGGCGAGCGTGGGGAAGGAGTAGTGGTGCAGATCGCCGGCGAGCGTCGCCACCGGACCGTCGCACTCGATCTTCTCGTGCACGAACGCGTCGCCGCCCCAGCGAGCGCGCCCACGGTGGAAGAGCCGCAGGCTCAGGTCAGGGTACCAGTCGCCGTGGGTGATCCAGCGATCGAGGAACCACACCTTGCGCGGAAATCGGGCCCCGGCGAACGCGTCGCGGTCGGCGCGGGCGATGAAGGCGGTGATCGCCTCGCGCAGCGCGGGCGAAACCTCCTCGTCGGCGTCCAACGAGAGCACCCAGTCATGGCGGGCGAGCGCGAGCGCGGCATTCTTGGTGTCGCGGTAACCCTGCCAGGGGCGTTGCTCGACGCGCGCCCCGAGTTGCCGGCAGACCGCCTCGCTGTCATCGGTCGTGTCGTTGAGGACCACGACCTGGTCCTCCGTCCAACCCTGCACGCTGGCGAGGCAGCGGGCCAGGTTCCGGGCCTCGTTCCGCGCGACGATGACGACGGAGATCGGGAGGAGAGTCGGGTTGCTCAAGGGGGGAGGGACGAAGCCTGTGTTGCCGGGAAAGGAGGACGGCGTAAAGCGGCGCGTGCGGCGGGGTGCCTGGCGCTAGATGCGGCCGCAGAGGCTGCGCGGGATCTGGTAGACGTAGCCGCAGGAGCGCCAGGCGCGGACGAGGGCCTGCTTGGCGGCGCCGCGCCGGAGCACGATGGCATTGAAGAGCGCGAGCAGGGCGAACGCGCCGGCCTTGGCGAGATTGGCGATGAGGCGGCCCGCGAGGTAGGTCCCGGCGCCGGGCTGGCCGGCGCGATCGATCACGCGGGAGCGGGCGGAGTCGAACGCGTGGCGTGAGGCGTAGCGGAAGGTGGTGCGGCTGGCGGGCATCTGGTGCTGCACGGCGGCGGCGGGGGTGAACCACACCTCGTAGCCGGCGGCGCGCACGCGCCGGACCATTTCGCTGTCCCCGCCGGAGAAGTAGTTGCCCGCGGCGCGATCGAGCGCGGTGTGAAACGGCCCCAGTTCCGCAAAGACCCAGGCCGGGAACGCGAGGTTAGCGCCCATCGGGCAGTGTCGCGGCGGCAGCGGACCGGCGTCGGAGCGGAAACCGAGCGGCGCGTGCCACTCCTTCACCCAGTCGGGTAACCCATGCGGGAAGACGGGAATCACCTCACCGCCGACCGCGCCGATGCGCCGGAGCGGGCCGTCGGCCAGGAGCGGCGCGGCCATCTGGGCGAGCCAGTCGGGGCGCACGAGGATGTCGTCGTCGCCGAACACGATGATCTCGCCGCGTGCCTCGGAGATCGCGCGGTTGCGGGCGTAATCGAGGCCCTGGCGCGTTTCCTGGATGTAGCGCGGCGCGGGCTGGGCGCCGGCGAACTCGGCCACTACGGCGCGCGTGTGGTCGGTCGAGTTGTTGTCGATCACGAGCACCTCGAAGTGGTCGCGGGGGAATTGCTGCGCGGCGATGCCGGCGAGCGTTTGGCGCAGGAAGTCGGCCCGGTTGTACGTCGGGATGGCGACGGTGAGCTTGAGGGAGGAGCCGGCTGGCATCGTGCGTCCCGGCATCGTCGCAGGGCGGCGGCGGGAGATTCAACCCGCGATTTTGGGCCGGCCGGGCGGCGGCCGTGAGCCTGGCAAGCGGGCGACGCGCCCGACGATTGCTGGCGGGCTGCGGGGGCTACAGGAGAGATAACACGCCAAATCTGGCGTGTTATGAGCGATAACACGCCAGATTTGGCGTGTTATCTCGAAATGGGGAATCGATCGGACAGATCGGAGGGATCGACCGGATCGGACGGATCCGACGGATCCGACTGATCGGACTGATCCGACGGATCGGATGGATCGGGCTGGCCGGCGGGGGGCGGCCTTGGCGGGGCTGCCGGGGGAAGCGCGAGGGCGCAGCGGAGGGGCGCGGATGGGGCGACCCGGGCACCGCGGGCCGCGGCGAGGAGACCGATCGGCTGGGAGAACGAGAACGATTTCGAGAACGAGAACGAGTGCGGCCGGCCGGCCGCTTACTCCCTCATTCCCTCACTCCTTCACTCCCTCATTCCCTCGCTTCGCCAGCAGGCGAAGCAACGCCCAGACCCAGCCGCTGGGGACGCGGCTGAAGGCGATCCGCTCCAGCCGGCGGGCGCGCGTGAGGGCGAGCGTGAGCGGCTGGTCCTTGAACCGGCGGGCGTACGCTCGGGCCATCCGCGCCGTGTAGAAGCGCGCGATCCAGCGCCCGAGAATAGGCGCGTTCGGCAGTTGTTCGCGGGCGATCCGGCGCCGCAGCACGAGTGAAGCGCGCAGCATCTGCGGCCACGCGCGATCGGTCCACTGACCTTCGTTGACCCGGTAGAACGCGGCAACCTCGGGGCAGACCTCGACGCGGCCGCTGCACGCGAGCCGGTACCAGAAATCGTAGTCGGCCAGCCCGGCCATGCGCGGGTTGAACCCGCCGAGTTCCAGAGCGCGGAGGCGGTTCACGGCGACGCCCGGGAACGGCGTCATGCTGCTCTTCAGGAACCAGAGCGGGGCGTAGCGATAAGGTGGGCGCAGGTTTTCCGGCGCGGTGAGCGTGGGCGGGGTCGTGCCCTGGACGCAGCGCGTGCAGACTGCCGCCACGCCGGGCTGGAGCCGCGGGGCGATGGTGGCGAAGAACCATGGGTAGATCAGGTCGTCCTCGTGCAGGACGGTGACCCAAGGCGTGGTGGCGAGCGCGAGGCCGCGGTTCCAGTTGTCAACGGCGCCGAACGCGCGGCGGTTGGCGTAGTAGCGCAGGTTGCGCACCCCGCTCGCCTCGACCACCTGGCGCAGGTCCGAGGTCGCGCCGTCGTCGCTGACCACGACCTCGAACCACGGAAACTCCGCTTGCGCGGCGGTGAGAGAGGCCAGCGCCTCGGCGAGGAACTGCGGTCGGTTGAACGCGGGGATGCCGACCGTGATCACGGCGCTCGCGGCGGAGCCGCGCGCGAACACCGGCGGAGTCGTCGCGGGGGCAAGAGGCGCGGGGAGATTCATGACGGCCCGCGCTCAGCGCTTCGCGGTCAAACGGGCGCGGACGGCTTCACGCACGCGCTCGAGGGAAATGTTCTGCACGCAGAGGTTGTGGTACGAGTCTGCGGGCACGCAGCGTTCGGGGGCGACGCACGTGCGGCAGGGCAGCGGGGGCTGCAGGAGCGTGTGGTTCGGGCCCATCGGCTGGAACAGCGTGGCGTTCTGCGAGCCGTAGAGCGCGATGACAGGCGTGCCCACGGCGGCGGCGACGTGCATCGGACCGCTGTCGTGGCAGACCAGCGCGTGGCTGATCCGGGCGAGGGCGGCGAAACGTGCGATCGGGAGCGGGCCGGGCAACGCGAGCAGGTGCGTGCCCACGTGGCGGCGGATTTCCGTCAGGACGGCCTCGTCGGCCGGCCCGCCGGCGAGGATGACCTGCGCGCCGAGTTCGTCCTGCGCGTAGTCGATCAGCGCGGCGAACCGCTCGGCGGGCCATACGCGCATCGGGCTGCGACTGCCGGGGTGGACCAGCAGCACGCGTTCGCTGGCACCCACGAAGCGCTGCAGCTCCGCCACCTCCTCGGCGGGCGGCTCGAGTCGGATCTCGCGCGTGACCACCGGCACGCCGAGCGGCTCCAGGGCGCGCAGGTAGTATTCGGTGATCGGATTCGCCTCGTGGCGGGCGTCGTCGTCGCGAACGGAATTGGTGTAGAGTGGGCGAAACTTGAGGCGGTAGCCGCCGTGGTGGAGCGCTACCCGGATCGGCGCGCCGGTCCAGCGGGCGATCACGGCGGTCTTCTCGGTGTTGTCGAGGTTCAGGACGTGGGTGAAGCGCTCGCGGCGCAGGCGCCGGAGAAAACCCGGCCATTGCGTCGCGGATTGCGGGAGCGGGACCGCCTGGTCGACGTCGGGGTTGAGCGCGAGGAGGTCGACGAAGCGCGGTTCAACGAGGACCGCGAGGTGGGCGTCGGGCCAGTGCAGGCGCAGATTGCGCAGGAGCGAGCCCAGCAGCACGATGTCGCCGAGGTAACGTCGGCGAATGATCAGGATGCGGCGGGGGCGGTCAGGCATGCGTGCAGCCGATTACGCCGAGGGCGGTCCCGCGGGGTCAAGCCCCGCGGCGGGGGCGCCGAGGCGCCGCCGGGTCGGCTGCCCGGCGGTCAGCTCGCGGCAGCGAAGACCGGGCGCACGCGGGGCGCGGGCGCAGTGAACACCGGAGCGACGGGCTGCACCGAGGGGAGGGCTCGCGCGCCGGGACCGAACGTCCGGACCAAGAAGGTTCGCAGTCGGTGGAACGGGCCCGTGACGCGGTGATGCGTCCACATCACCGCGTACCACGGCTGGCGGAGGTGGGCGTGCACCATGGCCTCGGCGACGAGGATGCGCGCGGAGCGCGGCACGCGTTTGCGCGAGTAGTGAAGGCGCCGGTACAGAATGCGCCGCCGCTGGAACGGAGTGCAGCCCCCCCATGCCGGGTTGGAAATGCAATCGATGTAGCGGGTGAGGAGGAGGAGGCTTTCGAGCGGGCCGATGAAGGAACCCTGGTTCACGCGGGTCTGTTGCGCGCCGTGCTGCCGGAAGGCGCAAAGCGGTTCCGTGAGATAGACGAAGTCGCCGCGCAGCAGGAGGTGCAGCCAGAACTCCTCGTCGACGATCTGGCGGAAGTTGGGGTCGAAACCGCGGGCGGCCTGGTCGCGGCGGAAGAGAACGGTGGACGGTTCGCCCACCAGGTTGCGGTCTTCGTGGAGGCAGCGTCGGATCACGCTGATGCCGTGGTGGTGGCCGGCGGCGCGAAAATCGTCCCAAGTGGAAACCACGCGCGAATGCTCGTCGATCAGGAGCCGGGCGGAGGCGACGAGGGCGGCCTGCGGCGCACGATCGAGAGCCGCGACCATTTGCGAGAGGGCGTCGGAGCGGGTGAAGCAGTCGTCGCCGAACATGAACTTCACGTACTCGCCGCGGGCGTGGCGGAGGCACCAGTTCCAGTTCTGGACCATGCCGAGGTTCTCGCGGTGCGCGTAGGCGTGAATCCGCGGATCACGGGCGGCGTACTCGCGGAGGATCTCGGCGGAGTCGTCCTGCGAGGCGTCGTCGCTGATGATCAGTTCAAAATCGGCGAAGTCCTGCGCGAGGATCGAGTCGAGCGTCTGGCGGAGATAGCGGCCGTAATTGAACGTTGGAACGAGGACACTGACCTTGGGTTGGGCGGATGCGGGAGGGACGGAAACCATACGCCCTGCCCAGACTCGCCGGTGCCTCGCTATGTTTCATTAAATCACTGAAACATAGTCAATTGTGTCATAATCCAGCGCGAGCGTAAGCAGGGAATGACGCGCGAAGTGGGACGGAGTTACGTCGAACGCTCGGCGCCGCTACCTTGCTGACGATCGTAGAGCGAACGATAGAGCCCGTTACCGGCGTAAAGTTCCGTGTGGGTGCCGGTGGCGACGAGCTGGCCGCGGTCGAACACGAGGATCTTCGAGGCGTCGCGGATGGTGGAGAACCGATGGGCGATGATGAGGACGGTCTTGCCGATCACGAGCTTCTGGAGCGCGGCCTGGATGGCAGCCTCGCTGTCGCTGTCGAGCGCGCTGGTGGCCTCGTCGAGGATGAGGATGGGCGCGTTGCGCAGGAAGGCACGGGCGATGGCGATCCGCTGTTTTTGCCCGCCGGAGAGCCGGCCGCCGCGTTCGCCGACGACGGTGTCGTAACCGAGCCCGCCCTCGAGTTTCAGGATGAAGTCGTGCGCGAACGCATCGCGGGCCGCCTGCTCGACCTCGGCGCGAGTGGCGTCGCGGCGGCCGAGCAGCAGGTTGGCGTAGATGGTGTCGTTGAAGAGGACGGGTTCCTGGGAAACGACGGCGATGTTCCGGCGCAGGTCGGCGAGGCGCAGCGATCGGATGTCGTGGCCGTCAACCTTCACCGCGCCGGCGGCGACGTCGTAGAAGCGGGGCACGAGGTTGGCGAAGGTGCTCTTGCCGGCGCCGCTCGGGCCGACGAGCGCGCAGGTGGTGCCGGCCGGAATCTGGACGGACACGTGCTTCAGCACGTGGTCGTCCCCCTTGTAGGCGAAGGTGACGTCGGCGAAGGTGATGTCACCGCGCAGCCGCGTGACTGGGACGGGCTGGGCGGGGTCGGTGATCGTCTCGGGCTCGTTGAGCACGATCTCGAGGCGGTCGAGGGCGGCGGTGCCGCGCTTCAACTCGTTGTTCAGGGTCCCGAGTTTCTTCACGGGATCGTAGCTCTGATAGAGCGCGGCGATGAGCGCCAGGAACGTGTCGAGATCCAGGCCGCCGCTGTACGCGTACACGAGCGTGATCGCGATGCCGACGGCGGAGATGACCTCGATCGTGGGCGTCAGCGCCAGCGCGTACTTGGCGATCTTCATCTGCGACGTGATCAGCAGGCGCGAGCGCCCGGCGAAGCGGGTGGTCTCGTGCTCCTCCAGCCCGAAGGCGCGCACCTCGCGGGCGGCGGCCAGATTCTCGGAGAACAGGCTGGTGACGTCGCCCAGCTGGCTCTGCATCTGGGCCGCGCGCTTGATCACTTTGCGCCCGACGAAGCGGACGGGAAAAACGGTGAGGGGTACGATGGCGAGGCAGACCAGCGCGAGGAAAACGCCCTCGGCGCGGAACGCGAGATAGCCCACGGCGCAGAGCGCACCGATTAGCGTCGCCGGTTGTTTGATGCCGTCGTTCGCGAGGCCGGAGAGCGTGAATTGCAGCTGCGCGGTGTCGGACAGCCCGCGGGAGATGAGGTCGCCGGTCTGCTTGCCGTGTACGAACGAGAGGGGCAGGACCTGCAGCTTGCGGAAGTAATCGACGCGCAGGGATTCCAGGATGCGCACGCCGGCGAGCTGGGTGAAGTAGCTGTTCAGGTAGCCGCTGATGGCGCGGACGAGGAAGATCAACGGGATGCCGGCCGCGATCAGCGCCACGGCACTCAACGCCAGCGGCGGATCGGCCCGCGTGAAGATGCGCGGGAAAACATACTTTAGCAGGAGCGGCATGCCGGCGCCGCTCGAGGCGCCGTAGATGATCCCCGTGACGATGGCCGCCGCGATGACGCCACGGACCGGAATGAGGTACTTGAGATAGGGACGGAGGCGGCGCATCGGGAAGGGACGCAGCATCAAACGTCGTCCCCCGGCGTCGTTCCATCCCAATTTTCCGGGCGGCCGGTTGCGACCGATTGGCGGCTCAATCCTTGGACGAGCGGACGTCGAGGGCGTCGCGCAGGCCGTCGCCGAGGAAGTTCAGCGAGAACAGCGTCAGCGAGAAGAGCGTGCCGGGGAAGATGAGCAGCCACGGGTACTCCTCCATCTTCTCGGCGCCGTCCTTGATCAGCACGCCCCAGGAGCTCATCGGCGGCTGCACGCCGAGGCCGAGGAAGCTGAGGAACGCCTCGAGGAGCATGACGGCGGGGATCGTGAGCGTCGTGTAAACGATGATCGGGCCGAGGATGTTGGGGAGGATGTGGCGGAAGATGATCCGCCGGCGGCCGAACCCGAGCGAGCGGGCCGCCTCGATGAACTCCATCTTCTTCACCGCCATCACCTGGCTGCGGACGATGCGGGCCATGGTGAGCCATTCGACGGCGCCGATCGCGAGGAAGAGCAGCACGATGTTCCGGCCGAAGAAGACCATCAGCAGGATCACGAAGATCGCGAACGGCAGGGAGTACATGATGTCCACCGCGCGCATCATGAACGCGTCGCGCTTGCCGCCGAAGAAGCCGGCGACGGCGCCGTAGGTGACGCCGATCGTGAGCGCGACGAGCGTCGCGCAGAGGCCGACGCCGAGCGAGACGCGGCCGCCGTAGAGGAGCCGCACGAAGAGGTCGCGCCCGAGCGTGTCGGTGCCCAGCCAGTGCGCGCCGCTCGGAGCCGACGCGCCGAGATCGAGGTCCTGCTCCTCGTAGCCGTGCTGGGTAAACCACGGACCCGCGACGCACAGCAGGGCGACGACGGCGAGGGTGAGCATGCCGAAGACGGCGAGCTTGTTCTTGCGCAGGCGGAGCCACGCGTCGTGCCAGAGCGAGAAGCCGCGCTCGGCGGCGTCGCTGGTCGCTTCGGCGACGGCGGTGAGGCGGGAGGGCTTCGGGCCCAGGGTCATTCCAGCCTCACTTTCGGATTCATCCACGCCTGGACGACGTCGGCGACCAGGTTGAGCGCCATGATGAGGACCGCGTACAGGATGACGGTGCCCAGCACCAGGGTGTAGTCGCGGTTGAAGGCGGAGTTCACGAATTCGCGGCCGATGCCGGGAATCTGGAAGATGGTCTCGATTACGAAGGAGCCGGTGAGGATGCCGGCGATCGCGGGCCCGAGATAGCTGACGACCGGGAGGAGGCCGCCGCGGAGGGCGTGGCGGAAGATGATGCGCAGCTCGGAGGCGCCCTTGGCGCGGGCGGTGCGGATGAAGTCCTGGTGCAGGACCTCGAGCATGCCGCCGCGGGTGAGCCGGGAGATGGGCGCGGCGTAGGCGAGCCCGAGTACGAGCGCGGGCAGCACGCGGTCCGAGGGCGTGTACCAGCCGGAGGCGTTGAACCAGCCTGCGTGGATGGCGAGGCCGAGCACCAGCAGCGGGCCGACGACGAACGTCGGGATGGAGATGCCGGCCATGCCGAAGGTGGAGGCGACGTAATCGATCCAGGTGTTGCGGCGAATCGCGGCGAGCGTGCCGAGGCCGATGCCGACGACGAGTGCGATGGCGAGCGCCTCGGCGCCGAGCTCGGCGGAGACGGGCAGCTTGTCGGCGATGATCTCGTTGACGGTGCGGTTGGCGTACTTGAACGACGGGCCGAGATCGCCCTGCGCCAGCCGGCCGAGGTAATCGAGGTACTGCTGCCAAACCGGCTTGTTGAGGCCGTAGTGGGCCTCGAGGTTGCGCAGAATCTCAGGCGTGACGGCCTTCTCGGCCGTGAACGGCCCGCCCGGCACGGCCCGCATCATGAAGAACGTCGCCGACACCACCACGAACAGCGCGAGGAGCGACTGCAGCAGGCGGGACGTGATGAAGCGGAGCATGAAAAGTGAAAGTGAGAGTGAGAGTGAAAGTGGGGACGGAGGGTCGGAGTGGAGCGGAGACGGGCGACGGAGGAGCGGAGAGTGAGAGTGGAACGGGCGGGAAGGCGAGCACTCCGGCGGTCAGTTGCCGATCGAAAGGTATTTGTAGGGATGGTTGTCGAGGAGCGTCGGGTAATAGCCGCGCACCTTCGGGTTCAGCGCGCGGACGGTGGTCCAGTAGTAGATGGGCAGGATGGGCAGCTCATCGACGAGGATGGCGTCCATTCGCTGGTAGATGGCGTAACGCGCAGCCTGGGTGGGGGCGCTCAAGGCGGCCTGGAGGAGCCGGTCGTACTCGGGGTTGGCCCAGTTGGTGTCGTTGTTGCCGCTGGTGGACTCCCAGATCTCGAGGAAGACGTGCGGGTCGACGTAGTCGGCGATCCAGCCCGCCCGCTGGAGGGTGAAGTTCCGCGTCTGCTGCAGGTCGAGGTACACGTTCCACTCGTAGTTCGCGAGGGTGATGTCGATGCCGAGGTTGCGCCGCCACATCTGCTGGATGGCCTCCGCTACGGCGCGGTGGTTCTGGGACGTGTTGTAGGTCAGCTCGACGGTTGGGAAACCCTTGCCCCCGGGGAAACCGGCTTCGGCGAGGAGCCGGCGGGCGTCCTCGACGGTGCCGGTGAGCCGCGCCTCGGGCGTGTAGCCGGCGACGCCGGGGTAGCTGACGGCGTAGGCCGGCTGCTGGCCGCCGCGCATGACATTGCGGACGATGGATTCGCGGTCGATGGCGAGGGCGAGCGCGCGGCGCACGCGTTTGTCGTTAAACGGCGGCCGCGCGACGTTGAACCGGTAGAAGTACAGCCCGAGGTACGGCTCGATGTGCAGCGCCTGCGGGTGGTCGCGACGGTAGGTGTCGATCTTGGCGTTGGGCAGTTCCCACGTCTGGTCGACCTGGCCGGTGCGGAACATGCGCTCGTCGACGTTCACGTCCTCAGTCGGAAAGAAGTGGATCTCGTCGAGTTTCACGGTGGCGGCGTCCCAGTACTGCGGATTCCGTGCCACGACGATGTGCTGGTGGGGCGCCCACTCCTTGAGGACAAAGGGGCCGTTGCCGACGAGGTTCTCGGGGCGGGTCCACGCGGTGCCTTTCTCGTCGAGCCGGCCGAAGCGCTGGATGACGCGGGCGGGCACGGGCGTCCACGCGTAGTGGCTCGCGATGATGTTCATCAAGTACGGCGTCGGGTTGCGCAGCGTGACCTGGAGCGTGCGCGGATCGGGCGCCTTGATGCCGACTTGGCTGAAGTCGGTGAGGCGACCCTCGTAGTAGTCCTTCGCGCCGGCGACGAAGTTGTAGATCAGATACGCGTAGCGGGAGGCGAAGGCCGGCGAGAGCATGCGCTGGTACGAGAGGAGAAAGTCCTCGGACGTGATCGGGTCACCGTTGGACCAGCGGGCGTTGGCGCGGAGATGAAACGTGTAGACGAGGCCGTCAGCGGAAATGTCCCACGATTCCGCCACGCCGGGGACGGGGTGGAGGTCCCGCGGGTCCTCGGTGGCGAGGCCCTCGAAGAGCGCGGCGACGATCTTGTGCTCGGGGACGCCGCTGATGGCCTGCGGGTCGAGGTCCTGCGGTTCGCCGCCGTTGCCGATCCGCAGCACCTGGCGAACGGGGGCGGGGGATGCGCCGGGGACGCTGGCGGGCACGACCTCTTTTCGCGCACAACCGGCGAGCGCGAGGAGCAGGAGGAGGAGGACGGCCCAGGACTGGCGAGCGAGCATCCGGCAAGCGAAGCGGATGGCCGAGCCGGGGCAAGCGTCGGGGCGGGGCGAAGGACGTGGGCCTCGGCTCAGCGTCCTGAGCCGGTTCGGCGGTGGCGGAAATCTATCGCTGCGCCTTCTTCGCGAATTCGCTGCCGGGTTTCCAGGTGGGGCGCTGGGGCGCGTTGGCGATCTCGAGGCCGACGAGGAAGAGGAACTCGGCGTCCTGGGCGGCGCCCTCGAAGGTCCAGTCGGGCCGCACCTCGTCGCTCACCTGGTGGTAATGGTGGGCGATGTAGTCCTGGATGACCTTTTCGCCGAAGTCGGCGGGTTTGCCGAGGTACTGGCGTCCCGTCTTGGGGTAGTAGCTCGGCACGCCGACCTTCGCGAATTCGAAGTGGTCGCTGCGGTAGTACGACCCGTGTTCCGGGTGGCTTTCGGGCTTCATGGTGCGCCCCTGACGTTGGGCGACGGCGATGCCGATGTCGTCGATCGTCGAAGCGCCAAAGCCGATCGTCTCCATATCGCTGGTCGGGCCGTACGGGTTGGCGCCGTCCATGTTGATGTCGGCCACGGTCTGGCGGAGCGGATACAGCGGATGGCGCGCGTAGTAGCCCGAGCCGAGCAGGCCCTTCTCCTCGGCGGTCACCGAGAGGAAGAGGATGCTCCGCCGGGGCCGCGACGCGGCTGGCAGGGAGTGGAACGCCTGGGCGAGCTCCACGAGCACGGCGGTACCCGAGGCGTTGTCGCCCGCGCCATTGAAGATCTGGTCGCCCTCGAGCTTGAGATCGCGGCCAAGGTGATCCCAGTGCGACGTGTACACCACGTACTCGTCGCGGAGCTTGGGATCGGAACCGGGTAGGAGGGCGACGACGTTGCGCGAGTCCACCTGGCGGAGCGTGCTGTCGATCGTGAACGACGCGGTGGCCTTGAGCGGGACAGGTCGGAAATCGCGCGCGAGGGCCGCTTGCTTCAACGCGTCGTAGTCCTGGCCGGCCGCGGTGAACAGCCGCCGGGCGGCGTCGAGCGTGAGCCAGCCATCCATGGCCGCGCGGCCGGCGTTGCCGTCCGGGGTGCGGATCTCGAAGTTTTCCCGCGAGCGGCTGGAGACGACGACGCTGAACGGGTAGGCGGCGGGTTTGGTCTCGTGGACGATGAGGCACGCAGCGGCTCCCTTCTCGGCGGCGATCTCGTACTTGTACGTCCAGCGCCCGTAGTAGGTCATGCCCTCGCCCGCGAAGACCTTGGGGTCGAGCTGGCCGGTCCGTGGGTCGGTCACGGGCGGATCGTTGATCAGCATGACGATGGTTTTGCCGCGCACATCGACGCCCTTGTAGTCGTCCCAGCCATACTCGGGCGCGACGATGCCGTAGCCGACGAAGACCACGTCGCTGGCCTTCACCTCGAGGTGAGTCGCGGAGCGGCTCGTCGGGCCGACAAAATCGACGCTGGGCTGCAGGACGATCTGTTCGCCGCCGACCGTGAAGGAGAGGGTCGGACGCGAGGTGATGCCGACCAGCGGGACCTGCTGGATGTACGTGCCGTCGGGATTGCCGGGCGTGAGGCCGAGTTGGCGAAACTCCCCGACCAGGTAGTTGACGGTCTTCTCCTCGCCGGCGGAGCCAGGCGCGCGGCCCTCGAACTCATCGGAGGCGAGGACCTTGGTCCGTTCGAGGATGCGGGCGGGCGAGAAGGCGGGCGTGGGCGCGGCCGCGGCGAGGAGCGGGGCGAGACCGGCGAGCAGGGCGCCGACGAGGGGTGAAAACGAGCGCATCGCGCGAAAATGGGGCGGATCCCGGGTTTCGCAACTGCGCCCGCGCCGGGACCTAGTCGCCCTCGACGATCACCTCGTTGTAGCGGCGGGACCAGAGGGCGTCCTGCTGCCAGCCCTCGACCCGCGTGCTCATCATCCAGTTCTGCACGTTGAAGTAGACCGGCGCGACGGCGCCGGACTCGAGGAGCAGCGACTCCGCGGTCAGAATGTCCGGACGCGGATCGGCGGTGCGGGAGGCCCGCTGGACGGCTTCGTCAAAGGCCGGTGAGCTCCAGTGTGGGAAGTTGTTGGGCGCGCCCGTGGTGAAGTCGGTGAGCGCGGCGACCGGGTCGCAGACATCGAGCAGGCTGGTGACGAAGGCGATGTCGTAGGCCCCGGCGTTGATGGCGGCGAGGTGGACCTTGGCCTCCTGGACGACGATGCGCACCTCGATGCCCAACTCCTGGCGCCACATCTGCTGGATGGCGTCGAGGACCGGGTTCTGTACCCAGCCGGCGAGTTCAAGCGCCGGGAAGCCGCGGCCATTGGGGAAACCGGCTTGCGCCAGGAGCCGGCGGCTCTCTGTCGGATCGTAGCTGAGCGGGGACGGGGAGTCGGGGTGGGGAGGCTGGCCGGCGGCGGCGGAGTCCAGCCCGCGTTCGCCGCCGAGCACCGAACCCGCGAGCAGCGCGGGCGAGAGGTAACGCGTGGCGGGGTGCTGGCCGCCGCGGAGGACGTACGTCACAAGCTTGTCCCGATCGATGGCGAGGGCGAGCGCGCGGCGGACCCGCGCGTCACTGAGCGGCGCGCGCGTGGTGTTGAAAGCGAGGAAGCGGGTCTCCGCGAGCGGGGCGCGGTGCAGTTCCGGCGCGCGTTCGACGGCGTAGGGCTCGAGCTTGGACGGCGGCACGGCCATCGTGACGTCGATCTGTCCGGCGCGATAGGCGCGGTCCTCGGTGTCCTGGTTGTCGAAGCGGATGAACTGGATCTCGGCGGTGGGGACTGGGGCGGGGGCGTGATACCGCGGATTGCGTCGGACGACGATGCGGCGTTGCGAACGCCATTCGGTGAGCACGTAGGGGCCATTGCCCACGTAACGACCGGGGGCGGTCCAGTGGCGGCCGTGCTGGGCGACGGCGCGCGGGTTGACGGGGATCCACGGGCCGCTGGCGACATACAGCGGAAAACTTGGGTTGGGGTGCGCGAGCGTGACGACGACGGTGCGCGGGTCGGGGGCGGCGAAGCCCACCTGGTCGAACGCCGTCACCTGGCCCCACACAAAGGCCTCCGCATTCTTTACGGCGTAGAACAGATGCGCCTTGGGCGCGGCGGTGGCGCGCGTCAGGACCCGCCGGAACGACGCGAGAAAGTCGGCCGCGGTGAGCGGCTCGCCATTGGACCATTGCAGGCCGGGTCGCAGCTGGAACGTGTAGGTGAGTCCGTCATCGGAAACCCGATACGCCGCCGCAGCGCCGGGCAGGGGCGCGCCGCCGGCAGGATTGGGCACCAGCAGGCCCTCGCCGAGGGCGCGGATGATGAAGAACTCGTCGGGCAGCGAGGCGGTGGCGGGATCGAGGTCGGTGGGCTCGTTGCGCTGGCTGACGCGGAGGATGCCCTCGGGCGCGGACCGTGATTTCTCGCGGCAGCCAGTCGCGACCAGCAGGAGCAGCGCGAGCGCGCCGGCACTAAGGAGCCACCGCGGGCGCCGCGGCGCCGCACGCCGGCGGGGGGCGTCGGCGGCCAACAGGGCGGAGGAGCTGGCGCCGGGAGCGGACATGAGACGGAGGGCGGCGGGCGGAGCGCGTCAGGGCTCCAGCCAGACGTGCTTGAATGGATGGTGGTCGAGGAGCGTGGGGTGCCAGCCCTTGACGGAAGGATGCAACAGGAAGGTGTGGGCGTTGTAGTAGAGCGGCACGACGGGCGCGGCCTGGAGGAGAAGGGTCTCGGCCTCCTGCAACTGGCGGGCGCGGGCAACCGGGTCGCTGTTGCGGGCGGCCGCGAACAGCAGGGCGTCGTAATCGGCGCTGCGCCAGTTGGTGTGGTTGTTCGCGCTGTCGCCGCGCCACGGGTCGAGGAAGGTCGTGGCGTCGAGGTAGTCGCCCACCCAGTCGGAGAGCAGGATCTGGTAGCGGCCGGCGCGGCGTTCGGAGAGGACGACCTTGTACTCCTGGTTGGCGATCTCGACGTTGAGGCCGAGTTCGCGGCGCCACATCTCCTGCAGGGCTTCGGCGACGACGCGCAGGTTCTCGTTGGTGTTGTACAGGAGCTGGAGGGTCGGGAGCGGTTGGACGCCGTTGCGCGTGACCTCCTGCAGGAGGCGGCGCGCCTCGGCGGCGTCGGAGCGGACGGCCTGCGGGGGCGTGTACGTGGCGAGCCCGGGCGGCGTGAGGGAATGGGCAGGACGCTGGCCGGCGCGCAGGACCTTCTCGACCAGCACATCGCGGTCGACGGCGAGCCCGAGCGCCTGGCGGACGCGGACATCGTCGAACGGCGCGCGGGCGGTGTTCAGGCGCAGGAAGTAGGTGTTGAGGTAGGCGTCGGACCGGAGCAGTTGCGGCGACTCACGGCGGTAGGCGTCGGCCTTGCCGAACGGCAGCACGTAGGTGACGTGGAGCTGGCCGGCGCGGAAGGCGCGCTCCTCGGCGTCGACGCTGTCGATCGGGTGGAACCGCACGCCCTTGAGCTTCACGCGGGTGGCGTCCCAATAGGTCGGCGACTGCTCGACGAAGATCTCCTGATTTGGCCGCCACGTCTTGAGGACAAAGGCACCGTTGCCCACGAGCGAACCCGGGCGTGTCCAGCGGTTGCCGCGGTCGGCGAGGCCGCCGAAGCGCTGGATGGTGGCGACCGGGACGGGCAGCCACGCGGAGTGGGTGAGGAGGGAGAGAAAGTACGGGGTGGGATGGTCGAGGCGGACGCGCAGCGTGTAAGGATCGAGCGCGGTCACGCCGACCTGGCTGAAGTCCGGGTTCGCGCCCCGGTGGAAGGCCTCGGCGCCCTGGAGCACGTAGAGCAGCCCGGCATTTTCCGCCGCGAGGCTCGGCGTGAGCATGCGCTGCCACGACGCGACGAAGTCAGCCGCGGTGACCGCGGTGCCATCGGACCATTTGGCGTCGCGGCGCAGGAAGAAGGTGTAGGTGAGGCCGTCGGCCGAGACATCCCACCGCTCGGCAACGCCGGGCACGGGATGCAGGTCAACCGGGTCCTCGACGACGAGGCCCTCGAACAGCGCGGAGACGACGTCCATCTCGGCGATGTTGACGGCGGTCTGGGGGTCGAGGTCGGTGACGTCGGCGTGGGCGCCGCGTTCGAGAATCTGTTCGCGAATGCCGCGTTCGACGGCGCTTTCGCGCCGGCCGCAGCCGGGCAGGAGCAGGAGCGCCGCGAGGAGCGCGGGCAGCAGGCGAAGGAGGGACAGGGCGGGCAGGCGACGGAGGAGAATGCGCATCGGGCGCCGATCAGGCTTTGGCAATGAGGGCGACGGCGTGGGCGGCGATGGCGAGGCCGCGGCCGAGATCGCCGACCCCCTCGTTGGTGGTGGCTTTGAGGCCGATGTTGGCGGCCGGAAGGTGGGTGGATTTGGCGAGCGCGGCCTTCATTTCGGCGAGCCGCGGGTAGAGCTTGGGTTTCTCCGCGATGACCGTCGCGTCAATGTTGCCGATGGCGAAGTTGCGTCGGGACAACTCGCCGCAGACGCGGGTGAGGAGAATCTGCGAATCGATGTTCTTGTACGCCGGATCGGTGTTCGGGAAGAAGTGGCCGATGTCGGGCAGCCCGGCGGCGCCGAGGAGCGCGTCGCAGATGGCGTGGGTGATGCAGTCGGCGTCGCTGTGGCCATCGAGGCCGAAGTCGGTGTCGAACCGGACGCCGGCGAGGACGAGGGGACGTCCGGTGACGATGCGGTGAATGTCGTAACCGTGGCCGATCCGGAAGTTCATGGGGTTGACCGGGGTTGGGGTCATGCGGCGGGAGGCGGCGACTCCTGGGCGAGGAGGAACTCGAGATACTTGAAGTCCGCTGCCGTGGTGAGCTTCGGGTTGGGGTGGGGGTTCTCGAGGAGAGCGACCGGCTCGCCCAGGGTTTCCACCGCCTGGGCATCGTCGGTGATGTGCAGGCCGCGGGCCTGGACGCGGGCGTAGGCGCGGGAGATGAGTTCGCGGGAGAAAACCTGCGGGGTCTCCATGCCCCAAAGGCGGGCGCGGTCGATGGTGCGGAGCCGCACGTGCTCCTGCCCGCCGGCGGTGCGGACGAGATGCTCCTTGATGGTGTCGGTGACGCGGTGGGCGAGGACGACGGCGTGTTCGCGGCGGACGATCTTGTGGAGGGCAACCAGTTGTTCGGGCTGGATGAGCGGGCGGGCGCAGTCGTGGATGAAGACGTGAGCGATGTCGGCGGGGAGCGCCGCGAGGGCGTGCATGACCGACTCCTGGCGCTCGTTGCCGCCGCGCACGAGGACGGAGGGCGTGGGGGCGTAGGCCGAGAGCTCGAGCATCTGGCGCTGGTCGCGATACACGATCACGTACAGGTCGGCGATGGCGCTCTGCATGAAGGCCGAGACGGAGTACGAGAAGACCGGCCGGCCGGCGAGGGGGGCGAGGATCTTGTCCGTAACGACCCCGTTCATGCGTGAGCCGCTGCCGGCGGCGAGGAGGATGGCGGCGGTGCGGGACATGACGACGGAATGCTGAAGGCTGAAGGCCGAAAGCTGAAGGCTTAAAGCGGGGGGAATCGCAGCACCTGGGTTGCGCCAGTTCAGCGTCCCGAGGCGTTGGAAGTGAGCTCGGCGAGAATGGCGCGGGCGGCGGCGACTGGATCCGGGGCCTTGAAGATGGGCCGGCCGACCACGATGAAGTTGGCGCCGGACTGTGCGGCCTCGGCGGGCGTCATGACGCGCGTCTGATCGTCGGCCTTGGCGTCGCGCGGGCGGATTCCGGGCGTGACCAGGGCGACCTCGGCGGGGAGCACGGCGCGCAGCGGACGGATTTCAAGCGGGGAGCAGACCAGGCCGCGGACGCCGGCGGCGGCGGCGAGCTGGCCGAGGCGGACGACCTGGCGCTCGGGTGAATCGGGCACGCCGACCTCGTTGAGGCCGGTGGCGCTCATGGAGGTGAGCACGGTGACGCCGAGAAGCAGGAGCTCGGGGGCGTGTTCGCGCTGGGCCTTGACGGCCCACTCCATCATCTCGCGGCCGCCGCAGGTGTGGAGCGTGAGCATGCGGATGGGCAGGCGGGAGGCGGACTGGACGGCCTTGGCGACGGTGTTGGGGATGTCGTGCAGCTTGAGGTCGAGGAACACGTTGTAGCCCAGGTCGGCGATTTCGCGGACGCAGTCGGGGCCGCAAGCGGTGTACATTTCGAGGCCAACCTTGGCCCAGCGGACGGTTCCCTGCAGCTGGCGGAGCGCGGGCAGGACCTCGCGGGGAGACTGGGCATCGAGGACAAGGATCAGGTCACAGGACATCGGCGCAACGGCTAGACGGGAAAACCGGGTCAGGCGAAGGCAAATCTTGGGGCGGAAGGGCGACGAGGCGGGGCGAAATCCGGGCTGGAGGCTGCCGGTTGAATCGGGCTGCATGGAAGCCACCACATGACTGCGGTCACCCAGACGATATTCGCGCCGGCGAAGCTCAACCTGTTCCTCGCGATCACGGGCCGCCGGCCGGATGGGTTTCACGATCTGGTGTCGGTCGTGGCTCCGCTCGCCTTCGGCGACGAGCTCAGCGTCACGGTGCGACGCTCGGCTTCGCTGGTGTTGACGCTGACGTGCACGGACCCGGAGGTGCCGGTGGACGAGAGCAATCTCATTTTGCGGGCGGGCCGCGCCTTTGCCGAGGCGGCGGGTTGGACGGGAACGGTGGCGTTCCATCTCGAGAAGCGGATCCCAATGGGGGCCGGGCTTGGCGGCGGCAGCAGCAACGGGGCGGCGGCGTTGCGCGTGCTGAACCGGCTGGCGGGAAATCCGTTGTCGGCGGAAGCGTTGCGCGACGTGGCGGCGACGCTTGGATCGGACTGCCCGCTTTTTCTGGAGGAGGCGCCGGTCGTGATGCGCGGACGGGGCGAGCGGCTCGAACGGTTGCCCGAGACGGCGGCGGCGCGGCTGCGCGGGCGGGACGTTTTGGTGTTCAAGCCACCGTTTGGCATTCCGACCGCGTGGGCGTATCGGCGTCTGGCGGAGCTGGCAGCCGAGGCGGGTGCGGCCGGGGGCATCTATCTGCCGGCGGCGGAAGCCGAGCGCCGCCTGGCCGAGTGGATCGAGGCGCCGGCCGCGCCGGTGGAGGACCTCCTGTACAACAACATGGAGACGGCCGCGTTTGCGAAGTACCTGGCGCTCCCGACCTTGCTGGACCAGATGCGGGAGCGTTTTGGCCTCGCACCGCGGATGACGGGCAGCGGAAGCGCCTGTTTTGCATTTACGGGGCCGGGCCGGCCGATGGACGGCCTGACGGCCCTGATCGACGAAGCCTGGGGCAAGTCGGCGTGGAGGGTCGCAACTCGTGTGGCGTAAAACCGCATTGACCCTTCCTTCCGGGCACGCGTTATCGTCTCACGCGGCTGCGTCCTCCCCTAGGGTGCGCCGTAACCACCTGTCATGAGCTCCCCGGAGAAAGACGAGATCGTTGTGCAAGGCATCGCCGCCTCGCAGGGAATCGCTTATGGCCAGATCTTTCTCTTTGTCCGCAGCGAGGTCGAAATCCCGACCTACCAGGTCGATCCGGCAAAGCGCATCGACGAGGTCGCGCGCTTTGACCGCGCGCTGGTGATGACGCGCCAGCAGATCGCGCGCATCAAGGCGGAGGTGGAGAAAAACATTGGCCCGGAGGAGGCGGCCATCTTCGACGCCCACCTCATGGTGCTCGAGGACCAGGCGTTGATCGGCGAGACGATCCGCGCGTTCGAGTCGACCGGGAACAACATCGAGACCTGCTTCAACCTCGTCTCGCAGCGCTACATCAAGGCCTTTTCCGAGATCGACGACGAGTACCTGCGCGAACGCGCGGGCGACCTGCGGGATGTGACGCAGCGCGTGTTGCAGAACCTGCTCGGCCAAACCGAGAACGCACTCAACCGGCTGGCCGACCAGCGCATCGTGGTGTCGCACGAGATCTCACCGTCGGATTCCGCGACGCTCGACCGGTCGGCGACGCTCGCGATCGTCACGGACTCGGGCAGCAAGACCAGCCATGCCGTGATCGTCGCGCGGTCGATGAAGGTGCCGGCCGTGGTTGGCGTGCGCAACCTGACGCAGCGCGTGAAGAGCGGGGACTGGGCGATCGTCGACGGGTACGACGGCATCGTGATTCTCAACCCGACCGAGAGCACGCTGTTCCGCTACGGCAAGGTGCAGGAGCGAAAGAAGTCGTTCGAATCGCGGCTGCTCGAGGCCAACCGGGAGCCGGCGATCACGAAGGACGGCGTCAGCGTGACGCTGATGGCGAACATCGAGAAGGCCGACGAGGTCGGCATCGTGAAGAATTTCTTCGCGCAAGGCGTGGGGCTGTTCCGCACCGAGTTCCTGTTCATGAACGCGGCACGCATGCCGTCGGAGCAGGAGCAGTTTGTCGCGTACAAGTCGGCGGCCGCCGCGCTGGCGCCGCAGCCGGTGATCATCCGCACGCTCGACATCGGCGGCGACAAGCCGCTCTCGCTGCAGGCGGACCTGTTCCCGAAGGAGGACAACCCCTTCATGGGCTTCCGGGCGATCCGGTTTTGCCTGGAGCACCAGGACATCTTCAAGGACCAGTTGCGCGCGATCCTGATGGCGAGCGCGCACGGCAAGGTGCGGATCATGTACCCGATGATCAGCGGCTCCGAGGAGATGGCGCGCGCGAATGCGGTGCTCGCCGAGTGCATGACGGAGCTGAAGCAGCGCGGCCAGCCGTTCGACGAGAACATCGAGGTGGGCGCGATGATCGAGATTCCGAGCGCCGCCGCGACCATCGACCTGCTCGCGCCGGACTGTGCGTTTTTCAGCATCGGCACCAACGACCTCATCCAGTACCTGCTCGCGATCGACCGGGTGAACGACCGGATCGCGCACCTTTACGAACCGACGCATCCGGCGGTGTTGCGCACGCTGCAGCACATCGTGGAGGAGGCGCACAAGCATGGGATCCCGGTGAGCGTGTGCGGGGAAATGGCCGGAGATCCGGTCTTCTCGCCGCTGTTGCTGGGCCTGGGCGTCGACGCGCTCAGCATGTCACCCGCGTGGATTCCCTCGGTGAAGTACCTGGTGCGCGCGATGACGATGGCGGAGGCGCGGGCGCTGGCGGCCGAGGCCCTGACGCTCGGTTCGCCGAAGGAAATCTACGCCCGCTGCGACGCGTTCTACCGCGCGCGGGTGAAGATGGACTGAGCTCGCGGCGCGCCCGCCGCGGCGCCGGTCAGCGCCGCTCCTTCACGCCGCTGGCGAGGAGCGTCTCGAAATACGGCTCGATCGATTCCCGGGCGACGGCGCTCACCTCCACCTTGGTGAAGCCGGCCTTCTTGAGGAACCCGTGCAGGGCGCCTTCCCGGAAGCCGAGCCAGATGTCGGCGTAGAGTTCGCGCGCCTTCTCGAACCCGTGCTCATTGAGGTCGAGCACGAGGACCTGGCCGCCGGGGCGGAGGACGCGGAACGCCTCGTTGACGGCGTCCTGCGGGTGCTGCGCGTGGTGGAGGGCCTGGCTCAGAATGACGAGATCGACGGAGCGGTCGGCGAGCGGCACCTGCTCGATGTCGCCGAGCTTGTAGGTGAGGTTCTCGAGCCCGTTCTTGCGGGCAAGTTCGGTGCCGACCTCGACCATCCGCGGCGAGTTGTCAATGCACCACACCTGGCGGGCGCGACGCGCGAGCAGCTGGGAAATGAGACCCTCGCCGGCGCCGAAATCGGCGATGTCGATGGCGGGCGTGAGGCGCAGGGCGAGATGACCGATGGCCTCCCACGACCGTCCCGGGCAGTAGTTTTTGCCCAAGCGGCCGGCGATGAGGTTGAAGTATTGCTCCTGCGTGCGTCGGCGCTTCTGGAGGATGAGGTCGAGGTTCTCGCGGTCCGCGGCGAGGATGGGCAGCTCGCTGATGGAATCGATCGCGGCACCGAGGAGGGCTTGGGTCTTGGCCGGCAGTTTCTCCTGCAGCGAATAGAAGGCGTTCTTCCCCTCGCGCCGGTCGAGCACGAGCTTGGCCTGGCGCAGTTGGGCGAGTTGCGACGAGATACGCGACTGGCCCATGGCGAGGATGTCCTGGAGCTCGGCGACGGAAAGCTCCTCGCGAGACAGCAGGGCGAGCAGCCGCAGGCGCGTCGGGTCCGAGAGAATCTTCAGGATGTCCCAGGAGGAGTTCACGTGGCGGCAACCGTGGGCAAAAGCCCGGGGCAGCGCAACGTCCGAACCAGCACCGCGGTATCCGCGGAGGCCGGCTCCGGGCTTAGCGCGTAAGAAAGTTGCGGACGAACGCGGCGAGCTGCCAGGCGCCGAGCAGCGTGATGATCGTGCCGGCGACGAGATTCATGACGCGGAGGCCGCTCTGCTCGAGCCGGCTGCCGAGCCACCCGCCGGCGAGGCTGACCACCAGCCACCAGCCCACGGAACCGACGAAGACGCCGAGGACGAGCAGCATGGCGCCGGTGATGCTGCCCGCTTCGGCCCCGAGTCCGAGCCCGGCGAAGATCGCCAGGAACGACAGGATGGTCATCGGGTTCATCAAGGTGAGCGCGAGCGTCGAAAGGTAGGCGGCGCCCAAACCGCGGGGTTCACCGGCGGCGCGACGGGCGGCGGGACGGGCCCGGAACGCCGCGGCGCCGATCGCCACGAGCGCGAGGCCGCCCACGAGCTGGATCCAGAGCTGGTTCGCCACGAGGGCCTGGCTGATCGCGGTGAAGCCGAAGGCGGCGATCGCCCCATAGAGCGCGTCGGCCGTCGCCGCGCCCAGCCCGCACGCGAAGCCGACCAGCCGGCCATGTGCCACCGAACGATGGATACACAGCATCCCAATGGGGCCAACGGGGGCGGCGATCGCGAGGCCGCCGACGAGTCCGGTCACAAAGAGAAACATGCAGGGTAACAAAAAGGCGGGCCGGGACTCGGCCCGCCGGGAGGGGGGAAGCGGTGGGATCAGCCCGCGGCCTGGTCGACGTAGCGACTGATGGTGACGATGGTGTAGTCCTCCTCGTTGCCACCGGTCTTAACCTTGACGATCTCGCCGCGCTTCTTGCCGACGAGGGCGGCGCCAAAGGCGGTCTTGTAGGAGATGATGTGGCGGTCCGGATCGCCGTCCCAGGCGCCGAGGATCGTGTAGGTGGTGGTCGCGCCGGTGGCGTTGTTCTTCACCTCGACCACGGTGCCGACGCCGACCTGGTCGGTGGAGGCATCCTTGAAGTCGGTGACGCGCGCCCGGGCGAGATCGCGTTCGAGCTGGGCCTTCTGCGCCATGAGGACCGACTGGTCCTGCTTGGCCATCTTGAACTCGGAGTTCTCGCGGAGATCGCCGTGCTCGCGGGCGGCGGCGATGGCCTTGGAGTTCTCGGGAATCTTCTTGGCGACGATCGTATCGTACTCCTCGCGCTTCCGGTCGTAGCTGGAGCGGGAGACGAGCAGCTGCTCCTCCTTGCCCTCGGCATCGGCGGCGACGAGCGACTGGATCTTGGGGAAGATTTTGATGAAGCGGGCGAGGAGCGACTTCTTGGTCAGCTCTTCGAAGCCCTGGTTCAGCATCAGGGTGTTGGCCAGATCGCGCGCGGTCTCGGGATCGGCGGTCGACAGCAGGTCCGAGATCAGGTCGGGATCGTCGCTCAGGATGTCGGCGAGCGGGATGCGGCGGGCGCTGGCGGCCTGCAGGGCCTCGTAATCGATGGCGAAGAAGATGGCGCCGAGGAGGCGGGGGGTGATGAGGTCGTTGAGCAGCTTGGCGAATTTCTTCGAGTGGCGATTCTTGACGATCCACAGGAGGACCGGCGCGCGGAGGTTCTGCTCGGTCTGCCAGCGCTTGAGCGTGTTCGCGAGTTCGTCGGAGTGGCCCTGCTCCACGAGGAAGTTGATCACCTCCGTGGTAAACTTGCCCTGCGACGTCTTCAGCAGGCTGAAGAGGATGTCACGGGCCTCGATCGGGTGCGTGGCCTGAACGAGCTCGAGGAAGCGGGACTGGAAATGAACCGGGATCGTCTCGGCGATGGTCGGGAGGTCGCGGGCGACGCTGACGAGCGACGCCTGCGTGGGTTCGAAATTGTTCTCCGCGCCGATTGCCTTCGCGAGGTCGTCGCGCACGGCCGCACCGTAGAGGCGCTCGGCGGCGGTCAGCTGGTTCGACTCGCGCACGGCGTCGGCGACGGTCTTCAGCATGCCGGTCAGGTGATCCGGATGGAGGTCCTTGGTGTCGGTCGCGAGGAGCTCTTCCGCGAGGAGAATGCGGCGGCGGGCGGAGCGCGTGCTGCCGAACTGCTCGATGATCTCGTCTTCCGCGGAGACCGGGGTTTCGCGCAGCACGTAGCACTCGGTCTTCTTCTCGGGCACGGCGACGCGCGGATCCTTGGCCAGCGCCTTCTTGGCGGCCGACCACCACTTCTTGAATTTGTCCTCGCCGATGACCTGGCCGAGCGTCACCTCAAGCTCGATGCCGGTCGCGGCGTTGTTGGGATACGCCTGCAGCGCCTCCACCACGAGCTGGGCCGGGTTCTCGGCGATAAGCTCCGCGATCTTCTTCGGCTCGGTCTCCTTGCGCACCAGCAGGTGCTTCGGCGGCAGCACGTCCATCGTGTTGACGCAGAACGCCGGGTCCATCGGGTGGTTCTTCTTGTCCCGGAAATCGATGAGGAGCTTGTGCGACGCTTCGTCGTAGCTCTTGATCTGGCCGAACCCCCAGCTGCGATGCACGACGTACGTGCCAGGCTCCATCGCTTCGAGTTTGGCTTTGGCCGGCTTGAGCGACGGAGATTTGGCGAGCAGAGCGGAAACGGCTTCGGAATTCATTATTGCGTAGGTGAGGGCCTGAACGGGAGAGTTGAGCCGACAATGACTAGCCTTGTCAAACCGCGTGTAAAAACCCGTGCCGCAACGCACTTTACCCATCGCCGGAGGTGCGCATGAGCACCGTGGCGGAGTCCGCGCCCGGAGGCGCATGGAGGTCGGCGGCGCAGTTGATCGCCCGGTGGCTCGACCGGCGTGAACGGGTGGACGTGTTGCTCGACACGCTACCGTCGGGGCTGGCTCCGGCGGAGCGGGCGCGGTGCCAGCACCTCGTGCTGGGCGTGATCCGGCATTTTGGCCGGATCGACGCGGCGCTGGCGCGGCTGGTGCCGCATCCGCCGCGGTTTGTGACGCGAGCGGTGCTGTTTGTCGCGGGCTTCGAGCTGATCGAGGCGGCGGGCAACGCCGCCACCGCCGAAGGCCAGGCGGCGAAGATCGTGCATCACGCCGTGGAGCAGACGAAGACGCTGGCGAGCCCGGCGGAGGCGCGGCTGGTGAACGCGGTGGTGCGCAAGCTGAAGCCGTTGCTGTCGGGGCCGGCGCCGGCGGCGGGCGCGGCGGCGGCCGAACTGGCGGAGTATTTTTCCCATCCCGAGTGGCTGGTGCGGAGCTGGCTGGCGCAGTTTGGGCCGGACGCGACGCGCGCGCTGCTGGAGTGGAATCAGAAGCCGGCGCCGGTTTACGCGCGCTGGCGCGCGACGGCCGAAAAGCCGCCCGAATGGCTGAAGCCGACGCCGTGGGCGGGATTCTTCGAGATCGAGTCCGGCCGGTGGGCGGCGGTCGAACCGCTGCTCAAGGCAGGACAGATCTACCTGCAGGATCCGGCGACGCGCCTCCCGGTGGAGGTGTTGGCGCCGCAGGAGAACGAGACGTTGCTCGACCTGTGTGCGGCTCCCGGCGGCAAGGCGCTGCTGATGGCGGACGCGATGAAGGCGGGGCGGCTCGTGGCCGTGGATCTGCCGACCAGCCGGATCGATCGGCTGAAGGAAAACCTCTCCCGCGCGGGCGCCGTGACGGTGGCGCTGGTCCAGGGCGATGTGCTGGCGAAGTTCGAGGCACTGCTGCGGGAGCACGAGTTGCCGCCCGTTTATGACGGCGTGCTGATCGACGTGCCCTGCTCGAACACCGGCGTGATGCGGCACCGCGTCGACGTGAAATGGCGGCTGCAGGAGGGTGACTTCAAGAAGCATCCCCAGCAGCAGCTTTCGATGCTCCATGTGGCCGCGCGGCTGGTGCGCCCGGGAGGTCGGCTCGTCTACTCCACCTGCAGCATTGATACCGAGGAGAACGAGCACGTCGTGCGCAGCTTCCTGGCCAGTCGCGCCGGCGGGCCGTACACCCTCGAGTCCACGGTGCTCAGCTTCCCGTGGGTCCAGGGCCACGATGGTGGCGCCAGCTTCCTGCTGCGGCGGTCGACTTGAGCCGGTTGCCATGGCCGCGGCGCCGAGGCCGGCGACCGCGGTTCAGGGGACCAGGTCGAAGACGGCCACGGTCTTCTCCACCTCGGTCGTGCCGAAAAGCAGGGTGAACGTGATGCTCGAGGTCGAGCTCACCAGTTGCTCGTAGCGGGTGAGATTCCACTTCGACACGGACTCGCCATTGATGCGCGTGACCAGGTCGCCGAACTGGATGTTGGCGGCGGCCGCCGGAGAATCGGGAATGACGCCGGCGACGCGCCAATAGGCGGGAGTCTTGCTGAAACTCAGCCCGGCGCTGCGCCTGGCCGGCAGCACGATCGGGGCGGTGGAGTCCCGGAGAAAAGTCACCTGGTCGTGGGCGGTGTCGAAGGTGACGGTGAAGTGTTTCAGAATGCCGCCGCCGACGGCCGACAGGTCCTCCGTCAGGTCGACCACGGGGTTAGGCAGGGCGTACTCGGCGATGGAAAGTTCCTCCCCCAGGCGGCCGATTTCCTGCGGATGGTCGCCGCCGATGGTGCCCAGCGTCGCACCACGGCGGGGGCCAAACGCGAAGGCGGCATCGAGGCCGTGCGGATTGAGGCTGAGGGTGGCGTCGCTGCCGGAGTCGAGCAGCACGATCACGTTGCGCGAGCCGATCTGCACATGGATGACGGGGGTCTTGTGGACGTCATCGAAGCGCACGGAGCGGCCGGGCGTGAGGGCGGTGGTCGCCATCGGCTGGAGCAGAACGCGGTGGTGCGGGTAGTCGAGCGTGAGGCGCGTCTCGCGAAACAGTGGGAAGCCCAGGAGCCCGTCGATCCGCACGCCCAAGTGGGCGGAGAGCTCGGCGAGATCGTGGATCAACACCGGCACGTCCTCGAACGTGGCATCGCCGAGCTCGAGGCGGTGCAGGGACCCCGCCGGCAGTTCGAGGACGTCGCCCTCGGCGGAAGCGACCCGCACGCGCGGGGCGCCGGGCCCGGGCATGCCGGTGCCGTGGCGGCGGACCAGCGCCGGGGTGACGAGCGTGTTGGCAGACCCGGTGTCGATGAGGAAATGGTACGGCCCCTGACGGTCCCACTTGGCCTCGACGATCAGGAAGTTGCCAACGATCTGCGCCGGCAGCTCGACGATCGGGGAACCCAGGCGGGTCCGGCCCGGCCGGGCGGGTTCGCGGCGAAAAGGCAGGTACATGCAACCCGACGCGAAGAGGAGGCAGCAAAAAGCCGAAACCAGGCACGCCATTCGGACCCCGGAGCCTCCCGACCGGCGCGCCGCGGCGGGCGCCGGCGAACGCGGGCCGCCGAGATGGCGCGAGGGCGAGGAAAGGACGTTCATTTCACCGGTTTGGGCAGGCGCAGACTCAACCCCAGGGCGGCCAGGGACAAGCCAGCGCTCACCACAAACACGATCGTGGAACCGAAACGCCAGAACACGAGGCCGGCGAGCATCGGCGTGACCGCCCGCGCGAGCGAACCCAGCGAGCGGAAGATGCCCAGGACACGGCCCTGTTCCTCGCGGCCGGCGTAGAGCGAGATGAGGCCGGAGGTGGAGGGGTTTACGAGCCCCGAGCCGAGCGCGAGCGCGGCCAGGCCGACGTACAGCATCCACGGCCGCGGCGCGAAGCCGATGAGCAGGAGGCCGACGGTGGTGAAGACAAGCCCGCTGCCGAGGATGCGGATTTCGTCCACCACGTTCAGGAGTTTCCGGACGATGTAGCCCTGCGTGATGATCGCGCAGAGGCCGAGAAAGCCGAGCAGCTTGCCGTTGTCCCACGCGGTGTAGCCGAACCGCTGGGCGGCGAGGAAGGTGAGCGCGGACTCCATCGCGACGAAGGCGACGGAGTACACGAACGACACGAGGTTGGCGCGCCGGATCGCGGGGTCATGGAGCCCGAGGATTGCGCGCAGGGGATTGCGCAGCCGGGGCTCGCGGGACTCCGCGCGAGTGCCGGCCGGGAGCGTCTCGTGGAAGCGCCGGTAGATCCAGGCCAGGTTGGCCACGCAGAGCAGCAGGGCGACGAGCGCGGGGCCGGAAAACGGATTGAAACCCAGGTGGGCGAGGGCGGGAAACGTCTTGAGCACGTTCCATTGCGCGGTGACCGCGCCGAGCATGGGGCCGGTGACGAGGCCGAGGCCGAAAGCGGCGCCCACGAGGCCCATGGCTTTCGAGCGTTCCTCGCGGGACGTGACGTCGGCCACGGCGGCGGTGGCGACAGACAGGTTGCCGCTGAAACCGCCGCTCACGATGCGCGAGAGGAGAAACAGCCAGAACGACCCGCTGCACACCCAAACGAGATAGCCGACGGCGGTGCCGGTGACCGTGACGAGCAGCACTGGCCGGCGGCCACGGCGGTCGCTCACTGCGCCCCAGAAAGGGGCGAACACGAACTGCAGGATGGAGAAGAACGAGCTCAGCACGCCGCCGAACAGGACCGGGGCGTAATTCTGGATCCCGGCCGCGCCCGCGAGCGCGTCGATCTGCCGCAGCACCCAACCGAGCAATCCGCTGTGCCCCTCGAGTCGGAGGTAGTAGTCCAGCAGGTCGGGGCCGAGCGGGAAGATGATCGAGAAGCCGATGAGGTCGATGTACAGCGTGAGGAAGATCACGCCGAGCGACAGGGGCCGTGTGGGACGTCCGGGCTGGGTGGGAGGCGGCATGGATCCTTCGGTGGGCAAGGAGGCGAAACGAAAGACAGATGGAGCGAACTCGCCAAGGCGCAACTTCCTGCCTGAAACCGTCCTGGGCGACGCCAGCGGCTGGCCGCAGCGGCCGGAGCCCGCGCCGCCCGCTAGACGAACAGCTCGCGGAGCTTGTCCTCGAAGGCGTCGGGTTCGAATGGCTTGGCGAGGAAGCCGACGCGGCCGGGGCCGCGCACGCGCTCGAGGATTCCGCCTTCGGCGTAGCCGCTCACGAGCAGGACGCGGATGTCCTTCCGGATGGCCCGGATCGCCTTCAGGGTTTGTTCGCCGTCCATGCCCGGCATCAGGAGGTCGATGACGACCAGGGTCCAGCGGTCGGGATCGGCCCTGAAGGCTTCGATGCCCGCCGGGCCGTTCCCTTCAATCTGGGTGGAAAAGCCGAAGGTCTTCAGCAGTTCGGCAATCACGTGCCGGACCGATTCCTCGTCGTCGATGACGAGCACGTGGCCGGTGTGCTGCCAGCGCGTGCGGGGGGCGGGTTTCGCCGCCTCGATCTGCACCGCCTCGCCGGCGATCGCCGGGAGGAAGAGGCGGAAGAGCGTGCCCTTGTCGACCTCACTTTCGACCTGGAGCGCGCCGTTGTGGCTGCGGACGATGCCCTGCACCGCGGCGAGGCCGAGCCCGCGCCCGGCGAACTTGGTCGTGAAGAACGGGTCGAAAATTTTCCCCAGCACCTCGCGCGACATGCCGCAGCCGGTGTCCTGCACCTCGAGGACCACGTAGTCGCCGCCGGGAAGATTCTGGCCGGTGACGGAGGTGGCGAACTCGGCCTTGTCGATCGTGCGATAGCCGGTGCGGATGGTGACATCGCCGCTGCGCCCGGCGAGGGCGTCGACCGCGTTGAGCACGAGGTTCATCACGATCTGGCGGAGCTGCGTCGCGTCAGCGCGTACGCCGGGCACCGGCGTCGTGAGTTCGAGGTGCAGCTGGGCCGAACGCACGACGGAGACGCGGAGAAGCGGGAGCATGTCCTCGACGAGCGCGGAGAGGTCGACGCGTTCGATGATGAACCGCCCCTTGCCCGCGTAGGCGAGCATCTGCCGGCAGAGCTCGGCGGCGCGGAGCGAGGCGGTTTCGATGGCGCGCAGTTGCGGGTCGATCGGATTGCCGGCGGGGAGCGTCATCCGCGCGAGGCTGGCGTTGCCGAGGATGGCGCTGAGGAGATTGTTGAAATCGTGGGCGATGCCGCCGGCGAGCAGGCCGAGACTCTCGAGCTTCTGCGTCTCGAGCAGCTTGCGCTCGATCGCGAGCCGAGATTCCTCGGCGCGCTTCGTGTCGGTGACGTCGATGACGATGCCCTCGACGACGACGAGCCGGCCGGCGTCATCGTACACGCCGCGGCCCCGGGAGAGCACCCACTTCACCGTGCCGTCGCGCAGCCGCGTCCGGTACTCAACCTCGACGTCCCGGTGCGCCTGCAGCGCGGCGCGGGTTTCGTCGCGGACGCGGGCGACATCGTCGGGATGGATCAGTTCGCGGACCCGGACGGCGCCACTCACCAGTTGCTCGGGGGTGCAGCCGGTGAGGGCGAGGGCGCCTTCGCTGGCGAAGGTGAGCTGAAAGTCGCCGTCGTAGGTGGCGCGGTAGGCCATGCCGGGCAGCGCGTGGACCAGGTTGGCGAACTGCCGGCGGCTGTCGGCCAGCTCGGCGGTGCGTTCGTTGACCTCGCGGGTGATGGTCTGGGCGCGGCGGCCTAGGACATTGACCAAGCCGCCGAGGAGGGCGGCGAGGGCCAGGACGCTGCCGACGCGGGCCAGGGGGGTGGAGGTGTGCTGGGTGGCGAGCCATTCCGGCCGCGGCCGGTAGATCACGTGCCACTCCCGCTCGCCGATGTGCAGGGGAAAGGCGCGGGTAAAGGCGGCGTCGCGGCGGAACTCCGCTTCGCTCGGGGCCTGGTCGCGGGCCGTGGCGTCGAGCGCAGGCCGGTAGTACATGATGCGCGGGGCCGGGGCGACCGCCGAGGCGTCGACAAACAGCATGTCGAAGGCGGCGTCGGGGTCGCTGGCGCTGGCGGTCTCCAGCAGCTCCCGCACGTGGAACACGCATTGGACGAAGCCCGTGAACGTCTCCTCGGCCGGCTCCGTCGGGGCGGGCCCGCCGGGGCGAAACACCGGGATGACCATGACCACCCCGAGCTCGTTGCCCCGCTCCTGGACGAGGCGAAACTGGTGCGTGACGACGAGGCGGTGCAGCTCACGGGCCCGCTGGAGGTACGGGCCGCTGGGGGCGTTCGTGAGGTCGTAGCCGAGGGCGAGCTCGTTGCCGTGCATCGGCTCGACGAATACGATCGGGTAGTAGAACGGCCGCGGCGGTGCGCGGTGCGCGAGGCCGTTGGCGTCGAAGTCCATGAACTCGAAACCACGGCGCGGATACACCTGCCGCATGGCCGTCTCGAGGGTGGCGCGGTTCTCGTCCGTCACGAGCGGCACCCATTCGAACGCGAGCGAACCGGTGAGCCGGGCCTGCAGCCGCTGGGTGGCGCGGGCGAACTCGGCGCGTGTGAGCGTGGTGTCGAGCGCGAAGATCGAGGAGACGCCGAAGAGCGATTCGGTGTAGCGGGACAGGACCTCGCTGGTGAGCGCGTGGCGCAGCGAGGCGCGCCGGACAAACTCGCTCTCGGCGTGCAGCTGCTCGGAGTGGCGGGCCTCCCGGTAAAGCAGCACGGCCGCGAGCACGCCGCACAGCACGATCGCGATGATGGTGACGCGGTAAGGCAGGGGGGTGGAGGTCCGCGGTCTGCCGGTCATGAGGTTCGCCGCGAGCATGGGCAAAGCCTGGGCGCGATCAAGTTTTGCCCGGGGCCGACGCCCGCAAGCCAGTCGCAAAACAAAACGGCCGCGGGTGCACCGCGGCCGTGAAGGAGAGGGAGCCGGCTGGCGCCTTACAGGCGGTACGGCAGCGGATGCCGGTCGGTCAGCACCTTGATGCGCGCGCGCACGGCGGCGAGGGCGGACTCCTGGTTGGGCGTGTCAACCGCGGCGAGCACCGCATCGATACAACCGGCGATTTCGTCCATCTCGGCCTCGACGAAGCCGCGGGTGGTGACGGCCGGGGTGCCGAGGCGGATGCCCGAGGCCTGGAACGGGCTGCGGGTTTCGAACGGCACGGTGTTCTTGTTGCAGGTGATGTGGGCGAGATCGAGGGTCTCCTGCGCCTTCTTCGCCGTGAGCTCGGGGAACTTCGGGCGGAGGTCGACGAGCATGAGATGGTTGTCGGTGCCGCCGGACACGATCTTGTAGCCGCGCTTGGTCATGGCGGCGGCGAGGGCGCGGGCGTTCTTCACGATCTGCTCGGAGTACGTCTTGAACTCGGGCTTGAGGCACTCGGAGAAGCACACGGCCTTGCCGGCGATGATGTGCATGAGCGGGCCGCCCTGGCCGCCGGGGAACATGGCGGAGTCGATCGCCTTGGCGTGCTGGGCGCGGCAGAGGATGAGGCCGCCGCGCGGGCCGCGCAGCGTCTTGTGCGTGGTGGTCGTGACGAAGTCCGCGTGCGGCACGGGGGAGGGATGCACGCCCGCGGCCACCAGGCCGGCGATGTGGGCGATGTCGGCGAAGAGCAGCGCGCCGACGCTGCGGGCGATCTCACCCATGCGGGCGAAGTCGATGACGCGCGAGTAGGCGCTCGCGCCGACGGTGATCATCTTGGGCTTCTCGCGCTGCGCGACGGCGGCGAGCTCATCGTAGTCGATCAGGCCGTTGTCCTCGCGGACGCCGTACTGGCAGAACGAGTACAGCTTGCCGGAGAAGTTCGCCGGGTTGCCGTGCGTGAGGTGGCCGCCGTGGCTGAGGTTCATGCCGAGGACCTTGTCGCCCGGCTGGAGCATCGCGGTGTAGACGGCGAAATTGGCCTGCGAGCCGGAGTGCGGCTGCACGTTGGCGTGTTCGGCGCCGAACAGTTTCTTGGCGCGGTCGATGGCGAGCTGCTCGACCTTGTCGACGTGTTCGCAACCGCCGTACCAGCGCTTGCCGGGGTAACCCTCGGCGTACTTGTTGGTCAGCACGCTGCCCTGCGCTTCCATCACGGCAGGGTAGGTGAAGTTCTCCGAGGCGATCAGCTCGATGTGGCTCTGCTGGCGGCCTAGTTCGGCGGAAATCGCGGCGAAGATTTCAGGATCAACGGTGGAGAGCGGCGCGGAGTTTAGCATTGCGGAATACGGAGTGCGGTTGGCGGTCGGAAAATAACCGCGGGCAGCCGATGGCTTAACGCCGCAATCCGCAATTCCGAAATCCGGCGCTAGGCCGGCGTCGACGGGGGCAGCAGTGTCTTAAGGTGTTCGAGCAGCGCCGGGATCGCCTCGACCATCTCGTCGCGCGCCATCTCGTAGATGCGGAGCGGGCCGCCGTAGGGGTCGCCGATCTCCTTCTCGCCGTTGCCGGGCATGAACTCGCGAAACAGGAACAGGTTCTTCGGCACCGGCTCGGCCTGCACCTGGATCATCGCGCGGTGCGATTCGGTCATGCACAGCACGACGAGCGCCTGGTCGAGCATCTCCTGGGTGAGGGGCTGGCTGTGGTGCGCCGAGAGGTCGATGCCGACCTTCTTCAGCGCCGTCACCGAGTTCTCGGAAGCGGGTTCGCCGCCGCGGGCGGCGACGCCGGCCGAGATGACCTGCAGCGAGCGCAGCGGCTCAGGCTGGGCGGCGAGGGCATGCTGCAACAGCGCCGCCGCCATCGGGCTGCGACAAATGTTCGCCGTGCAGACGGTAACAATGGTTCCGGGCGATGGCATCCGCGTGGGAGCGAAAGGACATGGATTCGGGTGAAAGGCAAAGCCGGAGTGCGGCGCGTTCCGCGCCGCGGCCGCGCGGCGGCGGCGACGTCGTTTTCCCGGGGCCGTCACTTTCTCGCCGGCGGGGGTTGGGTGGCTCCGGCCAGCGCCTGCAGGCCGCGGTGCAGATGGATGGCGCGCTGCAGCACGGCGTCCTTTGGCGGCGTCGCCTCGCCGGGCTGGGCGGCGGAATCCGCGGCCACGGGCGAGGCCGGCTCCGCCAGCGGATCGCGCGAGAGGCTGGCCTCGTCGTTGCGCACCTTGGCGGGAAGATCCGTCGTGAGCGCGAGCAGCGTTGTGCCCGCCGCGAAGGCGTCGTAACCGCGCCGCTCGTTCTCCGCGCTGTCGTCGACGGTGATGTCGGCGGCGAACCGCTGCCCGCGCAGGCCCACCGTGAGCACGCCGGCGGGGTGGCCCGGCCGCGCGAGCGCTGCCTGGACGGCGGGGCCGGTCGCGCTGTTGACCAGGACAAAGACCGGGCGCTGGCGATGGGCGTGAAACTTGAGCCAGGCCGCGAGGAGCTCGGCGTCCGGCGCTGCGGCCGCGGCGTAGCGCAGGTCGAGGATGCAGGCCCGCTGGCGCAGTTGTTCCGCCGAGGGCAGGTCGGTCGCGACCGCATGGACGCGCACGTACACGAGGGCGGAGTCGACCTCGCGCACCTCGGGAGCGGCGCAGGCGACGAGGGCGAGGGCGAGCAGCGCGCCGAGGCGGAGAACCGAACGGCGCGCGGCGCGGGCAATGCAGGCGGC
Source organism: Opitutus sp. ER46 (assembly GCF_003054705.1). Taxonomy (NCBI): domain Bacteria; kingdom Pseudomonadati; phylum Verrucomicrobiota; class Opitutia; order Opitutales; family Opitutaceae; genus Opitutus; species Opitutus sp. ER46. Next base: position 416,163 of record NZ_QAYX01000023.1, read on the forward strand.
CGGCCTCATCGACGGTTCAGCTGGCGCGCGCCGATGTCGCGGCGGAAGTACTTCGACGCGCACTGGATCGCGTCGCAGGCCGCGTACGCGCGGGCGGCGGCTTCCGGCAGCGTGGGGGCCAGCGCGGTGACACCGAGGACGCGGCCGCCGTGGGTCACGATGTGTCCGTCGGCATTGCGCGCGGTGCCGGCGTGCAGGATGGAGACGCCAGGCGGCAGCGAGGCGGGGAAGGTGATGACGTCGCCCTTGCGGAACGCGTCCGGGTAACCCTTCGCGGCGATGACGACGCAGAGCGCGTGCTCGGGCTTCACCGCGAGGCGGTGGCCGGCGAGTTCACCGCGGGCGGCGGCCCAGAGCAGTTCGAGCAGGTCCGACGCGAGGCGCGGGAGGACAACCTGCGTTTCGGGATCGCCGAAGCGGGTGTTGAACTCGAGCACGCTCGGGCCCTGCGGCGTGAGCATGATGCCGATGAAGAGCGTGCCGCGAAACTCGATGCCCTCGGCGGCGATCGCATCGACGGAAGGCCGCACGATGTCGCGTTCGATTTGGGCAAGGAGGGCGGGCGTGACGACCTCGGCGGGGGAGTAGGTGCCCATGCCGCCGGTGTTTGGGCCGGTGTCGCCGTCGCCGATGCGTTTGTGGTCCTGCGAGGTGGGCAGGATCACGTAGTCACGGCCCGACACCACGACCAGAAGGGAGGTCTCCTCCCCGACGAGGCAGTCCTCGATGAGGATCTCGCGACCGCTGGCGCCGAAGCGTCCGCTCTCGAGCATGTCGCGCACCGCGGCCTCGGCTTCGGCGCGCGACTGGGCGACGATGACGCCCTTGCCGGCCGCGAGGCCGTCGGCCTTGACGACGATCGGGACGGGATGGGTGTTGAGGTAGGCGAGGGCCGGCTCGACTTCGCGGAAGAACGCGGCGCCGGCGGTGGGAATGCGGTACTTCAGCAGGAGCTGCTTGGTGAAGATCTTCGAGGCCTCCAGGCGGGCGCCGTCGGCCTTGGGGCCGTAAACAGGAATGCCGGCCGCCTGGAGCTGGTTGGCGAGGCCGAGTGACAACGGGACCTCGGGACCGACGACCACGAGCTCGATCTGTTCGCGCTTCGCCAGGGCCACGAGCTCCGCCACCTGGTCGGCGGCAATGGCGAAGCAGGGAACGTCCTCCGCGATGCCGGCGTTGCCGGGCGCGCAGATCACGCGCGGTTGGGCGGGCGAGGCGAGGAGGGCGCGAACGAGGGTGTGTTCACGACCGCCACCACCCACAACGAGGACGGAGCGAGGGAGTTTGGCCACGGCGCGAGTCCACAGGCGCGCTGCGGAAGTTTCAAGTCTGGCAGCCCGTGGGACTTCGTGCGGTGAACGCCGGTCGGGACCGCCGGGCTCAATCGCTGCCGCCGAGCCGTGCCGGTGAGTATCCGGACACTATTCCGCAGTATCCGGACATTATTCCCGAGTATCTGGACATTATCGCGTTAATTGCTGCGCCATAGCGCGATATAATTGCATCCCTCGTCCCCTCGTTGTCCTTGCCCGGGAGTCGAAGTGCAGGCCTGAGCCGGGCGCGAAGTCCGGCGTGGCCGTGATGGGTTGGGTGGCGGGCCCGGACGAGCAGCCCCGCACGAAGCCAGCCGCCGAGCGGCGACGGGCCGGCGGGGGCGAACGGTGATGCGAACGGGAACGCACTCGAGGCGCCGGTGAACCGAGCGCCCCGAGTCCGTGGAAGGATCAGAGCACCTGCAGCTTCTTGCGGTAGAACTCCACGACCTCGTCGGGATCGTCGGTGAAGAGCACGTAGTCGGCGATCCACGCCGGGGCGCGGCGGGTGCGGATCATGTGCTGGAGCTGCTTCCGCATGTCGGTCCAGAACTTCGCGTTGAAGAACACGTACGGGACGCGCGGGCGGACACCGAGCTTGAGGTTGCACATCTCGATGCCGATCTCCTCGAGCGTGCCGACGCCGCCGACGTTGAAGATGCAGAAGTCAGCCGCTTCGAACCATTTTTGGCGGAAGTGGCGGGACGACTCCTGGAACGTGTTGAAGAAGTCGACGCCGAGCTCCGGTGGCTGGGCCTCGAGCTCCAGGAAGCACGCGCCCGTGAGCGCGCCCTTCGCGCGGGCCTGGTCGGTGGCGAGACGCATGACGCCGCCACCGCCACCGGTGAGGACGCCGAGGTTCGTGCCGATGAACGACGTCAGCTTGTCGACGAGCGACGAGATGCGGTCGGTGTCGGCCGGCTCGAGCCCGATGGCGGAGCCGTAGAACGCGAGGATGGTCGACTCCTGGAACTTGCGGGCGCTCTCCTCGCGGACGAAGAAACCGTGGTCCTTCTTGTACGTGTGCATGTACAGGTCCTTGGTGAGCTCGTCGTACCAATAGACCTGCAGGCCGATCGCCTCGAACGTGTCGAGCCGCGCGTGCGCGTTGCTCGAGAGGAAATAACCGTGCGTGCGCGACGCCTTCCGGAAGATGACGCGCTTCAGCTTGATGTCGCCGATGCGCGTGAGGAGCTCGATCTGTTCGATAAGGTCCGGGAAGTAGTCGAGGACCAGGGTGTCGGCGTTGTCCGGCGCGGCGTCGAGGGCCTGGATCATCGTGCGATGACCGCAGCCGTTGCCGTTGCTGAGGACGGCCTTGAGGTCGTCGCCCGCGCGGACGAGCGTGGCGCGATTCTCCATCGTGGCGCTCTGGCCGCGAACGGTGATCTTGGTGCGCGGCTGGACGGGACCGGAGTCGCGCGCCGGGTTTTCGTCCATGCTCTTGTAGAGCTCGGAGGCGGTCGCGAGGAGCCGGGTGCGGCGCTTGGCGAGCGTCTTGTACTCGGGATCGTTGGCCTCGGGGGCGCGGAAGAGCTCGACCGACACCACGGGATTCACCACCGGCTGGTCGCCGGTGTTGTAGATCTCGAGCATGATGTTCGTGCCGAACGTCTTGATCGGATCGAGCAGCACGGCGCTCGTGTGGATGCCGAAGTTGCCGGCGCCCTGGTTGAGGACGACGAAGTGCTCCTTCAGGTACATCGAGCAGCTCGTGAGAATGCCCGAGCGCGGCGGGATCGTGAGCGGGGAGGCGTCGTGGCGCACCTGCACGCGGTCGAGATACCCACGGCCGGCGACGCCACTGACGACGCGCTCGAAGTCTGCGCGCTGCAGCTTGGTGCTGAGCGTGTAGCTGAGCTGGTGCGGCGTCAGGAAGACGCGGCCGCTGCTATCGATGCTGACGGTGTTGGGCAGCTTGATGCGGTTCTCCTTGAGCGCGTCCCAGATCTCTCCGGTGGAGAGCTTGGCGGCGGGAGGCGCGAAGAAGAGGCGGCCGACGGGCGCACCAACGCGCATCAGTTTCTTCCAGTAGGTCGCGTTGGGGAAGCTGCTGTCGTAGATGAAGGCATCGGCCTCGAGCTCGAGGCGGTTGCCCTCAATGCGGGGAGCTCCCTGCGTGAGCATTTCGATACCGACGCGCGCGAGTGAGCTGCGCTCGGTGAACTGCAAGGCGGGGAGGTGGGATTTGGCGAACTCCAGTTCTGCCGGATGGCGGGGCCAAAACGCCAAGGTGAGCGTTACAGAGTGCTCGTCCTTGTTTTTGACGGTAAGGATCTGGCCATCCTGACTGGTCCAAAATTGGTCAGGATTCATTTGTGAGGGGGTCGGTGATGGCGGAACCCCGCCCCCGGCGCAAGTGGGGAGTATCAGGGGCCTTGGAGGGCCTCCATCGTTCTCGTAATCGTTCTCGTTCTCGACGGCCCGAGGCGATGCCGGCCCTCCGGCGCATCCTCTTTCTCATACTCTTCCTCTTTCTCTTTCTCTCATCCGTCCAGGCCGCCGGAGCGGCCCACATGAGAGAACGAGAACGAGTACGAGAATGAGAACGATTTGGGGCCGGCGCTCAGGGCCGGCCCTTCCTCAATCCCTTGAGAGGAAGAGAAAGAGGAAGAGTAAGAGGAAGAGCCCTGCCCCGGCCCCGCCCCGGGCCGGAGCGGGGCGGCCACTCTCGGGTTGCTTTTGGACGGAGGACTGGCTGATTCGCTCGATTTTACGGCACTGTTCCCCTCCGGAACGCGTCTACCCGAACCCTCCAATATGAACCTGAAGCATTCTCTCGCGCTCTGCATCGCTGCGGCCGGCCTCACCGTCGCCCGCGCCGAGGGCGTCAAATTCAATCCTCCGGCCCAGGGTGACCAGGCTGGTGCGGCTCCGGCTGCCGCGGCTCCCGCGGCTCCGGCGCCCGCCACCGCTGCGCCCACGCCCGCCCCGACGTTCACCGACGCGCAGGTGGCGGAAGAGCTCGGCTGGTTCTACGGCAAGCGCATGGGCCTGTCCGAACTCGGCTTCAGCGCCGCCGAGACCCAGGCGCTCCTCAAGGGCCTCTCCTCCGCGGCCGCCGGCAAGGACTCGCCGTTCGACCTCGAGAAGATCAGCCCGCGCGTCGAGGAGTTCATGCAGCAGAAGCAGGCCGCCTACCTCGCCAAGCTGAAGGAGCAGAGCAATGCCGAGAACCTGGCCTTCTTCACCAAGCTCAAGGAGAACAAGAACATCGTCGAACTGCCGGACGGCCTCCGCTACGAGATCGTCCAGGCCGGCAACGGCGCGTACCCGAAGGCCGAGGACACCGTGAAGGTTCACTACACCGGCACGCTCGTGAACGGGTCCGTGTTTGACAGCTCCGTCGAGCGCAAGGAGCCCGCGACCTTCGCCCTGAAGGAAGTCATCCCCGGCTGGACCGAGGGCATCCAGAAGATAAACAAGGGCGGCAAGATTAAGCTCTACGTGCCGCCGCACCTGGCCTACGGCGACGATCCGCGTCCTGGCATTCCTCCGGGCTCCACGCTGATTTTCGACGTCGAGCTGCTCGACATCAATCCGCCGGCCCCCGCCGCGCCCACGCCCACGCCGGCGCCGGCGACGAAGTAAGCGCCGCGTCATTCGTTTCCGCCTGAGCGCGACCGAACTCCGGTCGCGCTCTTTTTTTGGCTGCGCTCAGCGCGTGGATGCCGCCGCGATCTGAAGCTCGCCCGGGGCAAGGCCGGCGACGCTGGCGCGAAGGACAATGACGCCCCGACCGGCCGACGCCCGGACGTACGCGACGCAGCGCCCTTGGATGGCCGTGCGCTCGGTGGCATGGAAAGCCTCGTGGCTCGTGTTGTCGCCGTCATCCACGGCGACGACGTGTCCGGGACCTTCCGCGCGAAACGAGACGAGGTGCGCGGCGGAGGGGACGCGCACACCGGCGGCGTCGACGATTGTCGCGGTGACGCGGACCACGTCCTCCCAGTCGGGCGACACCTGCGTCCGGTCGGCGGTGAGGACGACGCGGGCGGGGGGGGCGGCGGTCACGAGTTCGTCGCGCGCGACTTCGCGTCCGCCATTGCGGGCGACGGCGCGAAGGGTGCTGGGGGCGAAGGGGACCGGCCAGACGCGCGGCGAGGCGTCGGCGTTGAGTGGCTTCGCGCCGAGCGAGCGGGTCGAGATCAGCGCGGGAGCGAGGCCTGAAACGGCGCGGCGGGGAGGCCCTCGCCGTTGTACAGGTTGCAGCCCGCGGGGAACGGGGCCCAGGCGTAGCGGACGGATACGGGCGTCGCGACGGCGGAGCTGGAGACATAGACCGTGTCGCCGTCGATGGTGGCGGTGGCCGGCATGAATTTCCCGTCGTCACCGGCGACCTCGAAACTGCGCAGGGGAGCGCCGCGGTCGGTGAGTCCGCCGGTGGTGTGGCTGAAGGTGAGGCGCAGCGCGCCACCGAGGCCCACCATCTTTTCGAGTTGGGGGCCGGAGTACTCGATCGGTCGGCCATAGGTGCGCGCCAGGGCGATGCGGCAGAGTCGCGCGCCGACGTCCTGCTTGTTGCGCGGGTGAACGTTGCGCTCCTCGCCAATGTCGATCGTGACCGCCATGGCGGTGTTGGGGAGCTTGAGGGCCTCGGCCTGCCAGGCGCGGACATCGGGGCCGTTGCTGGCGGCGTTCTGGCCGGCGAGCTGGCAGAAAAAGAAGGGCAACTCGCGGCCCCAGAGTGTCCGCCAGTCCTTGATCAACGTTTCATTCCAGAGCGGGAAAAGCTCGCGTGGGGCGGTGATGGATTCGCCCTGGTACCAGAGCACGCCGCGGATGGAGAAGCCGACGAACGGCGCGACCATGCCGTTGAACATAACCGTGGGGTTGTGCTGGTCCTGCACCGGGTGGGGGCGCGGGCGGCGCGGTGGCCGCTTCTTCTCCTCCTTCGCTTTGGCGACGGCCTTGTCCCACACTTGCTGTTCCTGCGCGGACGGCGGGGCGTACGCCTTCACCTTGGCGTCGAAGTCATCGAGCACGGGCTTGAGCCGGGGATCGGCGGCGATGGCTTTGCGGCGGATCCAGGCCTGCGCGGTGCTGGCGCCGTAGGTCAGGGTGACGATGCCGACCGGCACGCCGAGTGCCTGCTGGAGATCGCGGGCGAAGAAGTAGCCGACGGCGGAGAACTCGCGCACGTTCTCCGGGGTGCAAACCTTCCACGTGCCCGGGACGCGGGCCTGCGGGACGTAGGCGCGCGTCCACTCGCCGGTGAACATGCGCAACTGCGGATGGTCGGCGCGGGCCACTTCCTCGGCCTCGTTGGCCACGCCGGCGAAGCCATACTTCTCGGTCTTCGCGACGGTGAAATCCATGTTCGACTGTCCGGAACAGAGCCAAACCTCGCCGACGAGGACATCGGAGAGTTCGATCACCTCATCCGCGCCCGCGCCGCGGACGCTCAGGACGCGCGGTTCGCTCGACGCGGCGAGGGGGGCCAACTGGACGCGCCATTGCCCCTGGTCGTCGGCGGTCGTGGTCATTTGTTGGCGATCGAACTGCACGGTGACCTTTTCGCCGGGCGCGGCCGTTCCCCACACCGGGACGGGCTGCTCGCGCTGGAGCACCATGTGCGAGGTGAAAGGACTGGCGAGTTCGACGGCGGCCCGCGCGACGAAGGCGGTGCCGGCCGCGGCGGCGAGAAGGACTAGGCGGACGAGGCGACTGAAGTGCATGAAGAAAGGCTGAAGGCGGAATGCTGAAGGCTGAAATCTGCGGCAATGGAGAGACGGCGTTGGCACGCTCGAAGATGCTGGAGCGCGGGCAAATGGAAGACCGGGAGAGAGAATCAGGAGGTGACCACGAATGGACACCGATATGCGCGAAAGTGGAGGACGGAAGCGGGGAAGAAAAGACGCGCCGCCCGAAATAGGGGCGCGCAACCGAGGGGCGGGGCGGTGCGTCCAGCGCGACATTGCCTGCCGTCCCGGTTGGTGGTGATGGTGGCGATCCCCTTCATGCACTCCATCTCCCTGCTTTCGTTCCGTCCTCTGCTGGCCGGCCTCGTCCTCGGTACCGGCGCTGCGCTGGCCGCAGCCGAACCTGCCGCTTCTGCCCCGGCACCGTCCTCCCCGACCGCGGGCGCACCCGCCGCACCGATTGACCAGCACACCCTCGACAAGCGGACGTCCGGCGTGCTGAAGCGGCTGCAGTTGAGCGACGCGGCCCAGAAGGAAGCGGTGCTGCAGATCCTGGAACAGCATTTCCGCGCGTTGTATGACTGGCACCAGCAGCACGATCCGGAGCTGGCCGGGCTGTGGAAACGCTGGGCGGATGCGCGCACCCAGGACGCGAAGGACGAGACGAAGGCGGCGGCAGTCGTCGCGGAGATCCGCGCGACGTACGCCTCGCTCCAGCCTCAGCACCAGAGTTTTCTGCAGGCGCTGGCGAAGCACCTCACGCCGGAACAGGTCGAGGCGGTGAAGGACGCCATGACATCCTCGCCGGGGATGCGCCGCACCTACGAGGCCTACCTGAAGATGATCCCGACCTTCACCGACGAGGAGAAGGCGTTCATTGCCGGGAAGCTGCTCGTGGCCCGCGAGATGGCGATGGATGCCGTCAGCGACAAGGAGAAGGCCAACCTTTTCAAGACGCAGAAAGTACAGGTTGAGGCTTACATCGACGCGCAGGGCTATGACTACCGAGCCGCCTACAAGGCGTTTGCCAACAACCAGCCTGCGCCGAAGGACGCGATCACCAAACGCGTGCGCACGGCGCCGGCGGCTCCGTAAGGCGGCGCCGCCCGGCGGGCCGCGTCACCACACGCCGGCGACGGCGGTCTGGCAGTGTGGGCAACGACCTCCGACGAGGACGTTCCGGGTGACCGCGAAGCCCGTGCGCTCGATCACCGGCCGGCGGCACTGGGGGCAGAACGTGGCTTCGGCGCCCTCCAGTTCCGGCACGTTGCCGATGTAGACGTGGCGCAGGCCGGCGTCCCGGGCGATGTCGCGGGCGCGCAACAAGGTGTCCACCGGCGTGGGCGCGAGGTGCTCGAGTTTGTGCTGCGGGTGGAAACGCGAGAAGTGCAGCGGCCGGTCGGGCCCGAGTTCCGCGACAATCCAGCCGCACATCCGGCGGATGGAATCGAGGCGGTCGGTGTAGCCCGGCACGACGAGATTGATGATCTCGAACCACACGCCGAGTTCGTGGCAGACCTTGAGCGTACGCAGGATCGGCGCGAGCCGACCGGAGTTGAGCTGGCGGTAAGTGGATTCGTCGAAACCCTTCAGATCGATGTGGGCGGCGTCGACGAAGGCGAGCAGCTCGCGCAGCGGGCGCTCCTCGATCGAGCCGCAGGACACCAGGATGTTTTGGCGGCCGGCGGCGCGGACCGCCCGGCAGGAGGCCAGCGTGTACTCATAGTAGGCCGTGGGCTCGGAGTAGGTGTAGGAGACGCTGGGGCAGCGCAGGGCTTCCGCCACGCCGGGGAGATCTTCGGGAAACAGGCTCAGCCGGCTCATCTCGTCGAGCGTGAGCGTCGCGGGGAGCGGGGCGCGCAGGCGCAGTTCGGCACCGCGGGCGTCCTTGGTGTCCTCGGGCCGGCGCTGGGAGATTTCCCAGTTCTGGCAGTTGAGGCAGCGGAAGACGCAGCCGGCGGTGGCGAGGGAGAACGTGCGCGCGCCCGGATGAAAATGGAACAGCGGCTTCTTCTCCACGGGGTCGACGTGGAAGGTGCACGGGTTGCCGTAGGCCAGGGTGTAGAGCGTGCCGTCGCGGTTCACCTTGTTGCGACAGTGGCTGCGGTCGCCCGGCGCGAGGATGCAGTTGTTGGGGCAGACCTTGCACTGCACGTTGCGGCCGAGCTTCACGTAATGGGCGGCCTCGCGCGCCCAGCCGCGCTGTGCCCAGCGCCGCCACGTGGCCTCGCCGGGGGCATCCCCCTTGAACACCTCGGCCGGCCCGTCGCCGTCGGCACCGAGTCCGAGCAACCGCTGCAGCCACGACGCGTCGGTGGCCGCGAGGAGGGCGGTGGCGCCGCCGGCGCGGAGGGCGGTGCGGCGGGAGACGGGGGCGCTGGCGATGGCGAAGGACATGTTCAGGCCCGCGGCTTGATCCATTCCCACCGCACGAAGGCGAGGTAGACGGAAGGGACGAGGTGGAACCCAACCAGTAACGCCAGTGGCAGGTGCAGCCGCCGGTGCAGCGCCAGCGCGGTGCGCTCGTCGAGCCAGACCCCGAGGCCGAAGCCGTCGCTCAGCGCGTATCCGGTGAAAAAGAACGCGAGCACCACCGGGATCAGGAGCCAGCCGGTCCAGCGGACCAGTTTCAGGGCGAAGAACTGCAGGCGGCTCATGGGCGGGAATAGGGACGATGGTGGCGGTTGGGCGGGCGGTGCGACCTCACGAGAACGAGAACGAGAACGAGAACGAGAACGAGAACGAGAACGAGAACCGGGGGGCTAGCGGGAGGGGCGAGCGACGGCGGCGCAAGCGAGGTTCAGGGCGGCGGCGAAGAGGCAGACGGGGACCAGGCCCCATTCCGGGAGCATGAACGAACTCACGGTGAGCGCGCCGAGCGCGGCGCCGACGAGGTCGGCGGAGAAGATGCGCGGCGCCTGGCGCGCAGCGTTGCCCGTCGGCTGCGCCGCGGCGTACGCGAACTGCGCGCCGACCACGCCCGAGATCAGGAGGGTCAATCCGAGCAGCACGGTGTAGCCGCCGGGCGTGCCGGTCGCGGCGTCGATGGCGCCAAGCCGGGGCAGGAGCAGCGCGCAGACCAGCGCGAGCGCGCCCAGCGCGAAACCGCCGGTGCGCACCAGGCGCCGGAGGTGGCCGCTCGGGTGGCGCCGCGCGAAGGCCGCGCCGAGGGCGAGGCCGGCCATGAACAGCGCCGTGACCAGTCCGATCTGCTGATAGAGCGAGCCGTAGCAGACCTGGAGGGTAACGAGCAGCGCCAGTTCGAGCGTGGACGCGGCATAGCCCGCGGCGAACACCAGCCGGGGAATCGCGGGCAGCCGCACGAGGGCGGTGACGAACACCAGCACGAGCGTGCCGCCAAAGGCTCCGGCGGGGAAAGAAAACTGGCTGAGCCACTGGCGGAGGCGCAGCACGTAGAGGATCGGGCGGAAATCGGTGTTAATCGGGGCGGGGGTGAGGCTGGCGCGATCGACATCGGCGAGCCGGTCCGGCGCGAGCGTGGCCGCGAGGTAGTGGCGGTTGACGAGCCGCGGCGCGACACCCAGCTGCTCGAGCGCGGGGGCGATGTCGCGGTGCAGGGGACCGTCGGAGCCGAGGAAGAACACGCGCGCACCCGGGAGCACGGCGACGTGGGAGAACGCGGTGGCGAGCGTGGCGCGTGCGGAGCCCAGGGTGGCGGCGAGTTCCGGGCTGATGTAGTTGACGTAGTAGCCGGTGCCGAAGGCGAACACGCCGGCGGGGTGGAGCGCGCGTTTCGCGAGTGCAAAGAACTCGGCGGTGAACAGGCGGTTCAACTGGAGCGTGGTGGGGTCCGGCAGCGCGATGAGGATGACGTCGAAGCGCTCGGCCGTCTGCTGCAGGAAACGTCGGCCGTCGGCGGCGACGACGCGGATGCGCGCATCGGCGAACGCGTTCGGCAGGTGCTCGCGCGCGGCCATTAGCAGGCCGGGGTCGAGCTCCACACACGTGACTTGTTGGATCGTGGGATGACGCAGCACCTCGGGCGCGGCGCCCGCGACGCCGCCGCCGACCAGCAGCACGGAGCGGGCGCCGGGACGCTGGGCGAGCGCGTAATGCACGATCTCCTCCGCCGCCGCGGCGTTGGCACTGAAGCTGACCGGCACGCCGTTTTCATACAGCGCCAGCTGGCCGGCGTCGCGGGTCACGACGACGCGCCCATACGGCGTGGTGCGGTGGTCGACCACGAGCGCGGGGTACTGCCATTGCGTTGATCGCGTCGCGAGATCGCCGAACCACGCGAGCGCGGCGAGGACCACCGCGCCGGCCGCCGCCACGAGGCGAAAGCGGTGACCCCAGGTGCGCCGGCTGATGCCGGCGGCGAAAGCGCACAGGCCGGCCGCCAGCCAGGCGAGCAGCGTCATGTGGTCGATGCCGCGTCCGAGCCAGACGGTGAACAGGACGGCGCCGAGCACGGCGCCAGCGACATCGGCGAGATACACGCGCGCAACCGGATGACCCTCGTTCTCTCGGAACAGGATTCGGCACCCAAATGTGAGGAGCATGCCGCTGCCGAGGCAGAACGGCGCGAGCACGAGGAGCGTGCCGTAGGTGGTGCCGAGGGGATCGATGGTCTCTCCCGCGCCGAAGACACCCCCGCGCAGGCTGCGGATCGCGAGGCCCTCCGCGAGGGCCACGACGCCGAGGAGCGCGGTGCCGCCCACGAGGTGCCGCACCGGGTGCGGGATGTGCCGCACCAGCGCGCCGAGCCAGGTTCCGCCCGCGGTCAGCACCAGCCAGCAGCTCAATGTGATGCCGAAGGTCAGCTCGTTTGCCGAAAACACCGCGAGCAGTTCGCGCATGAGCGCGAGCTGGATGATGACCGCGCCGGCGCCCAGCACGCCGACCGTGACGATCACGTACGGGCGACGCGAATACGCGCCCTGCAGGGGCTGGTCGGTGGGCGCGGCCTTGGCGGCGTGAAACATGGCGGACGGCGCGGGGCTCAGGGCTCGTGCTCCCGGAACGACGCGACCTGGTACACGGCGACCTCGACCCCGGGCCGGCGCCAATCGCCCGCGCGCCCGCCCGCCTTCTGCGCGAGCGTGTCCAGAAACTCGGTCTTGTCCGGCAGTTGCTGCCAGACCTGGGGCAGGTAGGTGGCGGTGCCGGCGGGCACGCGCAGAATCACGCCGTCCACCCCGGGGCGCAGTTGCCGGAGCAGGTCATCGGGCGAGGTGAACGGCAGCGGGAGGGGGGCCGAGAGCACGCTGATCTCGATCTCGAGCCCGGCCACCTCCGCCGGGCGCACCGGGGAGAAGCGCGGGTCCTCGCGTGCCGCGCTGCGGGCATTGTCGATCACGGCAGCGTAGAGCGGGCCGCGGGCCAGCAGGTTGCCGATGCAGCCGCGCAACTGGCCGTGCCGCGTGAGCGTGACGAAGACCGCGCGGGAGGCGGTGAGGCTGGGCCGGTTCGCGAGCTCGCCGGGGGCGGGGAGCTCCTCGTTGCCGGCGGTCGCCACCACCGTGCGGCGCGCGAGGGCCAGGAGCAGGCTTCGTTCCTCGGCGTTGAGGGTCGCGCCGGCCGGACGCGCGTAGAACGCGACGGCGGCGTAGCCGACGACCCGGGACGAGTCGCCGGCGGTGTCGCCGCTGTTCCGGAGGTCGAGCAAGCGGGCCTCCCACCCGCGTTGGCGCGCGAGGTGGACCAGCGTCTGCACGGGCACCAGGCCGCACGCTTCCTGCGTCGCGAGTTGGCGCAGGTCCAGCGCGAGGACGGCATCGACCCACCGCCGGTCGAGCCGGCGCGCCTGGGCGGCGGAGTGGTAGTGGCTGAGATCGGTGCTGACGACGAGGAGCGTGCGGTCATCGACGAACCGATCCAGGGCGCGCGCGGCGGCGGCCGGATCGACGCGGCCCATCACGACCGGGAGCAACTGGAAACTTCCGAGGCTGCGCTGCAGGAAAGGAACCTCGACTTCGCCGGAGTGCTCCCAGGTATCGGCCTGGTCCTCCCCCGGGCGCGGCAGCGGGCGTGACGCTTGGTCGGCCCACGGCGGCCGCTGGACATCCAGCGGGTGATCGAGTGCAAAGGGCGCGTGCCGGGCGAGTTCGCGGGCCTGCGGGGCAACCGGCACGTCGCCGAGCGGCGTGCGATAGATGTCGGCGTCCGAAACCGCGGCGAAGTCGATGGCCGCGTAGTGGGCCGGCGAGAGCAGGACGACCGTGGCGAAGGACGATCCTCGCAGGAGGGCAAAGCCGGAGGCGGCGACGGGTCCCGAATAGTCGTACCCCGCGTGCGGGCAGATTAGCGCCCTGAGCTCACCGGTCGGCGAGGTCTTGGCCGCGGCGAGGTACGCGTCGACCGTGCGGCCGAGCACGCCGGGATCCTTGGGGTAGAACAGCCCTGCCACCGCCGGCTCCCGCACCTCAGAAGCCGATGGCGGGGTGGCGAAGACGGTGACCGCGCAGGCGAGGGCAAACGCGAGGACGGGGCACGGGGAGCGTTTCATGCGGGGTGACTCCTTCCGCCCGGAAGTTGGGCGGGCCGACGCTAGGAATCCCTCTTACGCAGTTCAATGCAGGAGGAGCAGGCTGGTCAGGAGACCGGTCCAGGCGACGAGACCGCCGCCTACGAGAAAGAAGGTGAGCCGGCGGGAGTGGGCCTTCGCGGCCTGGGACAACCGGAGCCACGAGACGTCCACCACCCAGTGAATCTGCGGCATGCCGGCCGGCAGCGGGTACCATTGGCAGCCGTCGGCAATGAATCCCTCGGCTGCGAGCTGGCGGATGAAGGCGATCTTTCTGCGTTCGGAGAAGCTGTTGCGCGTCGCGCGGACGATCACGGTCTCGGGGTCCGGGGTTTCCACCTTCAGGAGCGTGTCCACATCGGGGAAGGTGAACTCATAGCTCCGGGTCTTCAGCGCGGGCGTGTTCATCCGCGCGATAGACCAGGGAAATGGAAAGTGGAGCGCCGTGCGCGGCGGAATTTTCGCGGCGAGAGCGTTCAAAGGCCGGATGTCAGAAGTCAGAGGTCGGATGTCAGATGTCGGAGATCAGAAGTCGAAATCCAGAGGCGGTTTGTCGGAGGGAGAGTAGGAGAAAGAGGAAGAGTAAGAGAAAGAGCTTGGGGCTACTCGCCCGAGGGCTTTTCCCACTCGGGCAGGTAGGCGCGGGCGAGTTCGAGGGTTTCGATCGCGTTGAGCGCCCATTGCACGCTGGCGACGCCATGGAGCTGCCAGCCGACGGAGGCTCCGAGGAAGGCAGGATCGGTCACGGGGCGCACGACGCTGGGGGCGGCGTAGCGCTTGGGCTGTGGCAACGGGGGCAGCACGCCGGCGGGGCCGATCAGCTTTTCCCAGGCCATCCGGCCAAGCGCGGCGTCACCCTTGCGGTTGGCGGCGTAGGCGAGCATGCGGGGGCCGGTCATCTCATTGCCCTGGACGGCGCGGCCGACCGCCTCCGAGGTCGCGACCCACGCGCGCCAGAACTCGGGGATGTCGTACATCGGCTCCATCTCCCACATGTTCTCCGGTCCGCCGAAGATCATGTCGAAGTAGCGCCCTTGAAACTTGCCGTCGGCGTCGACGTTGCGGGCCATGGCGCGCATGGCGGACTCGATTTCGGCACGCCAGCGCGGGTCGCCCCCGCGTTCCCATTCGGTCGTCCAGTTGGCCGCGTAGCACATCCATTCGAGCCCGAAGCGGGTGAACGGTTCACGCTGGGCGGCGGTGCGGCGGGCGGTGAATTCCTCCGGACGCGGCGCGGGGACCGCGCTCGGGGCGTTCGGGAACCGCGGGTTCTTGCGCGCGTCGAGTACCGGCCGGCCATCGGCGTCCGGCACGTAGTGGGACGCGTTGAACTGTTGCAGGTACTCGTAGGTGAGATCGGCATCGAGCTGCTCGCGGAGGAGATCGCCGACGCGGCCGTCGCCACCGCTGAGGAAGTAGAACGCGCGCTTGAGCCCGGCGTGGCTCGCCCGGGGCTGCTTCGCGCCGTCGCCCCAGTGGTTGACGTTGTGGCGAGAGCCCAGCGGGGCGAACGGCCCGATGTGGTACGCGTCGACCTCGCTGGTGTGCCGGGTCATCGCAGCGGCGAACCGGTACAGGTCGGCGCGGCCGGTGCGCAGGAAGGAATACCAGAGCAGCATGTCGGGCATGAGCTCGGTGTTCGCCCAGGCCCAGCCGCCGACGTCGTACCGCCACTCGTGGCGTTCGAAGTCGTAGTTGTGCATGATGTCGCCGAAGTCCCAGAACCCATACCAGGAGCGCTCCTCGACCTGCCCGTGGTAGAAATCCACGAAGCCCTGCACCTGGTCCTCGATCCAGCGTAGCGTGGGCGTGGAGCGATCCGGCAGGCTCCAGTATCCGAACGCGTGTTGCGCGTGGTAGTGCTCCGGGGGGCACACGAGCAGGGAGGGCTCGGCGGCGACGCGGCTCATGCCGACGAGGGTCTCATTGCGCGGCACGCCGTTGAGCACCCACAGCGTGAGATCCTGCGTGTTGGCGATCCCGAGCGGGGTGCCCCAGCCCGGTTTCCAGTCCTCGTAATTGATGGCGAGTCCGTGCGGGATCTCGTCGTAGCGGCGGAGATCCATCGCGGGCGCCTCGGGCGACCAGAACCACACGCGCAAGTCCGCGGCGGGCGAGGCGCCGCCGGTGATTTCGATCGAGCGCGGCGCCTTTTGCCAGAAGTCCTTCACGCCGACGGCGAGCGCCCCGCTGCAATCGCCGACGAGCGCGAGGCCGCGCGAGCGGCGGCCGTCGTTTACGTGCAGCCAGGAGGCGGCGGACGTGGTGCGCTTGGCGATGGACCAGCCATTGGGCGAGAGCTGGGTGAGTTTGGCGTCGGCCCAGATCGGCATCGTCTGCAACGCGTCGCGGGTGCGCGGTTCGAGGTCCGCGACGTTGGGCACGCGCTGGCCGGCGAGGTGCTGCGGGTAGAGCTGGACTACCTCGGGCCCGGCCTGGGTGCGGAAGCCGGGCAGCATGCGCACCGGCTGCGCCCACATGCCGGCGTCGGTCTCGCCCGCCAGACGGACATGGCGGTTCTGCAGCTGCTCGCGGAACGGGACGGCGAAGGTCAGGCCGATGCCACGCAACGCGTCCTGCTGCGGGTCGAGGTCGTACACGAAGGAGTGGGTCACGCGGACCGCCGGCGAACCCGCGAAGAACGAGAGCCGCACCGTGAACGGCAGCACGGCGCGGTTGCCGGTGGTGGCGAGGTGGCGGCCGGTGACCTTGATCACGGCGTGCACCGGACCGGAACGTTCGACGGTGGCGGAGGTGATGTCGCTGACGAACTCCGTGGCGGCCCCGCCGGTCTGCGTCTGCGCGACCAAGTGCCCCTCGCGCGCCACGGCGCCGGCGGCGGTGGTGAAGGACTCGATCACGTTGGGGCCGCGTTTGCCGATGCGGGCGACGAACCCGCCGGTATCGACGGTGATGGCATCGGCGGTGTCGGTGACGGTGAGCGCCTGGGTCGGCGCGGCGGGCTGGCCGACGGCGAGTTGAAACGACGCGGGCAGCGAGGCCTGTGCGGCGATGGCGTGGCCGCTCCACTTCACGGAGCCATCGGGCCAGAACGCCAGCGGCCATGACTGCACGGGAATCGCGGTGCCGTCGGCGCCCACAAGCGCGAGCGGGTCGGTCGCCTTCAGTTCGCCCTTGGCCCAGGGTACGCCCCACGTGACGCCATCGGGTGCAGGCGGCGGCGCGCCGTCGAGCCAGTGCACGCTCACCGGAGCGGCGGAGGCGAACAGCGGCAGGGCGAGCAACGCGAGCAGACTGGCTTTCATGATGAGAGGAAGGGACCGGGACCGAGACACAGGGAGGGCGAGGCGGCGGATCAGCGCGGTTCGGCGACGCGGATCACGGGCTTGGGCGGCAGCGGCGCGGCCTCGTCGAGATAGAAGCTCGGGTGGGGCGGCTGGTTGTAGGCGACGTTCTGCCACGCGACCGCGAGGCGGTACTGCCGGTCGTGCATGAGCGTGCACAGCCGATGGGGCGTGGGGATCGTCGTCGTGTAGATTCGCAGTTCCTTGCCGTCGTTGCTGCGGAGGACGAGTTCCTCGCGCCAGTCGCCGAACAGGTCGGCGCAGAGCGTCGGGGTGGCCTTGGTGCCGTTGTTGGAGGAGGCACCCTGCGCGATCAGCAAGGTCGATTCCGTGCCGGACTCGGGGTGCCATTTGGTGATCGTGTTGCGGTCGAGCAGCTCTTGGAGAAAGTCGCCGTCCCAGTAGATCGCGAAGTTGCAGGAGCGCGGCGTGCGATCGGAAATTTTGCGGCCGTGGGCGTCGAGCATGCCAACCTGTTCCACGGCGGCGCCGCGGGCCCAGGACTCGGCGCCGGGATAGCGGGGATCGATGTTGAAGGCGACGCCGCGGCCGGGACCTTCGCCGGCGTCACCACCGCTCTCGGCGGCGTGGATCGACGCGATGGTGAAGATCGGGCGACCGGTGCGGGCGTCGCGCATGGCCATGCCCTGTTTGTCGAAGCGCTCCTGGATCGTGAAAACCTCGAGGCCGGGATTGTCGGGCACGAGATCGGAGACGTGCATGGCGTCGCCGTGGCCCCAGCCGGTGGAGTAGAGCGGCTTGCCGTCGTCATCGATGACCATGGCGCCGTAGACGATCTCGTCGCGGCCGTCGGCATCGACGTCGGCGACCGTGAGGTTGTGGTTGCCCTGGCCGCGGTAGGGATTGGTGCGGTCGGCCGGGCCATAGGCATCGCTGTCGAAGAACCAGCGGCGGGTGAGCTTGCCGTCGCGCCAGTCCCAGGCGACGAGCGTGCTGCGCGTGTAGTAACCGCGGCACATCACGACACTCGGGTGAACGCCGTCGAGGTAGGCGACGGCGGCGAGGTAGCGGTCGGAGCGGTTGCCGCTGGCATCGCCCCAGCGCGTGGCGAGGCCCTGCGGGTCGAGTGTCGTCGGGCCGTCGATGCGACCGGGAATGTAGTCGGTGGTGGCAAGGGCGGCGCCGGTGGCGCCGGAGAAGACGGTCAGGTATTCGGGGCCGCTGAGAATGTGGCCGGCGGGGTTGACCGTGCGCTCCACGGCGGGGCCGTTGCCGTCGCGCGGTGGGTGCATTACCTTGAACGACGCGCCCTCGGGCTGGACCCAGTTGGCGTTGGCGTCGCCGATGACCTTGCCCGTGCCGTCGATCGTGCCGTCGGCGGTCTTGCAGACGACCTCGGCGCGGCCGTCGCCGTCGAGGTCGTACACCATGAACTGCGTGTAGTGGGCACCCCCGCGGATGTTGCGGCCGAGGTTGATGGTCCAGAGGTGGCGGCCGTTGAGCTTGTACGCCTGGAGCAGGGTTTCGCCGGTGGCGCCGCCCTGGGAGTTGTCGCGCGGCTGGCGCTCCTGCTTGATGACGAGCTCGTATTCACCGTCGCCGTCGAGATCGCCGGCGGAGCCATCGCCCGGCGTGTAGCCCTCCGGCGTCTGCAGCGGGATGGCGAGGTAGGGCAGCGGCGCGGGGGCGGCGGGGAAGGTGAACGCGGCGCTGGGCTCCTGCTCCTGGCCATCGACCACGGCGCGCACGAAGTACGAGGTGCTCGTGGCGAGGTTCGGCGCCTCGTCGAGAAAGCAAGTCGGGCCGGTGAGAGGAGCGGCATTCAATTTCACCGGCTGGCCGGACTCCGCCGCGCGGGGGCCGAACCCGCCGGGGCCAGGACGGCGACCGTTGCCACTGGCTGGCGGCGTGGCGCCCGGGGGCGTACTGCGCGGAGGCGGAAAGCCGGGCGGACGCGGGAGAGGCTCGGACTTGCGATAGAGGTTGAAGGCGACGCTGTCCGGATCGGTAGCAAGGAGCCGCCAGCTGACGAAGACCTTGCCGTCGGGCTGGTGGATCGCGACGACGCCGCGTCCGAGCTTTTCCATGACAGGCTGGGCAGGGGAGAGCGTGGCGGCGGCGCAGGCGACCGCGGCCAAGACAAAGAGGCGGAGGGGAGACATGGGTGAGACAGCCATACGCAGGAGCGGGGGCAAGGTGACGGGTCTGGGCTGGGATCGCGCAGCTACCGACGTCGGATGGTCTTCGCAGTTTTCGCGTCCGCGAAAACTGAAGAAGGAGCAGGCGATCGAGCCGTGTATTGTAAGATAATATGCGCTAGTTAGATAGCGCTATTTGACTGCCGCCTGGCCGGAGGTGCTGCCGTAACATGAAGGGCAAATGCTAAGAGGGGCGGTGTCGGGGCCGAGGAGGCGGGGCTGGGGGCGTGTTGTTCGCTTGTGTCGGGTCGGCGCTATCCGCTTGAGCCGCTCTGCCACTTGTTACGCGACGGCGTCGAGTGACGGAGTCGAGAACGAGAAAGATTTTGGGGGAGATATGCGGCTGGCAGATTGCCCAACGTGACGCCACGTTGGGCACATGGACAAGAAGCCGTTTGCGGAACTGGGGTTGTCGGCCGAGTCGCTCAAAGCGACCGAGAAGATGGGGTTTGAAGAGGCTTCGCCCATCCAGACAGCGGTGATTCCGGTGGCGTTGACGGGGCGGGACGTGGTGGGGCAATCGTCGACCGGTTCGGGAAAAACCGCCGCGTTCATGCTGCCCGCGATCGAGCGGATCGAGGCGCGGAAGCGCGTGGTGCAGGTGCTGGTGCTGTGTCCCACGCGCGAACTGGCGGTGCAGGTCGCCGAGGAGACCGGACGTCTGGCGGCGTTCAAACCGGCGATCCGCGAGGTGCCGATCTACGGCGGGCAGAGCTACGAGCGGCAATTCCGGGCGCTGGCGGCGGGCGTGCAGATCGTGATCGGGACGCCGGGCCGGGTGATGGACCACATGGAGCGCGGGACGCTGCCGCTGGATCAGTTGCGGGTGGTGGTGCTCGACGAGGCGGACCGGATGCTGGACATGGGTTTTCGCGAGGACATCGAGAAGATCCTGAGCGCGACGCCGCCGGAGCGGCAGTTGTTGTTTTTCTCGGCGACGATGCCGCGGGCCATCCAGGAACTGATCAAGCGCTACAGCCGGGATCCGGCGTGGGTGAAGATCGAGGCGGTGGCGCAGAATGCACCGGCGGTGGAGCAGTTCTATTTCGAAGTGGATCGTCGCTCGAAGATCGAGGCGCTGACCCGGCTCATCGATGTGCACGACTTCCGGTACGGGATCATTTTCTGCAGCACGAAGGTGATGGTGGACGACCTCGACGAGCAGTTGCATGCGCGCGGGTATGCGGTGGACCGGCTGCACGGCGATATCACGCAGGCGCAGCGCGATCGGGTGATGGCAAAGTTCCGGGAGCGGAAATTCGAGTTTCTCGTGGCGACCGACGTGGCGGCGCGCGGCCTGGACGTCGACGACCTCGAGGTCGTGTTCAACTTTGACCTGCCGAATGACGCTGAGGACTACACACACCGGATCGGCCGCACGGGCCGCGCGGGGCGGACGGGCAAGGCGTTTACGTTCGTGTCGGGGCAGGAGATCTACCGCCTGCAGGGGATGATCCGCTTTGCGCGGCTGACGATCCGGCGCGGGAGCATTCCGTCGCTGGATGAAGTCGCGGAGGCGCGCAGCAATGTCCTGTACGAGACGATCCGGCGGACGCTCGAGGAGCGAAATTACCGGCCGCACGACGCCTTGGTCGACCGGCTGCTGGACCAGGGATTTGCGAGCACGGACATCTGCTCGGCGGTGATTCACCTGTTGCAGGTCGGCGAGACGGGCGGCAGCGGCGGGCCGAGTGGGGAAGGCCGCACCGGCCAGGCGGTGGAAAAGCCGGCGAGTGCCCCGGCACCGCGGTGGGTGGAATCGCGCAAGGCATCGACGCCGCCGGCCAAACTGACGCGTCGCGACGAGAGTGCTCCTGGTGCGCCTGCAGCGGCCGAATCAGCGCGGCCTGCGCCGTCTACCTCCGCATCCGCCGCCGAGGCGTCGGCCGCGCGAGGCAAGAAGCACAAGTACGAGCGGCCTGCGCGCACGGGACGCGAGGCCGGGATGGCGACCTTGCGACTCAATGTCGGGGGCGAGCATCTGGTCACGCCGGCAGACATCGTGGGCAAGATTGCGGGCGTGTGCCGGCTGCCCGGCGAGGTGGTCGGCGCGATGGACATTCATGACCGGCACACGTTGGTCGATGTGGCCGAGGAGCAGGCGGCGTACATCGCCCAGAAGCTCGCCGGTATCCGCCTCAAGAACGTGCCGCTCCAGGTGGAACGGCAGCAGCCCGCGGCTGGGAACGCGTGAGGCGGCTCGCCGAGTAGCCAGTCGGACTTGGTCCGGCTGGCCGCTAGCGCAGCCGGCTTGGCAGGGCTTGGAAAACCTCAAGGTCGATCAGGCCCTCCTTGCCCTGTCGATCGGCGACGGCGATGGAGTATTCGCCGTCGGCGAGCTGCAGCCAGAGCCCCGCGTCGGTGCCGTCGAGTCCCTGGGCTTCAGAGCCCGCGGCAGGGAGAAGTTCGCGCAGCATTCCCTGGGTGGTCTGGGGCAGCGTTTGCCAGCCCGCGTTGGCGGCGATGGCGCTGCCCGTGGCGTCGAAAAAGAGCAGGCTCGGTGCCGCCAGGAGATGTCCATAGCCCTGCTGCTGTAGTATCCGAGTGGAGGCTCGAACCCAGAGGTCGCAGTTTTGGCGGACCATAATCGACAGCCGGAGGTTGGCTGCGCCGACGCCGACATAGGCCCGCGCGGCAGCGATTCGGATGATCGGGGAGGGCAGTGGCTCGGGTGCGTGCGGCTGGCTGGGCGCAGTGTCTTCTTGGACCGCGGTGGCAACCGGCGGTGATGGCACCCGCAACACCGCCACCGACTGTCCCAAGTGGCCCTTGCCGCGCATGACACGGCCGTCTTCCCAAGTGACGTCCTCGTGGAGCGGGATGTGCGGCTGATCGCCGCCGTGGATGCTCTCGACGACGAGGCCGAGTTGCCGGGCCCACGCAAGCAGCGTGTCGCGCTCAATGAACTGGTTCAGATGGCCGCTGCGGGCGTTGAACATCGGCCAGTGCGCGATCAGGCGAAACTCGAGGAACGACAGCACGATTCGGCCACCGGGGCGGAGCACGCGCATCGCCTCCTGAAGATAACGGTAACAGTCCTCCTGCAGGAGGTGGGTGAAGACGGAGAAGAAGCAGACGAAATCAGCCGTGCCATCGGCGACCCGAATACGGGCGCCATCGGTCACATCGAACTCCCAATCGTCGCGGTGACAGAGCCGTTTGGCATAGGAGATCAGGTCGGGGACGACGTCGAAGCCCATGAATCGGAGGTGTTCGTAGGCGGCAAGCTGGCAGGCGAGGCGTCCGCTGCCACAGCCCACATCGACGACGCACTGGCCGTCGCGAAGGCCGAGGGACTCAAGCAACTGGCGCTGTAGTGCGCCAACGGCGAAGAAATCGCCGCCGACGGCCCGACGCATTGCTTCGTCTTCGCCCAGACGGCTCTTCAGATCGGCCACAAAATCGACGTAGGATTGTTTTGCCATGATCGACGAGGCTGTGAGCCCACCCGGTTGCGGAGATACGTCAATCCCTTGGCTCAAAATCGATTGAGTCATGAGTGGGGCTGAAAACCGGCGCGGCCTCCGGTGCCGCCTGGGGCAGGCATTCTGGCGTCTGCGACACGCGATATTGCTGCTGCCGCGGACTGAGCTGGCTTGGCGTTGTTCGATCGATCCAGGTGACGGGTATCCGGAGTGCGCGTGGCTGGGTGCGATGAACTGATTCGCGGGACTTGGTCTGGCTCAGGTAAATGGGTTTGATCGCGGCTGATCGTGCGACCACGTTTTGCGCTCCATGACGCGTTCGGCGCCGGCATCCAACACCCCGACTCGACTCGCCTGGCTCCGGCCAGAGCGGGTGTTTCTCGCCGTCGGGCTGGTCTTCGGGTTGATGAACCTCTTCCTGAATCCGCCCTTCCAGGCGCCGGATGAACCCGACCACTTCTTTCGCGCGTTTCAGTTGAGCGAAGGCAAGTTGGTTGGGGTGCGTCGTGGGCAGCAGAGTGGCGGTGACCTGCCTTTGCCCATCATGGCGGTGGCGGATACCGAGGGTATCGCGTTTCATCCCGAGAAGAAGATGTCGGTGGCGATCATCCAGAAGAAGCTCGCGCCGGCCGAAGTGGATTGGACGCATGCGCCGAGAGGCTACGCCCACTTCCCTCATACTGTCGTCTATTCGCCGGTGACGTATGCTCCTCAGATCGTCGCGTTGGGACTGGGGAAGGTGGTGTCCGCCGGCCCGCTCCTGCTGCTCTATCTGTGTCGGCTGGCGGTACTGGGGGCGTACCTCCTCGTGGGGTGGCTGGCGCTGCGCCGGCTTCCCGTCCGCACTTGGTCGTGTCTGCTCCTGCTCATGGTGCCGATGAGCTTGTATCTCGGGTCGGCAACCGCGGCGCCCGATTCACTGCTCAATTGTCTCGCGTTTCTGCTCGTGGCGCTGGCCGTCGCCGCCCTCGCCCGGCCGGCCGAGGCTCCGGAGCGGATGGGCGAACTCGTCGGGTTCGGCTTGGCCGTGGCGCTGGTGGCAATCCTGAAGAATGTCTATCTGCCGCTTGGGCTCGCCGCGCTGCTGCTGCGTTTGACGCGGATATCGACGCCGCGGCGGCGCGTCATTTTCGGCATCACCACGTTGTTGGTGGCTGTGCTGCCGGTTCTGGTCTGGTCGCAGTTTGTCTCCGCCGCCTGGGTGGTGGGGCGGTCCGACATCCCGATTGATCCGGTCGCCCAGGCGCGGCACGTCGTTGGCGATCCGCTGGGCTTTCTCGCGCTCGTTGGCCACACGCTCCACGTCGAGGGCGTTCCATTGTACCGGTCTTTCGTGGGCCTGCTGGGCTGGGGTGACACGGACATGCCGGAATGGTTCTATCGGGCGTTTGGGATTGGTTTCGTGTTGTGCCTCCTCGCGGAGAGTTCTCGGGACGACCACGTGAGCTGGTCGCATCGTGGACTGTTTGCCGTGGCGGTGGTCGGGAGCTTGTTGCTGGTATTCCTGGCCCAGTACTCGTTGTGGAATGCGCCGGGCTCGACGGGTCCGATCGAGGGGGTGGGCGGACGGTATTTCCTGCCCATGGCTCCGTTCCTCGTCTTCTGCGCGCCACCAATCCGGTGGGTTGGTGTGCCAAGCGGCGTCATCGCGGCAGGTGCGGCGATTCTTACGGTTTTGTGTGGCGCCGTGACAGTCTATGCCGTCGTTGCGCGTTACTACGTCTCATAGGTTGCCGATTGTCCATCTATCCTACCGGAGCGCGGTAAATTGCGGTTGTCACTTTGGGCCGTGGCCCGTTGTTTCGGCGGCTTCCAACCCCGATGAGCAAACGTCATTTCATCCTGTGGTATGTTCTGGGCGCCATTTTTCTCGGCGTGTTCATTGCGCCGGTGGCATGGCGCAATGCGTTCATTACTCCGCTGCCGCTGCCGGAGTGGGTCCGGATTGCGATTGAAGGCGCATTGATCGGGCTAACGCCACTAGCGGCCTGGCTCGCCCTCGCCGGGGAGAAATTCGAGGGTCGGGGCAAACTCGGTGCCTGGTATGTCGCCCTCTGCGCCACGGCGATCTGCGAGGTCATCCATTACTGGGTCACGGATCGCGGCCACTACTTTGGACAGTTCCCGGACAACACGACTTGGCAGGTCTTCATGCACGGTCCGATTCTTGATCTCAGCCCGGGCGCGCTGCCGCACTCCTATCGCTTCTTGCCTGACGCGTTCGTCCAGTTCTTCACCTGGCTGACCAATGACTTTGCCGTTTCGCGAATCGGATACCGGCTCCTCTTCAATGCGCTGCTCTTCACCGCGCTCTATCGCCTCGCGCGCACCTATGTCGTCGACTTGCTGGCGGCCGGCGCTGTGGCGCTCGCCGTCGCGATTTATCCGATCACGATCCTGAAGTACGCTGGTCAGTTCGTGGACCCGATGTCGCACTTCGTGATGATTGCCGGCGTCCTGTGCCTGGTGCGCCGTTACGAGGCCGGCTTCGGCCCGCTGCTGTTTGTCGGACTGTTCGCTAAGGAGTCGGTGATCGTGCTGGCGGCGTGTCGTCTCTTCCACGGCCGGAGCCGTGGGCGGGCGGCCTTGCTGGCTGGCGTTTACGGGGTGGTGGCGCTCGCGATCCTGTGGGGCATCCGCCGCGCCGTGTTGCAGGGGAATCTCGAGTATTCCGCGATCAGCGGGGTGGAGTTGAAACACATCACAGAGAACCTCGGGTGGTATCGGGAATGGATCCTGATGTACTTTGCCATCTCCCTCGCGTTGGTGCCGGGGGCGATCCTGGGGTGGAAGTACCTCGACCGTGAGTTCCAGCTCACGACCACCCTCACCATCATCGCCCTGGTGGTGTCGTCGCTGATGTTCAGCTGGCTTTCTGAGATTCGAAACCTGATGCCGGCGTTCATGCTGCTGGCGATTGTGAACATGGCCTACGTGCAGCACGCGTTGCTGCCGAAGCTGCGGTCGCCCGCGGTCTGAGGCGAGATGCCGGGGAGCCGCCGAAGTTTTCCGGCTAGCGAAATCGCTGGCCGGGGCTCAGGCTGGCGGGCTTCCAACGCTCTTCCATCGTGACCAAGACTCTCCTCGTCACCGGTTCGTCCGGGCTCATTGGCTCCGAAGTGTGCGCGTATTTCGCGCGCGAACTCGGCTACACCGTCCACGGCGTGGACAACAATCAGCGGGCGGTGTTTTTCGGCCCGCAGGGGGACACGCGCTGGAACCAGCAACGGCTGGCGCGGGAGCTGCCGGGGTTCGTGCATCACGAGTTGGATATCCGCGATCGCGCGGGCGTGCTCGCGCTGGTACGCGAGGTGAAGCCCCATGCCATCGTGCACACCGCGGCGCAGCCCAGCCACGACCGGGCGGCGGCGATTCCCTTTGATGATTTCGACACCAATGCGGGCGGCACGTTGAACCTGCTCGAGGCGGCGCGCCAGGCGTGCCCCGAGTCTCCCTTCGTGCATATGAGCACGAACAAGGTCTACGGCGACGCGCCCAACCGGATTTTGCTGCGCGAACTCGAAACCCGCTGGGACTACGCCGACCCGGCGTACGAGCACGGCATCGCGGAGACGTTCACGATCGACCAGTCGAAGCATTCGCTCTTCGGCGCGTCCAAGGTTGCGGCCGACGTGATGGTCCAGGAATACGGCCGCTACTTCAACCTGCCGACCTGCGCGCTGCGCGGCGGCTGCCTCACCGGGCCCAATCACTCGGGCGTCGAGCTGCACGGCTTTCTGAGCTACCTGGTGAAGTGCAACCTCGAGGGCCGCGAGTATCGGCTCTTCGGCTACAAGGGGAAGCAGGTGCGCGACAACATCCACTCGCTCGACGTCGCCCGCTTCATGGCGGCTTTCGTCGCCGCGCCGCGCGCCGGCGAGGTGTACAACCTGGGGGGAGGCAAGGGGAACTCCTGCTCCGTGCTCGAGGCCTTCAAGCTCGCCGAGAAATTCTCCGGCAAGAAGCAGGTGTACACGTACGTCGAGCAGGCGCGCGCCGGGGACCACATCTGCTACTACAGCGACCTGCGCAAAATGCGGGCGCACTACCCAACGTGGGACATCACCCAGTCGCTCGAGGAGACCGTCCGCCAGATCGTCGAGGCAGGGAAGAAGAGGCTGAAGGCGGAAGGCTGAAAGCTGAAGCCGGAGGCCTGTCGGATGTCAGACGTCAGATGTCAGACGGAAGTCAGATGTCGGAGGAGATGTCCGGCAGAGAAGACCGCACCAGTCGGGCTGACGTCTGATATCCGACATCTGACATCTGGCCGCATCCGGTTTCAGCCCTTCAGTCCTTTAGCCCTTCAGCCTTTTCTCAGCTGCGGGGCGACGAAGTCGACGCAGTCGATCAGTTCGAGCTGGCTGGGCTGGGGGGTGACGATCTGGACACCGGCCATTTTCCAGCCGGCGGCGTAGCGGACGGTGCCGGCGCTCTCGGCCTCGATCCGGACGTCGTTCCAGCGGATGTCGCGCATCGGCTTTTCCGGATACGCCTCGATGTCGAGTGCCAGTGAGGCGAGGGGATCGGGCGTGTGCATGGCGACGGAGGAGGATAGGACGCGGTCGAATTCGCCGGGGGCGGCGGCCCGCGACACGATGCGCTCGAAACTGATGTTGCGGAACTCCGGCAGACCGCGCTCCGGCGGCAGCACCGGCTCGAGCATCCGCTTCCAGTGTGCCGGGATCTCGCCGGTGAAGTCGGCCGGCAACGTCGGATAGCTGTAGGTCGGCATCCAGTTCAGCGTGAACCGGAATGGCCGCGGCACGCCGACCATCTCGATGTCGTGGATCGAAATCCGCTCGACCAGGCCGCCGCGGGTGCGGGCGGACTTGAAGCTGAATCCCAGCCACGTGCCGAACGCCTTCAGGTTGTACACCTCAACGTCGCGCATGCCACCGGACGTCTCGCTGCCGATCGTGAAGAGACCGTGGCCGGTGCGGACGACGCAGTCGCGGATCACGACCCGCTCGGTCGGTCGGCCGACGCGCAGCCCGTCGGCATCGCGACCGGACTTGAGGCACAGGGCGTCGTCGTTGCAGTCGACGTCGCAGTTCTGGACGAGGATGTCGCAGGACGAGTCGATATCGATACCGTCGGAGCTCGGCCCGAGGTTCTCGCGGATGACGATGCCGTCGACGGTGACGTGGTCGGAGAAGCAGACGTGCACGGTCCAGAAGCCGGAACGCTTCAGGACCAGATTGTGCAGGGTGACATCGGACGAGCGGTACACCAGCATCAGACGCGGACGCTTGCAGTCGTAGTCGACGGCCCAGCGGAGATTGCGCGCCTCGTAATCGCGGAGCATGCCGCCCTTTTCGTCGGGGCCCCAAAACTTGTCCCACCAGAACTCACCGCGGCCGTTGATCGTGCCGCCGCCGGTGATGCGAACGCGTTTCTGATCGCAGATGTTGATGAGCGCGGCCGGCCAGGTCATCTCGATGCCGGCGACGCGGGTCCAGATGTCGGGGAAGGCGGCCTCGTCCTGCACCGCGCGCAGTTCCACGCCCTGGTCGACGCGCAGCTCGACGTCGGATTTGAGGAACAGCGAGCCGGTCAGGTACACGCCCGGCGCGAAGGTCACCACGCCCCCGGCGACGGCGGCCGCGTCGATCGCGCGCTGGATGGCGCCCGTGACGGGCGTCGGCTGATTGGGGGCCGCGCCAAAGTCCTGAACGGAGAACGTGCGTAAACTGCCAGCCGGCTTGTGCATGAAAAGAGGTGCTGGCGAGGC
This sequence comes from Opitutus sp. ER46, assembly GCF_003054705.1. Taxonomy (NCBI): domain Bacteria; kingdom Pseudomonadati; phylum Verrucomicrobiota; class Opitutia; order Opitutales; family Opitutaceae; genus Opitutus; species Opitutus sp. ER46. The sequence continues at coordinate 444,225 of NZ_QAYX01000023.1, forward strand.
CTGGAAGCGCGCCAGTGCCGCCGAATCTCGCAGCTCATCCGGCCCTCTCAACGCAGGGTAATTCGTACCGTCTGATGCGGACTACCGGCGGGCAGCTGCGCCGAGGTGCGCCGGCGGAGCGAGCGTGGGCGAGTGGCCCGCGCGCCGCCGAGTCACAGTGGGCCGAAGCGGGATTTCGCCCAGGCGACAATCCAGGTGATCGGGTCGCGGAACATGGAGATCTTCTTCCCCTCCTTGAACGAGCGCGACTTGTAGCTGATCGGAATCTCGATCGGCCGGTGCCCCTTGCGGATCAGCTTGATCAGGAGCTCCCAGTCGAAATCGAAGCGGTTGCACTCGAACGTCAGGCCCTGGATGCACGAGCGGCGGAACACCTTGTACATGGTGAACGGATCGCGCAGCCGGACCCAGCAGGAGACATTGATCAGGAAGGTGAAGCCCCAATGGGCGGTGTTCAGGAGCAGCGCCTGCACGGGCTGGTCGGAGAACTTGCGGATCGCCCAGCCCCCCTCGCCGTGGCGCGAACCCAGGACAAACTCCTGCCGGCCGGCGGCGATGGGGGCGAGCAGCGTGTCGTAATCGGCGAGATCGTACTCGAGGTCGGCGTCCTGGATCAGGATCACGTCGCCGGTGGCGGCGGCGAGGCCGGCACGGACGGCGTGGCCCTTGCCCTGGGGACGATCCTCGAGGATGACCCGGACCCGCGGGTGGGACTGGTAGCTGAGCACGATGTCCCGGGTGCCGTCGGTCGAATTGCTTTCAATGATGATGATCTCGAGCCGCCAGCCCGGGATTTCCTTCGCCACGATCGCGGCGAGCGCTTCGCGTGCGGTCGCGGCTTCGTTGAAGGCGGGGACGATGACGGACAGGACGCCGTTATGGATGGGCGGAAACGGAGGGTTCAAAGGGAGAGCAGGAGGCAGTTTTCGCTGACGCGAAAACTGAGTTATTCGTTATCGGTTATTGGCGGCCGCCGGAACGAACGCGGACGTGAGAGTGAGAGCGAAAGGAGGGCCAAAGGGGAGCGGGAAAATGAAGAGGGAGGAGGGCCGAAACGACGGGAGACCAAGGGAAAAGTAGCGGGGGAGTATCTGGACATTATTCCTACGCGATTCCTGAGTATCTGGATATTATCGCGTTAGTGGTTGGTACATGGGCAATAATAATTGCAGCCCTCGTGCTCTCGGCGTCCTTGGCCGGGCCTCGCGCGGGCACCGATTGCCGCGTCACTGGACCCAGTCGGCCTTGATGAAGGCACCGCGGAAGAGCGGGTCGTCGAGCGCGGCGCGCACGCGATTTTCGCCGAGCACGAGTTCGTCGGGGGTGAAGCCGTACGTGGCGACTTTGGCGCGGAGAACCTCGCGTCCATCCAGCCGGATCCACAGCTCGCCCTCGGCGGGTTGGCCGAAGCGATCCGGGGCGAAGCTGGGCAGGTGAATCTCGAGGTCGTGGCCGATATTCTCGTCGACCTCGATCATCTCGCCGGAGCGGAGCGGCGCGCCCCAGTGATCGAAGCGAAACTGGAGCGCGGACGTGCCCACGTAGTATACGGAGAGGATGTCCGCGGCGCCGGCGTGGCCGGTGCTCAGAATCGGTCGCCAGGCGCCCTTCACGCCCTTGGGCAGCATCATGCGCAGGACGAGCGTTCCGCCGCGGCGCCCGGTCATCGCGGCGTCGGCGACGGCGCGCAAGCCGGGGAACGTCGCGGCAATGCTGGCGTCGCCGCTGCGGTTTTCCCCGACGACGACCTGCGCGTGGGTCGAAGCGACGGCGGGCACCGATGCATGCCAAGCCAGGCGATCGTCGCACCAGAGGGCGAGGAGCCGGGACCCGGCAACTGGCTGGGCCCAGCCGGTCTCCGTCTGGCGGATCTCCAGCCGATGGGGAGCGTCGGTATCGAAGGCGAAGGCATCGCTCCACGAGCGCGTGCCGTCGGCCGCGCGATAGCCGAGTCGCGCTTGGCCGGGCTGGACGGTTTCCAGGAGCAGCACGTCGGCCGCGTTGTCGGGACCGGAACTCAGGAGCGGAAGCACCTTGGACGCGTCGAGGCCGATCGCTGGCATCTGGAGCACGAGGTTGGCCGGCGTATCGATCTCGCGCTGGGGCAGATCCGCGCTGAGCCGGCGGAACGCGAGCACCTGGCCGGAGAAACTGGATTCGGCGTGCGTTGGCGCGCCCCGGCGGGCCGGGTCGAGCGGGGCAAAGGTGCGCAGCGCGACCTGGCCGTTGAGCTGGAGCTCAACGCGGTGCTGCAGCCAGGCGGCCTTGTGGACCTCGACGCCGTTGAAGAAGCCATGTTCGGCCGGCGGATAAAACGAGCCGAGTTCGACGCGCAGGCGCGCCACACCGTCGTCGACCGCAAGGCGCTCGCTCCACTGGACCGGCGTGGCCGCGTGCTGGAATCCGAGTCGAAGTCGTCCGCGCGTGTGCCAGTCGAGGAGCACGCGATCAGGGCGCGCCGGGTCCCCGGCCACCAGGAGCGTTTCAACCTCGGCCGGGTTCGACCCGCGCCGAAGTTCCAGCTCGACGGACCCATAGTGGAGTCCGCGGGCGCGATCGCGCAGCACCTCGAGCGGGCTGGTGATTCGGGTGACGTGTTGGACGAGCTCCGGGTTGGTCCGGCGCAACGTGCGTCCAAGATCGAACAGCGCGACGGTGCCGACGGCGATCGAGGCGGCCGTGAGGAGGAGAAGGCCAGTGCGCTTGAGCCGCGGCGTCCAGCCCGGCGAGCGATCACGCGCCACCACGAGGAGGCCGGTTGCGCTGAGCAGGGCGAGCGCCGGAAAGAAATCGACCGCGTAGCGCGGGATCGTGGCCACGTAGAGCAGGATCACGATCGCGGCCGAAACGGTGAGCAGCAGGAAAGCGAGGAGCACGGTGCGCAGGCGGACGCGTTCCTCGTGGGACCGGCGCGCGAGCGCGAACGGCGCCGCAAGCGCGAGCAGGGCCGCCGGAAAGATCGTCAGCAGCCCGAACGGGTCGTCGACGGTGTAGAACTCCCGCGGCATCTCCGATCGCAGCACCGGCACCGGGGCGAAGAAAGGCGGCTGCCAGGTCCACTCCCCGGGCAGGAGAAAGTACATCCGGGCGTTGAAGAGGAAGTAGTCGAGGCCGAAGAGCCGCACCTTCGACTCGTAGGCCATGCTCAGCAGGTAATCGTGCCCGAAGTCGAAGCCGCTGCCGAACCGGGCAAGGTTGTAGGTGAATACCGCGATGCCCATGACACCGATCCCGGCGGCGCCGGCCAACAGCATGGACCACCAACGGCGGTCGCGGCCGTGCAACTGCGCGTGGGCCAGCAGCGGCAGCGCGAGGATCGGGACCGCGTACACATACGTGGGCCGGGAGGCGACGGCCAAGCCGAGCAGCAGGCCGGCGGCCGCCATCCCGAGCGCCTGGCGGCGGGGAGAGTGGAGCGCGCCGTAGAGCGCCAGCAGCGCGAGCATCGCGAACGCATAGCCACCGGCGGTGGCGAGTTCCCAGAAATACGGCCGCCGCAAGAGGACCGCGACCGTGCTGCCGACGGCGAGGACCAGGACGCCGAGCGGAGCGGTCCAGCCGGGCGTATCCGGAAAATACCGCCGACGCAGCGCGAGCCAGACACTGACCGAGGCGAGAAATCCGAGGCTGGTGAAGATCAGGATCGCGCGCGGCGTGGGCAGGAACTCGCCGGTCAGGAGCCGGTAGGGCAGGAGCAGGGTGACCGCGGGGGCGGCGCCAAAATAGAGGTAGTATCGGTCGCTAAAATACGAGACGTCGGTCATCCGCACCCGGTAGTTCTGCGTTGGGTCGTAGGGATCCGGCAGCGCCTTCAGCGCCTCCGGCACGGGGACGTCCATGTGCAACTGCCCCTTCACGAAGCCCCGGACGAGCAGGTTGTAGTAATCGTTGTCGGCCGGCTGCGGCGAAGCCGGGTAGAGCCCGCCGGCGGCACCGACGGTCCAGTGGAACAGCCACAGCGCGCCGACAATGGCCGCCAGCGTGCAGAGGTTTTGTCCCAGGTGTTTGCTCATCGGGCGAAGAGGCGCAGGGGGGGCGCGAAGCCGGCGGGGCTCAGGCCGTCGCGGCGTCGCGGCGGGCGGAGCCATTTCCGGCCGGCCAGCGCCAGGCGGCGGCGAGGGAGGCCAGGAACAGCACGGCGCCGACGATCGAGAAGGCGACGTTGCGGTACCAGTGGCGCGGCACGCAGCGGAACTCGATGCGGTAGTCGCCGCCGGCGGGCAGGGCGACGCCCTTGAAGGCGTGGTTCAGCCGGAGGATGGGCTGTTTGCGGCCATTGACGAAGACGCGGAAGTCACCCGCCCAGAACGTCTCGAGGAGCACGACGGCGCCGGGGCCGGGCGCGTGCACGTCGAAGGCCGTGGTGTTCTCGGTGAGTCGGTAATGCGTGGCCGGCACGACGCGGCGGCCTGCCCAGTCGCCCCAGAGCGCGGCGAGCGTGGGGGTGGCCGCGAGGTCCTTGCGGGCCATGGCGGCGAACGGCCGGCCGTCGCCGGTGCGGATCTTCTCGGCAAACTCCTCGGCGCGATCGTAGGGCGCGACGCGGTCGGTGAAGAACGCGCGCGGCCACACCGTGGGGCTCTCGTACACGTCGAGATCGGCGATCTTCGTCAGCTTGAGCGCGCGGCCCATCAGCCCCTGGTCGCTGTGGCGGTCGAGGTAGAAGCGGACGTTGAGCGCGTCGAAGAACGGGCGGGCGGCCGGGACGTTGGGCGGCTCGAGGTAGATGCGCCAGTCCCAGAGCCGCTGGGCGCCGCCGAGGAGGCCGGTGAGTTCGCGATACCACGGGTTCATGAGGGCGTCGGGCCCGTGGATCGTCTCGAGGCCGTAGACATCGTTCCAGCCCGGAAAGAACACGCCGCGGATGCCGTAGGCGCGGGCGGGTTCACGGGCGACGGCGGCCTGCATGAGCTGGACGGCCTCCGATTTGGCGTGGAAGTCGACGCGGGTGGTGGGGCGGAGGACGAAGCTCTCGAAACCAGCGGCCGGCGCGTGCAGCGCGTGGCGCCAGACAAGGGCGCCGGCGCTGGCGGCGAGGAGGAGCGTGAGCGCGGGAGTGAGCCGGCGCGTGACGCTGGCGTGCCGCACGCCGGCGGCGAACACGACGACGGCGAGGAGCAGCGACGCGAGATAGCCCCAGAGGAACGGAGCGACGGCCAGCGGGCGGCCGAGATCGTTCACCGTGAAGGCGGTCCCGTACATCGGGCGGTGCACCGCCTGGCGAAACGCGATCCAGGCGAAGACGATCGCGCCGAGCAGGAGGCCGGCGATGAGCAGATCGCCGCGGCCCTCGCGCGTCGGGAGCCGGCGCATGGCGGCGGCGAAGCCCACGCCCGCGAGGACCGACCAGAGGACGATGAGCACGCAGGAGAACGTGTTGTCGATGTGGGCGATGTTCGCGAGGAACGGCAGCCCCATGATCCACGCCGGCGGAACCAGGCCGAAGGCAAGGGCGAGCGGGAGCAGCGAGACGGCCGCGATGGCCATCACGCGCCGGGCGCCGAAGTGGGCGCGGAGCGTCGCGAGAAAATAGAGAAAGCCCAACAGGAGCAGGAAATTGAGCGACGGGCTGAAGGTCTGGTTGTTGGGCGCGATCGGCCGGTAGAAGGCCTCGTCGAACAGCCCGAGGATGATCGAAGGCTGGATCTGGTAGGCGGCGGCGGAGTTGTACGAGGTGTAGGCGTTGGCCAGTTCGTGCAGGAACGTGCCCCAGATCGGCGCGGTGAGGAGGACGAAGAGCAGGCCCGCCCACGCGGTGCCGGCGAGCTTGAGCAGGCGCTGGCGCCAGGGAGCGGCGTCGGCCAGCAGGACGGCGGCGCCCGCGAGATTCATCGCCAGCAGCAGCATGTAGGCCTCTTTGGCCGTGCCGCTGTTCATCAGCGCGAGATTGGCGACGACGAGCCCGGCGGTCCAACCGGCGGCCCCGCGCACGCGGCGGGCGGCGGTGACGCGCAACCAGCAATAGAGCGGCCAGGGCGCGTAACAGAGACTGAAGAACGCCGGGTGGTTGAAGCGGTAGAGGAAGAAGCCGACGAAAGGCGCGGCCGCAGCGACGACGAGCGCAGGCAGCAGGGAGGTGCTGAAATGATCCCCGGCTTCGGTGGCCGGCGGCGCGCCGGCGGAGCCGGTCCTCGTCCCGTTCGTGCGCACCAGGGTGAACACGATCAGGCCGAGGCCGCTGGCGAAGATCCACTTCGCGAGCAGGAACTTGAGGTCCCACGCCCAGGAGCGGCCATTGGTGGCGAGGACGAGCAGGTGCAGTGGATCGCCAAACATCGACTGGCCCTGGCCAAGCAGGGGAGTGCCGCCGGTGTTGTAGCGGTTCCAGAGCGGCACCTCGCCCTGGCGCAGCGCGCGCGCCTCGACCATCGAAAGCGGGATGTGCTGCCACATGATCGCGCCGAGGTCCGATCCCTTCACCTCGCCGGCGGTCGCGTCGCGGTAACCCGGCAACGTCGGAAACTCCTCGTACAGGAGGACCGTGCCCATGTTGGGCGAGACGTAGCTCTTGCCGAGGAACACGACCGGGTAGCTGCTCGCGGCGACCGCGAGGGCGGCGACGAGGCTGAGCGCGAGGACGGGCCGGGCGGCGAGCCGACGGGCGCGGCTCGCGAGGGCGTCACGGACGCGCGGGAGGCGATCGAGGGCGACCAACAACAACAGGAGAACGGCGAAGCAGGCGACGGCCGGACGCCAGCCGCCGACGACCAAGGCGAGGCGCGAAGGTTCGAGTTGGAGCGGGGGATCGAAGGCGACCGTGAGCTGGGGGTCGTTGGCGTTGGGCGCGGGGAAGATCTCGAGGCCATCGGCGGTCGGGCGAAGCTCGCGGATGGCGTAGGCGGGCTGGAGCGCGTTCAGCGCGACGTCACGCACCACGCGGCCATCGACGCGGACGACCCGCAGCGACTTGAGCGTGACCGCGGTGTCGCCGTCGACCGGGTCGAAACGAAACTGACGGTAACGGCCGGGCGGGATAGGAAAGCGGTAGGTGGTGAAACCAGCTCCCGGCGTGAGCGCCTGGATGAGCGAACTCGCTTCGGTGAAACCCGTCCCGGCGTCGGGATAGATCTGGACGCGTCCCGCGGACGTGGAACGCAGCTGGACCTCGATGGCGAAGGCGTCGGGCGTCTCCTTGGCCGCGGGGCTGAACGGCACGGCGAAGAGGAGGGCGACGAAGGCAGCGACGAGCAGGGAGGCGGCCGAGAGGAACTTCATGAAAAAGATAACGTTGGGGGACGCGGGGGCGGGTGTCAGCGCCGCGTTTCGCCGGCCGGGAGCAGGCGACGCAGGAACCAGCCGGCGCCGAGGTCGATGTCAGTCGCCCGTACTTCGCGGGGCGGCGGACCGGGCGTGAACACGAGCCAGTCGAGATCGGCGGGCAGGGGTGTGCCGGCAGGCTGGTTGAGCAGAGGGACCAAGGTGCGCGCGTGGCGCGGACCGAACAGCGGGTACTCGTAGCCGGAGAGCGCGACGCCGACGCGGGCGTGGAGCGGGACGCGCTCGGCGAAGGCGCGTTGGGCGGGATAGCTGGGGTGGAGGCCGGTCATCTGCTGCACGCGGTCCTGCCCCCAGAAGGCAGGGCGGCCCGCGTGCGGCAGGAAGAACGCGTTGTTGCGCAGCAGCGCGGCCGGGGCGACGTGGACGCAGGCGAGCGCGACGAATCCCGTGGCGGCGAGCCGGCCGCCGCGCCGCCAGCGACTGGCCCACCAGGCGAGTCCCGGCAGGAACAGCACCGCGCCGTACAGGAATTGGCGGCCACGCGTGAGATCGTACGGGCCGGCCAGGCACTGCGTCGCCAGAAAGACGATACCGCCGACGGCAAGCCACCGCAGGTTCCGCGCGCCGCAGGAGACGAGGAAGCCGGCGAGGAGGAGGAGGCCGAATGGGCCGAAATAGGAGAGGTTTTCGTCGGGGCGGATGAGGCGCGGGGACATGAAGCCCATGCGCGAGTTGTCGGTGCCGACGAGGTCGACGCCGTGCCGGGCCAGCGCGGACGCAACGCGCCCCTTGGCGTTGGCGAGCCGCGCGGCAAGGCGCTCGGTGGGAGGGGCCAGATCGAGCGTGCAGAAATCGAGGGCGAAACGCAGGGCGTTGCGTCCCCCGACCGCGAGCCGCGAGGCGATCGTGTGCTCTGCGCCGACGTGCAACGTGAGCGCCTCGGCCCCGAGCGGGTGACCGTGGCGGCGGACGTTGCCGACGTAGCCGGCGGGCAGGATGAACACCAGCGCGGTGAGCCCGGTGACGGCGGCGACCCGCACGCGCCAGAGGGAAGGTCCGACCGCGAGGGCGAGGGCGGGCAGGAGCGTCAGCGCGCTCGCCTTGGTGCCGATGGCGAGCCCGAGCGCCAGCCCGGCGAGCGCGAGCCAGAGGATGCGCCGTTCGTCGCGGTAGCGACGCAGCAGGAAGAACGCGGCGGCGAGTTCCGCGGCGATCAGCAGATCGTTCTGGGCGGTCACCGCCTCCAGCCACGCGATGCTGAGGAGCATGGCCGTGAATCCGGCGAAGGCGGCGCCGGAAGGACGCAGCCGGTACGTCCGCGCGACCGCGTACACGGCGGCGCCGAGAACGAACCACGACAGAAACTGCGGCCACCCGGCGACTACGTCGCTGCGGCCGCCGAGGGCGTACAAGCCGCTGAGCAGGACGGCGGAACCCTGGCCGAGTTGGTCCTGGGAGAAGTGGTTGCCGCCGTAAGCCGCGAGGCTGCCCTGCTGCAGGTAATAGCCGACGCGGGTCAGGTGGTAGAGCATCGCGTCGAAGCTGTTTGGGCTGGGGCCGAAGAGCAGGACGACGTTGGTGAGCGTGAGGAAGCCGACCAGCGCCAGCGCGAGCGTCAGGTAAGGACGGCTCCGGAGCAGCGTCTGCCAGCGTCGCGTTCGCAGGCCGCCACCGCCGCGGGCGACAGGCCGGCCAGCGAGGAGCACGCCCAGTCCGAGCCACAGCAGCCAGGCCCACGGCCGCGCCAGGACGCCGGCGGCGCCCAGCAGGTAACCGCCGGCGGTCCACCACGCCACGAGGGCGAGGAAGCCGAGGATGAGGCGCTCGGCGAGGTGACGTCCGCCGAGCCGCCAGCCAGCCTGGCGGCCGACGTGCGCGCTGGCGAGAACGGCGGCGACCAGTGCGAGCGCGGCGGTCACCGGATAGGGAATACGGGTGCGCGTTGCCGTGGGAATCTCGAGGGCCGGCGAGAACGAGGCGAGTAGTTGGGCGTCGTTGGCGGCGGTGGTCGGCTGGATCTCCAGTCCATCGACCCCGACACGCGCCGCGGCGATTTGCTGGAGCGGGGTGAGTTCCTCCGGCGCGAGACGACGCAGGGTTTCGCCGGACGGGGTGACGAAACGCGCCCGGTGGAGAACGACGCGCTCGGCGCCGTTGGTCGGATCAAGTCGCAGGCGGACGAGCCGGCCGGGCGGCAACGCGAACGAGTAGACCGCGGCCGCCACGCCGGGCCGCAGCGGCAGCCGCCGGGCATTGGCCTCGGAGAAGCCGGAGCCGAGATCGAAATAGGCCTCCACCTCACCGGGGCCGGAGGCGGTCAGGGTGAGTTCGAGCGTGTATGAAGCGGTGCTCTCCGTCGTGACTGGATTCAAGGCCGCGCTGACGAGTGCGACCACCAGCAGGAGTCCGATGCCGAAGAGCTTCATCCGGAGCAGCGAGTTTCATTAGCCGGCAGGGGTGGACAAGGCTTTATCCGTCGCCGGGGTCCGCCGCGGCGTGCGCCGCGCCGCCGAAGGGGAATTACTTCTTGCAGTGCCTCCTGAACTGGGGATTTTCACGGCCCAATTATGTCATTCGACGGCGTCCTCGACGGAAATGACGGGTGGCGGGCCTATGGCTGGGCCATCGACCGCTCGCGTCCGAACGAACCGGTCGAGGTCGAGTACACGCTTTCGTCGGGCGGGACCGGCACCGTCGTCGCCGATGTCTTTCGCGCCGATCTGAAGCAGGCGGGAATTGGCGACGGCCAGCATGCCTTCGCGATTCCGCTGCCCATGCGGGCGGGGGACGCGCCGCAGATCGCGGTGCGGATCAAGGGGACGAGCTTTGAACTGCGGGGCAGCCCGACAGTGCAGAAGCACCGCGAGGTGCTGGCGCTGGTCGCGGGTGACATCGTCAACAACTGCAACCTGCGGTGTCCGTTCTGCGTGGTCGATTACGCCGGGATCCGCGGATTGAAGCTGATGACGGAGGAAACCTTCCGAAAGGCGGCGGAGTTGATGCCGCTGGTGCCGCCGGGCCAGTTCTGGCTCTCCTGCCTCCACGAACCGACGATGCACCCGCGGCTGGTGGACTTCATCGAGAGCGTGCCGCTGGAGCTGCGGAACCGGATCAGCTTCACGTCGAACCTGTCGCGGCGGCTGCCGGAGGACTGGTTTGGCCGGCTCGCGCGGTCGGGAATTCACAGCCTGCGGGTGTCGTTCGATTCGCGGCAGCCGGAGGTGTTTGGCGCGCTGCGCGCGGGGGCGCGTTACGAGGTGTTCAAGCAGAACGTGGAGCGGTTGGTCGCGGCGCTGCGGGGCACACCGGAGCGGCCGCGGCTGCATTTCATCACGATGGCGTTTCAGGACAACGTCGGCGAAATCGTGGACCTGATCCGTTACTGCCGGCACGAGCTCGGGGCCGATTCGCACGAAGTGCGGTTTCTCTACTACATGCCGCACCTCGCGCAGTGGGGGAAGGAACACATCCTGACGATCGAGCAATGGGACCAGTTGGAGGCGGCGCTGCAGCCGTTGAAGGCGGAGACGGCGCTGCAGATCGCGGGCCCGGTGCCCGGGACGCGCGAGCAGTTCGAAGAGCAGAAGGGCCTGGCGGAGTACGTGGCCCGCGAAAATGCGTTCGGCTGGGGTGACGACGCGCGGCAGACGCCGGTGCCGGTACCGGAGAACGTGGCGAACCGGCTGCCCGACGATACGTTTCAACTCCGGTTGCGCTGGGATGGCCTCGTCGTGGCGGAAGGATGTCCGGAGCACGAGTTCCGTCTCAACGTCGCACAGCTCGCGCGGCCGGCGGAGTATTTCGAGACGCTGCGCCTCGCGGCGTGGCAGGCGCGGCAGCCCGCGGTGCGGGCGTAGCCGCTCTGGCTAAGCCGCGTTCAGCTTGCGAGCGTCGGGGCGCAGTCCCCGGCGGGTGAAGGTGGCGCGGAGCCGGGTGGTGAGGGGCTTGTGGACGCGCGCGACGACGAGGAACCCGAGCGGGTTGGAGGACGGAAAGGACTCCTGCACCTCGACCACCTCGATGCGGCCGGCCCAGATGCGCTCACGGTTGCCGAGTTCGATGAGCCCCGTGAGGACCGGCGGCTCGAAGACGTGAAAGTGGATGTTGATCTCGTGACCCGCGGCGACGGCACCGCGGTAGTTGGCGGCGTACTGGTCGCGTTCCTTTTGCTCCAACTCCGGCGGCGTCGCCGGGGAGAAGAGCCGCCAGTCGAGTCCGTACACGAAGTCGTCGATGTGCGTGCCGTCGGACTGCGTGGTGCCGCGGCGATAATCCTCGAGCATGTGCGCGGGCGCGGTTAGCGGCCGGCGGTGATCGAACGTCTTCCGGCGATCCGGGACCACCATGTAGATGATGCCGAGGTGCGCCAGGACGCGGTACCATTCGGCCAGGGCGCCGAGCGGGTTGGCGGAGTGCTCGAGCACGTGCGAGGAGGCGACGTATTGGAGCGAAGAGTCGAAGAACGGCAGCTCGCTCGCGTCGCCGTAGTAGTCGGCGAGCGTTGGCTCGTTGGCGTAGTTGGCGAACCGGTCCACGTAGATCGGTTTGATCCCGGGAATGGGCGTCTTGAAGGCGCCGATTTCCACGCCGGGTCCGGTGAGGTAACGCGCAACGAGTTCGAGGTGTTCCATGGACGAAGAGATGCCGGCGGGAGGCTCAGACCTCGGCAACGGCAAACAGGTGGTAGTCGAGCCGCGCGCCTTCACGCGTGCGCAGCGGCGTCTCGCCGTACGACTGGATCTCGACCGTGCGGAAATGTGGCCGGAGGAGTTCGCGGAGGCTGGCGCGGGAAAAGAAGTTGCGGTGGTCGCTCTCGAGCAGGTGCCACGGCACGGCGAGGTACGGGCGCAGGTAGGGCACGAGCTCGAGGTTGGGCACGGAGATGAGCAGCCGGCCGCGAGTGACGCGTCGAGCCTCGGCGATGAACGACCAGGGATCGGTCGTATGCTCGAGCACCTCGATGCAGATCGCGGCGTCGAACTCGCCATTGGCGAACGGCAGGCGGCTCCCATCGACCTGGCGATGGGGAAGCCCGCGTTCAGCCATCGTGGCGCAGTCCTCGGCGCGAATCTCCACGCCCAGCCACTGGTAACCGGCGGCGATCAACGGCGGGCCATACGGACCGCGGCCGCAGCCGATGTCCAGAACGCGGGCGGAGGGTCGGGGCAGGTATCGGTTCAGCAGGGCGAGCAGGTCCGCGCTCGGCGCGTCCAGCGGAGGACCGCTGTGATACATGTGCTCCTGCCGGACGAGGTGCGGAAACGCGGGGTCGATGAGAATGCCCCAGTCGCCGGTGCGATAATCGCGGCCGGTGAGGGCGACCTCGCGGGTGAGAATGGTCTCGCGGCGGCCGTCGGCGAAGTGCGCCACGACGGCAAGGGCGAGCGTCTTCTCCGCGACCAAGGCGGTCGCGGTGCCGAGCAACGTGAAACCGGTGGGGGTGTCGACCGGGAGCCCGAGTGCCGTCGAGACGTCGGCGCGCGGATATAAAAGAGTGGTGCGGCCGAGGCTCAGCGTGCCGTTGGCGACGGCCTCGATTGCGATGGGCGCGGGCTCGGACCCCGCGTGCACCCAGCCGCGGACGCACAACGTGAGGGGGTCGCAGATGTCGGTGGTCGACGGGAAGTCGAGGGCGGCGTGCATGCGGAGGACGGCGTCGGTTCAGCGCCGGCCAGGCATGGGCGCACGGCGGAAAACGAGTGCGGGCGCGGTCCGGCTGCGCCCTGTGGGCACTGCTCGTGGTCTCATCCCGTGAGGTTCCTTTGCACCGGCCATTCGGCGGCCGACCGTAGGTTTGGAAAAGGTTGAAGCAATCCCATTTCCGGTGCGGAGGCGTGACCTACGCGACGGATTTCGGTGCGGTGGTTTCACCGTCGCGCCGCTGGTACGCGACGAGGAGGAGCGCGCCGGCAAAGAGTATGTAACTGGCGCCCGCAAGCAGCGGCGCGTGGGCCGTGAGCCGCCAGGTGCGATAGCTGAGCGGCGAGACCCAGACGGGTTCGCTGAAGCCGACCCAGCGGGCGGGGGTGGCCACGTGCGCCACCAGAATGGCTGGTTCGGAGGGGCAGCGCACATAGGCGGCACGCCAGTGGGCGCCGGCGGGCTTGCTCGGAGCGATGCGGGCGAGAAGCGCGCCGGTCCGGGCCGAGACAAGCTCGAAGGTGGTACCCGACTGGCCAACATCGCCGGCCGTCTCGATCTTCCACCACCCGTGGTCAGCCGAAAGTGCCGGACTCCGCCAGGTTTGGCCCGCGGTGACCACCCGTGCTGCGTCGGGCCAGAGCGTCGCGAGGGTGGGAACCGCGGCGAGCGAGCCGTCGTTCCGCAACCCCGGAACCTCGATCGGAGCGCGGACGCTGGCTGGCATGATGCGGCGGATCGTCGGATTCCGCAGCAGGCGGATGAGCCAGTCGGTGTGCGGGAAGGGCAGCTTGGGTTCGCGCGCGAATGCCTCCTGATCGTCGGTGCGCAGGAACATCCGCACGTTGTGGACGTAGTCGCGGTGATCGGCGGCACGCTGGGGCAGTTCGGTTTGGAAGGTGGAGCGCGTAGCCACCGCGACGGCGGCGACGACCAGGATGCTCCAGGTCGTGGTGAGGGCGAAGCGTGAGGCGCGGCGCGTGTCGGGTGCGGCCGACCGTGCCAGCAGGGCCAGGGCGAAGGCGTTCAACACCACTCCGACGGCGAACACGTCGCCGTATCTGATCCCGGGAAGGCTGCTCCCGCCGCCGCGGGCGAAACTGACCGCGGCCACCTGGGCGAGGACCCAGAGCCCGCCGGCGACGACGAGGTCCGCCGTCACGCTGGCGCCGTGGCGCGGCTCGCGCGTGAACGGCGAGATCAGACGGCGGGTGGCGAGCACGAACCACGGCAGCCACAGCAGCGGGGCGAGCCACGGGAAACCGTAGAGCGGCCAGGAGAGGCAGCGCAGGGCGTACACGGCGGCCTCGGCGAAGGAGTGGGCGTGCAAGGGCGTGTGCCAGGGCGCCTGGGGTCGGAACCACCAGCCGATGGCGGCGAGGACAACGGCGGTAGCGATCGTCGCCAGGTTGCTCGCGCGACCAAGTCGGCGGGGACGTGCGGCGTTTGTCGGCTGACGCAGGCGCAGCGCGGCGAGCAGCGCGATCGGCGCGGTGACGAGCAGGCCGGAGCCCATGCTGACACCGGCTACGACCGCGGCGGCAACGCCGCCGCACCACCGCCACGAACCGGCGGGAGCTCCGAGCACGCCGCCGAGCGCGAGCAGGGTGAAGCCGATAAGGAAGTAGAACTGCGACTGGAAGCCGAGCAGCACGTTCTCCCACGCGATGGGCGGGGCGGTGACGAGGACGATGGTGCCCACGACGGCCAGCGCCCAGCCGGTCGGCAGCCGGCGCAACGCCCAGGCCGCGAGGCCGGCGGCGATGAGGGCGTGGAGGGCTGCGCTCACGGCGCACTGCACGCGGGCATCCCACTGGTCGGCGCCGAGCCGGAGCAGTCCGAGGTTCAGCGCCAGCGTGGGCGCGATGCGATGCTCGCTGTGGGGAAGGAAGAGCGGTGCCCAGAACTCGTGGCGCTCAAACCACGGCGCGTAGCAGAGCTCTCCCTCCTTGGCCCACTGGTCCCAAACCGGCAGGTCGGTGCCATAGCGCCCGATTACCGCGAGCTTGGTGCACCACACGCAGAAGAAAACGGCCACAACGAGAAACGTGCGGCGGCGGCGCGCCGGACCGGAGATGGCCGGGGGTACATCGTCGTCCCGCCCGACCATGCGCGGGGCGGCGTCGGACCGGTGCAACCGGGCCAAGCGAATGAACGCGGCGATCGCGGCGAGCACGCCGATGACGGTGAGCCAGAGCGCGTGCCGGACCACGAGAACCGCGAGGTAAGAAAGCGTCGCAACCTCCACCGGCGCGCTGAAGGCGAGCCACCGATGGGCGTCGCGGTCGTGGGCGACGATGACGAATGGTTGCGCCGGCACGCGGACGTAGGCGGCGCGCCAGGGACCCGTGCCGGACGCGGGACCAACCGTCGCGAGGAGCTTGCCGCTGGCGGCATCGAGGAGCTCGAGACTTACGCCCGGCTCGCCGAGCTGGCCGGCGATGTCGAACCGCAACCAGGCGTGGGCGGACGGTGCGATCGGCTGGCTGCGCCACTCGCCGATCCCGGCGAGGCCGGCAGTGGAGAAGGAACCCCACGTGACGCGCGCAGGCAGCGGAGGCGTGTCCGGGGCCAAGCCGTGGCCGGGCCGTGGAGCGGGCGTGCGCGGTGTGACCCAGTTGCGGGTGAAGCCCTCGGCCCTGGCGGGTTCGAGCGGCACGGCGGGACGCACGCTCGCCGGGAGGAGGGGGCGGACGCCCGGCACGGCCAAGCGCTCAACCAAGGCCTCCGCGGTGATGTACGGGATCGGGTCGCTGAGCTGGGCGGCGTCACCGGTAACCAGATACGAACGCAGGTGCGCCTCGCCGCCGGCGTAGTACTGCTTCGCGTGGGGCAGGGGATCCGCGAGATTGTAGGTGAGCCGCCACTGCAGGCCCGCGGCGAGCAGGAGTGCCCAGAGGACCACGACGGTGATCCGCAGCGCGGACCGCCAGGCGCCGACGTGGGCTGCCGGCGAGGTGGCGAGTGCGGGGCCGGCCGGGCGCGGCCACACCAGGTGCAGCGCGGCGAGGACGTTGACGCCGAGCCCGAAGATTAGCGTGCCGGCATAGCGGGAGGCGGGATAGGCGCCGCCGGCGCCGCGGGCGTAGGCGGTGGCGAGGACTTGGCCAAAGGCCCAGCCGCCGAGTGCGACGATGGCCCAGGTGATCGCCGCTGGCGCCGGCCGGCCGGCGCGGACGCGGAGCGAGCGGACGAGGGTCAGAAGCGTGAGAACCAGCCACGGGGTCCAGAGGAACGGCCCGGCCCAGTCTTGCTCGTGCAGCGGCCACTCGAGATTGCGCAGGAGCGTGACGACGAAGTCCCGGGCATTCGTGGCCACGAGCGACGCGTGATAATCGACCGTGATCCGTGTGGCCTCGCCGAAGGCAGTGATGAGCCCGGTGACGAGCAGGGTTGGCCATGCCGAACGGAAGGAGGTCTCGCGGCAGAGTGCGCGCCACAGGACGACGCCGAACACGGTGGTCGCGGCGAGGTAGCCGGAGCCCATCGAACCGAGGACAAGGATCGCGGCGGCGAGACCGGCCCACCAACGGCGGCTGGCCGGACGGGAAAACGGCAGGAGCGCGATCGCGATCAGCGAAAGGCCAATGAGCCAGTACTGCTGGGAATGAAAACCGCTGAGCAGGTTCTGGTCGGAAAGCGGCAGGCCGAAGAGCAGCGCGAGGCCGGCAAAGGCGAAAGGTTGCAGGCGCGGGGCAATGGCACGGCGGGCGAGCAGCCAAAGGCCGACGGCGATGCCGGCGTGAAGGAGGGCGTTGACGACGGATTGGAGACGCGCGTCCCACTGTCCATTGACCAAGGTGAGGGCAAGATTCTGGGCCTTGGTCAGAATCACGCGGTGTTCGTTATGAGCCGCGAAGAGGTTGCGGACGAAGTGATCGCCGGAGAACCAGGGGCCGATCGCGTGGACGCCCTCGGCGTCCCACTGGTCCCAATTGGGCATGTCGGAACCGTAGCGGTCGTAGGCGGCCCAGTTGAGTCCGAGGATGATGGCCAGGAGCGCGCCGACCAACGTGCCCCGGAGAAGGCGGGAAGGGCGGGGACGGCTCACGCGCGCGGCGGCCAGGCGAGGGCCCAGCCGAGAAGGTCGAGGGTGAGGTTCGGATTGTACGCGGGGTCGCGATCGAGCTGGGGGCCCCAGGTGCGGCGCATGTGTTCGATCTCCGCGGTGAAGCGGGCCTGCTTGGCGGGGTCGTGGTCACTGCCGCGCGACGCGGATTCGTGGTGGTACAACTCGGCGAAGGGCGTCCAGAGATTGCGGTACCCGGCGGCGCGGATGCGCAGACAAAGGTCGATGTCGTTGAAGGCCACCGCGAGGTGCTCGGCGTCGAACCCGCCGACGCGGGCGAAAACCTCGCGACGCACGGCGAGGCACGCGGCGGTGACCGCGCTGTAGTTCTGGGCGAGTCGCGCGCGGTTCATGTAGCCGTCAGTGCCGTGCCGGTAGTGCAGGAACGCGTGGTTCGCGACGCCCCCGAGGCCCAGGACGACGCCGGCGTGCTGGATGGTGTTGTTGGGGTAGTAGAGCATCGCGCCCACGGCCCCGATCTCCGGGCGCAGGGCGTGGCTGGCCAGCTCGTCGAGCCAGCGCCCCGTAATGACCTCGATATCGTTGTTGAGGAAGCACAGGACCTCGCCGCGGGCCGCGCGGACGGCGTGGTTGTTGATGGCCGAGAAGTTGAACGGGGCGTCGAAGTCGACGGTCCGGACGTTGTCCTCGCGCCGGAGTTCCTCGAAGAACGCAAGCGTCTCGGGGTCGTCGGAACGGTTGTTCACCACGATGACCTCGAAGTTTGGATACTCGGTGCGCGCGAGGATGGAGCCGACGCACGTCCGGAGCAGCGCGCAGGCGTTGCGCGTCGGGATGATGATCGAGACGAGCGGGGCGGGATGGGGCAGCGGGTAGACGATCTGCCAGTGATCGCCCGGGACGGGGCGGACCTCGGCGGCGATGCCGCGGCGGGCAAAGTGGTCGCAGAGGGCGCGCCGGGCGGCGTCAACGGAGTAGTTCTTTGCGCTGACCGTGACGGCGGTGGAGCCGCTGATCGCGCGCCAGTGGTAGAGCACCTTGGGCAGGTGGCGGACGCGCTCGGGCGTGGTGCGGTCGACGACGCGCAGGGCGAGATCCCAGTCCTGGCTGCCCTCGTAGCCGACGCGGAAGCCGCCGACCTCGCGGACGAGCGCGGTGCGGTAGACGGAAAGGTGCGACAGACAGTTCTGGCCGAGGAGCAGGTCGGGCAGGAAGTCGGGTTTGAAATACGGATCCCGGCGCCGGCCGTCCTCGTCGATCTTGTCCTCGTCGGAGAAGACAAGGTCGGTTTCCGGCTGGGCGGCGAGGAGGAGTGCGACCTCGGCCAGGGCGTCGGACGGCAGTTCGTCGTCGTGGTCGAGCAGGGCGACGAATTCACCGCGGACGAGTTCCAAGGCGGAGTTGGACGCGGCGGAGATATGGCCGTTCCTCGGGCGGAACGTGACGCGGATGCGGGAATCCGCGGCCTGGAGCCGCTCGAGGAGCGGCCGCACGTGGGCGGCGGTGGAGGCGTCGTCGGCGATGCAGAGCTCCCAGTTCTCGTACACCTGGGCGCGGACGGACTCGACGGCGCGCTCGAGCCAGCGCTCGGGCGCGTTGTGGACCGGCATGAGGACCGAGAGGAGCGGCCGCGCGGTCGCGGGCAGCGCCGCGAGGCGTTCCCGCAGCGCGGCGGCCTTGTCCGGCGTGACGGTGCTGAAGCACTCGACCCACGAGGCGTAGTCGTGCACGGCGCGCGGCCGGCTCGTGGTGTGGAGGGTGCCTTCGCGCGCAACCTGCCAGGAGCCGTCGTCGGCCTGCACCTCGACGCGGAGCGCGTGGTCGGTGTCGGCGGCGAGCCGGTAGTGAAATTCGAACCCGCAGCCCGCGGCGGAGGCGGCGAGCCCGTGGGCCTGGGCGACATCCTCCCGGCTCTGGCCGGTGGTGCCGGGGAGCGGCGTGCCGTCGAGCAGCACGCGGATGTTTGGAGTGGGCCGTTGGCCGGCGCCGAGGCACCAGCCGGAGATAACGCCCGAGGCAGGAGCGGCGTCCCAGAAGGCGGGGCGGTCCACCGCGAGGCGAAACTCTGGCGCGGGCGCGGCGGCGGAGGCGTCCTCCTTGGGCGCGCGGCGGAACGGATCGACCAACTGACGGCGCAGGGCGCGGGCGGGAGCGGTGGCCTGCCAGGACCAGGAGGCCTGCATGCGGCGCAGTTTGTCCTCGAGCGTGCGGATGCGCTGCTCGCGATCGGCAACATCGCCAGCCAGGGCCTGCTCGCGGACCGCCGCTTCGCGGATCTCATCCGCGTGACGGCCCTCGGCGGCGGCGGTGGCGGCGCGGGCCTGTTCGACGGCGGACTTCTGTACGACGATCTCCCAATGACGGCGGCGCAGGTCAGCGCGGGCGAGCGCGAGGAGATGCCGTTCCCGGTCGAGGTCGGCACGATGCTGTTGCTCGCGGGCAGCGATCTCGGCGCGATGTTGGTGTTCGCGGCTGTCGTAGGCCTGCTGCAGTGTCGCCAGTTCAGCCTGATGCTTCAGCTGGTTGGCGCGGAGCTGATGCTCGAGTTGGGGAACGCGCGGGTTGCGCACCGAAGCCACGAGGTGGGGCCACAGGCGGCGCCACGCCGGATCGGTCTGCGCCAGCACGGGCGCAAGCGTGATGACGGCGCTGGCGAACTCGCCTTGGCGTCGCGCGCGGCTGGTGGCCAGGCGGCGGTAGTCAAAGAGCACGTCGGGGACCGTCTCGACGCGTCCGCCATGGCGGAGCAGTTGCAGGAGAAACTGCCAGTCCTCGTCGGCAAGTCGTTCGGCGGAGAAGCCGCCCTGCTCCAGAAACACGGAGCGGCGGACGAGAAAGTTGGTGTCGCCGAGGACGTTCTCGATGAGCCCAAGTTCGACGCAGCCGCCCAGCGGCGAAAGCACGTAGCCGGGATCAGCCGGGTCGACCGGATCGGAGAACGTGGCGAACGCGCACGTCACGCAATCAGCCCCGGTCATGGCCAGGGCGCGCGCCAGGGTGGCGACCATTTCGGGCCGGAACCGGTTGTCGGTGTCGCAGAACAGGACGGCGTCGCCGGTGGCGTGTTCGACGAGGCGGTTGCGGGCGGCGGCGGGGCCGGCGTTCGGCTGATGCAGGAAGCGCCAGCCCAGGGTCGCGTAGCGCTTCTCCGCCTCCGCGTAGGCGCGCAGGGCGGCGGGCGACTTCGAGCCGTCGTCCATCAGAATCACCTCGTGCGGCGGCAGAGTCTGCGCAGCGAGCGAGGCGAGCGCGTCCGCGAGGAAGTCGGGTTGCTCGTAATAGGGCAGGCAGACGCTGACGCGCGGCAATGGCCGCGGCGCGGGATGCGCGGGGGCGGGGACCAGGTAGGGTCGCCACGCCGTGGAGTCCGAGAGTGTTTCGAGCTGGCGGGCCGATGCGGCCGAGACGAGGCCGGCGTCGACCACGCGGGCGAGCACCGCCCGGTCGGAGAAGATTACCGCGTCGGCGGCGCTGAGGGCCCGTCGCTCGAGATAGTCATGGACGATCTCCTCGCGTCCGCCGAGGGGCAGGTCGTCCTGGGCGAGCCTTGCGAGCTCGCGCGGCAGGTTGGACACGAGGACGACAAAGCGGGTCGACGCGAGGGCGCCGCCGGTCTGGCGACGCAGGAGCGCGATCGCCGCGAGGGCGGGCGAGCCGAGCACGATGCACACCTCGGGCGTCAGTTCGCCGAGCAGGCGGGCGGCGTGGTGGGCGCGGGTGTGGCTCTCGGCCTGGGGAAAAAGGGGAACCGCGAACGCCGGCGGCGTTTCGCGCAGCGCCACGTAGCCCAAGTCACGGGAACGGGCGGCTGCCGGCAGACCGGCGGGCGTGCCTTCCAACGCAAAATTGGCGTCGATGATCGTGACGTCCTCCCCACCGCTCGCGAACGCCGAGGCGAGCGCCCACGGATCGGCGGCGGCCGCCGCGCGGGCGGGCTCGGTCGGAGGCAGGAATTGGTCAACGAGAAGGCAAATCCGGCTCATAGGCGCAGTCCTCGCCGAGAGAGAGCCAAAAGGAGGGCGCTGTCGACCTGCGCGCGGCGCATGCTGCGGTGCATCTCGTCGTCCGTTGGCTCACGCCCGAGCGTGCGCCGCCGGAGGACGTTCATCTCGGGGATGCCGTTCTCTTCGAGTCGGGCCTGGGACTTCTGCAGCGAGTGGAGGCGGAACATGCCAAGGAAGCGGGGCAGCCGGACGATCTTCGCCCCGGCAGCGGCAAAACGTAGCAGGAGGTCCCAATCCAGGGCGAATTGAAAGCTGGGGTTGATCCCACCCACGCGGTCCCACATGCGCCGCCGCCAGAACAATGTTTCCTGCGGAACGAGGTCGTGCAGCCGCAAATCATCGCAGGCTTGGCGCGGCGAGAACCAGCGGCCGACCTCCTGGTTGTTCTCATCAATGAGGACGCGATGACCGTACACGGCGTCGACGTCCGGATGGCGGGCGAAGTACTCGAGCACGTAGCGGGCGGCGCCGGGCATCAGGGCGTCGTCCGAGTTCAGGTACATCATCACGTCCTCGGGGCCGCCGGTGGTGTGGGCGAAGCCGCGGCAGACGGCATCGGCCTGGCCGGCATCGCGGACTGATTCGCCATGGGCGAGGCGAGCGGCATGGCGGCGGATAATCTCGGCGCTGCCGTCGGTGGATCCGCCGTCCTGGACCACGTATTCGAGCCGGATGCCCGGCTGATCGAGCACGCTGAGCATGGTCGTCTCGAGGAAGCGGGCCTGCTGGTACGACGGAGTGACCACGCTGAGCCGGGGCAGGTGTTCAGGCCGGGCGCCGGACGTCGGAAACACCTCGGGCGTGACGGGCCGCGGTGCGTACTGCGGCAGAAGCTGAAGATTGAGCCAGCCCTGGTGCCGGACCCAGGCGACGACGAAATCGCGTTCGTCCGGCGTGAGGCGGTCCCAGGCGGAAGGGCGTCCCAGCCAGGCGCGCGCCCAGAAGTTGAACCAGCGCCAGCGGTCGCCGGCGGGGGGCGGTTCTGCGTGCAGGGTGAAGCGTTTGAACTCGTGCCACGCGCCGTTCGCGAGCTGCACCTCGAGGACGCACAGGTTGGCGCCGCCGGACAGCGTCAGCGCGAGCTCGTAGCCCGAGCGCTCGCTGGTGGGAACGCCGCCCACGGCGGCGAAGACGTCGGGGCGGGGATCACCGTGCAGGCCTGGGAAGGTGCGATCGCCGACGCGCGCGCGGATGGCACGGATCGGCATGCCATCGAGATGGTAGCACCAACCGCGCAGGACCACGTGCGCGTGGACGAGGGTCTGCGTGGTCGGATGATCAACCCAGCTGCGAAAGGCGGCGTGCTCACCGGCCGCCGTGGCATTGATCGCGTTCACCGCAAGGCCGGCGGCCGGCGAAGCATCACAGCTTGAAGCCGGCGTCGCTCGCGTCCTTGGCAAACATCTTGACGGTGTCGAGGGACAGCGCGGTCAGGTCCATGCCAAGCATCTTGGAGGCCTTGGCGAGAATGTCGTGCGGGACGGTGACGATGTCGCAGCCGGACTCCTCCGCCTGGAGAAGATTGAGGACCTCGCGCACGCTGGCCCACAGCAGTTCGGCCTTGGGCTGGGCGTGGAGGAGGGCGCGGGACGCGCGCATGATCGGTTGCGGATCGACGCCGGCGTCGGCGATGCGGCCGGCAAAGACGGAGACGACGGAAGGCACCGCGGGGTTGAGCGACTCGGCGACGCCGGCGACCTGCTTGAGCGTGAGGATGGCGGTGACGTTGAGCTTAACGCCTTCCTGGCCGAGCTCCTTGATCAGGGGGAGGCAGGACTCGCCGCGCGAGTTGGTGATCGGGATCTTGGTGTAGACGTTGTTGGCCCAGCCCTTGATCTTGAGCGCCTGGCGCCGCATCTCGGAGAGATCGTCGGTGAAGACCTCGAGGGAGATCGGCTTGGCGGTGACCGTCTGGAGGATGTCCTTGGCGAACGCCTCGTAGTCCTTGATCCCGGCCTTCTTCATCAGCGTCGGGTTGGTGGTCAGGCCCTTAATGTAGGGCTTGGCGTAGAGGTCGAGAATGCCGGCCTTGTCTGCGCCATCGGCGTAGATCTGGATTTTGAGGTCGCTCAGCGATTTCATGGGTGTGGATTACGTCGACTTTTGCAAAAAAGGGGAGAGTGCCGCCGAGCGTGCGGCAAGGTGAAAGTTTAGGCGTGGCGCTGGCGCCGTCAGCCCCGGCTGGCGGCGGTCTCGCGTAGGATCACGGCGGCGGCTGCGGAGAAGGATTTGACGATGAAGTCGGGTGCCGCGCGCAACTCCTCGGCATAGCCAAAATCGATGAAGACGGTGCGCACTCCCGCGCGCTGCCCGCAGTCGATGTCGCGCCAGCGGTCGCCGACCATCCAGGACCGCGTCAGGTCGAGATTCAACGCGCCGGCGGCGTCGTGCAGCATGCCGGGCAGGGGTTTGCGCCGCCGATCGGGCGGGGCGGTTTTGTCGAGACCGGGGGCGTAGCAAACTTCGACGCGGGAAATGGCTGGGACGAGTTGCCGGAGGCGGGCGTGCATGGACTCGACGACGGCCTGCGACTGGGTGCCGCGGCCGACGTCAGGCTGGTTGGTGGCCACCACGAGCACGAATCCGGCGGCGGCGAGTTGCGCGCAGGCGTCGGGAACGCCGGGAAAAAGTTCGAACTGGGCGAGCGTCTGCGGCGGGTAGGGTTTGCCCTCGCGGACGACCTGACGGTTGAGCGTGCCGTCGCGGTCGAGGAAGACGGCGGGAAGGAGCTCCGGCCGAGCGCCGGCAGGAGAGGAAGGAAGGGCGGACGGCATCGGCGGGACGCCGGCGCGGGAAGGCCCGCGCCGGGAGGCGAGGCGAAGATTACTTCTTCGCGGGAGCGACGCTCTCCCACTTGGTCTGGTTCACCTTCAGGTCGGGATGGGAGACAAAGAGGTGCCACAGCACGCCCTGGAAGGCCTCGCTGTGCGGGGTGATGTTGTTCGGGTTGACGACCGGCACGACCACGCAGGCGTCGGCGACCTTGGCGGTGTAGCCGCCGTCCTTGCCGACGATGCCGATCACGCGGGCGCCGATCTCCTTGGCGAACTGGAGGGCGGTGACGAGATTGGGCGAGACGTTCTTCTCGAGGTTGCCGCCGCCGACGGAGAGGACGAAGAGGGCGTCCTTGGCGTTGAGGCGCGAGCCGCGGAGCCACTCGACGAACACGCTGGCCCAGCCCTCGTCATTGGTGCGGGCGGTGAGTTCGGAAACGTTGTCGGTCGGCGCATAGCACTCGAGGCCGCCGATCTTGCGGAAGTCGTTCACGGCGTGCGAGGCGTTGGCCGCACTGCCGCCGACACCCAGGATGAAGAGCCGGCCGCCGCGCTCGCGAACGGCGCGGAGCTCGCGGACGCATTTTTCGCAATCGTCCGGGTTCAGTTTACCGATGATCTCGGCGGTTTCCTTCAGGTGTTGGACGGAGTAGCTCATGGAAGAAGAGACAGAGTGATGGGTCGGGGTGACGGGATTGAGCGTTCTGCGCGAACGAGGGCAAGCGACGAATATTTGTGCGCATCCGCGCCGGGGTGCGCAGGCGTGACGGCAACCCCTTGGACAACCCAGCGGTCGAAACCCGCCGGGTGCGCCGGTTACGGCGCGCGTTGCCGCAAGAGCACGTCGAGTTCCTGGAGTCCGTCGTGAGAGCCGATTTCGTAGAACCGCTGGCGGATCTCGTAACCCGCGAGCTGCCGGCGGGGGACGAGGGACTTCTGGACTTCGGCGAGATCGACGACGGCATCGCGGGCGAAGCCGTCGAACGCCGCCGCGCGGAAGACGCCGAGACCGTAGTCGATGTGGTGCATCTGCGGCAGGCGGTTCTTCTTGTCGTAGACCTTGATCGCGCCGCCCTCGAACCAGACGTTGCTCGTGTCGTAGCGGCCGTGGTTTTCGTACACGGTCATGAGCCCGAGCTGGCCCGACTGGAGGAAGAAGTTGCCGACGGCCTGGTAATCGACCGGCAGGTAGCTGTCGCCGTAGAGGACGTAAAACGCGTCGCCGAGCTTGGGCAGGGCGGCGATGAGGGCGCCGCCGGTGCCGAGGAGCTTGGGGCCGTCGAAGGCGTACTCGATCTTCACGCCCCAGGTGGAGCCATCGCCGTACTGCTCGACGATCTTCTCGCCGAGGTAGCCGACGCACAGCACGAGCCGCGTGAGCCCGGCGGCCTTGAGGAGCCGGATCTGATGGGAGAAGAACGGCTCGCCGGCCACCTCGACGAGGAGCTTCGGCACCTTCTCGGTGATGGGCCGGAGGCGGGTGGCGAGGCCACCGGCGAGGATGGCGACGGGCAGGTCGGAGGCGGTCATCCGGGGCGCGAGCTAGTTCTGGGCGACGACCTTGGTGCCCTCGAAGTCGAAGCGGAAGCGGACCTCCTGAAGTCCCTTCTGGCGCATGGCGTGGCGGAGCTTCTGCTTGTCCTGGGCGTAGAACATGAGGAAGCCGCCGCCGCCGGCGCCGATGAGTTTCCCGCCGAGGGCGCCGTTGGCCATGGCGAAGTCGTACCACTCGTTGATGTGGGCGTTGCTCATGCCGGAACTCCGGGCCTTCTTGCGCTGCCAGTGCACGTCCATCAGGCGGGCGAACTCCTCCAGGTTGCCGCCCTCGAGTGCAGCGAGGGACTGGTACCCGAGCTCCTTCGTAAAGTGCAGGTTGTCCAGCATCGCGGAGTCGTTCTGCTTCGAGCGGTCATTCTGGTCCTTGAGGATGGCCGACGCGCTGCGGGAGTAGCCGGTGAAGAAGAGGAGGAGGTTGTCCTCGAGGTTGAAGTGCGTCTCCTCGGAGATGTTGCATGGGCGGTACTCGACACGGCCGTCCTTGTGGAACGTGAAGGCGGTGATGCCGCCGATGGCCGCGATGTACTGGTCCTGTTTGCCGATGGGCTCGCCGAGCTTGTTCAGCTCGATGTCGCAGGCCTGCTCGGCGAGTTCGGCCGGGGAGATCAGGTTTTTGCGGTAGGTGTGGAGCGCCTTGAGGAGCGCGGTCGTGAAACTGCCGCTGGAGCCGAGGCCCGTGCCACCGGGGATGTCGGCCATCGAGGTGAGCTCAATGTGCGGGTCGGTCACGCCGGTCAGCTTGAGGGCCTCGCGCACGATCGGGTGCTCGATGGCGTCAACGGACGCCACGCGTTCGAGCTTGGAGTACTTGACGATAATCTCCTGCTGAAACGTCCGGTGCTTCGTGATGTAGACGTACTTGTCGATCGCCGCCGCGACGAGGAAGCCGCCGTACTCGCGGTAATAGGACGGCAGATCCGTGCCGCCGCCGCCGAGGGAGACGCGTAGAGGAGAACGGGTGATGATCATGAAAAAAAGTGAGAGTGAAAGTGAGAGTGAGAGTGGGACGGAGCCCGAAAGTGAAAATGGGGCCGGGGAGAGTTACGGCGAGGGCTGGCTTCGCAGCGTGCTGATAGACTTGGTCAGGATCGCGATGATCTCACGGCAGAGGACGACGCGGGCATCGACGGTTTCCGCGGGGAGCCAATGTTTCAACCGCTCATAGCGGCCGGCGGTTTCTTGGGCCGAACCTCGGGCAATGACAAGGAAGTGGGCGTACTCCTTGGGACTGCCGCGGCCATAGCCTTCCTCAATGTTCGCCGCGATGGAGTCGGCGCTGGCCAACTGCTGGCCAATGAGCCGGGCGAGCGCTGCGGACTTCGTGAGGGGCATCAAGTCGGCAGCCGTGAGGTCAAACAGCTCCAGCGCCTTCCGGTAAGCACCAAATGACGAGAGGTGTGAGTCGGCTGCCATCGTCACCTGAACAAGTGGGCTTTCACTCTCACTCTCACTTTCACTTTCACTTTCACTCCGCCAGCGGCGTCGCCGGCGCCGCAGCGACGGTGAAGCCGCTGGCGCGGTAGATCTCTTCGACGATTTCGAGGGTGCGGATGCCTTCGGGGAGGCCGGGGTGGGGGACGCGGCGGGTGCGGATGTCGGTGACGAACTCGGAGAGTTCCAGGGCCCAGGAGTCGTCACCGCGGGGGTATTCGTAGATCGTGGTTTCGGGCGGGCCCATCTCCGGGAGCATCTGGTAGTGCGCGAGGCGTTCGAGGCCGTAGCTGCCGCCGAGGCCGTCGATGGCGAGTTTCGCGTCGCGCCCATAGATCTCGAGGGAGAACAGGTTTTTCCACTCCGTGCAGCTGGCGTGCAGCCAGGCGGTCTGGCCGGAGGCGGTGCGCAGGGACAGGAACGCGTTGTCGTCGACCTTCATGTCCCAGAAATACGTGGCGGCGTGCCCTTCCACGCGGGTGAAGTCGCCGAGGAACCAGCCGGCGAGGTCGATCAGGTGGACGCCCTGGTCGATCAATTCGCCGCCGCCGGACTGGGCGGGATCGGCGCGCCACTCACGGTCGTAGCCCTTGCGGCCGCCATGGCCGTAGCGGGCGCGCAGGAACATCAGCGGTCCGAGCGCGCCGGCGTCGATCAACGCCCGCGCCTTTTGCAGCGCCGGGTGGTAGCGATGGTTGAAACCGATCCGGACGAGGGCGCCGGTCTTCGCGGCGGCCGCGGCGACGGTGCGGAGCTCGGCGGCATTGAGCGCGCCGGGTTTTTCGACGAGCACGTGCTTGCCGGCTTGGACGGCGGCGAGGGTGATCGGGGCGAGCGAGCCGTTCAGCGTGGCGACGATGACGACCTCGACGCTCGGATCGCGGACGACGGCCTGGAAATCGGTGCTGGCGGCGCAACCGGCGACGCCCCGGGCGGCATCGGCAGCACGCTGGGCATTGAGGTCGCAGGCGACGCGTACGGCCGCACCCGGCACCTTGGCGAGCGCCGCGATGCGCTTGCGGCCAATCAGGCCGCAGCCGACGACGGCAAAATTAAGGGTTGGCTCCGTGGTGATGGCGCTCATTCCGTGATGAATATGCAAGCAGCGCATGCGAATGCCCAAACGGTGGCAAGTGACGTTTTGCCGGGGGCGGCCGGCGATGGGCGTGGCGCAGTGGAGTGACGACTTGCCTGCAGTAATGGGTTGAAGGAGGCCGGCTCCGCTTCTTCCGTCGGGAGGCGGCCGAGTCGTAGGATGATGCGCCCGGCCAGCCTGCTACCCAGGTGTCCATGAACCCTCCTCCAGGTAAACCTGCCTCGCGCGACGCGTCCACGACCCGCCGTGGAGAGTGGATTGTGTTCGCGGGCGTGGCGTTGCTCGTGGGCTGGTTTTACCTTTGGTCGGCGCGGACGGAGGACGCGTCGTGGCGCTGGGGACAGCCGCAGACGGATTACTACAACCTCCTCGTGGACGGGTTTCTGGACGGACAATTGTCATTGAAGGTGAATGTTCCCCCGGAGCTGTTGGCGGTGGACGATCCGTATGATCCGGCGAAGCGCCCGCCCGGACTTGGGCTACACGACGCGTCCCTGTACCGCGGCAAGTACTACCTCTACTTTGGCGCGACGCCGGCGGTGACGCTGATGCTACCCTTTCGGGTGATCACGGGCGTCGCGCTGCCGCTGCCGGCGGCGGTGGTGATCTTCAGCTGGCTGGGTTTCCTGGCGTCGGGACTCACCTGGCGGGAGTTGCGACGGCGGTATTTTCCGAACGGAGGACTGCTGCTCTGGACACTCGGGCTGCTGGCGCTGGGACTGGCGACGATGGTTCCGGTGCTGGTGCGGCGCGCGAACATCTGGGAGCTGCCGCTGAGCTCGATGTACGCGTTTGGCGCGTTGGCGGTGTATGCGCTGTTTCGTTCCCTGCACGCGGAGCGGCGACCGTTGGCCTGGCTGGCGATGGCGAGCCTGAGCCTTGGGCTGGCAGTGGCGTCAAAGCCCACGCACCTGTTTGCGGTTGGCCTGATCCTGGTGCCGCTGGCGGTGCGGATCTGGGCGGCGCGAGGGACGTGGCGCGAGCAGCGGGCGGCGCTGCTGCGCTATGCGGGCGCCGCGCTGGTTCCGCTCGGAGGGATCGGGCTGGCGATGGCTTGGTACAACCTGGCGCGATTCGGGAGCGTGACCGAGTTCGGCATCTCGTATCAGTTCAGCGGTCTCTACGAAGTGAAGGCGCGACACTTCAGTTGGGCGTATTACCCGTACAATCTCTGGTTGTACGGCTTCGCGCCGTTCGAGTGGTCGCGCTATTTCCCGTACCTGCATCCGACGCAGCTGCCGCGGACGCCGGCGGGCTTTTTCGGCACGGAGGAAGTCTGTGCAACGCTGCGTTACGTGCCGCTGCTGTGGCTGGCGGTGCTGGCACCCTTCGGTGCGGCCCGGGGCGCAGCGGATCGACGACGTTTTATGATCTGGTTGGGCGCGGTGGCGGCGATGGGCGTCGGCACGCTGCTGATCCTAAGCGGGTTCTATGCCGCGATCGGCCGGTATGAGACGGAATTCATGCCGGCGTTTGTGCTGCTCGGGCTGGTCGGCGGGCTGACCGTCGAGCGCTGGTTGCAGGAGCGTGCGGGCAGGGTGGTGCACGCACTGGGGCAATCGCTGCTCGCGTTGGTGGTGCTGGCGGCCGCGGGCTTTGGCGCGCTGTTCAGCCTGCAGGTGTACGGAAATTTCGCGCGGTCGAATCCACGCGCCTACGCCCGGCTGGCCCTGATCGGAAATCTCCCGGCGAGTTGGTATGAACGCTGGCGCGGCGCCTCGTTCGGACCGTTGGAACTCGAGGTGCGTTTTCCCATCCGGCCGGCGGGTGAGCGCGAGCCGCTACTGCACTCGGGCTGGTACGGGAAGGCCGACCACCTGGGATTGGAGTACGGCGAGGGCCGGCGGATCCGATTCGTCTTTGCGCACGACGGCGGCGCGACCCAGGCGAGCCGGTGGGTGGCGATCGATCCCGCGCGAACGTACCGGATGCGAGTCGAGTTTGGTTCACTGCTGCCGCCGGAGACGCATCCCGTCCTGCGGGGTCGGTCGGTGGACGCGGTGCAGCGTTTGACGCGCGGTGTGCGCGTCGAGTTGGCTGGCGAAGTTTTGCTCGACGGGTATCAGCGCTCGGAAGCGGCCACGTCCGACCAGATTCTCGTCGGCCGAGATCCGAAGGGGGCGAAAGATCCCGCGCGCTTCAGCGGGGAGCTGCGGGCCGTCGCGCGGGATGGCCGGATCGATACGCTCGTTGGCGCCGACTCGAGTCCATGCGTCCTGCAGTTCGCGCTGGCCGAGGTGGGCGCCGACATTGCGCAACCGCTGCTGAGCGTGAACACGGCCGGCGGGCCTGAGACGTGGTGCGTGCGCAGCGCGGGCGGGGCGTTGGTCTTCGGACGCGTGACGGCGGACGGTGTGCGCGAGAGCGCCCAGATCACGGCGGAACGGTCGCGGCTGCATCGCCTGGAGTTCCGGTGTCGCGAGGTTGGCGGAGAGCGGCGCACCTGGCTGGTGCTCGACGGCGTGCCGGTTTGGACGGTGGCGGGGCGCAGTTTCCGGCGCGGCGATGTGATCAGCATCGGAATCGCGCCCGCGGGGCTGGGGCGGTTTGCGGGGCGGATCCTAGAAGTGGAAGCGCGGGGGGCGGCGGCCGGGGCTGTCGAGCGGTTCGACCAGGTGAGTCTGCGGGTGACACTGCCGACGCGACGGACGATCGGGGCGCGAGAACCGCTGGCGACAACGGGGGTGACGGGCGGGGCGGACTTCCTGTTCGTGGAGTACCTGGACGCAGCGCGCATTCGTTTTGGCCTCGAGCACTGGGGCAAATCACCGATCTACGGCGCGCCGCTGGCGTGGGCGGATGCAGAGCCCCGGCAACTCGCGATCCGGCTTGGTTCGTTCCCGGGAGCGGATCCCGGAGCGGGGAGGGTTGAGGTCAGCGTGAACGGACGGCCGATGTGGAGCGCGCCAGCGCGGTTCTATCGGGCGGACGCCGCGGATGTGTTTATCGGGACAAACCCCGTGGGCGGCACGGCGTGCAGCGAGCGGTTCTCGGGCGAAATCACCGAGGTAACGTGGACGGCTCGCGATCGTGCCGAAGCGGGGGCGCGCTGAGCGCGGGAATTCGGGTTGCCGCGGGATTGGCCGGCGGCATTCCAGTACGCGCATGACCGCAATCGCGTCCGCCGGTGGCTCCAACGTCTCGCGCTTCATCCGCTTTCTGGTGGTGGGCGGGACGGCCTACGTCGTGCAATGGGTCACGACCAAGGTATTCACCTGGTGGATGCCGACGAACCTCGCCTTTACGGCGGGCTTCATCTGCTCGACGTCGACGCATTACACGCTGAACCGGTTCTGGGCGCTGCCGAGCCTGCGGCAGGACACGTGGCGGCAGTTCCGGGAGTACCTGGCGACGGCGGCGTTGAGCTTCGTGGTCAATTTCGCGCTGTTCCGCCTCTGCATCGACGGCTTCAAACTCGGGCCCATGTGGGCGACGGCGATCGCCGTGCCGCCGTCGACGGTGCTGGTTTTCCTGATCCTGAACTTCCGGGTCTTTCGCGCGAAAGAGAAGCGGTGAGGGAACCGGCTGAAGCGGGCCGGACGACGCCGGCCCGATCAGCACACGGGCCTCACCATTTCTGGCCCCGTTCTTCCGGCACGATGCGGCGGAGCGTATAAATGTCCGACGTGGCAAGTGCGGCGGCCTTGGTGTCGAGCGAGGACCACGGATCCCAGGGCGCGCTGATCAGCCGGCCGGTGATTCCATCGCTGGCCGGGGAAAGGAGCCACTCGACGAGGCCGAGCGCCTTGTCCAGCGAAGCGCCGCCCGTGGCCTTCTGTTTTTGCGCGGCGGCAAACTCAGCGGCGCCGACGACGTCGGGTCCGAGGGCGAGCACCTCCTCGGTGAGGCGCGTGTTGATGGCGCCGGGCGCGATCGCGTTGATATCGTACGGGCGTCCGCGCTCTTCGTCGGCGATGGTCTCGACCAGCCGGACGACGCCGGTCTTGGCGACTCCGTAGGCGGAGAAACGAGGGCGGGATTTGGTGGCGCCGCCGCCCGAGAAGCAGATGACCTTGGCTCGGCGCGGAGTGCGGGCCAGGAGGGAGTCGCAGGCGCGCAGGGCGTAGTAAGTGCCGTCGAGGTTGGCGCGGACGGTGGCGCTCCAGCGGGCGGGATCGGCGGTCAAGGCGCGACCCACTTCACCCTGGATGCCGGCGCAGGCGATGAGCCCGTCGGCGTGGGGCCAGGTGGCGGTAATCTCAGAGGCGGCGCGGGCGACCTGGGCCCAGTCGGCGACGTCGCAGCGCGACGCGAAGAACTTTCCCGGGTGCTCCTCCGCAAAGTCGGACTGGTCGGAGCGGGCGAGGCCCCAGACGAGGTGGCCGCGGGCGAGGAGGTGGACGGCGAGAGCGCGTCCGATGCCGGTGCTCGAGCCGGTGAGAATCAGATGCATGGAGGAAGGGAGTGAGGGATTAAGGGAGTCGGGAGTGAGGGGATTGCGAGGTGAGCCCGAGGGCGCGTGGGGCGCAAGAGTGGGGGCGCTATTTGCGGAGGTCGGGGCGTTCGTAGAGCGTCACGGTCGCACCGTTGAAGGTGAGGGTCTTCACGCGGCGCAGGTGGGCTTCGCACCAGGCGCGCAGTTCCGGCCGGAGTGAGGCAAGTTTGTGGTCGAAGGGGTAGGGGCCGGGCGGGACGGCGTCGTCGGTCAGGAAGACGAAGTCGCTGTCGGCGACGCGCTGCCGGACGAGGGCGTCTTCGGGCGCGGCGATGCCGGTGGGGAGGCGCATGTCGAAGTTTCGCCACACGTGGCGCCGCTCGTAGCAGATGACGCGGAGGACCTGGGCATCGAAGGCGTCGGTGATGTTGTCCACCGCCACGCGGATCGTCGGGAGTTTCGCGGCGTCGCCTGTGGTGATGATGTAATCGGCGATCGCGTTGACCTCGCGGGCGTTCGCGGTGGTGGCCGGCTGCTCGATCGCGCGAAGCTGGCGTTGGGCGAAGTAACCCAGGGTGGAAAAGACGCCGAGGGCGGCGACGAGCGCGAGCGCGCGGCGGGCGCCGGGGCGCCAGCGCTCGACCTCGGAGCCGACGGCGACGGCGATGCCGGCGAGGAGGAGAATGAGTCCGGGGACGAGGACCCCGAGGACGACGTCGGACTTCTGCGGGTGGAGCGTGAGGACGAGCAGGGGTGAAAGCAGGAAGACGAGGCCGAGAACGAAGATATCGACGACGCGCCGGAACGGATCGGGGGTGTCGTGGGCGGAGGCGGGGGCGGAGTTGGCGGCGGTCTTGCCCGCAAAGAGCCGGAGAACGGGCAGGACGAACACGATGACCGCGGCGAGCTTGGCGAAGAAGGACCCAAGGTGGCGTTGCGACAGCGCGTTGAGGATGAACTCGAGGGAGCGCTGCAGGCCAAAGTTCTGATTGCGGATGGCGCTTTCGGGTCCGACGTAGTGGCCCACGTAGTAGTAGTTCCAGACCCATTCACGGTTGAGCCAGAAGATGGGGACGGCGATGACGGCAGCGGTGCCGGCGGCGAGGAGGACGTTGACCAGGCGCTGGCGCCGGTCGCCGGCGAGGGCGGCCCAGATGAAGAGGGCGGTGAAGATCAGGACGAAATACGTGCCGGTGATGAACCGGGTAAGGAGGGTGAGCCCGACGGCGACGCCGAAGGCCACGCACCAGCGCCGCACGCGCAGCCCCTCGGTAAGCAGCCCGAGGGCGGCGCTGATGCCGAACCCGCACATGCCGAGGTGATCGAGGCGGAAATCGTAAGCTGAGCCCGGGATGTTTTCCCAAGGCCCGTGGAGCGCCAGCGGGAGCATGGCGAACAGGAACGCCAGCGCGGGCGTGCCGCTACGGCGATAGATCGCGTAGAAGAGGGCGGCCTGCCAGAGGGCGAGGGCGAGAAAGTTGAGGGCGAGCGCGGCGCTCCGTGACGGACCGACGACCTGGAAGGCGAGCACCGCGAAGAAGTCGTGCAGCGTGCCTTGGGCGGACAGGTTGGTGAGTGTGTGCCAGAGCGCGGGCGCTAACCCGTCTGTGCGGGAGAGCTCATAGCCGGAGTATGCCTCGGATAAATAGAGGATCTGGTCATTCCACCGCGGGTAGATTGACGTGACCCGCCGGGAGCCGAACTGGTCGAAGAGGACGAACTCGAGCGCGACGAGCAGCAGAAGGCCGAGGACGGCGAAGCCGAGGAGACGACGGGACGGTCGCATGGTGGAAAGCGGCCATTGATCCCAGACAACAAAGTTGTCGCAAGAGCAGAGTCCCGGTGGGGGAGGCGGCGCGGAACCCGCTGAGTTCCGCGGTCGGGGCGCTCAGTGCCGCGCGTCGTACACCCAGCGGTTGGCCTCGAGCCAGCGGAGGGTCTGGATGATGCCCTGTTCGATGGTGAGCTTGGGCTTCCAGCCGGTGGCCTGGATTTTTTTCGTATCGAGGAAGATGAACGGATTGTCGCCGATCCAGCCGCGGTCGCCGCCGGTGTAGTCCAGGCGGGGCTTGAGCCCGAGCGCGCCGCAAATGAAGCGGATGCTGTCGTTGACCTGCACGAACTCGGGCGTGCCCAGGTTGTAGATCTGGGTGTGATGCTTGGCGTCGCGCGCCGTGCCCTGGCGGGTCACGTGGAGGATGGCGTTGATACAATCCTGGACGTAGAGGTAGCTCTTGCGCTGGGTGCCGTTGCCCAGGACGCGGAGGTGGTCGGGGTGTTCGACAAGCTGCTGGTAGAAGTCGAAGACGTGGCCGTGCGTGTAGCGCTCACCGAGGATCGAGACGAAACGGAAGATGTAGGCCTCGGCGATCTGGCCGCTCTCGGCGTAGGCAGCGAGCAGGCCTTCGCCGGCGAGCTTGGAGGCACCGTAGAGGGAAGTCTGGACGGGGAAGGCGTCGGTCTCCGGGGTGGGGCGGTCGGGCGTGACGAGGGCCTCGCCGTAGACGGAGCCGGTGGAGGAGAAGCCGATCCGCTTCACCCCGTTGGCGCGCATCGCCTCGAGCACGTTGAACGTGGCAATCGTGTTTTGCTGCAGGTCCTTCTCGGGGTGGTTCCAGCCGTCGCGGATGTCGGCATTGGCGGCGAGATGGAACACGAAGTCGGCGCCCTGCATGGCGGTCTTGAGGGCGGGAAGGTCAAGGTTGTCGCCGCGGATGAGGCGGAACTGCGGGTGCTGGAGCGCGCCGGCGAGGAAGCGCTCCTGGCCGGTGGAGAGGTTGTCCCAGCCGGTGACGCGGACACCCTCGGCGAGGAGCCGATCGACAAGGTTGGAGCCAATGAAGCCGGCGGCGCCGGTGACGAACGCGTGTTGCATGAGATGAGGTCGGGAAATGGCGCATTACCTGGCCGACCGCAAGAAAGCAGACACCTGCGACTCGGCGGGCCAAGGCGACGGACTAGGGCGATGGTGGACAAAGGAAGCCGTCGATGCGTTGGCGAAGGGCTTCGTGGTGGCGGTGGATCGATTCCGGCATGGCGGGCCCCCAGAATGCCTGATATTCGAACACGAGAGCGCTGGTGATCAGGATTCCGACGAGCGCCAAGATCGAGAACGCGACGCGCAGGAGCCGCCCGCCAACCCCGGACAACGAGTCCAATGCCGCGACGCCAAAAATGGCGCTCGCGATGAGCCACGGGCACAGGTCGCCAGAATAACGCTGCGCGATTGCGATGAAGGCGACGAGCAGCAGTGTCATTGGGGCCGCCGCGAGCCACACGAGCAGCAAGGGCAGGCGCGCGGCTCGAAATCGCAAAAGCGCGATCAGCGCGCCGGCGGTTGCGAGTGCGAATAGGCCGGGCATGGCGTAGGGCACCGGCACGAGCCAGTCGGCGAGGTCGATCTTGGCTCTGGAAAACGTGCGCGGGGGCTCGCGGCCACCGGCGAAGAAATAGGGGAAACGGGGTTCGAGCCGGCAGTTGAGGCGTCCAAAATACGAATACGTTCCCCAGGGCACGTTCACGAGGTGGAACTTGCGGCCGTCGACGCGGGCATAGCGCGCCGGATCCGCATAGGGGCGGCTGTACTGGAACGGCGCGGTGTCGAAGGTGCCAAATTTCAGGTACGCCAGACCGCTCAGGCTGAGCGCTCCGCCGACCGCCAGCAGCCCGATGGCTAACGCCAGACGCCGCGGGCGGTCGAGCCAGCCGACTGCGGCGGGCCCGCCGTGCGGGTGCACCCCACGCACCCATTGCCAGCCGGCGACCAGCCCGAGCAGGGTGAGGGCGAAAAGGCCGCAAGTGGCGCGGGCATGGGCGGCGAGCACGCCGCACAGCAGCGCAAGCAACCACCAGCGAGGGGCGGGCGAGGATAGCTGGCGCAGCGAGCACCAGGCCGACACAAGCGCGAACGTGAGTCCGCAGGCCACGGCTTCGTGGTACATCATGGGGCGCGCGCCGAGAAAGAAGGCAGTGCTGCCGAGCCCGGCGCTGCCGAGCAGGACGGTGATCGCCCATACTGACGGCAGCGCCTGGGGGTCCCGACGCAGTGCGCTCGTGGCCATCGCCAGCAATTGGTAGCTCACCCAGAGCAAACCGACAAAGTAGCCGAGCATGAACACCTTCGTGAGATGCCCCGGCGGAACGCCCGCCCACGCAAACGGCAGCCGCAGGATCGCCGGGGTGGGACCGAAGTATCCGTAGTACCTTCCGCCCACAACGAAAGCCTCGTCGCGAATTGCCTCGTCCGGGACGTCAAGCCGCCCGGCCAGCAGGCTTTGCGCCTGGTAATCGTAGAATACCCCGACGTTCTCGTACGCCCATAGGTCGAACGTGCCAAACGTGACGGCCACGACAAACCCCAGGGCGCTGGCGGCGATCACGAGGATCGCAATCGCGGAGGGGGCCGGTCGATGCCGCCCCTGGACCGGGCAGGCGGAGGACGAGGGTTGCGACGGCATGGCAGGGTCACCCGGGCTCCGTGGCGCTGGCCTTTCGGCGGAGGTCGGACCGGTTAGGGTCCCACGTTGTGCGAATCCGGCGACCCAGTCGGTTCGGTGTCCAAGGGGCGGGCATCCGCATGTTTTTCCGCGGCGTTTTGGGGCTGCCGTTGGCGGTCCCGCTTACGATCTGTTCCCAAAGAAGCCGTCGACGCGCTCGCGCAGCCGCTGGTACTGCTGTTGAGTCTCAGCTGGTACGCCCCAGACCCCCTCGCCCTGATAGCTGAGCGTCAGCGCGGCGGTGATCGCGATGGAGACCGTGCACAGCAGCAGAAGGATCCAGTGGGTCAGCCGGCCCGTGATGCCTGCCCAGCGGTCGACGACCGCCATTCCGAGGGCGGCGGCGCAGAGCAGGAAGGGAACGAAATCACCCGTGTAACGGTGAGAAACGGCGATCGCCGCGAACATCGCGAAAGCCGTCGGAAGCACGGCGACCCAGATTGCGGCGACTTCAAAGCGCAGGGCGCCACTGCGCCGCGACCACGCGAAGAGGCCGAGAAGTGCGAGGGCAGACAGGCCGGGCATGGCCCAGGGAATGCCGGCCATGCTCTCGGTCATGTCGATCTTGGCGCTGGGGTAGGTGCTGGAATCCAATCCGTGGGTGGCGAAGTACGGAAAGTGTTTCGTCGTCTTGAGCGTCAGCTTCCCCAGATAGGCGTCGAAGCCGAACGGGACATTGCCCAGGTGGAATTGCTTTCCGTCGATGCGGGCCAGACGCGTGGCGTTGTACTGGACGTTGTACCGCAGGGGGCAGCCCTCGATGGTGTGAAACTTCAGGTAGCTCAGTCCATTGAAACTGAGTACGCCGGCCACGGCGAGGGCGCCGACGGTCAGGTGCTTCAGGGGCTGCCGCGCACTCGCGGCATCCTTGGTGCGGCGGAAGCAGAGATGCATGGCGGCGACGACGCCGATCAAGACGAGGGCGTACAGACCGAGCGGCGGGCGCGCGTGTACGGCGAGAACGCCGCAGATGAGAGCGGTGATCCACCAGCGGCTCGCGGGGGCGTCGAGATAGCGGAGCGCGCCGTAGCAGGCCCATAGGCCGAACGCGGCGCCGCAGAGGATCGCCTCGTGGTAGATATACGCGCGGCTGCTGAGAAAGAAGAGCGTGCTGCCCAAGCCGGCGGTGAGAACGAAGGCCAGAGTGGCGAAGCGTGAGGGCCATGCGGCGGCACCGCTGCGCAGGCGCACCGCCTGGCACAAGATGGCATAGACGGCGGCAAGGCAGGCGACGAACTGCAGGACCATCATGGGTCGGCTGAGCAGGCCAAAGCCTACTCCGAGCAGGGCAAATGGGATCCGCAGCAGCGCGGGCGTGGGACCAAAGTATCCGTAGCATTTGCCATTGTAGATGAAGGCTTCGCCGCTGAGTGCCTCGCCGGCAACATCGAGGCGGCCGTGAATCAGGCTCAATGCCTGATAGTCGTAGAACGTGCCGAAGGACTCCGGGTAGAATAGCTGGTAGGTTCCGGCGGTGATGACGTGGGTGAATACCAGCGTCGCGAGTACCGTGGCGCAGATGAACCAGCGGTGCGGCGGGCGATGGGGGGCGTCGGCGACGGCCTGCTGGGGCCGGGCGCGCAGCCAGCGCTGGCAGGCGGGAAGGAAGAAGCCGAAGGCCGCGCCCAGAAGCACCACGGCCGCGATGCGTTCGAACTGCAGGGCGAACGCGGCGAGCCGGCGCGGCAGGGAAAAGTAGGACTCGGGGCCGCCCTTGACTGGCCGGTGGTCGATCCAGAGCGTGCCGCGAAAGGCGCCGGCCGGAGTGCCGCCAAGCGGATTCAGGCCGAAAAAAATCTCGTGCGACTTCCGCCGATGGAAACTGACCTCACCGCGGAGAATTTCGCGACCGGCGACGCTGACCCGAAGGGGCGCCGTGGGGCGGGTGGAGACGCCATTGAGCTCCGTGAACGAAGGCATTTCTACGACGAGCCGGAGGCGTTCACCCGGGATGTACGGGATAGGCTCAGAAACCGGTCCGCCGACGCCCCAGGCGTCGTAGGCAATGACGACACGATTCCCGGTCTCGTACTTGACGGAAAGAAAATCGGCATTGGCAAACTCGCCGGTGGCGATGATCGGCTCGATCCGGCCGTTCTCGGCCGGCGGGAACGCCACCTCGAGGGCCAGCACCGCTGGCATCGGAGGCCAAGTCCGGAGCGCGACGATGGAGGCCAGCGCGAGACCAAACAAGGCGGCGGCGGCGAGGCTGAAACGGCGGAACGAAGGCGGCGAGCCCACGGGGCGCGGCGTTTCGGCGGCGGAACGAGAAATCTGCATTGTCAACGCGTAGTGAAACCTTCGGCGCGGTCGACGATGTACTTGGGCCGGCTGCGGACCTCCTCGTAGATGCGGCCGATGTACTCGCCGAGGATGCCGACGCTGATGAGCTGAATGCCGCCCATGAAGAGGATCAGGATGACGATCGTCGGGTTACCCGAGGCGAACGGCAGCCAGCCCATGATCTTGGCGACGGCGTAGAGCAGGGCGAAGACGAAGGAGCCGATGGCGAGCGTGAAGCCGAACAGGGTGCTGAGCGTGAGCGCGTAGGTGGAGAAACAGAAGATCCCGTTGAACCCGATGCGCAGCGAACCGAAGAACCGGTTGTAATTGGTCTCGCCCGCGAAGCGCGGCGGGCGGTCGAAGGGGATGATCGCCTGCTTGAAGCCGACGACCGCGACCATGCCGCGGAGAAAACCGTGCGACTCCTTGAGCCGCACGACCTCCGCCACGACGCGGCGCGCCATGAGGCGAAAATCGCCGGTGTTGGGCGGGATGCGAACGTCGGCGATCTTGTTGATCACCTTGTAGCCGGTCTCCGCGACAAGCTTCTTGATCCACGGCTCGCCCGTGCGGTGCCGGCGCTGCGGCAGCACGACGTCGTAGCCCTCGCGCCACTTGGCGACCATGGCGTGCAACAGCTCCGGTGGATCCTGCAGGTCGACGTCCATCACGACCACCGCGTCGCCACTCGAATACTGCAGACCGGCAAGCGTGGCCATGGGCTGGCCGAAGCGGCGCGAGAATTTCAGCAACTTGATCCGCGCATCGGCGGCACGGTGCTCCAGCACGACGTCCTCGGTGCGGTCCGGCGAAGGATCCAGCGCGAAAATCAGCTCATAGTCCTCGGTGATCTCCGACAAAATTGGCCGCAACCGCCGCAGGAACTCGGGGATGTTTTTCTCTTCCTTGTAGACCGGGACAACGATGCTGAGGAGCATGAGGTTCAGCTGCGCAGGAACCTAGATTACGGTTGTTGCTGCAAGCGGAAAGGTTACCAGCGGATACCGAGTTCGAGGAGGCGCGTGGCGATCGCGCCCCTGCGCCGCACGCGCTGCACCTGTTCCTCGATTCGCGCGGTGTTGTCCTGCTGGTCACCATGAAAACGGGCGCGGATCCGCCGCATCTCCTCGGCGCCGGTGGTGTGAATGACGGAGCTGGTCTTCTGTTCGCCGTGCACGCGGAACGCCGCGAGGAAGTAGGGGACGCGCACCATCCGGCAGCCCGCCTGCTGGAAACGCGCGAGCAGGTCCCAGTCGAGGGCGAACTGGAACGCCGGATCGATGCCGCCGACGCGCTGCCAGGCCTGCTTCCGCCAGAAGAGCGTCTCCTGCGGAATGTAGTCGACCCACTCGAGCGAGGCGGCGTCGTGCCGTGGCATGATCCAACGTCCGATTTCGCGATCCTCCTCGTCGATGATGATGCGGTGGCCGTACAGCACGTCGACCTCGGGATGCCGGGCAAAGTAATCGCCCACGTAGGCCAGGACGCCGGGGGCGAGCAGGTCATCCGAGTTCAGCCAGGCCATCACGTCCTCGGCACCGAGGGCGTCCTGGATCTTGGCAAAGCCGCGGGCGATGGCGTCGGCCTGGCCGGCGTCCGGCACCGACTCCCAGGCGGCGAGACGGGCAGCGTAGCCGGCGATGATGGCGGGGCTCGCGTCCTTGGAGCCGCCGTCCTGCACGGCGTAGCGGAGCTTTGGATACTGCTGGTCGAGGACGCTGCGCAGCGTGCGTTCGAGAAAGCGGGCCTGGCCGTAGCTCGGCGTGACGATGCCGATCTGGGGCAGGGCGGCGGTCGGGCGCCGGCGCGGCAGGCGGCGGTCCCAGCGGAGCGGGCGCGGCGGGTATTGCCGGAGCTCGCCAATCTGCATCCAGCAGCGTTCGACGAGGCGTTCGTTCCACCAGCGGGAAAGCGGCCGACCGAAGCGTTCGTACGCCCAGACGCGCGTGGCGCGCCAGGCGTGCCACAGCTTGCCGGTCACGGAGGTGGTCTCGGCCATGAGCTGGCGGATGACGGCTTCGCGCGCCTGGCAGTTGCGATGGAGATCCTGGATGACCGCCTCCTTCTCCGCGAGCAGGCGGCCGTAGTGCCGGGCCTGTTCGAGGTCCTGGCGTCCGTTCGTCATGTTGGCGAGCGAGGCTTTGAGGTCGGCGATCTCCCCGTC
This sequence comes from Opitutus sp. ER46, assembly GCF_003054705.1. NCBI lineage: Bacteria > Pseudomonadati > Verrucomicrobiota > Opitutia > Opitutales > Opitutaceae > Opitutus > Opitutus sp. ER46. Next base: position 485,293 of record NZ_QAYX01000023.1, read on the forward strand.
GCGCAGGAGGCGGATGGACTCGAGATTGCGGATATGCGCGGCCTGGCCGGCGATCGTTTCAACGGCGTACGCGCGGTCCTCCGGGAGCTCGCGCAGCGTCTTCACCAGCAGTTCCTTGTCGGCGGCGATGGTGACCGCCTTCGCCTCGAACGCACGGGAGTTGCGGTCGAGTTCGAAGATCAACTTTTCACGCTCGTCGCAGACCTGTTTGAGCGCCGCGATCTCGTGATCCTTCGAGTGGATCTCCGCTTCTTTCTCGAAAATCGACGCCTCCTTCTGTCGCAGCTCCGCCTCGGTCTTGAGGATCGCCTCCTCCTTTCCGTTGATGGCGGCCTCCTTCTCGGCGATCGCCGCTTCCTTTTCGGCTATCGAAGCCTCCTTCTCGGCGATGGCGGCGTCCTTTTCGCGGTCGAGGTCGGTCAGCTCCTCGAGCTTATGTTGGCGAGCGAGGTGGTCGGTGCGCGCCTGCCGGTAGCGGATCGCGGCCTTCCCCATGATCTCACGCGTGGTGGCGGGGAGCGGCTCGACCGCGCGAATCTCGGCGAAGTCCGTGCGGCCGCGGGCAAACGCCAGGTCCACCGCGGCGGTCACGTCGGCGACGGAGATGCCGTCGATGCAGGGCGCGTCGCCGAAGGCGCAATCCCAGCCGCAACCAAAGCAGGGGAGCGGTTGCACGACGCTCACGTGGCGGCGGGCGGCCGGGACGAAACGAGGCCAGGTGCCGCCACCGAATACGGCGACCACGGGCACGTCGAGGGCTGCCGCGAGGTGCATCGCCCCGGTGTCATTGCCGAGGAAGAGTCCAGCTTGGCCAATGAGGGCGGCGAGTTCGGGCAAGGAACCGTCACGTCCGAGCCAAAGCGTGGTATCGCCACCCGCGGCGGCGGCAAGGGGCTCGAGGTGGGGGCGCTCGCTCTCCTGGCCCACGAGCAGTGTCGGCCGGCCGTGACGTTCCTGAATGTGGCGCAGGACGGCGGCGAAGCGTTCGGCCGGCCAGGTCTTGAGCGCGACGTTGGCGAAGCCGGCGGCGGCGCAGACCACGTAGCGTCCAGGTGAAAGGCGATGCTGCTGCAGGAACGCGGCGGGGCGGCTCACCACCTCGGCGGGCAGCGAGAGGCTCGGTCGGGACCGGGGCACGGCTCGGCCCAGGAGGGCGTCGGCCAGCCGCAGGCCGCGCACCCAGTCGGAGTCGTCGGCGGCGAACTCGGCGTGGCTGGTGAAGGCCTGCCGCGCGTCGATGCCGAGGTGTACGCGAAGCTGCGTGGCGAAGAACTCGTCGTCCGTCGCCGTGCCGAGTGCCACCCGATGGCTGGCGCCCGGCGTCGCGGCCAGCACCGTTTCCAGCCAATTCTGGCGCGAGGTGGCGGCGGCAATGACGTCGGGCTGCAGCGCGGCCACGACGTGGCGCAGGCGCGTCAATTCGGCCGGGTCGGCGGCCGGACCGCGGGCAAAGGGATCCAAGGAAGTGCCGATCCATTCCACGCCGGCCACGAGTTGCGGAGCCAGGTCGAGGTAGGCCTGCCGGATCACGACGGCGATGCGGGTGTCGGGCCAGGCGCCCCGCAGCGCGGCCAGGGCGGGTATGAACAGCACGAGGTCGCCGAGGGTATCCACCTTGACGCACACCACGGTGCGCGGGCGGGCGGCGGCGGGTTGGGCAGAAGAGCCGGTCATGACTTGGCGGCGGGAGCGACGGTCGCGCGCAGGAGACGCAGGGCGCGGCGGCGGGAGTCGGGCGCGGGGAGGGTGAGTTCGGACGTGGCTTCGAGCTGCAGCCGTACGGGCGAAGCCGAGGCGGGGACACGGAGGCGCAGTTCCGGCCGGGTGCCGGGGACGAGGGCCAGCGGGGCGACCGGTGTGGTGCCGTCGAGGATTGCCTGTAGGTGGGCGGGTTTGGCGCCACCCCAATCCGGATACTCGAAGGTGAGCAGGATCTCGCGCGGCTGGGCGGCGGCCGGGATCATGAGGCCGGCCTGGGGGAGCATCCAACCGTCAGGATCGATGCCGGGCGCGGCGAGCCGCGGGGCGCCGATGTGGGTGAAGTCGGATTCCAACGTGGCACTGGGGGCGACTACGCCGAGGTACTCGAGCAGGGCGGAGACGGGGCGTTCGTCGGGCGCTTCAAGGATCCCGGAGACGGAGAACCTGAGGTCGATGGCGGTGGTGCTGCGCGGGTTCGGAATCGGTAGCAGCCAGTCGAACGAACCCAAGGCAGCCGTGAGCTCGCCCACGGGTTGGCCGTTGATCGAGATTTTGACCGTGCCGGTGCCGACCTTCGAGCCCTTGATCTGGGGAACCACGCCGCGCAGCCGCACCATCTCGCCGGACTTGGCGCCGCCGATCACGAACGTGGCGTGGGCGGAAATCCATCCGTCCTCGAACATGCCCGAGAACTCAAGTCCTCGCGCCATGGCAAAATCGCGCGGGAAGTTGGAGATTTCGCGCGGACGCTCCAGGGCCAGGTACTCATCCTCGCCGATGGCGGAGATGTCGCGCGCCCAGCCGATGAGCCGGCGGTAATCGAGCGGGACCATCTCGTTGTAGAGACGCTTCAGGCCGGGCCGCCGGTCCTTGATGTACCGCGGGAACTCCTTGAAATCGATGGCCAGGTAGTTCGCACCCTCAAAAACCTGCGGCGCAAGCGGGCCGACGAAACGGTTGAACGCGCCGTCGCCGAGGCCGTCGAGGGGAATATCCTCGCGCCCGTGGACCACGGCGCGGGGGTCCCATGCGGTGTGACCCGTGATGAACGTGCGGGTCGCGGCGATCCGGAGGTAGACCTTCGGCGAAGGGTTCTCGATCCGCAGGAGGAGAAAGCGGCCGATGGCGTTGAAGTTCTGGCTGACCTCGTAGAGGTCCGGCTCTTGCTGGAAGAACGAGATTTTCCGGCGGTCGCCCAGGTAGTAGTGGTTGCCGAGCCCGGAGTGCACAAAGAGCAACCGGTTCTTCACCGTCGCGGCCGGCTCGACGACGAACAACCCGTCGCGGTCCCCGATGGCGGTCGGGAAGTGAAACTTATTGAACAGCGACAGCTGTGGCTCGATCGACACGTAGCTGGCGGTGGCTTGATTCACGACCGGCTGGGTGAGCTGGGTGCCCCAGAGCACGCCGTTGGTGATGAGATCGCGATTGCGCTCGGTGATCAGCGGCGCGGCCCGGCTCATCTCTTCAAAGTACGGGTGCAGGCGGACGGACCAGGTCGGGTCCTTGAAATCGGTCCGCGTGGTGGGCCAGAAAAAGTCGCGGGAGACGAGGGCGAGGGGATAGCCGCGCAGTTCGGTGCCGGCAAACTTCGCCGCGACGACGTTCTCGATGGTGCTCGTCAGCTGCGCGTTGTGGTCCGCCGGCGGCGGGATGGTCAGGCCGAGGCGGGACGCGAGCCGCAGTTCGGTGAGCCCGCCGGCGTTCACGCCGCAGGACGCCTGCGTGTAATAGAGGCCGGTCGGAGCCGCACTCACGAGATAGAGGGCCACGATCGCGCCGGCTGCGACCACGCGTCGGCCGGTGAGGCTGACGATCCAGGCCGCGAGGCAAGCCGCGAGGGCGGGCTGCATCCACATTGCGAGCTTGTAGAGGCCGAAGTCGTTTGCGCCGCTGAAAAGCCGGGCGGCGAATGCAAACTGGATCAGAAGCAGGAGGGCGGCGGGCGCGAGGCGCCAGCTGTCGCGCAGTGCGCGCAGGAGAACGAGCGCCACGACGAGCATGCCTGCGGCGATCGAGAGGGAGACGACGGGCTCGGGAAAGTCGTGGGCGATCGGCATCCAACCCAGGAAGTTCGAGAATCCCGTGGGCAGCATGAAATACGGGAACAGCGAGAGCAGGAGGTTGGAAGCATCCATCGCCCCGTTGAACTGCACCACGAGGATGCTGACGTAGGAAATCAGGTTGTGACGCAGCAGGATTACGACGCCCAGGAGCGTGTAGGCGGCGAGGCCGAGGAGGGCCGAGGGCCAGGCGCGATTGCGGAGTGACCAGATGAGCGCGAACCCGACGAAGACCAGACCGGCGAACGGGGTGACTTCGGGGTAGAAGATGCAGAGAGCGGAGGCGGTGATCGCGGGCAGAATGGCGTACTGGATCATCACCCGGCGGCGCGGTGTGGCCCAGGGCCGCAGCAGCAGCGCGATGGTAGCGATGAGCAGCGCGACGCCCCCGACCTGGGCGATCAGTTGGTAGAGCGCGCCGAGCATAAACAGAGGACTGCCCGCCAGGACCCAAACCGCGACGGCGGCCTGGCGGCGCCACCGGCCAAGGTGAAGCACGAGGGCGCCGGCGGAAGCGAGTTGGACGAGGGCCAGCGCCATGATGGCCGGCATGAAGCCCTGGGTGGCCTTAACGTGCCCAAGGGCGGCACTCCAGGCGACCAGATGCTCGGCGCCGAACCGCATCATGTCGGCGACGTGCATGAAGAAGTAATAGCTGGAGTAGTCGCGACCGGCGAGTTCCGCCATCGTCGGGGCCTCGTAGAATCCCCGGTCAAGGAACCGCTGGGCGGCCAGGCAGTAGTTCGCCATATCGTCGTTGGCGTAGCTGACCCAGTCGAAACCGGTGAGGAGGGCTGGCCACCCGGCCCAGAGCAGGGCTGCGACGACGGCCAAGGCGAACGGCGCGATCTGGCGCCACGGAACGATTGGCCGCCGCTGGAAAAGGATGGCGAGGGAAACGCCCGCGAGTCCGAGCGTGAGCGGGGTGACGACGATGCCGAGCCGGAGGCCCAGTTGGTTGAAGACCATGAGCCCGAGGAGGAGCACGCTCAGGCCGAGGGCGGGTGAGAGCAGCCAGGAAAGGAGGACGCCGAGTCGCGGGAAGACGACGGCGATGACCGCACGCCCGACCAGAACCCAGAATGCGAAGAGGAGGAACGAATACGCCAGCGCTAGCATGGAGGGGCAAAGTCGCACGGATTCGTCATATCCGACGAGCCTGTTTTTCCCGATTCCCCTCGATTCGTGGGGAGAGGCGAAGCGGCACTGGCGAGCCGGAGGGCAGGGGGCTCAGGTGCCGGCGGCCGACACAAACTCGCGGCACGCTGCGTACGCGCGTTCGGCGGAGGTGAGCGGAGGACGAACGGGGAGCGCGGAGGCGAGCGCGTGGCTGACGGTGGTGGTATCGGCGTCGGGGGGCACGACGGGACAACCGAGTTCGCGGCCGATCGCGCGAAGCTTCTCGTTGGTGGCAATCACGACGATGCGTGAGCCGGCCCAGGCGGCTGCAATCGCCGCGTGAAAGCGGGACGTGAGGAGCCACTCGCCGGTCGGCCACCGTGCGAGGACGTCAGCGAGCGGAGCGCCGGGCAGCTCTGGAGAGATCAATGCCCAGCCGGCGCGCAGGGGCGTGGCCAACGAGGAGAAGATGGCACGTTCAGCGCCCGGGAGGTCGCGGGACTCCTGCGCGAGCCAGACGCGTTCCGAGGGTGCTAGGCAGGCGACGGCCTGGAGGAAGGCGGGGGCGGCGTCCCAAGAGGCGTAATCGAAATTGGCGACGAAGGTAAGGCGCCGCGGCGCGGGAGGGGGCGGCCGGTGTTCGCGGAAGAACAGGTGGGCGAGATCGCTGCCAGGAGTGGCGCGGATGCCCGGATCGAGGGCGGAGAGGCGTTGCGCGGAGGCGAAATCACGCGTCCAGATGCCCGATGCCTCGCCGCAAAGCGTACGGACATCGGGTACGAGGAGTTCGGCCTCGGTTTGGGCGCCGACGCCGAGAAAGAACATGCGTTTGCGGGCGGTGCGGCAGAGCGCGGCGTCAGCGTTGAGATGGTCGATGAACCAACGGGATTGGGCGGATTGAAACGGAGAGCCGCCGAGACCGAGCCAGACATCGGATTCGGCAATGCAGCGGGTGCGGAGCGCCTCCTCGTATGGATGCCACGTCACGGAGGGAAACCGCCGGCGAAGCGGCTCGAGGGGAAACGGGACGCAGCACGTCAAAGTGGCATCGGGCGCGAGCGTGCGCATGGCGCCCAGGAAGCCGGCGAGCATGAAATCGTCGCCCAAGTTGCCGGCGCCGTAGAAGTGGTGGCCGAGATGGATCCTCAAGGTTGCGGTCACGCAAAAACCGAACCGGAGAGGAGGCGAAGCAAAAACGGCGGGCCCCGCGTTTGGTCGCGGGCCCGCCGTCGGCGTGCCGGGTGTCCGGCGAAAGGGGCGGAAGGATCAGAAGGCGAGCGCGGCCTTGATGTGGCCGGCGCTGTGGGGGCCGCGGTAGGGAAGCTCGGTGAGCTGCCAGCCGTAGTCGAAGTTCAGGCTGAAGTTGCTCGCGATACTCAGCCGGACGCCAGTGCCGACCGAGGCAAGGGCGGTGAGCTTGGGATCCGAGCCGATGGGCATCTTGTAGAACACCTGGCCTGCATCGTAGAAGACGGCGAAGCGGGTATTGAGCGGTGGCAGGGTCTTGCGGAGCTTTTCGAGCTTCGTGGTGAAGCTCGGGGTAAGCAGTTCAGTGCTGAAGAGGAACCCCTCGTCGGCGGCGTGGATGATGCTCGCGAACCCCCGGACGCTAGTAGGCCCGCCGATAGCGAGTTGTTCACTACCGAGAAGATTGGTGCTGGCGAGTTGGCCGATCAGCCGGGTGGATAGCAACCATGTGTCGAGGGTCAGCTGCCGCTGGATGGAGACGGTGCCGTAGACATACCGCGGTGAGGAAAGGAGGCGGGTGTTATCGTACGTGGTGTTGTTGTTGAGCGCACCGATGCCGCCGGGGCTGTAGTGGACGGTTGCGCCAAAGCCCCAGCTCCCGCGTTTGTCACGGCGCATGTGGCTGATGCCCGCGTTGAATTGGATCACGTCGGCCTCTTTCCGGTCCCGGATCAGCCCCCAAGCGAAGTCGTAGTCGTTGTTGCTACGCTTGAATTCGGTGCCGAACCAGACTTCGACGGGCTTCTCCCCGCCGCGGAGTGGAATCGCATAACGAACCTCGGCGGACTTGCTGATGCCGAGTTGGACGATCTCGCCGGAGGCGCCAAACCTCGGATTCACGCGGGAGTAGCTGGCGTTGAACTCGAGGAAGTGGCGCCATGTGGTGGGTATGCGGTAGTTGAAGGCGTGAACCTGATAGGTCGACGGCTGGTCGGTCGTGACAAACTGATAGGACCCCTGATGATCGCGTCCCCAGAGATTTCCAAACTGCACGATCGCGGTGTAGTGACGTTTTCCGAGAACCTCGTTGCCGTAGTTGTCGATGGAGGTGGCGAAGCGCCAAGGCATCCGCTCCTGCACCCCGACGATGAGGTTGGCCTGGGTCGGGTGATCGCCGATAGGATTGACGATCACCTTTACCTGACGGAACGGATTCGTGTTAGTCCAGTTGACGGCTTCCTCAAGGACAGAGAGACGGACTTCGTCGCCCGGTTTGATCCCGAGCCGCTCTTCGAGCAGTTTGCTGCTGAACCACTTGTTGCCGACGAAGGCGACGTCCTTGAAACGGCCGAGAACGACGACCATGCGCAGGGACCCGTCCGCGATCGTCTGGGTGGGAATGTCGACCTTCGTGATCATGCGGTCGTGGCTCTGCACATATCGGCTGATGTGCGCGCGCACTTCGTTGACCAAGGGAGCGTCGATCGGCCTGCCGATGAGTGGAGCGATGATCGCCTTGAAAGTCGGATCATCAAGGACCGGGACGTTCTGGACGACTACGGTCGCCGGATTGGCGGGATCAACCTTGTAGGCGAGCGCGGCCTCCGCAGTGTCGGCGGTGATCAGCCGCTTGAAGATATATACATCCTGACCGATGGCCGCATGCGCTGAAAGGAGCAGCGCTAGAAAAGTGACGACGCGAAAGAGCATGGGTTTGGCGATGTGAACGGGTTGGCTGGGACTGGGCGAGTCAGGAATTGTTCAGGCCGCCGCAATACTTCATATAGAAAACTGCGGGTCCGGCCTCCGGGACTTTCCCTTCGGGCGCCACCGGCGGTGTGGATGCATTGGCGGCCGGGAATCGGTGATCGCGTCCCAAAGGAGTTGATCTGCTGGGTAAATTTACCCACCAATTGCATGTAAAATGGGTTCCTTTGCGTACCAACGTGTGCGCGGAAGTACGATACATGTATCGCAGTTTGCTGCTCCAAAGTGGCTTGCGTAAGTCCAGTCGGTTGGCACGGGGTCTGCCTTAGGATCCGGCTACGAAGTTTCCCGGGTTACATTAGCCACCTTCTCTACGGGGTCCGTTTCGGTCGCAAACCGATGACTGGCTGCGTCTAGAAAGTGCTTGCCAATGCTGGCGCGGAGCGGCTTCTTCGGCCCTGAATTGGCGTTATATCCGTCTTGTTCAACAACACTCAGTCTCACCCATGAAGAATAAAACAAACGCGAGCGTGTCGCTGCGGAAGCTGTTGCTCTCCGCTCTTGTGGCAGCTCCTCTGGCTACCCTCCCCACTCCGTTGTGGGCGCTGCCTGCGAACCAGTCCGATCTGAATTCACAGATTGCGAATAAGTCGTCCGGCGTCACGGTCACGTCCACGAGCTCGACTCAGGTCGACGTGACTTCGACGAGTCAGTATTCGGTCATCAACTGGAATAACTTCGGTGGTGCCGATGCTGCTCACAACAACATCATTGCCGGTGATACCGTTAATTTTGCGCTCCCGTCCTCGACGTCCTCGATTCTTAACCGGGTGACCGGGACGACGGGCACAACGGTCAACGGAACGCTGAGTTCGAACGGCAGCGTTTGGATCCTGAATCCGAACGGCGTGACCATTGGAGCTACGGGTGTGATCAACGCCGCTGGCGTTGGCCTGAGCACGGTTCCTGAAACGGAATATGCGTTTCTCACCACTGGTGCGCTTGCTGGCGTCGAGAACCAGGGTGATGGTATCACCACGACAACGGGAGTCAGCGTCCTCTCGGGGGCGAAGCTGACTGCTGCCTCAGGCAGCGGTAACGTTTGGATTTCGGGTAATGGCATTGCGCTGGCCGGCACAATCGACGCCGGCAACGTCACAGTTGCGGGCGTCCGCACGGGTGTCGTTAGCCTCGGCGATGCCGGCGACCTCACGGTCGGTAATGCGACGCTGCGCAATGCGAGCATGAACGTTACTACGGCAGCGAGCCAGATCGACGTGTCCAATGACGTCGTCGTACTGGGCTCGACGCTCTCGCTTACGACCGGAGGCAATGCCATCATCAATCAGACGGCAGGCTCGGTCCTCGCGATTGGCGACAGTCTCGCCGGTAACGCGACGCTTACTACGAGCACTGGTACCGGCGCCCAGACCTTCGTGGATGTGCAGGCTTATGGTTCCGGGCTCCTGACCGTCGGCGCTACCGGTGGGGCCATGTCGATCACGTCGGGCGCTGGGCGCATCGCGGTCGGTGCGGTTTCATCTGGCGCACTTACGGTTACCTCGACTGGCGACCTGACGCTCAACGCCGGTAACGTTTCCGCACTCACGGCGACCAGCAGTTCCGGCTCCATCCTTTCGGGTGGCCAGATCGACGTTCGCGGTGGCGCGGTCTCACTGACCACAATCGCGGGCAAGGACGTTGCGATTTCCGTCAAGGCTGCTCCTTCGTCGGTCACGCTCGCTGGCGTTACGTTCGGGTCGGTCAGCTACACCCAAGCTACTGGCGATATCGTTATCCCTGCCATCACCGCAGGCAACGTTACCTTTACGGCAACCGCCGGTAATATCAGCTTTGGCGGGGTGCAGACCGTTGCGACGCTCGCGACCTATAAGGGTAAGGACGTCGCGATCGGGTCGGCTATCAATACTGGCAACCTCACGGTTACTGCGAGCGGCAACATCACGCAGACCGCTGCGATCAACGCCGCTGCTGCTGGAGTTGGCAACGTCAGCCTCGTTTCGACCGGCGGCTTGATCAACTTGACTTCGACGATCGGTGCGGGAACCGCCCCGAGTCTCGTCAAGGTTGACGCCAACAAGGGGGTTACGCTCGGTGGCGCCATCATCGCGACGAACATCAATGCCAAAGCGGGTACCGACCTGAGTGTCGCCGCCGCCCTGAATTCCACGGCGGCCGGTACCGGCGATATTTCGCTGACCAGCACCTCTGGCAGTATCACGAGCACGGCGGCCGGCATTATCGGCGGAGCCACTCCCGCCGCGAACATCACCATCACGTCCGGCAAGCTCATCGACATTGGCGCCGCGATTACGGCGACCAAGGTTACCGCTACCGCCGCGACGACTTACAACCAGGCTGCTGCGATCAGCACGTCGGGAGACACTTCGATCACCGCGACCGGTAACGCGACCCTCGCTGCCGGTGGTACGATCACCTCGACTGCTGGCAATGTCAGCCTGTCCGGCGCTTATGTGAATCAGGGCGCCGCGATCAGCGCCAATAAGGATGCGACGCTGACTGCGACGGGGAACCTCGCGGTTGCTGCCGCCGTCACTGCCACGACGGGTAACGTTAGCGCTTCCGGAGCGTACCTGAACCAGACGGCGGCCATCTCGGCGAGCAAGACCGCCAACCTGACCGCCACCGGAAACATCGTCGTTGGCTCGACGATCGGTGCAACTGATCTCAATGCCTCGGGCGCCTACATCTCGGGCGCGGGCGTCATCACCTCGTCGGGCAATGCGACCTTCTCGTCGACCAGTTCGATCAATCTCACCGGCTCCAGCGACTTTGCCACTTTGGTGGTCAAAGAGACGCCTGGCACGGCGACGTTCACCGATGCCAATGCCGTGATCCTTGGCGATGGCACTGCTGCGACGGGTAATGTGACGATCACGGCCGGCAGCGTTGCCCTCGGCAACACTGCGGCTGGCACGGTCTCGGTCGACAAGAAACTCGACCTTACTGTCAGCGCCGGCGCCACTGCTGTGACCGACGCAACCAACAACGCGAAGGTTGGCGGCAACCTCACGATTACGTCGACTGGCGCGGCCGTGGTTACCCTCGATGGTGCCACTGGCAACGCGGTGGGGCTGAACAGCAGCTACGGTGCGGTCAAGATCACGACCGTTGGTGGCGCGGCGAAGGTCTTCGAAGCTCAGACCCTGAACCTCGGTACGATCAACTTGGGCGGCGCAGACCTGACTGCCTATAGCGCGACCGGTATCGTCAACTCGGGTGTCATCACCGCCGTTAACGTTAAGGTTGGCGCGGGCACGGCTACTAATCCGGGCGACATCGCCTTGGATTTCAAGGATGGTAACGCCATCACCGGTACGGTCTCCCTGTACGACGATCTCGGCCTTCTGGGCTCCACGCTGGTTGGCAACTACCTCGCGAAGAACCTGACCATCGTGAACAACGCCGCTTCGGCGAGCTTGGTTTCGATTGGGACGGCCGACACCAACGCCAAGGTCAACGTCAATCTGACGACATTGGGGACCAATGCTCTCAACTTTACCGCGTTGAACACGACCGGTTCGGTCACCTTGACTTCTGGCACCGGTGCGATCACTGGCGGCTCGAGCAAGTACACCAGCGTCACGGTTAACGCCGGCGGCGCGGTCAACCTTACTACGGCGGGTGCGCTTACGGTTAACGGGAATATCTCGGGCACCGGCGCGGTTACGTATACTTCCTCCGGTGGCAATCTGACCATCGGTCAGTATGTGAGCACCTCGACCGGCGTGACGACCTTCGCTGGCGCGAACGCCGTTATCGACTCGTCCGCGGGCATCTCGATCTTCGGTGACACCACCTTCACTGGGAAGTCGCTGAGCATCACCAACGCAGGCCACAACTTCGGTCAGGTCTCGATCACCACGACTGCTGGTGGCGCCTCGATCGTAGAGGCGGGGACCCTTCGCCTGAAAGCCGCCAGCGTGACGGGCGGAAATCTGGTCGCGACCAGCACCTACGGCGATGTCATCCAGTCGGGTGTGATCACTGCGAACAAGGACGCTACGTTTAAGGCCAGCAACGGCGCCGTTACGCTCGATACCTCGGCGAATGTCATCACGGGCAACGTTTCGTTGACCGCGTTGAACACTTCGAAGTTCAGGAACACTCTCGCGACCAAGCTTGGTGCTGTGACGGTGGCGGCGGGCGGTCTCACCGTTGATCTCTCCGGTACCGCGGGTATCGCGCTGACGCAGAAGACTGGCACCGCGATCTATACGTATGGTGCGACGACGCTTAAGACGAACGCTGCGGCGATCACGCTTACGAACTCTGGCAATCAGTTCGGTGGCCTGACTCTGGCGAGCAATGGCGGCGATATTGCGGTGACAGAGCTCACTACGCTCAACTTGGCGGCTGTGACCACCGGTGCTGGTAACCTGACCGTTACTTCCGAAGGTGGCGATATCATCGATACCGGTGTTGTGACCGTGGGCGGCGTGGCGTCATTTGCCGCGACGATCGGTAGCATCACGTTGGACAAGGTCGGCAGCGATTACGCGGTTGTTAAGCTCAGCGCTGCTGGTGATGCTCAGATTATCGACAGTATCGGCAATCTGCAGCTCGATACGTCGAGCGTTACGGGGGCCCTCTATGTTGAGAACACCCTCGGCAACATTAGCCAGCTGGGTGCGCTTACGATTGGTGGTAACTCTACCTTCATCGCGTCAGCCGCCGGGAGCTCGCTGATCCTGAACAACACGGCCAATGCGTTCGGCGCCTTCCGCTTCACGGCGGGCACGGGTGGCACCCTCATCAACGAGGCCACCAGCTTCAACCTCCGCGCGGGCAGCATCTCGACGGGTGCGGTTACCATCAACACGGGCGGTGACTTCCTCACCTCCGGCACGGGTGGCAGCAGCATCACGAACAACCTCACGATCAACGCCACGGGCACGATCATCCCCGGCGCTGGTTCGCTCCTCGTCACTGGCACGTTCACGGTCAAGTCGGACTCCCTCAAGGATCTGAGCGCCCTGAACAAGTCTGGTAACCTGGCCGGCAAGGATCCGGTCAACCAGGGCACCGGTGAGTACAAGGCCCCGACGCAGGACCTCTGATTCTAGTTGTTGACTAAAAGGTAACGCCGCAAAGGGCGACCGGGTAACCGGTCGCCCTTTTTTTGTCTTGGTTAATCCCGCTCCTGCGCGCTTAACAGAACGCCATGGTGGCCAATTCACCGGCGGCAGTGGAATCGCCTCTCGGCGCTGATTCCAACGCTGCTCCGGCAATCGAAATCCGTGAGCTGACGAAGCTCTATCACCGCAACGTCTCGCTTCGCAGCTCCTTCGCGCGGGGACTCGGTTTCGGCTCCCGTCTCGATCGCGCGTCGAACGGCGCCGTCGCCGCGCTCGATCACGTATCCTTTACCGTGCAGCGAGGTGAGGCATTCGGCATCATCGGCCGAAACGGCGCCGGCAAGAGCACGCTGCTGCAGATCGTCGCAGGCACCTTGCAGGCGTCCTCGGGCGCGTGCCGCGTCAACGGCCGTATCACCGCGCTGCTGGAACTGGGGTCCGGCTTCAACCCCGAGTTCACCGGACGCGAAAACATCTACCTGGCCGGCGCGATCCTCGGCATCTCCCGGGCCGAAATGGAGACGCGCTACGAGCGCATTGTCGCATTCGCCGATATCGGCGACTTCATCGATCAACCGGTTAAGACCTATTCCACCGGCATGATGATGCGCGTGGCGTTTGCCGTCGCGATCTCGGTCGAGCCGGACGTCTTGATCATCGATGAGGCCCTGAGCGTCGGCGACATCCTGTTCCAACAGAAATGCAGCGCCCGGATGCGGGAGCTGGTCAACGCCGGCGTCACCCTCCTCGTCGTAACCCACGACACGGCCTTTGTCCTCAACATGTGCCAGAGGGCGCTCTGGCTCGATCAGGGACGCATGCGCTACCTGGGGGAGGCGGGGGCCTGCGTGCGGGAGTACGTGACCGCCATGGCCGCGCTTTCAGGCAACGCGCCAGCGCCCACCGACGATTTCAACGCGCTCGCAACTGTTCCGCTGCCGACCGCTCCGGAACTGGCGCTCGCCGAGAAGGAGCGCCTGGGGGATGGCGGCGTGCGCATTGCGCGCGCTTGGCTGTTGCACGCCGACGGAGGGGCAGGCTCGACGTTCCGGCTTGGCGACTGGGCCGTCGCTGTCGTCCTGATTCGGGCGTCCCGTCACGTCCGAGGCGTCAGCGCGGGTTGCGAACTGCGCAACCGCCATGGCCAGGTGATGTTCGCCACCGGGCTGCGCGTGGCGCGGCGCCTCATTGCCGAGATTCCCGCCGGCAAGGCGTGTCTTGTCTCAATCCGGTTCCGCCTCGAACTGCAGCCGGGGCAATACACCCTCGACCTCGGCTGCGGGGCGGGAGTCGACGCCGACAACACCTGGGACCGCGTGCTCAACGTCGCGGTGATCGAGGTCTCAGCGGCATCCGAGCAAGAAGTCGTGCACGGACTTGTGCGGCTGCCATACGAGATCGGCGTTTCCCGCGTCGCGGGCTAGCCCCGGAAGAGCCCGGCGCCAGGCACGATCCTTCGCGGCCCCTAGATTACCTCCGCGAACGAGCGCCGGAGCAGCATGAAGCAGGCGTGCCCGAGTGCCAGGGTGACCAGCGCAACCGCGTACACGTAGGCGAGGTTGGTCCACGGCATGGGCTGGTGCCAGAGCACGACCCGCCGGCCGAGGTCGAGAATCTGCAGGAGTGGATTGAAGCGCAGGATCTCCCACGCGTACGGCAGCGCCGTCATCTTGGTGGGTGCGAACATCACGGCGCTGCCGAATTGCAGGGCGGTGCCGATGAACGGCGTGAGTTGGGCGACGTCACGAATGAACACCCCGATCGCGGATAGCGCCCAGCCAATGCCCAGGGCCAGCATGAGGAGCGGAAGGATCAGCACCGGCAGCCATAGCACACTCCAGGAGACGCCCGCCGTGCCGAACAGGCTGCCCACCAGCACCAACGCGAGACTTACACCGAGGTGGTACGCGGCGTCGCCAACCTTTGCCACCGGGAGCACCTCGAGTGGGAACACGACCTTTTTCACGAAGTTCGGGTTGCCGGCGATCAGGAGCGGGCCCCAGCCGAGCGTCTCGGCAAACACGTGGTACATCGCGAGCCCGAAAAACAGCGCCAGGACGAAGTCGAACTCCGTTTCGCCGGGAAGCACGTTGAAACGGCCCCCGAAGATTGCGCCGAACACGAACCAGTACAGCACCAGCATCGAGAGCGGGTTGACCAGGGCCCAGATCGCCCCAAGCCGGCTGCCGCGGTGCCGCACTTCGATCTCGCGCACGGCAAACTGCCAAGCGAGCTCACGATGCCGCCAGAGATTGCGGCCGATGCACCAGGGATTCAGGAGGGCAAAGACGGACGAGGAGTCGAAGGATGCCACGGTTCGGCGCCTGTTCTCCCGCGCTCGTGTTCAAAGCGCAACACCAGCGTTCGTCGCGACTGGTTCGAGCGTCGCGAGGATGGCTTGGTGGTCGAGGATCGCGAGGGCGCAGCGTTCATCGTCCACGCCGAGACTCACCACCCAGTGGCCATTCGCATAGGCTGCGCCCGCCGGATAGACGACACCGCCGATCGCCGCGTTCAGCTTTGGCAGCGAGCGTCGTGCCGCTGCGGGCAACGGGATCGCCACCGGAATGCGCGGCATGTCGGTGGGCGCGAACGGAGCGCGCGCCGCGAAACGATAGACACCGGCCGTGTAGTGGTAACCGTCGTCCCCGTTTTCGATCGAGTGGCAGAACGAATAGAAATGATCTCCGCAACGCTGCGGCGGCGCTCCTCCCCGCAATCCACCGTGCGCCTGCGCGTAGCCACCCGGGTTGGGCGTTGCCGGACCGACCTCGGAAAACTCGATCGGTCCGTTGCCCGCCAATGAGAACCGCAGCACGCGGTGGGGATGCACCGAGTACACGGCGAACAATCCGTCCGCTTCGAAGAGCGCCCAGTTCTTCTCCAGTTTCTGGCGCCGTCCCGCGAGCGCCAGTTCCCGCGCCCGGCTTACCGGTTGGAGCGTCACCGCGTCGAGTTCCTGCAAAAATTGATGGTTCTGCGGCTCATGCCAGCCGGAGTTCCAGTACACGAATAGACGGCCGCTCAGCCGATACAGTCGCGGATCGGCGAACCAGGTCGTCGTCTGACCAACTGCGTCCGCCAACGCGCCGAACCGCACCTGGTCGCTCAGGGCTACCGGTGAGCCGGGAACCACGGCGAAGCGTTCCGTGAGCCGGCAGATGGCGATGCGCCGCTTTGCGGCCGGCTCGATGACCACGCGGTACGCGAGTAGCCATCCCGCGCGTTCGCGCAGCAGTCCCGCATTGAAGACACGCACCGCCTGGCCGCGCGCTTCATCACGCCACGCCGCCGGCAGCAGCTCAGCGTTGTCGAACAACACGATCATCGGCTTTGGCCAAAAAATTGGCGGATGCTTGCGCCAACGGCTTCAATCTGGTCCGCGGTGTGATGCGGCCCGATCGGCAGGCTGAGCACCTCGGCGGCGAGCTGCTCGGCGATGGGAAAGTCGCCCCGTTTCCATCCGGCCCCGGCATACGCCGGCGCAAGGTGCGGCGGGGTGGGGTAATGGATCTGTGTGCCGATGCCGGCGGCCTCCAGATGCGCCTGCAACGCGGCGCGCTGACGGGTGCGCACGACGTAAAGGTGCCACACCGGCTCGGCCCACCCGGGCACGTACGGCAGGATGAGGTCGCCGACGCCCGCCAGCGCCGCCGCGTAGCGGGCCGCAAGGGCGGAGCGGCGCTGGTTCCAGGCATTTAGCAGCGGTAGTTTCGCCCGGAGGAACGCCGCCTGCAGCTCGTCGAGGCGGGAGTTCAGGCCGACGTATTCGTTCACGTAGCGCACCTTCGAACCGTAGTTGCGGAGGTGGCGCAGTTTGTCCGCCAGCTCTCGGTCGTCCGTGGTGATCGCGCCGGCGTCGGCCAACGCGCCGAGGTTCTTGCTTGGATAGAAGCTGATGCCGGCCGCATCGCCCAAGGCGCCGGTCTGCCGCCACGGGCCGCCCGCGCCCTGGCGGCAGCGGGCGCCGTGCGACTGCGCGGCGTCCTCCAGCACGAACAGCCCGTGGGTGCGTGCGAAGGAGGCGATCGCCGGGAGATCTGCCGGCTGTCCATAGAGATGAATCGGCAGGATCGCGCGCGTCCGAGGGGAAACGACGCTGGCCAGCCGCTCGGGATCGAGATTGTGCGTGCGGGGATCGGGCTCGCACGGTACTGGTCGCGCACCGACGTGCGTGACCGCGAGCCAGGTCGCGATGTAGCCGTTTGACGGCACGATCACCTCGTCGCCTGGGCCGATGCCGCGCGCCAGCAGCACGAGTTGCAGGGCCTCGAGGCCATTGGCCACGCCGATACAGTGCCGTGCGCCGACGAAGGCGGCATATTCCTGTTCGAAGGCCTCGAGTTCCCGGCCCAGGAGAAAACGGCCGGATTCCATCACCCGCTGGTACGCGGCGTCGAGCGCTGGGCGGAGCTCGTCGACGGCCGGCTTGAGATCGAGCACGGGAATCATGAGGGCTACACGAACTTCAGCTTGCGCGCGGCGAACATCACCATGCGCAGGAGCAGCCAGCCGTGACGCCAGCGCTGGATGTTGGTCGTGCCATAGGTGCGGTCCTGATACCGGATCGGCACGTCGGCGATCTTGAGGTTCAGCTTGGCGGCGCCGAAGAGCAGGTCGAAGTCGCCAAAAGGATCGAAGTCGCCGAAGTAGGTGCGATTGGCGGCGACGCGCTCGTAGTGCGCCCGTGCAAGCACCTTGGTCCCGCAGAGCGTGTCCTTCACGGGCTGGCCGAGCAGCCAGGAGAAGATCAGGCCGAACGCCTTGTTGGCGCAGAGGTTTGCGAACTGCATGGCCTCCTGTTCCATCGGATAGACCAGGCGCACACCGTTCGCAAACTCCGCCCGCCCGCTCGCGAGCACCGCGTAAAACTTGGGTAGCTCCTCCGGCGGCATCGTGAGATCGGCGTCGAGGATCATGAGGATGTCCCCGCTGGCGACGGCGAAGCCGGCACGGACCGCATCGCCTTTGCCGCGGCCGGGCTGCTGAAGGATTCGGATGTTGCGCTGCGGATACGCGGCCGCCACGCGCTGAATCTCGGCCCAGGTATGATCGGTGGAGTTGCCCTCGACAAAAATCAGCTCCGTGCCCGCACCCAGCTCGGGTGTGCGCTGAACGGCGGCCTCGATGTTGCCGGCTTCGTTGCGCGCGGGGATGACGACGGAAACCGTCCGTGCCCGGCGGGGTGTGCGAGGTTGCGGCCGTGCGACGAAGAAGATGGTGAGGCAGAACCACTGGAGCAGCGGGGCCAGCCAGCGGTTGACAAGCGAGCCGAGCCCCAGGACCGGCGACGGCACTAGAATCCGATTCTGGTCGAGGACCACCTCCCAATCCGCCAGCCGCAGCAGGTTGCGGACGTCGGCGCTCGCGAGCCAGCTGTTCTGCGGCTGGGCGGCTTTGAGGCCCAGCGCCTGTGCGAGCGAGAGGAACGGACGCCAGAGTGTGTTCTGAAAATTGATCAGCAGCCGCGTGTCAGGCGTCGCGACGCCATGGAGCCGTTCGAGCAGTTGCTGCACGTCCGCCGCGAGGTTGAGCGTGTCCGAGATGATGATGACGTCGAACTTGCCCTCGAGGCTCAACTCCTCGCCGGCCTGGACATAGAACTCGGCATCGGGAACCTGCTGACGTGCGGCCTCGATCCGCTTGGCCGAGAGATCGACGCCCACGCGGCGGCCGGCTCGAATCAACGCCAGCAGATCTCCCCCACCACATCCGATCTCGAGCACGGAGGCGGACGGCGCGATCAACAGATTGTAGTAGTGGGAGAGCAGCCGTCGGTATTGGCGGGCAGCCCATTGTGGACGGACCGGGGCGCAATCATAGAACTCCCGTACCCGATTAAGGTGCCGTTGCACGAGCTGGGACGTCGATACGACCGGGTCCGGCTGAGCTTCAGTGACGTTGGCTGAGGGAAGGTCGGATGTTGATGAACTGGGATTCATGGATGCGGCGACACGCGAAAGCATACGAAGATAGTGACTGACATTGCGGCGGAACCTGTAACGCGAAAGCGCAATCTGATTTCCTCCCCTAAAAAGCTTTGCAATCGAGGGCCAATTCCAGCGGTCTGACCACCTCATTCTCTCACGTTACATGCTGTTGTCTGGACTCAGTTGCCTGCGTGTCGGGCGCGCCATTTCATGGTTAGCGTTGACCGTCGTCACAGTAGGATTGCACGGCCAGTCGGCGACGATGGTGGTTACACTCCCGGAAGATTATCTTCCGGGATTGAAGGTGCTGTTGGCGGCTGCGGTGAAGCAGTCGCCGGACCAGTTGCGGCGGGAGGCACTCGTCGACCGGGCCGATGCCGAAATCCGCCTGGCCGACCGGCAGCGGTGGCCGAATCTCGGCGGCGATTTTCGCTACAACTCCAGTCAGACAGGTATCTCGGGCAACGCCGATTCAAGTTCGGACAACAGTGGCCTCTTTTACAATATTGGTTTGGATCAGGCGGTGTTTCATTGGGGAGACGTCCGGCGCGCGGGGCAGATTGCCCGTATCAGGGCCGCAGTTGCAGCCAAGGAGTACGCCGACGCTTACCGAGAACTCGCGGTCGCGATTCGACAGTCGTATCTCAGCCTTGTGGCGAGTCAGGCGCGCTTACGGGAGATTCGTTACACACTGACGTTGCGGCAGCAGGAACTAGCCAGCGCAAAGGAGAAACAAGCGTTGGGCGTTCTCTCGGGCGCGGATATCGCGGGGCGGGAGCTCGAACTAAATGAGGCCCAGCTTGAGGTGGATCGGGTCACCGCCAACTTCACAACTGATTGTCGGCGGCTCGCGCGTCTTGCGGGCGTGTCAGACCTCTCACCGGAGTCGATTCCGGATGCGCTGCCGCTGCCGCGCTACGATCCGGCGCTCGCCACGGCTTGGACGGCTGCAGTGCTCCGCGACGGAGGTCGCCACTCCTTTCGGGCTCAAGTGCTTGAGATGCGGATTCGGGAGGCGGATCTAAATTATCGCACGGCGCGGATGCGCCTGCTGCCCAAGTTCAATTTTGGCATCTCGCACAGCGTCGAGACATCGACCACGGCCAGCGAGAGTGCCGTCTCGCAGACGGCTATCACCCGGGATTCGATGGAGCTGCGAGGGAACTGGACCATTTTCGATGGGTTTGCCACTCGGGCCATCAAGGCGATGACCAAGGCCGATCGTCGCTATGCCGAGGCGGAACTGCGACGGGTGACCGAAGAGGTGATGGATCAGGCACAACAGTATCAGCGAAACGTGGTGCTTGATGCGCGCGCGGTGGAGCTGACCGAGCAACGGCGGCACGCTGCTGAGCTCGGCATGAGGCGCGAGCAGGAACTCCTGCGGACGCAAGCAGGCGAGGCGTCGCAAGCGCGCCTAGAGCGTTCGCAACGCGACCTCCGCCGGGCCGAGGCCGTCGCGACTGCCGCCCGGGCGGCGTTCCTGGCCAGCTGGAGCGCCTTTGTGTCGCGAGTGACGGATGACCCCGCGCTCCAGAATCTTCCCTCTCGTTATGTCCGCTAAACCCGCCAAATCCGGTTTCGTTCTGAAAATCCTGGTCGTGCTGGCCATCCTGGCCATCGCAGTCGTGGTGGCGTTGTACGGGTTTCGACCGGTCGCCCTCGTCGCGCCGGTGCAGCGGGGCAAGGCCGTGGACGTCGTCAGCGGCAGCGTCGTGGTGCACGCCGAAAAGGACGTGCAGGAGCTCAAAAGCGAGCTGGGCGGGCGTGTCGTTTGGATCGATCCCCGGCAACTGGGCGAACCCTTTCGCAAGGACGAGGCGGTGGTGAAGCTGGATTCCAGCGACCTTGAACGGGCAAAGAAGCAGGCCGCCGACAACTATGCGCGTGAGCTGGAGCGCCGGAAGATCCGGCTGCGCAATGACTCCTCGCTTGAGACGGCCAAGGAACTGCTCGCTGCCGCGAAACAGCAATTCGACCGGGGGGAGATGCCGCCGCTGCAATGGAAGGAAGCGCAGCGTCGCTACGCCCAGGTCGAAACGGATTTGGTGCTGGCGGACTTCGACATGAAACAGGCCCAGATCGATTTCGAGAAGAGCCAAGCCGAGTTTCAGCGCCAGATCGACAAAATGACCGTGCGGGCGCCGATGGACTGCGTGATGCGCGCTGTTTTCGTCGCGCCGGGCGCCCTGATTGGAGCCGGTACGAAGGTCGGCGAGTTCTTCTCCAATGAACGCGTGGTGATCGCGAAGATCGGCGAGGAGGACATCGCTCGGGTGAAGGTCGGGCAGCGCGCCCGCGTGCGGCTGCTGAACGTTGGCGACACGCTGTTCGATGCCGAGGTCACGACGATTCTCCCGTTCGCCGATGCGGACACGCAGCGCTATAGCGTGTACCTGAAGGTCAAGGCGGAGACGGCGCAGTTGATGCCGTTCAGCACGGGCGAGGCCTCGATCACGGTGGGCGAGCGCGAGAACGCTCCGCTCATCCCGCGGCGGGCGCTCTTCAACGACAAGGGCCGGGAGAACACGGTCCTGCTCGTGCGCAATGGCGTGGTGGAGAAACGCCAGCTTTCGATTGGCTACCGCGCGTTGAACTACGCCGAGGTGACGGACAAGCTCAACGAGGGTGAGCTGGTCATTGTCGATGGCATCGACCAATTCCGCGAGGGGCAGCGGGTGCGGGTGGAGCAACAGTGAGTCAAGGAGCCCTGCGTCGATGAATTCCGCGCAATCATCCACTCCGCCAGCGGTCCACCGCGGGCGGCCGGCGCCCGGATCATGAGCCCGAACCTCCGGATCGCATTCCGGTTTCTGACCGCCAAGAAGCGGTCGATGCTGATGAGCCTTTCGTGCACCATCCTCGGGGTGGGCTTGTTCATCGTGACGCAGGCCACGACGAGCGGGTTCGAGCAGTTCTTCATTCGCACGATCCTGGGCACCGACGGCGCCATCCGCATTGAGGACAAGATCCAGGATACGATGCGCAGCATGTCTGCAGGCGGTGGGTCGAAGTTCGAGATCTGGCAAAAGGATGGCGTGAAATACATCGAAGGGGTGGAGGACCCCGACGCCCTCACTGGGGCGGTGCGGCAGTTCAACGACGTGCGCGGCGTGTCGGCCGTTGTACGTGGCAATGTGCAGGTGACCGGCCCGATCAAGACCGAGGACGCCCAGGTGTTCGGCATCAGGCTGACGGATCACCTGCAGGTCTCCGACCTGGATCAGCAGATCATCGCGGGCAACTTGCGCGAGATCGAGCGGGGGACCGGTGGCGCGGCAATTGGACGCGTCATTGCGGACCGCCTGCAGCTCTCGGTTGGTGATTCCTTTGTGATCAGCGCGCGCGGCGAATCCCGACGGCAGCGTGTCGTCGCCATCTACGAGACCGGGGTGCAGGATATCGACAAGCTCCGAATCTACGTCCCACTCGCCGAGGCCAAGTCGCTGCTGAAGAAGGCGACGGGTGCGAGTTTCCTTCAGATCAGCCTGCGGGATCCCAACCGCGCTCCGTCCGTGGCCGCCCAGATGCAGGACGTGTTGCGTTACAACGTCCGCCCTTGGCAGGTGCGCGAGAAGACCTGGCTCGCGGTGTTTCGCGCGCTGCGTATCTCGTCCGCCATCACGGTGACGGTGTTCACGCTCATCGCCGGCCTGGCGATGTTCAACACCCTGGCGATGATCGTCTTCGAGAAGACCAAGGACATCGCGATTCTCCGCTCCATGGGGTACGAGCGCCGTGACATCACCCAGATTTTCCTCTGGCAGGCCGGCATCGTACTGACGATTGGCTCCATCGCCGGCGCGCTCTTCGGCGCCGGCGTGACGTGGTGCGTGAGCCAGGTGCCGTTGCCCATCACGGGGATTTTCAAGACTGAGCACTTCATCGTCACCTGGGAACTCCAGCACTACGTCTTGGCGGTTCTCACGGCCGTCGTGATGGTGATGGTGGCGAGCATGATCCCGGCGCGCAGGGCGGCGCGCGTTGAGCCGGGTGACATCATTCGCGGCACTGCGCAGTAGTCTGTCCCTCAACTCGACCCCGCGCCATGTCCCTTGCGTCAACCTCTACCTCCAGGATCGCCGTCCGTTGCACTGGGCTGCACCGCTACCTCGGCCAAGACGAGGGCCGGGTCCATGTCTTGAAGGGCGTATCCTTTGAGGCTGAACGCGGTCAGGTTTACGCGATTGTCGGTCCGTCCGGATGTGGCAAGAGCACCCTGCTGTACCTGCTCGGATTGCTGGACCAGCCCGATGGCGGCCAGATCGAGATCAACGGTCGGGTGATGTCCAACACCGACGACGTCGCGCGGACTGCGGCGCGCGGCGAACATATCGGCTTCGTCTTCCAGTTTCACTTTCTGATGCTCGAGTTCACCGCGCTCGAGAACGTGATGATGCCGATGCGCAAGCTGGGTCGGCTGGCGCCGGCCGAGATGGAAGCGCGTGCCCATGCCCTCCTCGGCTCCGTTGGACTGGGCGACAAGACCCACCGCCTCGGCACCCACCTGTCTGGTGGCGAGCAGCAGCGCGTCGCGATTGCCCGCGCCCTTGCGAATCAGCCCACGATCCTCCTCGCCGACGAGCCGACGGGCAACTTGGACGTCAAAAACTCAGCCCTGGTGTTCGATCTGCTCACGCGCTTGGCGAAAGAGCAGGGCCAGGCGGTCGTGCTCGTGACGCACAATCCGGAGATTGCCCAGCGTTGCGACGTCACCCGATCGATGCGGGACGGCATATTCCTGTAGGCCGGCGTCGCCCCCGGGCGGCGATGCCTCGATTCTTGGGGACCGCGCTGCCGCAGTCTTCCGCTGAGCGAATTTCCTATCGGGCTACGATTATGCCTTAGCCGACGGGCAGCCGCCGCAGTTATCCGGGCGAGGTGAGCGCATCCCGAACGCGCACGCCCACCTATAAGAAGGATTAGCGTGCGTCGTTTCACGCACGGCGTGTACTAATTCTTCGACTAGGGAAGTTGCCTACCGAAATTTTGGTTTACATCGTAAAAACCGCTCCCTTGCTTCGGACCGTTTTTCTCCCGCCGGATCCCACCCGGTCGGCTCCCACCGTCAGTTAGGTCTGTCCCACCTGTGTCCCACAACCCTTCGCGAAAGGCTTTTTTCGCAAAGCTCATCGGCTTTGCGGCAGCTTTCACCGTGCTCCCGCGCTTGCTCGGCAAGGCGTCGAGCCCGGCCTCCGCTCCGGCTGCGCCCGGCGTGAGCCCGCAGGCATCGCCTGGCTGGGCCCTGCGGCAGGACGCGCGCGCCGTGGCGCGAGACGCTCACCGCGGCTAACCGCCCGGGTTCGACGAACCCCCTCCCGTCATGTCGAAACTCTTCCCGAAATCGGCCAACAAGCTGCCGCTTCAGATCGTGATCTTCCTCGCCGTCCTGGGGAGCATCGCGACCGCGGCCGTCACCTATTACATGACGCCGAAGTACACGCGCGTCGGATACGCGCCGGTGCAGCCGGTCCCGTTCAGCCACGCCAAGCACGTGAACGAGCTCGGGATGGACTGCCGTTACTGCCACAACGGCGTCGACAAGTCGGGGCACTCGAACGTGCCGACCGCGCAGACGTGCATGAACTGCCACAGCGTGGTGAAGAAGGACAGCCCGCTGCTCGCCCCGGTGCGGGAGAGCTATGAGAAGGGCACGCCGGTGCCGTGGGTGTGGATCCACACCACGCCGGACTACGCCTACTTCAACCATGCAGCCCACGTGAACCGCGGCGTGTCCTGCGTGGAATGCCATGGGCCCGTGAACCAGATGGATACGGTGACCCACATGCAGCCGCTCAGCATGTCGTTCTGCCTCGATTGCCACCAGAACCCCGCGTCGCGGCTGCGCGACCCTAAGGATGTCTTCAACCTCGATTCGAAACGACTGGTCGACCAGGGCCCGGCGGGCGCCGACCAGGCGACGAAGCTCGTGAATCACTGGAAAGTGATGCCTCCGCAAAGCTGCTCCGGCTGCCACCGATGAAACGCAAAATCGACCATCCCGCTCCGTCGGCGCGCGAAATGAACGGCCCGAAGTACTGGCGCAGTCTCGACGAGCTCGCCCAGACGCCGGGCTTCCAGGACCAACTGCACCGGGAGTTCCCGGAGGGAGCCTCGACCCTCGACGGCGTGGACCGCCGCGCGTTCATGAAGATCATGGCCGCGTCCTTCGCCCTTGGCGGCGTGGGGCTCGCGGGTTGCCGCCGGCCGGAGCGCAACATCCTGCCGTTTGGCAAGTCGGTCGATGGCGTCATTCCCGGGCTGCCCCAGTATTATGCGACCGCGATGCCGCTGCGGCGCGCCGCCGTCCCGCTCCTCGCGGAGACGCATCAGGGGCGTCCCACCAAGCTTGAGGGCAACCCGACGTACGCGCCGTTCGGCGGTCGCACCTCGATTACGGCGCAGGCTTCGGTGCTTGATCTTTACGATCCTGACCGGGCGAAGGCGCACACCTCGAGTGGAGTCACGATCTCGACCGATGCGGTGAACGCGCTGCTGGCCGAAATCAGCCGCAAGTTCGCGGCCGGGCAGGGTGCGGGTCTGGCGATCCTCGCCGAGGAATCGGCATCGCCCACGCGCGCCCGCCTGCTGCAACGGCTGCGGGAGCGATTCCCTCAGGCGATCTGGGCGGAGTATGAGCCCGTGGCGGACGAACCGCCGCTGGCCGCGGCCCAGGCTGCGTTCGGCGTGAACGTGAAGCCCGTGTATCACTTCGCGAAGGCGAAGCGAATCCTGTCGATCGACGGTGATTTTCTCCAGGCGGAGGCCGGTTCGGTCTACTACGCCCGCGGTTACGCCGACGGCCGCCGTCTGGGTTCGGCAAAGGACGACATGAACCGGCTCTACGTCGCCGAAAGTGCGATGACGCTGACCGGCAGCATGGCGGACCATCGCCTGCGGCTGGCCTCAAGCCACATGCTCGGCTTCGCCTCGGCCATCGCGCTGGCCCTGCACGACCGCATGCCGGGGGCGGAAATCCTCCAGCCCTTCACGGAAGGGCTGACCGTGAAGCCGGAATGGATCACGGCGTGCGCTGACGATCTTCGCGCCCACGCTGGCTCCTGCCTGGTTGTCGCCGGCTCGCACCTCCCCGCCGCCGTTCACGCCATTACGTACGGGATCAATCTCGCGCTGGGGAATGTCGGGCACACCGTCGACTTCGTCACGGTGCCCGCGTCGTCGGCGGCTTCGATCCAGGACCTGGCCCGCGCCATTCAAGAGAAGCGCGTCCAGACGCTCGTGGTCCTTGGCGGCAATCCTGTCTACAATGCCCCGGCAGACCTCGACTGGCCGGCGCTCCAAAAGTCGGTGCCCCAGGTGGTTCGTTTTGGTGGCTACGTGGACGAGACCTCCGCCTTGGCGGGGACGCACGTTGCCGCGGCGCATTACCTTGAGTCGTGGGGAGACGCCCGCACCGCCGATGGCACAATCGTGCCGGTGCAGCCGATGATTCTCCCGTTGTTCGGTGGCCTGACCGAGCTCGAGGTCCTCGCGCGCCTTGGTGGCGAGACGAATGCCGATCCCTACGAGCTGGTTCGCGCCACCATCGCTGGCCTTGCGGGCGGCGATGCCGACAAGGCAATGCGTCGGTTCCTGCACGACGGCCTGCTGGCGAACTCCGCCTATCCGGTGGCCAATGTCCGCTTCGATGTCGACCGCGCCGGCAGTCTCCTGCAGGGGCTGGGCCGGGCGCCGGTGGTCGATGCCGCGCACCTCGAAGTGCGCTTTGTGGCGGACCACAAGGTCGACGACGGCCGCTTTGCCAACAACGGCTGGCTGCAGGAAGTCTCCGACCCGATTACCAAGATCGCCTGGGACAACGCGATTCTCGTGAGCCCCGCGCTTGCGCGGGAGCTCGGCGTTTATCCGAAGGGTTCGGCGCTGCAGATTGCGCGCGTGGAGGAAGGGGAGCTCGACTCCATGGCCCGGGAGCAGGCGCGCATCGGTGAACTCGTGCTCGGCGGACGCAAGGTTCGGGGGCCAATCCACATTCAGCCCGGCCTGGCGAATCACACGGTGGTTGTGACGCTGGGGTATGGGCGGACAAAGTCCGGCCACATCGGCACGAACTCTGGCTACAATGCCTATCCGCTGCGGACGTCCACGGCGATGCACGTCGCCAATGGCGCCACGCTGACGGTTACGGCCGAACGTCACGCCCTCGCGAATACGCAGGCGCACTGGTCGATGGAAGGTCGCGACCTCGTGCGCGAGGCGAACCTGGATGAGTATCAGCGCAACCCTGGCTTCGTGGCTGCGATCGGACTCGAGGCTCACTCGCCCTCGATCCTGGGCGAAGCTGGCGAAAAGATGTCGCTGCAGGAACGCGCGACCGAGATCCCGCGCGGCGGCTCGTTGTACCAGACGCCGAACAAGCAGAACGACGGCTTCGACGGCGTGCACCAGTGGGGCATGTCGATCGACCTCAACACCTGCATCGGCTGCAATGCGTGCGTCGTCGCCTGCCAGGCTGAGAACAACATTCCGATCGTCGGCCGCGACCAGTCGCTGCGGGGCCGGCAGATGCATTGGATCCGCATCGACCGCTATTACTCCGATGGCGAGATCGACGCGGCGGCGTTCGGTGGGGAGGGTAACAAGCAACTGCCCGAAGATCCCCAGATTTCGCTGCAGCCAGTCGGTTGCCAGCACTGTGAACTCGCCCCGTGCGAGACGGTGTGCCCGGTCAACGCGACGGTGCATGACAACGAGGGCCTCAACACGATGGCCTACAACCGCTGCATCGGCACGCGGTACTGCGCGAACAACTGCCCGTACAAGGTTCGGCGCTTCAATTACTTCGACTGGAATCAGCGGCAGCTCGACAGCCTGTACCTGGGACCCCTCGGCCCGAAGGGTATGCCGGAGCTGGTGAAGATGGTGAAGAACCCCGAGGTCTCGGTCCGCATGCGCGGCGTGATGGAGAAGTGCACCTACTGCGTGCAGCGGGTTCAGAATGGCAAGATCCAGCACAAGGTGCGCATGGCGCAGGCCGGCACGCCTGAGCAGGTCATGGTGCCCGACGGTACCGTCGTTCCGGCCTGCGCGCAGACCTGCCCGGTCGACGCCATCGTCTTCGGCAATCTCCTCGACCCGCACAGCGCCGTCGTGAAGGCCAAGGCGCGCGAGCAGGAGTATTCGCTCCTGGGCTACCTCAACATCCGGCCGCGCACCACGTACGCCGCCCGCATCCGCAATCCCAACCCGCGGATGCCGGACTACGGCAAGCTCCCGCTCAGCCGGATCGAGCAGAGCCGCAAGAACGAGCCGGCGGCGGCGGGCGCCCACGGCGCCGCCGCGGGACATACCGCGCCGCACCACGCGCAGCCGGCGGACGCCCATGCCGCGGCGCCGCAACACTAAGCCCCGAGGACTCTGCCCATGGCCCACGCTGACAACGCTGTTTCCGCCCCCGCGATCCTCCAGGAGGTCAAGCCCGCGGTGCTGCCCCGACCCGTCCTGGTCGGCAACAACCGGAGCTTCCATTGGATCACCGAGAAGATCTGCGGCATCATCGAGGGGCGCACCCCCGCCTGGTGGTGGTGGTGCTTCATCGTCTCCTGCTTCATGGCGTCCTTCACGGTCGCCGGCATCACCTACCTCGTTTCCACGGGCGTCGGTGTCTGGGGTCACCGCAATCCGGTGAACTGGGGCTGGCCGATCGTGAACTTCGTGTTCTGGATCGGTATCGGCCACGCGGGTACGCTGATCTCCGCCATCCTCTGCCTGCTGCGGCAGAAGTGGCGCACCTCGATCAACCGGGCGGCCGAGGCGATGACGATCTTCGCCGTCGTCTGCGCCGGTATCTTCCCGGTGTTCCATGTCGGCCGCGTCTGGTACGCGTGGTTCCTCGCGCCGGTGCCGAACTCGAACGCGATCTGGCAGAACTTCCGCTCGCCGCTGGAGTGGGACGTCTTTGCTGTCTCGACGTACGGCACGGTGTCCGTGCTGTTCTGGTATGTCGGCATGATTCCCGACCTGGCGGTACTGCGCGACCGCTTCTACGCGGTGGGCAACAAGACGCGCGCGTTCCTCTACGGCCTGTTTGCGATGGGCTGGCGCGGTTCGAACCGCCACTGGAGCAATTACGAGATGGCGTACCTGATTCTCGCCGGCGTCGCGACGCCGCTGGTGCTCTCGGTGCACACCATCGTCTCGTTCGACTTCGCCGTGTCGCTGATCCCGGGCTGGCACACCACGATCTTCCCGCCGTACTTCGTCGCGGGCGCCATTTTCTCCGGCTTCGGCATGGTGCTGACGCTCATGCTGCCGTTGCGCGCGATCTACCACCTCGAGGACCTGATCACGCAGTACCACATCGACTGCATGTGTAAGATCACTTTGGCGACCGGCACCATGGTCGGCTACGCGTACGGCATGGAGTTCTTCATCGCGTGGTACGGGGCGAACCCATACGAGGGCTTCACCTTCATCAACCGCGCGTTCGGCAACTACGCCTGGGCGTACTGGATCATGATTTCCTGCAACGTGATCACGCCGCAGTTCTTCTGGTTCAAGGCCGTCCGCCAGAACACCGCCTTGGTCTGGATCCTGTCGATCTTCGTGAACGTCGGCATGTGGTTTGAACGCTTCGTCATCATCTGCACCTCGTTGACGCGCGACTTTCTGCCGTCCAGCTGGGGCGTCCTGAGCCCGACGATCGTGGACATCTTCACCTTCTTCGGGACCTTCGGCGTCTTCGGCGTCCTGTTCCTCCTGTTCATCCGCTTCCTCCCCATCATGCCGATGGCGGAACTGAAGGCGGTCACCCCGCAGGCCGACGTCCACGGCGGCCACGACACGCCCGGCCACGACGAGCGCATCGGCCTCGGTGATCCCGTCACCCGTGAGGCGCACGATTAACCTGGGAACCTCCTACCATGGCTGACTCTCCCTACGGCCTGATCGCCACATTTGACCGCCCCGCGGACCTCTATCACGCGGCGGAGAAGGTCCGCGATGCCGGGTATCGGCATTGGGACTGCATCACTCCGTTTCCGGTGCACGGGCTCGACAAGGCCATGGGCCTGCGTCGCTCGATCGTGCCGCGGCTGTCGCTCATCGGCGGCATCACCGGCTTCTGCACGGGCATGTCGCTGATCTGGTTCGCCGACGCGTACGCCAACCGTCTCGTCGTGGGCGGCAAGCCCTTCTTCAGCCCGCTATTCGCGTTTCCGGTCAGCTATGAGCTGACCATCCTGTTCACCGCCTTCGCGACGATCATCGGCATGTTCGTCCTCAACGGCCTGCCGATGCACTATCACCCGGTGCTCAAGTACGAGAAGATCGGGCGGGGCATGGACGACACCTTCTTCATCGTGATCGAGGCGCGCGACCCGCGCTTCAACCTCACGAACACCCGCGCCCTCCTCGAGAAGGCGGGCGGCAAGGAAATCAAGGAACTCGAGGCCTGAGCTCGCGCCCCTCCCCGGATAACTCCGATGCGTAACGTTTACCTCGTCACTTTCCTCGGCGTCGTGCTGCTGGTCTCGATCCTCGGGTTCCGCGGCACCACGTTCACCAAGCCGCCGGCGGACGTCTTCCCCGAGTGGCTGTTCCCCGGCATGAAGTACCAGCCGAAGCTGCGGCCGCAGTCCGCCAGCGCTTTCTTCGCCGATGGCCGCGCCGACCGCCTGCCGCCGCCGCACACTGTGATGCGCGGACGCTTGGATGAGGATGATCACTTTTACCGCGGCAAGGACGCCAACGGGCAGTTCGTTGCCGGTTTCCCCTCCGGACTCACCGTGGACATGCCGCTGCTCGAGCGCGGGCGGACCAAGTACGCGACGTTCTGCGCGCCCTGCCACGGCGAGACTGGAGCGGGTGACGGCATCCTGTCGCGGTATGGCATGGGTACGCTCGGGACCAACGGCAACTATCACACCGATCGCCTGCGGGCCATGCCCGAGGGGCAGATTTTCGACACGATCACCAACGGTTCGGCCAGCAAGGTGATGTTCCCCTACGGGGACAAACTTGCGCCGGATGAACGCTGGGCGGTCGTGGCCTACGTCCGCGCGCTCCAGCGCGCCCAACACGGTGCGCCGTCCGACGTCGTCGACGCCACGGCCAAACGGAACCTCGGAATCAAATGAGCTCCCACGCCGCTACTGCCTCCACGGCAATTCCCGCCGCTCCGTCGGCCGCCCCCGCGGCCGGGACCGCGCTCGCGGTCGGCCTCGGTGGCATCGCCCTTACCGCGGTCGGGCTGTTCGTCCCCGGTTCGGGCCCCGCCGTCGTCGCCCTCTCGTGGCTCGTGGGCGTGACCTTCTGGACCGCCATCGCGATCGGCATGCTGATGCTGGTGATGATCCATCACATCTTCGACGCGTCCTGGTCGGTGGTCATCCGCCGCCAGTTCGAGCACGCGCTCGCCGCCTTCAAGTGGCTCGCGCTGCTGTTCTTACCGCTGGTACTGGCCAGTCTCTTCTACCAGTCGGACCTGATCTGGCCCTGGATGAATGCCGCGCACGAGCTGCACGGCGGGCACACGGTCGGCCATGATCCGCTGTACCTGAAGAAGTCCGCGCTCCTGAACGTGCCGATGTTCGTCGGCGGCTATGTGGTCTTCTTCGCGGCGTGGATGTGGCTTTCGGCGCGCCTGCGGAAGGCGTCCTTTACCCAGGACGCCGACGGCTCGGCCGGGTGGACCCGCCAGAACCGCGTGACGGCGGCGTTTGGCATTCCGATCGGGGCGGTGACGCTGACCCTGGCGGCGATTTTCTGGGTCAAGAGCCTCGAGTATCACTGGTTCTCCACGATGTACGGCGTGTGGTTCTTCGCGAACTGCGCGCGGGGCGCGCTCTGCTTCGGCGTGATCATGATGGTCTGGCTGTATCGGCGCGGCGATTACAGGGGGATCCTCAACACCAATCACCTCCACAGCATCGGCCAGCTGATGCTGGCGTTCACCGTGTTCTGGGCGTACGTAACCTTCTCGCAGTACTTCCTGATCTGGAACGCCAACGTGCCCGAGGAAACCTTTTGGTACAACGTGCGCGAGCTGAACCAGGACGGGACGACCAACCAGTGGTGGTATGTCGGTCTGGTGCTGGTGTTCGGCCACTTCCTGCTGCCGTTCCTCGCCCTGCTGTCGTACCGCTTCAAGGTCACGCAGCCGATCATCCGCGCGATCGCCCTCTGGATTCTCGGAGTGATCTTCATCGACCTTTGCTACAACGTGCTCCCGGCCATGCGCGACGCGCACGGAGATCCGGTGCCGTTCTTCTCCGCGCCGCTCCTGTGGGCGGTCACCTCCGCGATCGGGGTCGGTGGCATCTGCTTCTGGGCCTACCTGCGCAGCTTCCCGACGGCGAAACTGATTCCGATCCGCGACCCGCGGATCAACGAAAGCCTCACGCATCATGAGTGACACCTCCGTTTCCAGCCCCTCCGCGGCGCCCAAGCCTGCGGCCCGTCCGGTCTCGCTGCTCGTGATCGTTTTCGTCGGCGTGCTCTTCGCGGCGGCGTTCCTGGTCGCGCGGTACTATTACGCGCCGACCACGCTGGCGCCGCAGAACGCGTCGGCCGAGAATCTGCCGCCAGAGCTGGCCTGGCGCGCCACCGCCCAGTCGCGTCGCGACGAGATGCTCGCCCTGCGGGCGGCCCACGCGCGCAAGGAGAACACCTATGCCTGGATCGACCAGCAGGCGAAGGTGGTGCAGCTCCCCATCCAGCGCGCGATGGAACTGACGGTCGAGAAGTACGGCCCTCGGAAATAAGCCCCGCGACCCTGTCGAATCCTCAACGTATTTGCCCATGACCTACGCCCCGACCACGACCGCAACCGAGGCTCCGGCCCCGGTGGCGGCGGGCGATGTGACTCCGCTGGACCAGGCGGCCCGCACGCCGCTGCTGCTGCTGCTTGGCTCCGGCATCCTCTGGCTGGTGCTCAGCGGGGTGCTGGCGCTGATCGCCTCGATCCAGCTGCATTCGCCCCGCTTCCTGGCCGACTACGCCTTCCTGACGCACGGACGGGTGGAGGCCTTGCGCGAGAGCGCCTTCATCTACGGCTGGGCCGCCAACGCGGGCCTCGCCATCGCGATCTGGGTGCTGTCCCGCTTGGGCGGCAATCCGATGCGCGCGCTGAACTGGGTGTTCTTCGGCGGGGTCGCCTGGAATCTCGGCCTTTCGGCGGGCCTGCTGGGCATTGCGGTGGGCGATCTCACCTCGTTCTCGCTCTTCCAACTGCCGCGGTACGTGCAGCCGTTCATGGTCGTGGCCTATGGCGCAATCGCCCTCTCGGGTGTCGTCGCCTGGATGGGGCGGAAGCAGAACGCCACTTTCGCCGCGCAATGGTATGCGATCACCGCGCTCTTTCTGTTTCCGTGGCTTTCGTCGGTCGCGCAACTCGTGCTCCTCTGGTCGCCGCTGCGCGGGGTCGCCCAGGCGGTCGGCGCCGGCTGGTACGCGCAGGGCGTCTGGACGCTGTGGCTGACCCCGCTGGCGCTGGCGGGCGCTTACTACGTGGTGGCCAAGGTCAGCGGGCGCGTGCTGCCGCAGTACGATGCGGCTCGGCTCGGCTTCTGGACGCTGATCGTGATCGGTGCCTGGACGGGCGGCCGGAAGCTGATCGGCGGACCGGTGCCGGCTTGGATCGTCACGACGTCAATCGTGGCCGCCGTGGTCCTCCTCGTGCATTACCTCATTGTCGGACTGAACCTCCGCGGCATCTGGGGCACGAAGGGGACGGTCGCCGGCTTTGTTCGCTTTGGTCTCATGGCGTACCTGCTCGCCGGCGCATTCGACGCGCTTACGGCCTTCCGCAGCGTCGCGCTCGAAACGCAGTTCACGTTCGCGTCGGTCGCGCTCGACCAGCTCGCGCAGTACGGTGCGGTCTCGATGCTATTCTTCGGCGCCATCTACTTCATGGTGCCCCGGCTGACGGGCCACGCCTGGGCCTCAAGCGGGCTGACGGTGGGGCATCGCGTGCTGGTGAGCGTCGGCCTGATCGTCCTCATCCTCACGCTCGGGGCGGCGGGCTGGAGCCAGGGCGTTGATCTGCTCGATGCCAAAATGACATTCGCCGACATCCTGGCGCGCTCGCGGCTTTCGCTGCTGATGGTGACGGGAGCGAACTTCGTGCTCCTCTGCGCGAACGTACTCCTGCTCGTCAACTTCCTCCAGACCATCAGCGCCAGCGTGGTGGCCGACGTCACGGCCTTGAACCCGATCCCGCGTTCCTCGGAGGCGTCTGCGACATGAAAAACGGACCACTCTTCTTCATCGGCGTCTTTGCCGCCGTCACGGTTTCCTGGATCGGCCTGGTGCTCGGTGCGCATGCCCAGCTGGGCTCACAGACGCCTTACTACGACCAGACGGAGGAGAGCGCCTTCCCCGTCGCACCGTCCGGTTTGGCCGCCCAAGGCGAGTTGGTTTACACCGATCTCGGCTGCGCCTCGTGCCATACGCAGCAGGTGCGGCGTCCGACCTTCGGCTCCGACCAGGCGCGTGGTTGGGGTGAGCGGCAGAGCGTCGCCCGCGACTACATCTTTCAGGCGCGCCCGCAACTGGGCTCGCTGCGCTATGGCCCGGACCTGGCGAACCTCGCGGGTCAGCCGAACGGCGCGCCGGTCGCGGCGGACCTGATGAAACTGCTCTATACGGGTTCGGCAACGCATCCGGCGTACGGCTTCCTCTTCGACCAGCAGCGCATTGTGGGGCAGCGCTCCGTCCGCGCCCTCGACCTTGCGGGTCGCGCGGCGCCGCGTCCGGGATATCAGGTTGTGCCCACGCGGCGCGCCGAGGCACTGGTCGCCTATCTCTCGGAACTGAAACAGACCTACGTTTATCCGGAGGCGGCGCCCGCGGCACCGGAATCGCCGAATGCCGCCGCGCCCACCGCGGCCCCGGCCCAGCCGGCCGCCGCACACGCGCCGACTGCCGCTCCGGTCGCTGGAGCCAGCACGCAGCCGCCGCCCGATCCCGAGAAAGCCAATCCGCCGGGGAAGCGTCCCGAGCAGGCCGTGCCTGCCGCTGCGCCCGACGAAAAATCGAAGTCTCCGCAGAAATGAGCACGCCTTCGAACCAGGACCCCCGTCTCGACGACGCCGCCGTCACGGACGAAAACGTGCTGGCCCAGCATCAAAAGCTGGTCGGCAAGCAGCCCGATGAGAAGGGGCAGTACCGGCTGATGCCGCTCGGCATGCTCTTCCTCTTTGCCGGGTTCATCTTCTTCGGGGCGACGTATCTTGGCCGCTATTCCGGCAAGTTCGATGCCCGCATCTACGACGAGAACGTGAAGGAGTTCGGCGCCGTGAAGAAGGCGACCGGGCCGGTCGACCCCGTCGTCCTTGGCGAGAAGCTCTTCAACAACGCCGCCTGCAACACCTGCCATCAGGCCACCGGTACCGGCGTGCCGGGCGCGATTCCGCCGCTCGTCGGCTCGGAGTGGGTGAAGGGAACCGAGGAGCGCACCGTCCGCATCGTGCTGTATGGTCTGCAGGGCCCGATCACCGTGGCCGGCGGCAACTACAACTCTGCCATGCCGGCGTTCGGCAAGGTTGCCGGCAGCGGGTACAACTGGTCGGACGAGAAGGTGGCCGCCGTTGTCTCGTACATCCGGCACAAGTGGGGTGACAACGCGGCGCCGGTCACGGCGGCGAAGGTCGCCGAGATCCGCACCAAGGAAGGCGACCGCAAGGCGTGGACGGCTGACGAGCTGATGAAGATTCAGTGAGCTGGCTGACCAGTTTTCATTAACGACAAAGGCGCGCCGCGAGGCGCGCCTTTGTGCTGTTCGGGGACGCGGATGGATGGGGATGCCGGGCCGTCAGTCGCCGAGGCGTTTGCCCGGCACGAGGTAGTTCTGAACGTAGTCGGCAACGGATGGAGCAAGAGCCGTCATCGGCCGCGTGTAGCCGGTGCCGCGCAGCTTGGAGATGTCGGCGCGGGTGTAGTACTGGTACTTGCCGCGCAGGACCTCGGGCATGTCAATGAAGTCGATCTGGGGCTCGCGGCCGAGGGCGGAGAATATGGCGCGGGTGAGTGTGAGCCAGGTGTTGGCCTCCCCGCTGCCGAGGTTGAAAAGCCCGTGGGCGGCGATGCCCTGCGGCGATTCGGCGAAGTGCAGCGTCATCTCGATCGCGTCCTTCACGTAGAGAAAATCGCGCATCTGCTCGCCGTCGCGGTACTCCGGCTTGTGGCTCTTGAAGAGCTGCACGCGGCCGGTCGCCTGAATCTGCTGGTAGGCCTTGTTCACGAGGGAACGCATGTCGCCCTTGTGGTCCTCATTGGGGCCGAAAACGTTGAAGTACTTCACGCCGACGATCCGTTTCAGCCAGCCCTCGCGCTGGGCGGTCAGGTCGAAGAGGTGCTTCGAGTACCCGTACATGTTGAGCGGACGCAGGCGGTGGAGCTTCTCGTCGTGGTCGTCCATGCCCTGGGCGCCGTCGCCATAGGTGGCGGCGGAGGAGGCGTAGACCAAGCGGGCATCCTGTGCGAGCGACCAGAGCGCGAGTTCCTTGGTGAACGCGTAATTGTTGTCGGCGAGGTAGCTCGCGTTCTTCTCCGTCGTTGCCGAGCACGCGCCGAGGTGAAAAACGGCAGAGAAGCGGCCGAGGGAGGCGGGCTTCTCGCTCAGGCGCCGGCGGAAGGCGTCAGCCTCCAGGTAGTCGGCATAGCGGAGCGGCACCAGATTTCGCCAGCGTTCGTCGGAGCCGAGGATATCGGTGATGACGATATCGGAGTGCCCGCGTTGGTTGAGCGCCCAGACGAGCGCGCTGCCAATGAAGCCGGCGCCGCCGGTGACTAGGATACGACCATTGAGGAGACTCATCGCATCCACGATTTCAGCGGTTCGCGCCGGTTCTACCATCCCGAAATGTCGGGAGCAGGTAGGGCTGGCGGGAGAACGGGGCCCACAACCGTGCAGATATGGCGGAAGCCGACCGCGAGGTCGGCGGCGCGCCGCGGAAAGGCTACTCGCGAGAGAGCTCCTCGGAGCGGGCCTTGGCGGCAGCGACGGTCTCGCGCATCATGCCGCGGAAGTCGCGGGCCGCCATCCGCTGGAGGCCGGCGTAGGTGGTGCCGTTGGGCGAGGTAACCTGGTTACGGAGGATCTCCGGCTCGATGCTTTTCTGCGCGAGCAATTGGGCGGAGCCGAGGACCGTCTGGATCGCCAGCGTGTGGGCGACGTCCGGCGCCAGCCCGGCGGCGACGGCGGCGTCGCGGAGCGCGGCGGCGAACTCGAAAACGTAGGCGGGGCCGCTGCCGCTGACGGCGGTGATGGCGTCCATCTGCGTTTCCTCGACGGCGACGAACTTGCCGAGGGCCCCGAGGATCTTTTCGACCATGGCGCGATCGCTCGCGGGGAGCGGCTGGTGCGAGCACCAGGCGGACATGCCGGCGCCGATCTGGCCCGGCGTGTTGGGCATGACCCGGACAAGGTGGCGGGCGGCGGGGAAGGTGTGGGCCAGCGTGGCGAGCTTCTTGCCGGCGAGAATGGAAATGACGAGCTTGCCGGCGGTGAGCTGGGCGAGGCGCGGATCGGCGGAGGCCAGATGCTGCGGCTTGAAGGCGACGACGACGGTGTCGGCGCCCTCGAGCAGCTGTTCGATGGAAGTGGCGTGGCCGATGCCGGTGCGACCGGCAAGGGTGGCGGCGGTGGCGTCGGCGCCGCCGTAGCACATCAGCTCGGCCGCTTGGGCGGCTCTCCGGCCCAGGAGGCCGTCAACGAAGGCGGATGCCATGTTGCCGGCACCCAGAAACGCGATTTTAGGCATGGAAAGGGACGCCCGGCTCAGGACTGGATGTTCTTGCGCGCCTTGCGGTCGAGCGGGTGCACGAGAATGGCGGTGGCGCCGCCGCCCGGAGTGTCGGCCATGGTGACTTCGCCGCCGAGGTTGCGCAGCGCGTGGCGCGCGACGGTGAGGCCCATCCCGACGCCGACGGTGTTCTTGGAGCTGACGAAGGGCTCGAACATCTTGTCGCGGATCTCAGGATCGATGCCGTGGCCATGGTCGATGACCCGTACCTCGATGAAGCGCCCCTCCTCGGGTTTCTCGATGATGTGGGTCTGGATCGCGATGGGGCGCGGGTCCTCGGGCCGGTTGTGGTAGGACTCCCAGGCGTTCATCAGGACCTTGGCGAGAACCTGTTCGAACACCTCGAAGTTGGTCTCCACTCCGATATCGCCGAGCGCGTTGTCGATCGTGACGGGCGCCGCGAACTTGTTGTCGTCGTGGAACCGGGCGATGCCGCCGGAGAGCAGGCCCTCGAGACCGGCCTTGGTCAGCGGCGGGCGGGAGCGCACCACGAGCGTGCTGAGCTGCTTGATGATGGCGACGATTCGCTGGACGGCGTCCTCGACGTGCTGGGCGTTCTTTCGCACCTGGTCGGGCTTGTCGTAGTACGCCTTCACCAGGTCGAGATAACCGATCACGACGCCGAGCAGGTTGTTGAGATTGTGTGCGATGCCCTGGGTAACGGCGCCAATCGTGGCGGCGCGGCGCGCCTCCTCGAGGCGTCGCTGAAGATCGACCATCTGGCGGTTGATGGCGACGAAACGCAGCTGCGTTTGCACGCGGGCGAGGGTCTCGTCGAGGTCGATGGGCTTGGTGATGTAGTCCACGGCGCCGACCCCGAGGCCCTCGAGTTTGCTCTCCTTGCCGGTGCGCGCGGTGATGAAGATGACGGGGATGCCGCGGGTGGCCTCTTTGGCCTGCAGGCGCTGGCAGACTTCGATGCCATCCATGTCGGGCATCATGACGTCGAGGAGGATCAGGTCCGGCCGCTCGCTTTGCACGAGGTCAAGCGCCTCCTTGCCATTGTACGCAGCGAGGACGCGGATGCCTTCACGTTCGAGTTTACGTTTCAGCAGCTGGACGTTGATGGGCTGGTCATCAACGACCAAGATCGCGGGTGCGGGCATGGGGCGGAGAAAAACCAGTTCCCCGGGTGGGTGCAAGCGCCCGGGGGCGAGGAAAATGGGCCGGCGCGAGAATTTGGCCCTTGGGACCCAATCGACAGGCAGGCGGGGGCCTCGCGGCGGTGCGGGATCGCGACGCGTCCCGGCCCGGGCGATGCCGCCTCAGGCGCCGGCGCGCTGCCGGTAGGCCTTGACCGTGTTGCGCATGAGCATGGCCACGGTCATGGGGCCGACGCCGCCGGGGACGGGCGTGATCTGGGCGCAACGCGGGGAGACGCCGGCGAAGTCCACGTCACCGACCAGGCGGTAACCGGATTTCTTGGACGCGTCGGCGACGCGGTTGATGCCGACGTCGATGACGACCGCACCGGACTTGACCATGTCGGCCTTGACGAACTCGGGGCGACCGATGGCGGCGATGAGCACGTCGGCCTGGCGGGTGATCTCGGGCAGGTTGGCGGTCGCGGAGTGGCACACGGTGACGGTGCCATTGGCGCCGGCGCGTTTCTGAAGCGCGAGCAGGGCGACGGGTTTGCCGACGAGCAGGCTGCGGCCGACCACCACGACGTGCTTGCCCTTGAGGTCCACGCGACTGCGGGCGAGCAGTTCCATGATGCCGGCGGGAGTGCAGGAGACGAAGCCGGTGTCATCGTCCTGCGCGACCTTGCCGAGGTTCATGGTCCCCAGACCGTCGACGTCCTTGCCCGGATCGATCCGCCGGAAGATCGCGAGCTCGTCGATCTGGCGGGGCATGGGGGACTGGACGAGAATGCCGTCGACGGTGGCGTCGGCGTTGAGCTGATCGATGAGCTGGCCGAGGTCGGCCTGCGTGATCGTGACGGGCGGGAGGATGACGCGGCTGGTGATGCCGATCTCCTCGGCCGTCTTCTCCTTCTTCTTCACATACGAGACCGAGGCGGGATCCTCGCCCACGCGCACCAGCGCGATGCACGGCTTGCGGCCGGTGATGGCGGTGGCTTCCGCCTTCAACTCGGCAATGATGGTGGTGGCGATTTGGTTGCCGTCGATCAGCGTCATGTCTGGAGAAGGTCGGAGGGCTCAGCGTTGGAGGAGCTGGAGAGACTCGACGAGGATGACGATCGACTTGCCGTCGGCGGTGGGCTTGGCGCCGCCGAAGACGACGACGAAGTGGTCGGCGTATTTGTCGATCTGCTCGGTCTGCAGGAGCTTTGAAACGTCGAGGTACGCGAAACGGCGGCCGTCATTGTCGTCGAGCGCCCAGTCGTACGGGCGACGCGGACGCAGCACGCTGCGGGTGGAAACGAATTTGCCGGCAAACTGGCGCGGGATGAGGCTGGCCGCGTCGGCACTCTCGGCAACGGGAGCGGGCTGGCCGACGGGGGCGCCGACGGACGGAGCCGCAGCGGCAGCCGGCGCCGGGGCAGGGAGCGCGCCGGGGTCGCTGGCGGGGACGGGCATGGCGGCGATCGAAGTCGCGACGGGAGCGGTCGCGGGCGCGACCTGAATGTACCCGATGATGGACTTCTGGAGGTTCAGCTGGGTCCAGCGGCCGCGCAGGCCGGTGATCGTGGTCTTGTCACCGCGCTCGGCGACGGCGAGGACCGTGCCATCGGCCTTGGGGGAGAGGCGCAGCGGGGTGCCGTCCTTGACGTTGAGGCTCTTGGTCAGCTGGCGGTTTTCCACGTACACCTCGAAGGGGCCGGGAAGTTCGACGGCCATCCAGCCGGCGGGCGTGGATAGTTCGTCCTTGGCGGCCGTCGGCTCGGTGCCGGCCTTGAGATAGGAGATGGCCGGGGAGGAGGTATCCGGCTTCGTGTGCACCGCCGTGGTCTGGTTGAGCGGGGCGGCCGAGATCGCGGTCGCGAGGATCGTGCCGAAGGCCAGGGAGGCGAGGAGGTTAGTCTTCATCGTTAACGGGAGCGGTCGGGATCGAGCGCGCGCGGGCTTCAAAAGGTGCCCGGGGCGTCGAAGGATTACGGAAGAGAGAATCGATTTCCTTGGTAGAAAGGACCTTGCCGGCGCGCAACGGGATTCCCTTCAGCTGGAGGGCGCCGATCTGATAGCGGCGGAGGCGTTTGACCTCGTAACCCATCGCGAGGAACAGCTGGCGGATCTCGCGCTTCTTTCCGTGGTGCATGTGCACATCGAGGTCGGCGGCGGCTTCGCTAACCCCGGCGTTGATGAGGGCAGCGCGTTCGACCTGGAGTCGTTCCCCTTCGATGACGAGGCCGCGGACGAGTTGCAGCAGGCGACTGGCGGGGAACGGCTTCACCAAGGTGACCTGATAGCGCTTCACCACGGTGTTGGACGGGTGCATCAGGCGGTGGGCGAGGTCACCGTCGGTGGTGAGGATGACGAGCCCCTCGCTGTCGAGGTCGAGTCGGCCGGCGCAGAAGAAGCGGTAGCGGGCGAACTCACGGGGGAGGAGTTCGAAAACGGTGGCGGCGTGGTGGGGGTCGTCGTTGGAGCAGACGAGGCCGCGCGGTTTGTGCACGGCGACGGTGATCTTGGGCTGAGCGGCGCTGCGGACCGGTTTGCCGGAAACGGTGACCTTGTCGATGCCTGGGGTGATCTTCTGCCCCAGGGTGGCGGCCTCGCCATTGACCCAGACCTCGCCTTGCGCAATCAGGGCCTCGGCCGAGCGACGGGAACAGATGCCCGCGTCAGCGAGGTATTTTTGCAGGCGGATCGGTTCAGCGGTGGCCATTCGTGAAGAGAGTAAAGGGGGAAAGAGGGGGGAACTGAAAGGCTGAATTCAACGCGGAAGCGGAGAACGTCGAGTGGGCTGGTGCAGTCGCGGCATAATAGGGAAACGCGGCTTGCGACACTCCGGAAGCCGCACTTGTTGCGCGTGCCAAGAATCATGACCGGATCCAATGCGGCGGAGCCCTACACGAAAGATTTCCCGTTTCCCGCCCGGGTGACCGAGAATCGCCTGCTGAGCCGGCCGGGATCGGCAAAGGAGACGCGTCACTTCGTGATCGATCTAAGTGGCAGTGGGTTGCACTACAACACGGGCGATTCGCTGGGCGTCTTTCCCCGCAATCGCCCGCAGGAAGTCGCCGAGATACTGCGGTTGCTGGGTGCGACGGGGGGCGAGCCGGTCTCGCCGGCGGCGCTGAAGCTCGCCGCTCCGATGCCGCTGCGGGAGGCGCTGGAGGGCCGGTTGGCGCTGGCGAAACCCACGCGCAAGATCGTGGAGGTGCTGGCGGCGCGGGCCACCGAGCCGGTGGAGAAGGCCAAACTGGAGGGAATGCTGGCGCCCGAGGCGAAGGACCTGCTGGCAGGGTATCTGGAGCAGCGTGAGTTTGTGGACCTCCTGGCGGAGTTTCCAAGTGCGCGCCTCGCCCCGCAGGAGTTCGTCGACCACCTCCGGCGGCTGATGCCGCGGCTCTACTCGATCGCGTCATCGCCGCGCGTACACCCGACGGAAATCCACCTGACCATCGCGGTGGTGCGGTACGAGTCGAACCACCGCGAGCGGGTGGGGGTGTGTTCGACGTTCCTTGCCGAGCGGGTGCCGGTGGGAGCGCCGGTGGTGCCTGTATTTGTTTCGCACTCACACTTCGGTCCGCCGGAGGACCCGACGCGCGACTGCATCATGATTGGACCGGGCACGGGCATCGCGCCGTTTCGGGCCTTCCTGCAGGACCGCGCCGCGTTGGGGGCCACCGGGCGCAACTGGCTGTTCTTTGGCGACCAGAAACGCGCCACCGATTTCCTGTACGAGGAAGAATGGGCGGAGTTTCAGGCGCGCGGGCAATTGACACGTTTTGACACGGCCTTTTCGCGGGACCAGCCGGTGAAGGTGTATGTGCAGGATCGGATGCGCGCGCAGGCGGCCGAGTTGTGGCGCTGGATCGACGCCGGGGCCTGTGTGTACGTTTGCGGTGACGCCAAGCGCATGGCGCGCGATGTCGACACCACGTTGCACGACATCGTGGCGGAGCAGGGCGGCAGGACTGTGGAGGAGGCGACGGAGTACGTCCGCCAGATGAAGAAGGATAAGCGCTACCAGCGCGACGTGTACTAGGCGTCCGACGCCCCCTGAGGCGCGGCGCCAGGGGTGGAGCTTAGCCTTGCCCTGAGCTGCGCCTTGCCTCACTCCCTGACCCCCTAATCCCTCCACTATGCTCACCTTCAAGAATCGCACTGCCCTCGTGACCGGCGCCGGCCGGGGTATTGGCAAGGCTATCGCTGAGACGCTCGCCCGTCAGGGTGTGACGGTTATCTGCGTCTCGAAGTCGGCGGACTCCTGCGGTGCGACGGCGGCGGCGATCAATGCGGCCGGCGGCAAGGCCAAGGCGATGGCGGTGGACGTGGCCGATGGCGCGGCGGTCGAGAAGGCGTGCGCGGAACTCCTGAAGGAGTTCCCGGTGATCGACATCCTGGTGAACAACGCTGGCATCACGCGGGACGGTCTGCTGTTCCGCATGAGCGATGCGGACTGGAACGACGTGATCTCCACCAATCTTTC
The DNA here is from genome assembly GCF_003054705.1 of Opitutus sp. ER46. Classification (NCBI taxonomy): domain Bacteria; kingdom Pseudomonadati; phylum Verrucomicrobiota; class Opitutia; order Opitutales; family Opitutaceae; genus Opitutus; species Opitutus sp. ER46. Next base: position 528,447 of record NZ_QAYX01000023.1, read on the forward strand.
GAGCTGCTTCTACTGGACGAAGCACCTGGCACGCCCGATGACGCGCGCGCGGTGGGGGCGCATTGTCAACATGGCCTCGGTCAGCGGCATCATGGGCAACGCTGGCCAGGCGAACTACTCCGCGGCGAAGGCGGGGGTGATCGGCCTCAGCAAGGCGCTCGCCCGCGAGTTCGCCAGCCGCAACATCACCGTCAACGTGGTGGCACCCGGGTTCATCAAAACGGACATGACGACCGAGTTCGTGAACAACCCTGAGATCTCCGCCAAGATTCTGGAGACCGTGCCGCTCAAACGCTTCGGCGAAGTGTCCGAAATTGCGTCGATGACTGCGTACCTCTGTTCAGAGGAAGCGAGTTACATAACGGGACAAGTTTTTACCGTTGACGGCGGCATGGCGATGTGAAGTGTCCGTAAAGATTTTTCCCCGTCACATTTCTGCCAATGGCTGACCAAAAAACCATCGAACAACGCGTCAAAGAGATCATCGTGAATCAGCTCAACGTGAACGAGGAGCAGATCACGCCGCAGGCGTCATTTCTGGATGATCTCGGCGCCGATTCACTCGACACCGTCGAGCTGATCATGGCCTTCGAGGAAGAGTTCAAGGACGAGATCAAGGGTGAGATCCCTGAGTCCGATGCCGAGAAGCTCCAGACGGTTGGCCAGGTGATCGACTACATTAAGTCGAAGGCCGGCCAGTCCTAATCCCAGGCCTGATTTACCTTTCGGCGTTCTGCCGCTTTTCCGCACGGAAATGGCTGGCAGAACGCCTTTTTGTTTTCTCAAATCCGCGGCTCTTCTCGCTATGGAAAATCGTTCGAATTCCCGCCGGGTGGTTGTCACTGGCCTCGGGGCGATCACCGCCATCGGGCACGACGTGAACTCGTTCTGGGCGAGCCTGCTCGCCGGCCGCGGTGGCGTCGGCCGGGTGACGGCCTTCGATCCGACCGACTTTGCCACGCAAGTGGGCGCGGAGGTCCGGGACTGGGACGCCGCCCAGCACATGGATCCGAAGGAGGTGCGGCGGAACGACCGCTACACGCATTTCGGTTTCGTCGCGGCCAAGCAGGCGGTGCACGACTCCGCCCTCGAGATGGCGAAAGAGGACGGTGACCGCGTCGGCGTGATCATCGGCTCCGGCATCGGTGGGATGCACACGTACGAGACGCAGTTGCGGACCCTTTGGGACCGCGGCCCCCGCAAGGTGTCGCCGTTCACGATCCCGGCGCTGATCGGCAACATGTGCTCGGGCCTCGTGGCGATCGAGTACGGTGCGCGCGGTCCAAACTTTGGCATGGTGTCCGCCTGTGCCACTGGGACGCACGCGATCGGCGAAGCCGCCCACGCGATCCGCCGCGGCGACGCTGACGTGATGATTGCCGGTGGCAGCGAAGCGACGATCACGCCGTTTGCCTATGCGAGTTTCTGCTCGATGAAGGCGATGAGCACGCGCAACGACGACCCCGCCACAGCGTGCCGCCCGTTCGACAAGGGCCGCGACGGCTTCGTGATGGGCGAGGGCGCCGGCGTCCTGATTCTCGAGTCACTCGAGCACGCGCAGGCCCGCGGTGCGCGCATCTACTGCGAACTGGCCGGGTATGCGGCCACATGTGACGCGTTTCACATCACGCAGCCCGACCCCGACGGCAAAGGACTTTCCCTGGCCATGACCCGAGCGCTGGCGAGCGCCGGCGTCACACCCGCGGATATCGATTACATCAACGCGCACGGCACCTCCACGCCGTACAACGACAAGTTCGAGACGCTCGCGATCAAGCGGGTGTTCGGCGAGCATGCGCGGAAGCTCGCGGTCAGTTCCACCAAGTCGATGACGGGGCACCTGCTCGGCGCGGCCGGCGGCATCGAGTCGGTCATTTGCGCGAAGACGATCGAGACGCAGATGCTCGCGCCGACGATCAATCTGCACGATCAGGATCCCGAGTGTGATTTGGACTACGTGGCCAACGCGGCTCGGCCCGCACGCGTACGTGCGGTCCTCTGCAACAATCTCGGGTTTGGCGGCCAGAACGCCGCGTCCGTCTTCAAGGCGCTCTAGTGGGCAGCGCCGGCCGGCGCCTCACGCCCGCTCGGCGCGATGGGCCCCCGTGTCCAAGAACTGCGTACGCCGGTGGCGGGACCGGCGACGGTCTGATTGGCGCCCAAGGATGGGGCAGCGACGCTTGCTTGCGCGGTTTAGCCGCCGCCCCGGCGCTCCTGGCGTGATGGGTGCGTCCGGGGTGTGCCTTAGCCGCCGTTGATGCGATACCGCGCCGGAAGGGCGCAAAAAAGCCCGCGGCCGGAGTGACCGCGGGCGAAAGTTTAGTCCGAAGAGGTGGACCGATCAGGCCTTCTCGACGAGCCCGGCCTTGATGGCCTTGACCGACACCCAAACGCGCTTGGTACCGCCATTTGCGGTCTTCACGCGGATCTTCTGAAGATTCGGCCGGAACTTCCGCTTCGTGATGCTCGTCACGTGCGTGCCGATGCCGCCGCTCTTCTTCGACTGACCCTTGCGATTGATGATCGAGCCCTTGACGGGACGGCGACCGGTGACTGCACAAATTCTGGCCATGGTACGTTCGAGTTAGTTAAAGGGTCGTCAGTAAAGGGTGGGCGAAAGGTGAAGCAAGGGGAAAGTTGCCGCACGCGTTGCGGGCTACGCGACAGGCGCTCAAGACTCAGGCGCCGCGTGCAGAACGCAGGGCATGGAGGACCTGGAACTTCTGCCCGAGGTGGGTCCCGTGCAAGAGCTGAAGCAGGGACTGCTTCCGGCGGGTAAAATGGGCGGCATCGGCGGCGATCGCCGCCGCCAGGTACTTCTCGGCGTGGCGGATGAAGAACGCCTCTTGGGACTCGAGCTGCGGCTTGCTGAAGCCGTTGTGTTCCAAAGTACTGCTGAGCCAATCCCAGCAGACATGACAGGTGAGGTCCTGCTGGCCGGGTTGGGCGAGGAGGTCGTTGCTTTGCGTGTGGCGGACGTACGCCCGGGCGGTACCTGCAGGCGTCGCCTCCGTCAGCTCCCGCCAGCTCTTGCCGTAGTCGAACGCGACAAAGAGGCCGGTCCAAGGCTGCCGCGCGATAATGCCGGCCAGCTGCGCCGCCGCCACGGGTGCGTCGATCGTGTAGCCGTTCACCAACGCGGTCAGCAGCGGCGTGCCGCAGGCGTCGGGATCGGCCGGGCCGAGATCGATTTCCTGCAGGCCCCCCGCGTGCAGACCGACTCCCAGTTCGTGCCACTGGCCCTCGCGGAAACGAAAACGCCGGAAGGGTTGCGCATCGAACAGCTCGTTGGAAAACACAACGCACGGGCCGGAGATCTCGAGCGTGCCGCCGAGAGGAATGGTGCGCACCGCGCGGAACGGGTGCGCCACGTCGGTAAGAACGCCGCCGGGCGTCTCGGCTCCAATCTCGACGAAGGCGTGTTCAGCGACGTCGAGACTCCCCAGCAGTTGTACCACGGCGGCGGTGACGAGTTCGCCAAACACGGGGCCGCTGGTGCTGGCGGTGAAGAAATCAGTCCCCGGCCCGTAGCCCACGCGGGGCCGCGACTGGGCGTAGTAGCCGAGCTTGGGGTGGTAGAGGGCGAGGTCCACAAACGCATCGAACCGCATCGCGAGGTTGGCGTCGGCGCGTTCGGCAAACGCGGCCAGGAAGGCATCGGAACTCGGAGGCATGAACGGTGAGTGGAGCGGGACGCCGGCGTGGGCGCGGAGCCGTGGCGACGAACCGATTTACAAAGCGAACCGGATGCCCACAGTGGGCCGGATGTTCAAACGGATTCTCGTGCTTGGCGCCGGCATGCTGCTTGGCGTGGCTCTCGCGTTGGCGGGGCTGCGGCTGGCGACGGCGTGGGGCCTGTTTCCGTCGCGCGACTTGTCGCGGTCGAGCACCTACGTGCGGGAGGTAATGCGGCTGGTGCAGGAGAACTATGTGGACGAGAAGGCCGTGGCGTACGACTCGCTGGCGCGCAACGCGATTCACGGCCTCGTTGAGTCGCTCGATCCGCACTCCGAGTTTCTCGAGGAGAAGGACAATCTCGAGTTCGAGGAGGATCTCACGGGCGAGTTTGGCGGCGTCGGGCTGCAGGTGGAAACCCGGCAGAATCGCGTCGTGGTCATCGCGCCCCTGGCGGGCACGCCCGGTGAGCGCGCCGGCATCCAGCGCGGGGATGAAATCGTCACCATCGACGGCAAGTCGGTGGAGACGAATGCCTCGATGGACAGCGTGGTCAGCCGGTTGCGCGGGCAGCCAAAGACCCGGGTAACGGTGGGGCTGTTTCGGCCGGGCACGCGCGAGACGCTGAGCTACACGCTGGTGCGGGAGGTCATTCGCATCGAGAGCGTGCGTGACGTGAAGATCATCGGCGACGGCGTAGGCTACATCCAGCTCACCGAATTTTCGGAGCACACGGCCGAGCAGTTCGACCAGGCGCTCGACCGGCTGCTGCGGGAGGGCGCGACCAGCCTCATCCTCGACTTGCGAAATAATCCGGGAGGGTTGCTCGATGCGGCGGTGGAAGTGGCGGAGCCGTTCTTCAAGCGGGGCGAGCTCATCGTCTCCACCAAGGGCCGCAAGCGGAGCGACCATGAGGAGTATCGGGCCGAACTGGACGGAGACCCCGTCGACGTGCCGGTGGTCGTGCTCATCAACGCGGGCAGTGCCAGCGCGGCCGAGGTCGTGACGGGCGCGCTGAAGGACACCGGGCGCGCCGTCGTCATCGGCGAGCGCTCTTTCGGCAAAGGCTCGGTGCAGTCGATCTTCAAACTCGAGAACGGGGAAGGCCTGCGGCTCACGACAGGCCGCTACTTCACCCCCGCCGGGGTCAGTATTCACGAGCGCGGGATCGCCCCGCACGTGGAGGTCGTCATGACGCCGGAGGAGGACAACAAACTCGCGCGCCAGCGCTCGCGCCCGGACATCACCGATCCACAGGAATTCAAGGCGCGGTTTGGCTTCGAGCCGATTGCCGACCGGCAACTCGACACGGCGCTGGCGGTGCTGAAGGCGCACCGGCTCCTCGAGGCGCGGCCGGCTCGGACCCTTGCCGCCCGACGCTTACCATGATCCTGGCCCTCGAGAGTTCCTGTGATGAAAGCGCGCTCGCGTTGTTCGACCCGGCGCGCGGGTTGGCGGGCGAGTGGGTCCACAGCCAGATCGCGCTGCACGAGAAGCATGGCGGCGTCGTGCCGGACCTGGCCACGCGCGAGCACCTGCGGACCTTTGCGCCGCTGCTGGAGCGCGTGAAGGCGGAGTGCGGGCTCGATGGCGTGCGGCAGATCGCGGTCACCCACGGCCCGGGGCTGGCGGCCTGCCTGGCCATCGGCACTGCGGCGGCGAAGGCCCTCGGGCTGGCGCTGCGGGTGCCCGTGGTCGGAGTCAACCACCTGCGCGGCCACGCGTGGTCGCCCTTTATCGCGCTGCACGCGGCGACGCCGGCGACGTTTGCGACGGAGCTGGGGCAGTGGCTGCCGCACCTCGGGCTCATTGTGTCGGGCGGCAATACGCTCCTCTTCACGCTGGCCGAGGACCGGCGCATCACCGTGCTTTCCTCGACGCGGGATGATGCCGCGGGAGAGGCGCTCGACAAAGGCGCGAAGCTGCTGGGGCTCGGGTATCCTGGGGGGCCGCGGGTCGAGCGGCTGGCGGCGACGGGCAAGCCGGACGCCTTCGACTTTCCGCGGGGCATCGGCCGGCGCGACGAACTCGATTTTAGTTTCTCCGGGCTGAAGACGAGCCTGCGCTATCGCATCGAGAAGATGCCGGCCGAGGAGGTGCAGGCGCGAATATCCGACCTGTGCGCGAGCTACCAGCAGGCGGTGGTCGATGCGCTGGTGCGCAAGGTGCACGCGGCGCTGCGGCAGGGTGAAGGCCGTTTCCGCAGCCTGGGACTCTCCGGCGGCGTGGCCAACAACCGCACCCTGCGGGCGGCGCTCGAGCGCGAGGCGCAGCGCGCGCGCGTGCGCTTTGCCGCTGCGCAACCCAAGCACACGGGCGACAATGCCGGGATGATCGCGTTCGCGGCGTGGGCCGACACGACAGGCGTGGAGCGCGACGCCGGGATGGGGCTGCGCGTGGAGCCGAGCGCGCCGCTCGCGTGATGCGGTCCTGTCGCGACCGCTACTTGTAGTCGCGGCGCAGGTTGCTGGGCAGGATGCCCAGCTCCTCGCGATATTTCGCGACGGTGCGGCGGGCGATGGTGATGCCCTTGTCCTGGAGCTTGGCGACAAGTTCCTGGTCGCTGAGCGGGGCGGATTTGTCCTCGAGCGAGATCAGGTCGTTGATCATCTCCTTCACGCTCGTGTTGGAGACGGCGGCGCCACTCTGTGCCTGGTAGCCTGGCGTGAAGAAGTATTTGAAATCAAAGACGCCGTGCGGGGTGCGGACGTACTTGTTGGCGATCGCGCGGCTCACCGTGGTCTCATGCACGCCGACGACATCCGCGATCTGCGTCATCGTGAGCGGCTTCAGGTGGGCGACGCCGTTTTCGAAAAAATCATGCTGCGCGTTCACGATCTCGCGGGTGATCCGCTCGATGGTGCGCTGCCGCTGCTCGATGGAGTCGATGAGGAACTTGCCCGAGCGCATCCGCTCGCGGAGGTAATCGCGTTCCTGTTTCGTCAGCGTGCCCTTGGCGATCATCTCCCGGTACGTGCCCGAAATCCGGAGCCGCGGGATGTAGTCGCTGTTCAGCGAGATCTTCCATTCGTCGCCGTCCTTTTCGACGGTGACGTCCGGCACGACGACGCGGTTGGAATCCTCGGCAAACCGGCGCCCCGGCGCGGGGTCGAGCTTCCCGATCTCCTCGATGGCGGACTGCACCTCGTCGGCGTCCGCGCTGAGCTTGCGCGCCAGCTCGGGAATGCGGCGCCGGGTGAGAAGGTCGAAATGATCACGGATCATCCGCGCCGCCAGCGACGTGCCGCGGCCGTTCGCGACCAGCTGCGCGAGCAGGCAGTCGGGAAGGTCTTTCGCGCCGATGCCGGCCGGGTCAAAGGTCTTGAGGATCTTCAGCGCCTCCTGCACGGCTTCGAGCGGCAGCCCGGACTGGAGGGCGACGTCGGAGGGCGTCTGTGTGAGAAACCCGCGGTCATCGAGCGAGCCGACGAGGTGATGCATGGCCTGCAGGGCGGGGGCTGACATGTCGGCCGTCTGGGCCTGCTGCATCAGGTGCTCCTGCAGGGAGGTTTCGCTGACGAGGGAGTCGAAGAAGTGCTGGCGGCGTTCCGCATCCTCGGCGGTGTACGGCTGGGCGCCCCCGACGTTGGCCATGTGGTCGCGCCAGTCCTCGTCGAGTTTGCCGAGGATCTCGAACTCCTTGTCCTTCGAAAAATCGAGTTCGTCGCGCTTGCCGTCGTGATCGCTCTCGTGGTCCGAGGTTGGCGCGGCGCTCAGGTCGGCCCCGCTGTCGTGGGACTCGGCGGGGCTCTCGCCCTCGGCGTCCTGGTGGTCGTCGGTCTGCTTGTCGAGGCTCACTCCCTCCATGGGCAGCTCCTCGAGGGTTGGATTGCTCTGGAGCTCCTCCTGGATGACCGAACGCAGGTCGAGCGCCGCCACCTGCAGAATCTTGAGCGATTGCCGCAGCTGGGGGGCGAGTACCAGGGACTGCGTCTGGCGCTGGCGAAGTTCGTGGCTGAATCCGGGCCCGCTCATCGTGATGACTGTGTTCCGCGTTTCATCCTAGGCGAGGGCCCGCGATGGCGAAGGCACCACGGGGTCGCGTACCCCGTAGAGATCCTTGAGATAGACGCCGAGCTTCTCGTTGGTGGGGCCGTAGCGGTCGCTGTAGAGGTAGAGTTCGAGGTCGGTGAGGAGTTCGAAGGCGGTCTGGTAGCGCTTGTCGCGGTCGCGCTGCAGCGCGCGCTGGATGATGGCCTCGAGCCGGGCGTCGATCTCGGGGCGGAGCGACGCGAACCGGGGGATCGGCATCATCAGGATGTTGCGCCGCGACTGCACGCGGTCGGCAGACCGGAAGATGTTCCGGCCCAGCAGCAACTCGGTGAGCACGATGCCGAGGCCGAACAGGTCGGCGCGGGAGTCAGTGACGGCGTAGCTGGCCTGTTCGGGGGAGAGGTACTCGTCCTTGCCCGCGATCACCTTGCCCTCCTCGTTGTACATGAGGTCGAGGGCCTTCGCGATGCCGAAGTCGGTCAGCTTCACGTCGCCCTCATAGGCGATCATGATGTTCTTCGGCCCGATGTCGCGATGCACGATGTTGAGGTGGCGCCCGTCGCGGTCGCACTTGGTGTGGGCGTAGGTGAGGCCGCGGGCGACCCGGGAGACGATGAAGGCCGCCAGGTCGATCGGGATGGGGCGATCGAGGTGGCGATGCCGGTCAAGGAACTGCTCGAGGTTCACGCCCCGCACAAATTCCATGACCATGAAATATTGTCCGCCGACCTGCCCCAGATGGTAGGTCTGAACGATGTTGGTGTGGATCAGGTCGGCGACCAGCCGAGCCTCGCCGATAAAATTCTTCTGAAACTCCTCCACCGCCGAATACTCTTCCCGTATCAATTTGACCGCTACGACCTTGCGGAAATTTCCAGCTCCAAGCTGCTGTGCCTCGTAGACGACGCCCATGCCGCCCTCGGCCACCTTGCGCGTCATCTCGTAGTGTAGCTCGCTGAAGATGTGTTTGATCGACGCCACCGGGGACCTAGGAAACGTCCGCGAGCAGGAACAGGCAAGAGCACAAATCGTGACCGGCGTGAAATCTGCTGTGCGTTTGACAGAACAGGTCTCCGACCTACGGTCCGCCGCGCATGATCAACCTCACCTCCAGAGCGGCGCAGCAGGTCCGTGCCATGCAGGCGGGGCAGGGCGGCAAACGCCTGCGCGTGCTGGTGGAGAACGGGGGCTGCTCCGGTTTTCAGTACGGCATGACGTTTGATGACGCGAAACCCGGCGATGCCGAATTTGAGAGCGAGGGCGTGCTCATTGTGGTTGATGGCGCCAGCTTGGAACGGCTCGACGGCGCGACCATCGACTTCGACGATGGCCTGCACGGCAAGGGGTTCGAGGTGCGGAATCCGCGCGCCCAGAGCACCTGCGGCTGCGGCAAGTCGTTCAACTGACCCCGGCGTTGATGTCGATTTGCGTCAGCGGCGCGCGATGTGCAGCGCGACAATGCCGAAGGTCATTGCGCGGGCGGTCACCGTGGGGAACCCGGCGGCCGTGATCTCCGCGGCCAAGGCGGGGCGGTCGGGAAACTGCGTGATCGTGTCGTTGAGGTAGACATACGCGGCCCGATCACCGGTGACGATCCCCGCGATCGTCGGCAGGATCCGGCGCAGGTAGAACGCATAAAACGGCCGGAACCAGGGGTACGGCTGAGAAAATTCGAGCACGAAAAGATGACCGCCGGGACGCAGCACGCGGCGCATTTCGTGGAGGCCCTTGTTGCGGTCCGCCAAGTTGCGCAGTCCGAACGCGATCGTCACCGCGTCGGTGCACGCGTCGGGCAGCGGTAGGGCGAGCCCGTCGCCCGGACGGAATGTCACGTTCGCGTAACGCTCCGGGCCGGCCGCGACCTTCTTGATCTCGGCCTGATCGAGCATCGGCTGGCAGAAATCCATGCCCAGAATACGAGTGGAATTGCCCAATCCCCGGCTGAGGGCGAATGCCACGTCGCCACTCCCTGTCGCAAGGTCCAACACGTCACCCGGATGTGTCCGACGCACGGCCGCGACGAGCCGGCGGCGCCACCAGATATCGATCCCTCCGCTGAGCAGCCGGTTGGCGACGTCGTAGCGCTGCGCAATGCGCCCAAACATGGAGTTGACGGCAACGGGATCTGGCATGGGCGGAGGTTCTCGTGCGAGTGGGAGCCGGATGCAAATCGGTCTTAAGGGGTTGACGCAATTCGAAGTCCGCAAATACTTTAGCTGCTTCAGAAAAACGTCATCAACAAGGAACCCCCATGTCGAACCTAACAAAGCGTGAGATCGTCTTGGAGATCTATCGGAAGTCGGGCTTCCCGCAGAAGCAGATCGTGGATACGGTGCAACAGACGTTGGACATTATCCAAAAGGCGCTTGCGAACGGTCGGAATGTCGAGCTCCGCAATTTCGGCGTGCTCGAGGTTCAGGTCCGCAAACAGCGCATCGGCCGCAATCCGAACAAGCCGGAGGCGGAGGTGGTCATCCCGCAGCGGGCCGTGGTTAAGTTCAAGTCTGGCAAGATCCTCAAGCAGCAGCTCAAGAAGCTGGACCTGACCAAACTGCAGACCGAGTCCGATTCCGAAGCCGACGTGGAGGGCGAGGACGAGACGCCCGGCACGACCGTCTGAGATCGCGGCATCGTCTGAACGCGCGCCGACTGCCGTCACAACGGCTGCAGGCGCGCCTTTTTTTTCATCGCGCTGCGGGAGGCCGCGCCGCAGCGTTTTGCCTCTCATGGCTACGTTTCAGACCCTGCCCGGCTTCCGCGAATTCTATCCCGAGGATCTGGCCCGTCGGAATCACATCTTCCGGCTCTGGCGCCAGACGGCCAAGACGTTCGGCTTCGCGGAGTACGACGCGCCGGTCCTTGAGCCGCTCGACCTGTACAAGGCGAAGTCGGGCGAGGAGATCGAGGCCCAGCTTTTCAGCTTCACCGACAAGGGTGGGCGCGAGGTCGCTTTACGTCCGGAGATGACGCCAACGGTTTGCCGGTTGGTCGGGGCCAAGGCGAACGCGCTCAAGCGCCCGATCAAGTGGTTCAGCATCGCTGAATTCTATCGGTACGAGCGCATGCAGAAGGGACGGGGCCGGTGCTTTTTCCAGTTCAACGCCGATATCTTTGGCGAGCCTGGTCCCGAGGCCGAGGTCGAGTTGATCGCTTTGCTGGTGCAGTGCCTGCGCTCCTTCGGACTCGGCGAGGCGGATTTCTACGTGCGTCTGAGCGACCGCAACCTCTGGTTCTACTATCTCGAGGCGCTCGGCGTGGATGAGCCCCGGATCCGCGGCCTGCTCGGCGCGATCGATCGGTATGAAAAGTACGGAGACGATGCCTTCCAGGGGTATACGGAAAAGTTTGGTCCGCTCGATCCCGCCCTGAAGACGAAGGTCCTGGAGTTCCTGCAGATCAAGTCGCTCGCCGTGCTCGAAACTACGCTGTCGACCATTGGTGGCGAAAAGCTGACGCAGCGGCTCGCCGACTGGCGCAAGCTGCTGACGGCGCTCGATGCGATGGGTCTTTCGAAATTCATCGAGGTCGACCTGGGCGTGGTGCGCGGCCTCGCGTACTACACCGGATTCGTCTTCGAGGCATTCGACCGGAAGGGCGAACTGCGCGCGCTCGCCGGCGGCGGTCGCTACGATGACTTGGTGCAAAAGCTGGGTGGTCCGGCGCTGCCGGCGGTCGGTTTCGCCATCGGCGACATGACCTTCTCTCTGCTGCTCGAGGAACGGGGGCTCATGCCCACGCTCGTGCAGGCGCCCGATGTGTATTGCGTCGTTGGCGGCGAGCCGGAGCGGCTGGCGGCGTTCGCCGACATCAACGCGCTGCGTGCCGCCGGCTATCAGGTTGAGTACCCGATGAAAGCCATCGCCTTCGGCAAACAGTTCAAGGCCGCGGCCGAGTCGGGAGCGAAACTTGCCCTCATTTACGGCGGCGACGAACTCGCCAAGGGTGTCGTCAAGATCCGCGACCTCACAACCCGCACCGAGACCGAGGTGCCTCGCGACCAGGTCACGGCCACCGTCAGGGATTTCTTCACGGCATCATGAAAACAGGAGGTCAGCGCTTCCGGGTGCTTCCCGGACAGTACGCGGTCTGCCGCCTGAGCCCGGACGCGGCGGTCCCGGCCTGGGCGGCTGGACCTTTCGTCAACATCACCTTCACCGATGACGAGCTGGCCATCATCTGCCCGGCCGAGCGCGTGCCCGCCGAGGTGCGCGCCGAGCGCGACTGGCGGGTGCTGAAGCTCGTGGGTCCGTTCCCCTTCACCGCGACTGGCGTGCTGGCGTCGCTGGCCACACCGCTCGCGCGTTCGGGCATCAGCCTGCTGTCGATCGCGACGTACGACACCGACTATTTCCTCGTGAAAAAGGACGTGTTTGAAGACGCCGCCAAGGTGCTGATCGCCGCCGGCCACACGCGGCTGGGTTGATCGGCACGCGACTCCGATGTCCCCGGGCGCGCACGGCTGGTGGTTGGCGCTACGCCTTGGGCTTCTGCTCATTGTCTGCACCGGCGCGGCCCGGGCCGAGAAAATGATGTATTTCCCGGAATACGGCTCGCGACGTTTGCCGGCGGGCGCGCAAAGCGTCGCCGGTGATGACGGCACGGTCGTTTCCGTGCTGCATCTGCCGAACCCGACCGCGCGTTTCACCGTGTGGTATTTCCATGGCAACGCCGAGGATCTCGGTGACGTGGAGCCGTTCCTGCGGGCCCTGCAGGCGGAGGGCTTCGCGGTGTTTGCCTTCGATTATCCGGGCTACGGCCACAGCACGGGGCGGCCCTCGGAGCGTGCGGTCTACGAAGCGGCCCGGCGGGCGCGCCGTTACCTGCGCGAACAGCTCGGCGTGCCGGCGGAAAAGACGATCCTGCTGGGGCGCTCACTCGGGGGCGGTCCGGCGACGCAGATGGCGATCGAGGAGCCGATCGCCGGGCTTGTGCTCCAAAGCGCGTTCACCAGCGCCTTTCGCGTGGTCACGCGCGTGCCGTTGCTGCCGTTCGATCCGTACGTGAATGTCCGCAAGCTCCCCAGACTCCGCGCGCCCGTGCTCATCATGCATGGCGATCGCGACGAGGTGATCCCGTTCCACCACGGCCAGGCGCTCTTCGCTGCGGCGCACGAGCCCAAGCGGGCGCTCTGGATCTCCGGCGCCCAGCACAACGACCTCGTGGCGGTGGCGGGTGCGCGTTACTGGACCGCGCTGCGCGACTTCAGCGAGCTTTGCGCCGCAACCCAGGCTGGAGCGACTGACGGGCGTCCACGGTGACGTTTGGCCCCAGCGCAACGCGGCGTCGTTCGCGCGGACGGACACATGGGGACAACCGCAGGAGGACGTGGCGACGAGGCCTGCAATTATAACTAGTTGGTTACCGGGATATAGCGGGATAATGTCCAGATACTCGGAATAATGTCCGGATACTCTGCGCCTCAGCCCAGCCCCGCTCGCGCTCTCAGCGTCGGCTCGCACGCCGGCAGGCCGCGACCACCAACGGATGGGGGCGCAACTCGGGCGACGCGAGGAACGACGCCGAGTCTCCGGCGATCAGCGCCCGAGGTTCTTCGGGCCGAAGGCGTCGGGCAGCAGTGCGGAAAGCGATTGCTCGGTGCGCTCCTTGCCGTCGCAGATGCTGATGACGATGGCGTCGGGGCCGAACTCATTGATCACCTGCCGGCACGCGCCACACGGGGCGGTCGTGGTCTTCGTGGGCGTGTACACGACGACGGCGCGGAGCCCGCGCTCCCCCGCGGCGGCGGCCGTGAAGATGGCGGTGCGCTCGGCGCAGTTGCAGAGGCCGTACGAGGCGTTCTCGACGTTGCAGCCGGTGAACACCTTCCCGGAGTCCGTGAGAATCGCCGCGCCCACGGGGAAGCGGGAGTAGGGCGAGTAGGACGCTTTGGCGGCCTTGCGGGCTGCGGTTTCGAGGCGCCGGATCACGACGGCGGAGAGGGGCTTCATGATCCGGCAGCCTAGGGCGGAATCGAACCGCGACTGAACTCGAATCTTACAGGCCGAGTTCCGCCTTCACTTCGCCAAAGGCGCGGATGGCGAACTCGAGATCGGCCTGGCTGTGGGCCGCGCTGACCTGCGTGCGGATGCGCGCGGCGCCCTGCGGCACCACCGGGTAGAAAAAGCCGGTGACGTAGATGCCCTTGTCGAGCATCCGGGCCGCGAACTGCTGGGAGAGCGCTGCGTCGCCGAGCATCACGGGCACGATCGGGTGCGTGCCCGGTCGCAGCGTAAGTCCCGCCTTTTCGAGCCCCGCGCGGAAGAACTTCGTGCTCGCCTCCAGTTTGTCGCGCAACTCCGTCGAACGCGAAAGCAGGTCCAGCGCGGCGATCGAGGCCGCGGCGATCACGGGCGCGAGCGTGTTGGAGAACAGGTACGGGCGCGAACGCTGCCGCAGGAGCTCGATCATCGGCTTGCGCGCGCTGACGTAGCCGCCGCTCGCGCCACCCAGCGCCTTGCCAAGCGTGCCGGTGATGATGTCGATGCGGCCCATGACGCCGCAGTGCTCGGGCGTGCCGCGGCCGTGCTTGCCCATGAAGCCGACGGCATGGCTGTCGTCGACCATCACGAGCGCGCCATGGCGGTCGGCGAGGTCGCAGATCTCGCGCAGCGGCGCGATGTAGCCGTCCATCGAGAACACGCCATCGGTTACGATGAGCTTGAAACGCGCTTTCGCGGCGTCGGCTTCGCGCAACTTGGCCTCGAGGTCGGCGAGGTCGCGGTTCCGGTAGCGGAAACGCTGCGCCTTGCAGAGGCGGATGCCGTCGATGATCGAGGCGTGGTTCAGTTCGTCGCTGATGACGGCGTCCTCCGCCGAGAGCAGCGTCTCGAACACGCCGCCGTTCGCATCGAAGCAGGACGAGTAGAGGATGGTGTCCTCGGTGCCGAGAAACGCGGTGAGGCGGGCCTCGAGTTCCTTGTGGATCTCCTGCGTGCCGCAGATGAAGCGCACCGACGAGAGGCCATAGCCCCAGCGGTCGAGTGCGGCGTGCGCGGCGCGGATGATCTCGGGGTGGTCGGCGAGCCCGAGGTAATTATTGGCGCAGAAGTTCAGGACCTCGCGGCCGGGCGCGGGGGCGGCGGTGGGCGCGGCGCCGTTGCCGGCAAGGGCGACGTGACTCCGCTGCGGCGTCGCGATCACGCGCTCGCGCTTGTACAACCCGGCGGCTTCGATCTCGGCGAGGGTCTGCTCCAGATGGGAGCGATAGGAGGCGTTCATGTCATTCCCAGCGAAGGACGATCTTGCCGCTCTTGCCCGAGCGCATGAGTTCAAACCCGCGCTGGAAGTCGGTGAACGACATTCGGTGGGTGATGACGGGGGAGATATCGAGGCCGCTCTGGATCAGCGCGGTCATCTTGTACCAGGTCTCGTACATCTCGCGGCCGTAGATACCGCGGATCGTGAGCATGTTGAAGACGACCTTGTTCCAGTCGATCGCCGCCTTCTCCGGGATGATGCCGAGCAGCGCGATCCGGCCGCCGTGGTACATGTTGTCGATCATCTCGCTCAGCGCGCGCGGATTGCCGGACATCTCCAGGCCGACGTCGAAGCCTTCCTTCATGCCCAGTTCACGCTGCACGTCCTCCAGCTTTTCCTTGGAGACATCGACGGCGCGCGTGGCGCCCATCTTCCGGGCCAGCGCGAGGCGGTCGGGGTTCACGTCGGTGATGACGACATTGCGCGCTCCGGCCTTGCGGGCGATGGCGACGGCCATGCAGCCGATCGGGCCGGCGCCGGTGATCAGCACGTCCTCGCCGACGAGGTCGAACTGCAGCGCGGTGTGCACGGCATTGCCGAGGGGGTCGAAGCACGAGAGCACATCGAGCGGGATGGCAGGGTCGACGTGGACGGCGTTGGTGGCGGGAATGCAGAGGTACTCGGCAAAGGCGCCGTCGCGATTCACGCCCACGCCCTGGGTGTTCTTGCAGAGGTGACGGCGGCCCGCGAGGCAGTTGCGGCAACGGCCGCAGACGATGTGACCCTCGCCATCGACGAGGTCGCCGGGCTTGAAGCCCTGGACGTTGGAGCCGACCTCGGCGATGACACCGACAAATTCGTGGCCGATGACCATGGGCGGCTTGATGGTTTTCTCGGCCCACGCGTCCCAGTTGTAGATGTGGACGTCGGTGCCACAGATGGACGTCTGCTTGATCTTGATCAGTACGTCGTTGATGCCTGGCTGCGGCACGGGGACCTCGACAAGCTCGAGGCCAGGCCCCGGACGCACCTTAGCGATAGCGCGCATTTTGGTCATGGGGCGCAGCGTAATGAAGGCCTCGCGCCTGTCGAGGGGCCCGCGTGTCACGCGGATGTCAGAAGCCAGAGACCAGAGGCCAGAAGCCGGTGTCGGAGGCCGGAAGCCAGAAACCGGAAGCCGGAGGTCAGACGTCAGAGGTCAGAAGCCGGAGACCTGAGGCCAGGAGACGCGGAGGCGTGGGCGCTAAAGCAGTTGGGCGCCCTCGAGGGCTAGGAGGCGAGCCTTGGTCGCGACACCGCCGGGGCCGGAGAAACCGGTCATGTTGCCGGAGGCGGCGACGATGCGGTGGCAGGGAATCAAGAGGGGGCATGGATTGCTGCCCAAGGCGCCCCCGACCGCCCGGCTCGCGGCGGGAGCTTCGCCAATTGCCGCGGCGATCTCGCCGTAGGATGCCGTGTGGCCGGGTTTCACCCGCAGGGTCGCTTCGAGGACCGAACGGTTGAACGCGGGCATGCGCCCGAAATCGAAGGGCACATCGCAGAAGTCCTGCATATCACCGGCCAGATGGTTTCGCACGCGCTCGATGATCGTCGCCACCCAGGCCGGGGGCGTGGCCTCGGTGTCGCTGCGCCCGCGATCGGGGTCGGGAAGGAGAAAGCGGGTGAGGCCCGCGTCGCTCCAGGCGATCGCACAGGTGCCAAGGGGGGTGCTGAAAGTGGCGTGGGGCATCCGAAGGGGGCGGAGAACGGCCGAAGTGAATGTCACTCCGCGCGCCGGAGGAAAGCGGAAAATCCGGCCCCGGCTCCCCGCGGCGCCGCTGGGGCGCCGTGCACTTTGCCTTTCACTTTCGCGCGCGCATCCCATTCACTCCCGCGCGTGACGAACCGATTCTACCAACCGTTTGACAGTGAAACGTATGGCGGCAGCCGAAAGACCGACTACCGGAATGCGTTCCAGATCGACCGGGATCGGATCATCCACGCGCACGCGTTTCGGAAGCTGCAGGCGAAGACGCAGGTGTTCCTGTCGGGGGAGTACGATTTCTATCGGACGCGGCTGACGCATTCGATGGAGGTGGCGCAGATTGGCCGCTCGATCTGCCACTACCTGCGGACGCTCGGCGGGCCGATGCGCGACGACTTCTTCATCGACAGCGACCTGGTGGAGGCGTCGTGCCTCGCCCACGATCTGGGGCATCCGCCCTTTGGCCATTCCGGCGAGCGCACGCTGCAGGAGCTGATGCTCCCATGGGGCGGCTTCGAGGGGAATGCGCAGACGCTGCATCTGCTCACCGAGACGATGTACCAGAACGAGTCGGGGGTGCGCGGCATGCTGCCAACGCGGGCGCTGCTCGATGGCGTGCTCAAGTACAAGAAGCTGTATCGCGAATTTCCGAACCACCCGACAAACCACTTCCTCTACGATCCTCAGGAGAGTGTGCGTGGGTTTGTATTTGGCGGTGCGACCATCCCCCGCGAGTTGCACGAGGGCGAGCGGTTGAACCAGTTCAAGAGCATCGAATGCCAGGTCATGGACTGGGCGGACGACGCCGCCTACTCGGTCAACGACATTGTTGATGGCGTGAAGGCCGGCTATCTCACGATCGAGCGGATCGAGACCTGGGCGGCGGGCGAGGCGATCGATGCGCCGCGGCAGCTGTTGCTCGACGAGGTGATCGATGCGATCCGCCGGGACCGGCTCGAGAACGTGTTCTCCCAGAAGATCGGCGGGTTCATCAAGGCGTGTCGCCTGCGCGAGCGGGACAATTTCATGGCGGGCGTGACGAACCGCTACCGCTACGAACTCGTGATCGCGCCCGGTGCGGAGCGGACCGCGCTCTTTTTCAAGAAGATGGCCAACGACATCATCTTCGAGAGCCCGCAGCTCCAGCAGATGGAGCACAAGGCCCGGCGCGTGATGTTCGACTTATGGCAGTCCTGCTGGCGCAACTACGTCGATAAGGGCCCGCGCGTGATCAATATCCTGCCGCCCCGGGTCGGCCGGCTGGTGCAGGCGGCGCAGACACCCGCGGAGAAGGCCCGGCAGATCTGCGACTGGCTGGCGGGCCTGACTGACGGCATGATCGTGCGGACGTATCGCCGGCTGTTTGATCCGGAGTTCGGCAGCATTCGCGACCTCAGTTGAGTCTGCCTTGGGTGCGATCACGGCACCACGCGGCGAGGGAGAGTGCCGCGACCGCTCGCCTGCTACTTTGTCTTTGGTTTGGCGGGCGTGGGCACGTCGGACTCGATCACCTTGCTGTCGCCCAACCGCACCTCCCAGCGCTTGATGCGATGGGTGGCAATCTGGGGATCCTGCATGTCACGTCCGAAGTAGGGCGCGGCCGCGCTCACGAGCGGCCCGATCGATTCCTGCATCGCGACCCCGCGTGAGCTCACGGTCATGGTGGTGCGCCACACGAGCCGGCGTTCGTTGTGGGCCAGGGCGGCGTAGTCGTAGGCCGACGCAACCACGTAATACAGGTCGTCGAGCGCCTGGTCGCGCAGGAATTCGTAGTCGGCCGTGCGGTCGGTGAGGCTTTCGCCCCAGGCGAGTGCCCGGGTCATCTTTTCCAGTTGGGCCCGGCCGCCGACGAGCTTCGCGCGTTCCATCCGGAAGATCCTCGCTTGCTCCGGAAACATGGCCTCCATCTCGGGATCGAGCCGATAGTGGGAGCCCCAGAAGTAGATGATCGCGAGGGTGGGACGCTGGCCGGAGCCTTCCACGTTGCGATAGCCATTCGTCGTGAGTGCCTTGGCGAGAGCACGTGACACCTGCTCCGGGGAGGGCGGATGGTCGCCGGCGACCGTGTCTCCACGCGGCTTATACCCCATGGAGTGGGCGACGTAGTACATCGGTTCCGCGGGATTCGGAGTGCGCATCAGCCGGCCGTAGCTCGTCACCTCGGTGAAGATGGTCATGTCGAGGTCGGGCGTGCGCTGAAACGCCTTCGGCAGGAGCTGGAACACGAAATCGCCGCGTTTGGGCCTCGCGATGGGAGTAATGGTGTCGTCGGCTGCCGTCAGGGCCGGGAGCGGAACCATCGCGGCGAGCACCGCGGTGGCGAGGAGGAGATTCCGCCAGAAAATCGGGGAGCGCATAGGCGGAGGAGTTGAGGCGACGGAGTATTTCATCCGCGGGGCGGTGTCAAAGTGGCTGAGTGACATCACCCCTAGGTCGCCGCGGAACGCAAAACCGTACACCGGTCTTGCGGTCAGGCGGAGGAAGGGCTCAGCGCGCCTCGATCTTGAGGTCGGTCATGCGGCACGAGACCGCGGCGGCGGGTTGATCGAATTCGGGACCGACGGTTGCGGTGGCCGGCAGAAAAGCCGTCGGGCGGTCGGCATCCGCGCGCGCCCATACCCGGATGGCCAGCCGCTCGAGTGCGGCCGCGGGCTCCGCGAACTGCGCCTCGTCGGCCAGCTTGTCGTTCACGTAAACGGAGAACACGGCGCGTGGTGCGCAGTGGGCCTCGAGCCGCAGCTTGAGCGTGGTGCCGGGAGCGAACTGGCCGAGCTCGACCATCTTGTCGCGATCGCCGGCGCGGAGAAAGCCGTCACCCACCAGGCGCAGCCGGACCGGGCGGCCGCCGCCGGCTCCGGTCATGAGTTCGACGTCAACCGCGCCGATGCCCGCCGGCGGCGTGGTGATGGTCATGCTGACGCTTACGCGCGGCGTCGGTGCGAACAACTGCACGGCCTCGGCGCAATCGTCGGGTTCGCGTGACTCGATGGCGACCTGCGTGGCGTCGATCGCGCGCACCGTCGCCCATTTCGGCTGGTAGGTGTTCCAGATCGGCCGGGCGGTGGCGCCCCCGATCGGCAGGGGCAGGCGCGTGATCCAGATGTCCTCCTTGTTCGCGCTGTAGCTGAGCCAGAACGCGTTCTTGGCGTCGGGAATCGATCCGTCGGTCGCCCACTCGGCGATGCCGCGCATGTACTGCAGCCCGGTGTTCTTGTTGATGCCGGGATAGCGTTGGTTTGCGAACCGTGCCTGCACAGTCCGCATGTCGCCGAAAGCGATGCCGTCGTCGCCGGTGACGATCGCGAGTGGGTAGCGGGGACGCGCGGTGGGGTTGTACACCAGGGCGTAGCGTCCGTCGCCGGTCCGCTGCCCCCACACCTTGGCGTTGTTGGTGTGGAGCGTCGGCGGAATCACCGGGCGCGACCACGTGGCCCCCTCATCAGTGGAGACCGATGTCCAGCCCGCCTTGCCGATACCGACGATGGCGCCGTCGGCGCGGTGGTAGAACGTGGTCGCCTTCCAGAAACCGTTGCCAAGTTTGCCGTCCGGCCAGGCTGACGCGGTGTGCCACCGACTGCGCTGCTCGGGGTCGAGGAGCACGCCGTAATCCTGGGTCTCGAGCGTGACGCGGGCGGCGAGCAGTTCGCGGCAGGCGGCGACAAAGCCGGCGTCGGTGGCCTCGGTGTACGCGGGTGGATCCTGCGGGCGCCGTCCCGGCGCGGGCGGGCGCAAGGTGTAGACCTGGCCCAGCGTGTGATCCGCGCGGATCTCTCGGACGACCAGCGGGCCCTTGGCGGCCTCCTCGGTTTCTTCGTGGTTCAGCCGCAGCCCCGCGAAGGCGAGCATGCGTCCACCGGGCGCAAGGAAGAAGTAGAGCCGCATCGGCGTCGTCACGCCCTCGGGGAAGAGCTCCTGCGGATCGCTCCAGGTGCGGCCATCGGGCGACGTGCTGTAGAGTTCGCGGGCGGGCCAGGTGTCCTCGTCCTTCGCGCCGGAGTCCCACGCCAGGTAGTAGCGGCCCTGCCAGACCGCGAGATCAGGGTGGTGGTTGTAGGTGTAGCCCTTGCCCTCGGCCAGGTCGGTGCGGGCGCGGGAGGCGCGGAACACGGCGATGTTCTCGGCGCCGCGGGCGGGAAGGAGACCGCCATCGGTGCGGGTGAGGTCGATCTTGGCGTACGGGGCGATCTGGACGGACGCGGCGGAGGCGATTTCACCGGCGGCCTTGAGCCGGGCCACGAGTTCCGCGGGGACTTCGATCACGGTCCCGTGCCGCATGCGCTGCGGCGTGCCCTCATCGGGGAAGTGCATCCGGGCCGTCACGTCCTCCCAGGTGCGCAGGTCGCGCGAGCGCAGCGCGCCGTAGTGGCGGTCCTTGTACGCATCATAGTACACGACGTAGTCCTCGCCGACCTGCACGGCGGTGGGGCCCTCGACCCACACCCCGGGAGGAGTGAAGGGGGCGGACAGCTGGCCAAAGGGGCCCTCGAAGGAAGGCGCCGCCGCGAGTTGCAGGTGCTTGCGCGGCGGGTTCACGGTTTCGTCCTTCACGATCAACTGCAGGCCGGCGCGGGTGCGCAGGAACGTCGCGTCGATGACGCTGAAGCCGGGGTCGTAGAAGAGGCGGGTCGGCGTGAAGGTCTGAAAATCCTTCGTCGTCGTGCAGTAGAGGCGATGGTTGTAGCCGGACTCCGAGGTGTTGGCGGTCTCGGAGAATTTGCCGGGGATGGTGGACGCCCAGAAGATCAGGAAGTGCTGGCGCTGGTCGTCCCAGACGATCTCCGGCGCCCAGGTGTTTCGCACCGTGGGCTCATGGGCCATCACCGCGATGGATTTCTGCTCGGTCCACGTGATGAAGTCGCGGGTGGAGGCGTAGCCGATGTCGTTCTCGGTCCAGCCCGCGGTCCACACCATGTGATACGTTCCGTCCGGGCCGCGCGCGACGGACGGGTCGCGCATGAGCTTGGAGATGCCGACGGTCGGGGTGAGGTAGCTGCGGCCGCGGTTGAGCTTCTCCCAGGTATAGCCGTCCTTGCTCGTGGCGAGGTGCAGACCGTCGGCTCCGTTCTGGATAAAATAGGTGAACAGGTAATCGGCGCGGGCGACGGACGCGGCGAGGAGGGCGAGGATGAGGACCAGCAGGCGAGGGGGTGTCATGGCGGGTGGCAACGGGACAGACGGATGAAAGGGCGGGGCGTTGCCGCGAACCTTGGCGGCCGCGGCGAGCTCGGTTGAGCTGAGCACCGAGGCGGGGCCGGTCAAACCCCCGTTGGCTGGACCGTCGAGCTTGGGCGGGTTCAGTCGCCCAGGGGACGTTCGTTCGTGAAGGCGCCGCTGGCGGGAACGGCAAACGTGGTCGGATCGTCGGGATGGGCGGGGTCGAAGGGCGTCCAGCCTTCGTTGAGGTGGGCGGCAAGCGGCAGGTGTTGGTCGCGGATGGCCTGCACGATGCACTTGGCGAGTTCGTAGGCGCCGTAGTTGTTGTGATGCGTGTTATCGATCACGCCGTTCGGCGCGGCGAAGGCGGCGGCGGAGCGCTCGGGGCCCAGCGCCTCGTAGAACCTGCGGCTGGCGGCATTGAGATCGATGAACGCGACGCCAAGTTCGCGGGCGGCCTCGCGTGCCGCGTCGGCGTACGCGATCAGCGAAGGCATCACGCGGCCGTCGGCCTCGAAGCCCCGGCGCTCCATGGGGGAGAGCAGCACCGGGGTGCCGCCGTGGGCGCGGATCGCCTCCACATGCTGCCGGATCTCGGCCTTGTACGTCGTGGCCGGGCCGCCCGTGCCCGCGGCGATCTGCTTCTGGTCGTTGTGGCCGAACTGCAGGAGCACCCAGTCCCCGGGACGGAGCGAACTCACCACCTTGTCCAGCCGACGCCGGCGCAGGGAGTCGCGATACGTTTCGCCCGACTCGCCGTGGTTGGCGATCGCGACGGTCGATTTGAAGAACGCGGGCAGCATCTGGCCCCAACTGGCGTACGGCTCCTTGGACTGATCGCACACGGTTGAGTCACCCAGGAGGAACACCGTGGGGACGTTCACGGGTTCGATGACCACCGCGCACACCGCGGGGCGGCGGTTGCTGAACTCGAGGGTGATGGCGTCGTCCCACGCCCACGCCTCCTGCACGGTCTCCCGTGGGGCTTTGAGTTTGACCGCGCCCGCGGGGACGCCGGGGCCGGCGGCGATCTGCGGCGTGCGAACATTGACGATGAACGATACCGTTTTGAGTTCGCCGGGATTGGTGTGGACCGCCTCGATGACCAGGCGGCGCAGCTCGGCCTTGATGGTCGCGTGCGTGGCGGCTTCCGCATCGCCCAGCGTAACGCTGACCCGGTAGTTGCCATCCCCCGCCACCCGGGCGGTGAAATGGAAAGGCCGGTCGCTGGTCAGGAAGTCGCTGCGTTCCGGGTGCCCGGTGGCCCGGTCAATTCCGACCACGGTCGCGCCCGGCTCCAGCCCAAAGCCGCGGTCCGTGGTGTAGGTGGTGTCGACCCGGACCGCCACCCAGTCGCTCGCGACTCGGCCGGTGCCGAAATCGAAGCGTTGGCAGACCTGCCGCTCGGTGGTGGCGGCCGCGGACGCGGAGAGCGCGAGGCTGGCGAGGAGAGGAAGGAGGCCGACAGGGGGCAGACGTACCACGGTGCAAAGAGGCAAGCGGCGATTCCGGGATGAGGCACGGCGCGGCGATGGCGGACGGTCCGACGAATCGGCGGCTTTTCGGCCATGCCGTTGCGCTGCAGGTTGCTGGCACTCACGGAGGTTGTGGCACGAGCACAGTGCCCGCAACAAACGCGGCGCTTATGCCAAGCATTGCGACGCCAAAACCCTTGCATCCAACGGGTGGCCCAAGTTCATTCGACAGTCCGCGCGTTCGTGCGGGCACATCGCAAACAGACTAACCAATACTGAACCTCCCGGAGAGTCCTATTATGGCAGTCAAAGTCGCAATCAATGGTTTCGGCCGCATCGGTCGCCTCGTTTTCCGCGCCCTCGTTGAGCAGGGCCTTCTCGGCACCACGCTCGACGTTGTCGCCGTCGGCGATATCGTGCCGGCAGACAATCTCGCGTACCTCCTGAAGTACGACTCCACCCAGGGCCGCTTCAATGGCACGGTTGGTTCGAAGAAGTCCGCCGCCGACAAAGCCGAGGACGACGTCCTCATCGTGAACGGCAAGGAGATCCTTGTCGTCAGCGCCAAGACCCCGGCCGAACTGCCGTGGGCCAAGCTCGGCGTCCAGCTCGTCATCGAGTCGACGGGCCTGTTCACCGACGCGGAGAAGGCCAAGGGCCACATCGCCGCGGGCGCCAAGAAGGTCATCATCTCGGCTCCGGCCAAGGGTGAGGACATCACGGTCGTCATGGGCGTGAACGACGACAAGCTCGACCTCGCCAAGCACACGATCATCTCGAACGCCTCCTGCACCACGAACTGCCTCGCGCCGGTCGTGAAGGTGCTGCTCCAGGAAGGCTTCGGCGTCGAGGAAGGCCTCATGACGACGGTCCACTCCTACACCGCGACCCAGAAGACGGTCGACGGTCCCTCGAAGAAGGACTGGAAGGGTGGCCGTACCGCCGCCCAGAACATCATCCCGTCCTCGACGGGCGCCGCGAAGGCCACCGCCCTCGTGCTGCCGGAAGTGAAGGGCAAGCTCACCGGCATGTCCCTCCGCGTTCCGACCCCGACCGTGTCGGTCGTCGATCTCACCGTCCGCACCGTCAAGGAGACCTCCTACAAGGAGATCTGCGCGGCGATGAAGAAGGCCAGCGAGACCTACCTCAAGGGTGTGCTCGCCTACACGACCGACGAGGTCGTCTCGAGCGACTTCATTCACGACAAGCACTCGTCGATCTTCGACGCGGGCGCGGGCATCGAGCTCAACAGCAAGTTCTTCAAGCTCGTGTCGTGGTACGACAACGAGTGGGGCTATTCGAACCGCGTGGTCGATCTCACCAAGAAGATCGCCGCGAAGCTGTAACTCGTAACAGTCATCCGAACCTCTATTGAACCACAGAGGCACGGAGAGCACGGAGGCAGGCAGGCTGCTCTGTGAACTCTGTGTCTCTGTGGTTCAGCTTTTTTAGCCATGGCCAAGTTCAAAACCATTCGTGACCTGACTCTCGCCGGGAAGCGCGTCCTCATGCGCGTCGACTTCAATGTCCCGCAGGACAAGGCGACCGGTGCGATCACCAACAACCAGCGCATTGTCGCGGCGCTGCCGACGATCAAGTACGCCCTCGAGCAGGGCGCCTCGGTCGTGCTGATGTCCCATCTCGGCCGACCGGACGGCAAGAAAATCGCCAAGTTCTCGCTCAAGCCCGTGGCCGACGAACTCGGCAAGCTGCTGGGCAAGCCCGTCACCTTCCTCGACGACTGCGTCGGGCCGGCCGTGGAGGCCGCCTGCGCGCCGGGCAAGCTCAAGGCCGGCGACGTGGTCCTCCTCGAGAACCTCCGCTTCCACATCGAGGAAGAGGGCAAGGTTAAGATCAAGAATGCCGACGGCACCGAGACCAAGCTCAAGGCCGATCCCGCCAAGGAGGCCGCGTTCCGCGCCTCGCTGTCCAAGCTCGGCGACGTGTACGTCAACGACGCGTTTGGCACGGCCCACCGCGCGCATTCGTCCATGGTCGGCGTCGCGCTGAAGGACAAGGCGGCGGGCTTCCTGATGGAGGCCGAGCTGAAGGCGTTCGCCGCGGTGCTCGACAACCCGAAGCGCCCGCTGCTCGCCATCCTCGGTGGCGCCAAGATCGCGGACAAGATTCCGCTGATCAACAACCTCATCGACAAGGCCGACGAGATCATCATCGGCGGCGGCATGGCCTTCACCTTCAAGAAGGTCCTCCAGAACATGGAGATCGGCTCGAGCCTCTTCGACGCCGAGGGCGCGAAGATCGTCGGCGAACTCGCCGCCAAGGCGAAGGCCAAGGGCGTGAAGCTCGTGCTCCCCGTCGACTATGTGGTCGCGGATCGTTTCCCCAAGGACGCCGCCACCGCCGAAGTCACGGCCACCAAGGCCGCCGACGATGCCTCCGGCATCCCCGCCGGCTGGATGGGCCTCGATGTCGGTCCCAAGTCGATCGCGCTCTTCACGGAGTCGATCGCCAAGGCCAAGACCATCGTCTGGAACGGCCCTGCGGGCGTCTTCGAATACGACAAGTGGGCGGCCGGCACCAAGGCGCAGGCCGACGCGATCGCCCAGGCGACCGCCTCGGGCGCCACGACGGTCGTCGGCGGTGGTGACACCGCAACCGCGGCCAAGAAGTTCAAGGTCGCCAACAAGGTGACGCACTGTTCGACGGGCGGCGGCGCCAGCCTCGAGTTCCTCGAAGGCAAGGCTCTGCCGGGCGTCGTTTTCCTCGAGTCCTGACGACTCGCGGAGCCTCGAGCTGGGGATCCGGCGCCTGCCGTTGGATCCTGCTCGGGGCTCCTCGCGTCTGCGACGGCCTCCTTTTCTCCAACTCAGCTCCCAACCAAGTTTCGCATCATGTCCTCCCGCAAAAAACTCATCGCCGGCAACTGGAAGATGAACAAGACGCCCGCCGACGGCGTCGCCCTGGTTCGCGACATCGTCGCCGCCATCGGCAAGCAGTCCGACGTCGAAGTCGTGGTCTGCCCGCCGTTCACCGCGCTCGAAAGCGTGGGCAAGGCCCTCGAAGGCTCCAACGTGAAGCTCGGGGCGCAGAACATGCACCACGAGGCGAGCGGCGCCTACACGGGCGAGATCTCCGCGGCGATGCTGCGGGCCCTGTTCGCCACGCACGTGATCCTCGGCCACAGCGAGCGCCGCAGCTACTTCGGCGAGAACGACGAGTTCATCAACAAGAAGGTCATCACCTCCCTGAAGAACCAGCTGAAGCCGATTCTCTGCGTGGGCGAGACCCTCGCCGAGCGTGAGTCCGGCTCGACCCTCAAGGTCGTGCAGCGCCAGGTCGAGGGCGGCCTCGAGGGCGTAAGCAAGGAGCAGGCGCCCACGGTCGTCGTCGCGTACGAGCCCGTCTGGGCGATCGGCACCGGCAAGGTCGCCACGACCGAGCAGGCCCAGGAGGTGCACGCGTTTATCCGCGGCCTGCTGGTGAAGCTCTTCGGTGACGCCGTGGCCCAGAAGGTCCGCATCCTCTACGGTGGTTCGATGAAGCCGGCCAATGCGCCCGAGCTGCTCGCGCAGCAGGACATCGACGGCGGGCTCATCGGTGGCGCCGCGCTCGAGGCCCGCAGCTTCGTTGACCTCGTCAACGCGGCCACCGCGGCCAAGTAAGCGGCCCTGCTTCCACCGAGTTTTCGTTTTTGCCGACGCGCGATCCTTTGGGGTCGCGCGTTTTTTATTGGCCGCGACCGGAGTCTCGGTGCGTGGCCCGGCGGCTACAGGAGCGGGGCGAGCAGGCGGCTGAGGTCTTCGACCACGTTGCTGACAATCCGCAGGCGGCGGCGCTCGGAGGGGGGCGGCTGGCAGGTGGCCGCGAGCGTCATCGCCCAGCCCTTCATCGCCTGCACGTCGGCGCGCGAGTGCACGAGGATGCCGATCTCGAAATTCACAAAGAGGCTGCGTAGGTCGAAATTCGGCGAACCGAACATCGCAACCGTGTCGTCCACGATCATCGCCTTGCTGTGCAGCATGCCAGGGGAGAAGAGCAGCACGCGGCCGCCGGCCCGCTGGAGTTCGCGAATGTAGTGGCGGCGGGCAAAATCGGCGATCGGGTGGTTGGAGCGGCGCGGTGTGACGAGGGTCACCTGCTTGCCCGAGCGCGCCTTTACGATGAGCGAGCGCAGGAGCACGTCGTCGGGAATGAAATAGGGCGTGACGATCCAGATGCTGTGGTTCGCCTCCTGGATCATCGCGATGAGACCTTCGTATAGCGGATCTCCCGGCACGTCGGGACCGCTGGCCACGACCTGCAGCTGCGTCGCACCGTGCTCCGTCACCGCGCATTCCGGTGGGATCTCCGCGTGGAGCGCCGCGGCCGATTCGCGGGTGGCGAAGGACCAGTCGGCGATGAAGACCTCGTTGATCAAAGCAGCCGCGGGACCCTCGATGACGGCGCCGAAATCTTGCCAGCGTTTCGTGTACGGGTCGGGCCCCATGTACTCGCGGGCGAGATTGTGCCCGCCAGTGATGGCGGTGCAGTGGTCGAACACCGCGATTTTCCGATGATTGCGAAGGTTCGCCGACCCACGCGAGGTGAAGGGCAGCACCGGCATGAAGCTGCCGACCCGCCCGCCGGCGCGCCGCAGCGGGTTCACAAAGCCGCGGCGCGAGAACATCGAGCCCACGGAATCGAGCAGCAGCCGCACGCGCACCCCCTCGGCGGCCCGCGCGGCCAGCAGTGACACCAGCCGGCGCCCCGTGTCGTCGCGGCCGAGAATGAACGCGGTGATGTGGATGGTGTGGCGGGCCGTGCGGATGTGGTGCTCGAGCGCGGCGTACGCCTCCTCGCCGTTGGTAAGAAAGCGGATCGAGTTGCCACCAACGGGCGGAGTCGCGCCGGCCGACACCGTGGTGTGCACGATGGGCGACGCGGCAAACGGCAGCGGGTGCGGGGTGCCTCCGGGCAGGGTGGGACGAAGTTGGGATTTCCGCTCGGCCAGGCGCCGGAGCTTTCGCCCGCCAATCAGCAGGTACAGCGGGACTCCCACCCAGGGGACCAGGACAATGATGAGCAACCACGCAAAGGTGTTGGCCGGAGCACGCTTCTCGCTCATCAGCCGCGCGACGAGGAACACGGCCAGGATGAATCCGCCAATGGTCAGCAGTTCTGCCAGCAGGCCGCTGGGCAGGATCTCGTGGGCGAAGTGGCGCAAAGCTTCGAGCATGGACGCTTACGCGAACAAATCCCTCCTGCGCCGGAACGCCAGCCACCTCCATGCGGCCGGCTTGGGGCCGACGTGCCGACGCGAGAGGCGCCACTCCCGCACATCGGGCAGCGCGCGCGTTCCAAACGTCGCGAGCGCTGCCCGAGGCTGGGGGTGTTTGCGGTTTGCTTATCTCTATCTGCCGCCGTTCGCCGCCGAGCTTTCATCAGCTTGGCGCCGCCTTCTCCCGGGGTCGGTCGGGATGGGGCGGAGAATGGCGGGGTGTGGGCCGGGGCAGCGGAACTGCGCCCGGAAAGGGACGGTATCGACTTGGATCAGCGGTGGCGTTGCGGGGCGGACATTCAGGCGCCGAGCGTGATGCTCACCTGACGGGTTTGAGGATCGGGCACGACGACAACGCCGGCGGGATCGGCGAACGGTTTGCCTCCGGCGACGGACTTCAGCGCCGCGACGCCGGGCAGCTGCAGGCGCCACGCTCCCGCGGGGCTGCCACTGAGCGTCGCGTTGAGCACCGCGCCGTGGCGCTCGAGCTTGAGGTGGATGCCAGGCAGGCCAGCGAGCGTCGGCACCTCGCACTCCGCAACGGCGCCATCGGCAATCTGGTACGCCCGGAAGGTGACGCCTTCGGTCAGCGGGTAGTCAGGCCGGTTGTCCTGCGCGCCGAACGGAATGACGGCGCCGGGCCGTGCGAACACCGGCAGGCTCAGGAAGTCGTGCTGGGTGCGGCACCACCGCCCACCGGCGACCACCTCGCCCGTGAGGAGATGGGTCCAATTGCCTTCCGGCAGGTAGTAGTCGACGAGCCCATCCTCCGACAGCACGGGCGCCACCAGGATCGAATCGCCGAGGAAGTACTGGCGCTCGAGATTCGCGCAGGCCGGGTCGTGCGGGTACTCGAGCATCATCGGCCGCATCACGGGCACGCCGTGCTGGTGCGCGGTGACTGCCGCCCCGTAGAGATACGGCATGAGGCGGCACTTCAGCTTCGTGAAGAAGCGGAGGACGTCGCACGCCTCGTCGTTGTAGACCCACGGCACGCGATAGGAGGAGCTGCCGTGGAGCCGGCTGTGCGAAGAGAGCAGGCCGAAAGCGACCCAGCGCTTGTAGACGGCTGGGTCTGGCAGACCTTCGAAGCCGCCAATGTCGTGGCTCCAGAAACCAAAGCCGCACAGCCCAAGCGACAATCCCCCCCGGAGGCTCTCAGCCATCGACTCGAACGTGGAATGGCAGTCGCCACCCCAGTGCACCGGGAAACGCTGGCCGGAAGCATGCGAGGAGCGCGCGAAGACGACGGCATTGCCGGCGCCGCGAACCTCCTCGATCAACCGGAAGACCGCCTCGTTGTAGATGACGCTGTAGTGATTGTGCATCCGCACCGGGTCGGAGCCGTCGTGGTAAACGACGTCGGTCGGGATGCGCTCGCCGAAGTCCGTCTTGAAGCAGTCGACGCCCATCTCGAGCAGGCGCCGGAGATGTGCCGTGTACCAGTCGCGCGCGCCGGGGTTGGTGAAGTCGACGATGGCCATGCCCGGTTGCCAGAGGTCGCTCTGCCAGACCTCGCCATTCGCTTTGCGCAGGAGGTAACCCTGGCGGCGGCCCTCTTCGAAGAGGGGCGAGAGCTGGGCGATGTAGGGATTGATCCACACGCTCACCTTCAGGCCACGTTCGTGCAGGCGGCGGAGGAGGCCGGCCGGGTCGGCAAACGTGCGGGGATCCCATTCGAAGTCGCACCACCGGAATTCCCGCATCCAGAAGCAGTCGAAGTGAAAGACATGCAGCGGCAGATCGCGCTGCTTCATGCCATCGATGAACTGCGTCACCGTCGCTTCGTCGTAACTCGTCGTGAAGGACGTGGTCAGCCAGAGCCCAAACGACCAGGCGGGCGGCAGCGCCGGCCGGCCGGTGAGCTGGGTCAGCTTCTGCAGGATCTCCTTCGGGGTCGGACCGTAGATGAGGAAGTACTCGAGCGATTCGCCGGGGACGCTGAACTGCACCTGCGAGACGCGTTCGGAGGCGACCTCGAACGAGACGGGGCCGGTGTTGCTGACGAGAACACCGTAGCCGCGATTCGTGAGGTAGAACGGGACACTCTTGTAGGCCTGTTCGCTGCAGGTGCCGCCGTCCTTGTTCCAATTGTCGACCACCTGGCCGTTCTTCACGAAGGCCGTGAATCGTTCGCCAAAACCGTAGACACATTCGCCGACGCCAAGGGCGAGACGCTCATGCACGAACGTCGTCCGGTCGCGGCCCTCGACAAAGCCGATCCCGCGCGCGGCGCTGCGCGTGAGGACGTGGCCGTCCGCCTTGAAAGCCAGCTCCCAGTTCTCGCCGCGCGCGATCTGCGCACTCAAGGCGCCCGTGCGAAGGACCGCCTGGTCGGCCGCGGTCGTATCGATGACCACCGCGGGCGAGGGACACTCCTGCAACGGGATCGAAGGGCCCTGGTCAGGGCGACCGCGAAGGTGCTCGATGCGCACCCGGACCACGTCGGCGAGCGGTGAGTCGAGCCGGATCGTGAGGAGCGGCCCCTGCAGCGTATCGCCGCGGTGACGGATGCGTCGCGTCGGCGCCACCACGACCAGGGCGTCCGCCACCTGGGAGACCTCATAGGCCTCCGCGGGATGGTGGGCCTGCAGCCCGGGTTGGAGCAGCCAGTTGCCGTCGGTGAATTTCATGTCAGCGGGGGCGCGCGAAGCCCGAAAAGGGCGATTTACTGCCTACTTTATCGCTAAATCAGAGGTTGCAATCACATTTTTAGGTGCGACGCGCAGGGGCGGGGGGTCCTGCGGGCGCCCGGTCTCACCCGAAGTGTCCGCGTCTCTGCTCCGGTCGCGCAGCGAAGCCGACGCATGGGGAATGCTGGCCCCGCCCACTCCGCACCGCTTTAGTCGAGGCAATGAACCGGAGTCTGACCTTAACGTCCCACGTGACCTACGGGGATATCGACCGGGACGAGCGGCAGCTTCTGCCGCGCGTGTTCAAGATGCTGCAGGACGCGGCGATCGAGCATGCGAACCTCTTCGGCACCGGCACGAATGCGGTGGCCACGCGCGCGGAAAGCTGGGTGCTGAACCGGATCGTGGTGGAGATCGCGCGGTACCCGCGGCCCGGCGAAGCGCTGAAGGTTGAGACCTGGTCCACCGGCATCAAGGGCTTCAAGGGCTACCGCGATTTCCGCGTGTGCGACAGCGGCGGGCGGCAGGTGATGACGGCGAGTTCGCTGTGGCTGTACATCCGGCTCGCCTCGAAATCGATCGTGCGCGTGCCGCGCGAAGTCGCGGACATCTTCCCGATCGGCGAGGGGGTGGCCTGTTGTCCCGAACTGGAGCAACTGCCATTCGATGTGCCCGGCAGTGCCGCGACGGCGGTGCCGGTCACGCTCCGGTACTCGGATTTCGACGTGAACAACCACGTCAACAATGCGGCTTACCTGGATTTCGTGCAGACCGCGCTGGCGCGGGTCGGCGCGCCGAAGCGTCCCCGCCAAGTGCGGCTGAAATACGCGAAGGAGATCCCGCTCGATGCCGACCGGGTGGACGTGCGCGTCGAGCAGGCGGGGGCGGATGCGGTGTTCAGCGTCGAGCGCGATGGCGTGGTGTTTGCCGTCGGGCGGGCGCTGGGCTGAGGCGGGGCGACGATCTGTTTCCGCGCCAAGTTCAGGGAGATCGGCCAGTGGCCAACCCCGCGATTTCCGGCGCGACCGCCTGACTTGGGGCGCACGGCCGGTCTTGCCCCTCCATGGCATCTGCGAGGCGACTTTTGCGGATGCGGCTTTCG
Source organism: Opitutus sp. ER46 (assembly GCF_003054705.1). Classification (NCBI taxonomy): domain Bacteria; kingdom Pseudomonadati; phylum Verrucomicrobiota; class Opitutia; order Opitutales; family Opitutaceae; genus Opitutus; species Opitutus sp. ER46. The sequence goes on from NZ_QAYX01000023.1 coordinate 560,638, forward strand.
CGGATTTTGCACTTGAGACTGGTCCGGAAAGTCGCCTTTTTGACCCCTTCCCTTTGGTGGGTTCGCATAGCGGCAATTGCGGCGGACTGTAAATCCGCTGACCTAACGGTCTACATTGGTTCGAGTCCAATACCCACCACCATCCTTCGCTCAACCGGCAAGCGGTTGAGGCTACGGATGGCGGGCCATCCCGAGTGCGGGTGGTCTCACGACCCGACTCCCCGAGTGGCCGACCGCGTTACGACGCTTGGCCGGCTATCCAACGCCCCGAGCGGACTGAGTGGACGGTAGGCAGACGTCCTCGCGACTTAAGCGCTTCGACTGGTACCTTGCGGGGCGGGCTAAAGCATCCCGGCTTCGCGAAAGCTGAAGTAGCCGCGGCCTTGGGGATCGGCCGGCGCCCGACCGACGATCACGTGGTCGAGTAGTTCGATATCCACCGCCTTCGCGGCCTCGCGGAGCTGGCGGGTGACCTGGACGTCGGGTGCGCTTGGCGCCGGGTCGCCGGACGGGTGGTTATGAGCGCAGATGACGGCTGAGGCGGCCTCGCGGATTGCCGCGCGAAATACCTCCCGCGGATGGGCGAGTGCGGCCGTGGCGGTGCCGGAGGTGATTTCGACCTGCTTGAGGAGCCGGTTCTTTCGATTGAGGCACAGGACCCAAAATTTCTCCACCTGGAGCCCGCACGCCTGGGGCCCGAGGTGGCTGGCCACAAGGTCCGCGCGATTGAGCAGCGGCGCCTCACCTCGTTGCTGACCTAGCACCCGACGCGCGATTTCCATCACGGTGACGAGTTGCAGGGCCTTGACGCGGCCGATCCCCTTTTGCTGACGAAACTCGGCCGGGCCCCAGCCAATCAGGCCGCCGAGCGAACCCGCGCTGGCGATGAGGCGCGAGGCGAGGGTGAGGACGTCCAGGCCGCGCGTGCCGCTGCGAAGCAGCATGGCCAGCAATTCGGTGTCACTCAGGGCCGCGGCGCCGAAGCGCTCGAGACGTTCCTGGGGGCGCTCGCCGAGCGCGGTGTCGCGGAGCCGGTTGCTGGCAGGGTATTCAGCGTCGGGGGTAGTCACAAAAGTGGATTGGCGACGGCCAATCGTGATGTCAAACTGTGCCTGCGCCGGCGCCGTCACCGTCCGCAAAAAAAGCCGGTCCGAAGACCGGCTCAAAAAGGGGGGCGCGGGGCGCTCAGTAGTGCTTCACGTAGCCGTTGCGACGGAGGCGCTCGAGCCACCGCTCCTGGCTGGTGTGCGAGAGCTGCGTGACCAGAATGCGCTCGATCTGGTCGCGCACATCGTCGATCGGCTGGATGCCGGCGAACTTCCGGTCCTCCGCGAAGAGGATGAAGCAGCCTTCCGGGAGGAGGACCGGCTCGGAGGCCTCGCCCTTCTTGAGATTGAAGGCCCGCTCACTGAATTCCTGCCGGAAATCGGAGCGCTTCAGCCAGCCCCAGTCACCGCCCTTGGAGCGGCGGGCATCACGGCTGTATTCCTTGGCGAGATCCTCGAATTTCTCGCCGCCGTTGAAGCGGGCGAGCACGAGGTTGGCCTGCTGCCGCAGCTTCTCGTCGGTTTCACCTTCGTTCCGCGTGAGCTGGATCAGCCGCAGGTGAACCTGATCCTCCTGGTAAAACTTGTCCTTGTTCTCGTTGTAGTAGGTCTCGATGCGCACCGGGCTGATGATCGTCTCGGACTTGCGCTGCTGACCGCGCATGTAGCCGTAGATGATCTCCTCTTCGACGTCGCGGCGGTATTCGCGGACCGTCTTTCCTTGGGCCCTCAGGTAGGCGAGGAACTTGGCGCGATCATTGTCGAACTGCTCGGCGATGCGGTCGGAAATGGCGTTGTCGACGTAGCTGACCGGGATCTGACGCTTCTCGTCCTTGTGGAACTCCTTGATGATCAGCACGCGGTCGATCAGCTCCTGAATGACGCTGTCCTCGAGCTGCTCCATCTTCTCGTCGTATTCCTTCTGGGAGCGGGCCTCGTTTCGGATCTGCTGCTGCAGGGGAATGATCTCCCGCATCACGTCCGCCACGGTGATGATCTTCTCCTCGGCGACTGCCACAATGCCGTTGGCGAACCGCAGGTTCAGACTCTCCATCGTGTTGGGCGCAGTGATCTGCCCTTCAGCGCCGGCTGCCGGGGTGGAGTGGGGCGTTTGCGCGTAAACGGCCGCGCTCGTTGCGGCGGCAAAGACAAACGAGGCAAGGCGACGAAGGGTCATGGACTCGGCAGATTGATCAGAAAGGCGATGATTTCGCGCAACCGTAGGAGGGGCTTGGGGGCGGTCAACCTTGGAAACCGGGTTCCAACTTGCACCCAGTCGTCCCGTCGGCCGGAATTGCGCAAACACTTGAGGCGGTTGGAGTCGGTTTCGACGGAAACGATGCCCTTTTGTTCCGCCCGGATCCTGATCTCAGTGATTAGCAACAGCGCCCGGACCTCGTCGCCGAACTTGCCGAACCGGTCGCGCAAATCGTCTTCGAGTTGCTTGAGCGCCGGCAACGACTCGGCCAGGGCCAACTTGCGGTAAAAATCGATGCGCAGCCGGGTCTCGCCGAGGTAAGTCGACGGGATGCGCGCCTGGATCCGGGGGACCTCGACCACGGCTTCGTCCTCGGCGGCCTTGATGGCCGTGTAGCCGTCCATGTGGCGGCCCCGCTCGCTCGTGCCGCTGGCGCCCGCATCCGCGGCCGGCCCTTCCCCGACGAACACGAAATCCAGCTTCACGCTGGCGCGGACGTGCGACGCGGTTTTCTCGCCCTTCAACCGCGCCACCGATTGCCGGAGCAGCTGGCAGTAGAGTTCAAAGCCGACGCCGACAATGTGCCCGCTCTGTTCGGCGCCGAGCAGGTTGCCGGCGCCGCGCAATTCCAGGTCGCGCATCGCGATCCGGAAGCCCGCGCCGAGCTGGTTGTGCTGCCGCATCGCGGTCAGGCGCTGGCGGGCCACGTCGAGCAGCCGCGTGTGCCGGTGGAGCAGGAGATAGGCATAGGCCTGGTGCTTGAAGCGTCCGACCCGGCCGCGAAGCTGGTACAACTGCGACAGCCCAAACCGGTCCGCGCCTTCGATGATGATCGTGTTGCAGTTTGGAATATCGAGGCCGCTCTCGATGATCGTCGTGCAGACCAGCAAGTGGTACCGGCCGGCGACGAACTCGGTCATGACCTCCTCCAACTCGTGCGACTCCATCTGCCCGTGTCCGACACCGATCGTGAGGTCCGGCAGGAGCTCGCGCAGCCGGGCCGCGACCAGGTCGATGGTGTCGATGCGATTGTGCAGGTAGAAAACCTGGCCCCCGCGTCGGATCTCGTGCCGCACCGCCTCCACGACGAGCTTCTCGTCGTAGGTCTTCACGATGGTCTGGATCGGATGCCGGTTTCGCGGCGCCGTCTCGATCACGCTCAGATCCCGCGCGCCGGTCAGCGCCATGTAGAGGGTGCGCGGAATCGGCGTCGCGCTCATCGAGAGCACGTCGACGGTGGACCGGAGCCGCTTGAACACCTCCTTGTGCTTCACGCCGAAACGCTGCTCCTCGTCGATGATCACCAGCCCCAGCTCCTTGAACACCACGTCCCGCTGCAGCAGCCGATGCGTGCCCACGAGGATGTCGACCTGGCCCGCGCCCAACGCCGCGATGACCTTGCTCTGTTCGGATTTCGTGCGGAAGCGACTCACCATCTCGACGGCGATCGGGTAGCCGGCCATCCGTTCGCGAAACGTGTTCAGGTGCTGCTGCGCCAGGACCGTCGTCGGCACCAGCACGGCCACCTGCTTCCCGCCCTGTACCGCCTTGAAGGCGGCCCGGATCGCTACCTCGGTCTTGCCAAAGCCGACGTCGCCGCAGATCAGCCGGTCCATCGGCCGCGTGCGCTCCATGTCGGCCTTCGTTTCCTGGATCGCCCGCAGTTGGTCCGGCGTTTCGGTGAACGGGAATGAGGCCTCGAACTCCTTCTGCCAGGTGTTGTCCTCCGCAAACGCGAACCCCGGCTCGGCTTCCCGCGCGGCGTGGATGCGCAAGAGCTCCGCCGCGAGGTCGATCGTGGCGCGCTCCGCCGCCTGCCGGGCCTTTTCCCACCGGCCCGACCCGATCCGGCCGAGCTGAGGCTTGGCCTTGCTCAGGCCGACGTAGCGGCTGATCAGGTGCGACTCCTGCAACGGCACGTGCAGCGTCACGTGATCATCGAACTCGAGTGAGATCACCTCGCGGATGCCCTCGGCGGTGTCGAGTTTCGTCAGCCCGCGGTACAACGCGATGCCGTGCTGCAGGTGCACAACGAAGTCGCCTTCGACCAGTTCGGAAAAATCAAGCAACTGGTCGATTTGCGCCCGCTGCGCCATGGCGCGCTCATTCAGCGCCGGTCGCCGCTGCCGTTTCCGCCCGAAAATCTCCGTCTCGCTCACTACCACCAGCCCGGCGCTGCCGGCCAAGACGGCCTCGTTCTTTGCGGCCTGGCCCCTGCGGGGCTTGCCCGGCGCCGGTCGCGCCCACGTCAACGCCGCGCCCGCGCGATACGTGATCCGAAAGCCCTCGTTCAACCCGCCGCGCAACCAGCGCGCGTTGATTCCTTTCAGCGCCGCATCCGCCCCGAGAATCTCCTGCGAGCGCTGCTCCTCGCCCTCCTTCGAGGTCACGAACACCACGTCGTACCCTTCGCGGTTCCACTTTGCCACCTGCTGCAGAAACGTATGTCGCGCCTCCTCTTCCACGTGCAGGCGTTCCTGTGCAACCAGCGCGTCGTCGGGATACGAGCGGTGGTGCATCAGGCTCTCGCTGTCCCACGTCGTTTCGTCACCCACGTCCTCAAACAGCGCACTCGCCTCGTCCAGGTCGCTCACGCCGTAGAGCGCCGCGCATTTGTTGAGCAACGGCGTGAGCGCGTCGCCTTGCTCGCGCGCGATCGTGCTGAAGGCCTCGTCGAGCCCGGTCGGCTCCACCAGCACGAGCCGCAGCGCCGCATTGAAGTAGTCCGCCAACCCGGTCTTCGAGGGATCCAGCTTCACCCGCGGCGACGCGGCGATGGAGATCGTCTCCACCGTCGTCCCCGAACGCTGGGTCACGGGATCGAACTCGCGGATCGTCTCGATCTCGTCGCCGAAGAAATCGAGCCGGTACGGCGTGTTCGCCGTGATCGGATAGACGTCGATGATGCCGCCGCGGACCGCGTAATGCCCCGGCGCCTCGCACACGGCCTCGGAGTCGTAGTCGAGCCGCTGCAACTGCTCGAGCAGTCCGGCAAAGGGCTGCGTCTGCCCGCGCGTCAGCGTCAGTTCGCGCGTCGCGAATTCCTCCAGCGAGGGCACCGGCTGGCCCAGCGCGCCCGGCGTCGTCACCACGACCAGCGTGTCCGGCGTGCTGGTCTGCCCGCGCACCGAGCGCAGTCGCGAAAGCACCGTCAGCCGGTCGCTCGAGGCCGCGAACGCCTCCCGCATGTCGCGGGTCTCCGGCATCGACTCGGGAAAGACCAACGCCTCCAGCGCCCGCTCACCGCCCGCGTTGCGATGAAAGAACAGCACGTCGTCCGCAATGTGCTCCGCCGTCCGCAGGTCCGCCGCCACCACCAGCCACACGGGCGCCGGGTCTGCGCGACAAAGCTCGTCCACCACCGCGCCCCGGGCGGGCGGGCAGACGCCGGTCAGCTTGTGACGCTGGGCGGTCAGAACAGGCATGTTGGAAGGGGGAAGCAGGAACTCAGGAACGCCGCGCTGGCAAGCATCGCCCCGGACGCGGCGCGCGTGCGTCGCCGGCCGAAGCTGCTAGGGGCTAGCGTGTTACTGCCGATCGCCGGTCTCCTTGAACTGCTCGAGCGCCGCCCGTGCGGCCGCCTCTTCCGCGAGCTTCTTCGAGGTGCCCCGGCCGGAGCCGACCTGCTGGTTCTGCACGAAAACGGCGATCTCATACTCGCGGGCATGGTCCTCTCCGACCACCCGCACCACCTGGTATCGCACGGCGTTGTTGCCGTAGCGGGGCTGCATCATCTCCTGCAGCCGGCCTTTGGGATTCTCCACCTGTTCGACCACGGCCAGCCGGGCGCCGAGATCCCCGTACAACGCGAGCACGACCCGCCGCGCCGCCGTCAGGTCCGCGTCCAGGAAGATCGCGCCGACCAGCGCCTCGAAGGCATCCTCCAGCGAGGACGCCCGGGTGCGTCCGCCGGTCGATTCCTCGCTCGCCGCGAGCCGCAGGCAGGCGTCGAGCCCGATCTCCCGGGCGAGCTGGGTGAGAAATGCGCCGTTCGCCAGCGCCGCGCGCCGGCGGCTCAAGGGGCCTTCGCGCTCGGCCGGAAACAGGCCGTATAACGCTTCCGTGAGGATCAACTGCAGCACGGCGTCGCCCAAGAACTCCAACCGCTGGTTGCTCTCTCCGATTTCCGGCTGGTCCTGCAGCAGCGAGGAGTGCGTCAACGCGGTACCCAGCAGCGCGGGGTTGCGAAACCGGTACCCGATGCGTTCCTGCAGCGCCTCCAGCGGAGTGCCGGAAGCGGACGAACCGGTCGGAGAACTGAAGGGCCAAAGGCGCATGTGAGCGGGCAGTATCGGGGAGGCCGCCGCAGGGATCAAGACGCCGGGCGCGCGCCCAGGCCGCGGCCGGCACGCTCCCCGGGGGCGTTCAGGAGGAGGCGCTCGTGTAGCGGCGCAGCCCGCGGTTGAACATCACGACCGCGAGCGCAAACCAGACCGCGGCGAGCCCGAACAACCAGCCAACCCAGCTCCACCGGAACCCGTGCAGCACGGTGCTCGCGGGTGCGTTGCTCACGACCACCGCCGGGATGAGCCAGACAAAGAGCACGCGCGAAACCAGCCCTTTGAACGCGCGCTGCGGGAGACGGGAGAATTCCGTGGCGACGAAATAGATGCCTTCCACCCCTTGGGCGCTCGTGAGCCAGAACACCGAGGAGACCGACATCACCAGGATGCTGTAGTGGATCACCACGCCCGCGAGAATCATCAGCGTGTACAGCACCACGTCCGCCGCCTGGGGCGAGAGATTCAGCTTCTGCGCCGCGTACACCACGATGCCGCCGGCAATCACGGCGTTCACCAGGCCGTCCGGGTCCAGCTTCCGCGTCGTTGCCATGAACATCACGTTGCCCGGCTGGGCCAGGAAGAAGTCGAAGTTCCCGGTGCGCACGTTCCGGCCCATCTCGAAGATGCTGCTCCAGAAGAATCCCATCAGGATGCGTTGCACCAGCATCGAGGTGCCGAGCAGGAGGATCATCTCGTACTTGGTCCAGCCGGCGATCGACGCGGTGTGTTCGTAGATGACGGAGATCGTGAGCAGGTTGACGCTCATCCAGAACAGCTCGACCAGCGACCAGATGATGAAGTCGCCGCGGAACATCATCGTCCGCACCATCGAGTACCGGGCGCTCGCCCACCAGATTTGGAGGTAACGCATCACGGGATTCCTTTAGCCGCCCACCGCGGTGTGGCGGCGCAGCCCGCGGGTCCAAAGCAGGTTGGCCAGGCCGAGGAGTACCGCGACCCAAACGAGTTGGATGGCCAGGCCCTGCAGGATCAGCACGGGCTCATTGATCCGGCCCGACAAGATCGCGCCGGGAAAATACATCTGGTAGTAGAACGGCAGATACCGCGCGATGCCGTAGGCCCAGGCGGGGAGGAGATCGAGCGGGAACATCTGGCCGCCCAGGACCGATTCGATGGCGTAGGAGAGGATCACGAAGCCCTGGATCTCGAGAAACCAGAAGCTCAGCATCCCGAAGCAGTACGCGATGGAGAACTGGATCAGCGCCGACAGGAACATGGCCGGCACGCCAAGGCCGAAACGCCACCAGTCGAGCGGGTAGGTGAGGCTCTCGTGCAGCACGGGCAACGCGAGGACGAGCGGGATCAGGATCAGGGCGCCCGACACCAGCCGCGCCGCGGCGAAGATGCTGAGGCGGTAACCGAAGTAGTTGATCGGCTTGAGCAGGAACTGGTTGATCAGCCCGTTCCGGATTTCCTCGCTGATCTGGTAGTCCTCGTTGAACGCGCTGATCAGGAACTGCAGCACCAGCAGAGTCACGAAGTACGTCAGCGTCTGGTTGAGGTTGAACCCGCCGATCGTTGCGGGCGCACCGGCGTACGCCGCGCCCCACAGGATGAACACCGCCGCGAGGTGAAAGAGGGAGAAGAAGCCGCGGACCGCGAAATTCCACCGGTACACCAGATTGCTCTGGAGCCCCACCAAGAAGGCATGCCGGTATTTTTCGAAGGTCGCGTACATCGGAAGCAGCCCGCCAACACACGGATGCGGCGCCGCGAGTCAAACGCCGGTTCGGACCCCCGCATGTCGCGCCGGGGCCGGCGCCGGGGTCCGGCGAGCGGGCGTAGGCCGCGAGATCGGGTCGAGACCGGTCCGAGATAACACGCCAAATCTGGCGTGTTATCGCCCGTAACACGCCAGATTTGGCGTGTTATCTCGATTTTGGGGCAGCGAGGCCGAAGGGACGGCGCGGCCGTCCGCCGATCGGGTGGGGCTACTTCGCCGCGAGGCCGAAGCGCTCGATGATCTCCTTGGCCAGGTTCCGGTACGCGGTCGCGCCGGGGTTGAGCGGGTCGTAGGCGAAGATCGGTTTGCCGAAACTGGGCGCCTCGCTCAGGCGCACCGTGCGCGGGATCACGCTGTTGAAAATCTTGTCGGGCAGGTGCTGCTTCACCTCGTCGACCACCTGGCGGGAGAGGTTCGTGCGCAGGTCAAACATGGTCATCACGATGCCGCCCACTTCGAGCGCGTCGTTGATGTGCGCCGTCTTGAGCCGCTCGACGTTGCGCAGGATCTGGCCGAGGCCCTCCAGCGCGAGGTATTCACACTGTAGCGCGATGAGCAGGTAGTCCGCCGCCGCGAGGCTGTTCATCGAGAGCATCCCGAGCGCGGGGGGACAATCGATGATGATGGCCCGATAGCCGCCGGAGGAGCGGATGGGTTCGAGCACGGCGCGCAGCTTGCCGAGGTAGTTCTCCATCTGCGCCAGCTCGATCTCGGCTGCGGCCAGGTCCTCCTCGCTGGGCAGCAGAGCCAGGTGCTCGTAGGCGGTCGGGACGATCATTTCCACGGCCGAGCCCTCGCCGTGCATCGGACCATAGAGGCTCTTCCCGGCCTGCTTCTCGACGCCCACCGCGCTGGTCGCATTGGCCTGCGGGTCCAGATCCACCAGCAAGGTGTGAATCTTCTTCTCCGCCAAGGCAGCGGCGAGATTCACCGCAGTGGTGGTCTTTCCGACGCCGCCCTTTTGGTTGGCAATGGTGAAAACGGTGGTGGGCATGAGCGTGCGCAGGCTATGACGAATGCCCGTGCCTGCCGCAAGCGCGGTCTGGGCGCGCCCCGCCCTGGATCCTGGCGCACGGGGGCGTCGTTCCCGCGTGAGCGAGCCGGTTACCGGGGCAGCTCCACGATCACCCGCAGGCCTGACCGGTCGGTGCGGTTTTCGGCCCGCAGCGTGCCCCGGTGCAGGTCGACGATCCCCTTGCAGATCGCCAGGCCCAGACCATGGCCGGGGCGGGGCCTCGGCGCCGCGGCGCCATGGTCAAAGCGTACGAAACGCTGGAAGACCCGCGCGAGTTGCGCCTCCGGCAGCCCGGGGCCTTCGTCCACGACCACGAAGCACCATCCGTTTGCGAGGGCAAAGGACTCGAGGGTGACCACGCCGTTCGGGGGCGAGACCGACATCGCATTGATCACGAGGTTGAGCAGCATTTGCCGCAGCAGGTCGGCGTCGCCGCGAATCTCGCCCTCCTCGTTTCGCGCCAGGTGGAAACGCACCCCGCGGTCCTCGGCCAGCACGTCGGCATCTTCGGCAAATGCCGCCATCAGCTTCGGCACCACCACCGGCACCAGGGGAAGATTGAGCGCGCCGCTTTCCGATTTTGCCAGGAACAGCAGGCTCTCGATGACCTGGTTCAACCGGGCGATCTCCTCGAGGATGTCGGCCAGCGCCGCTTCGTTTTCGGTCTCGGTGGTGCGCCCGCCCCGCAGCTTCTCGACGTTCAGGCGGATGAGCGCCAGTGGCGTCTTGAGCTCGTGCGAGGCGTCGGCCGTGAACTGCCGGACCTGTTCAAAGGACTCCTGCAGGCGGTCGAACATCTGGTTCAGCAACCGGGTCAGCGCCGCGAGTTCGTCGTGGCCCGGCGGTTCCGGAATGCGCTCGGTCAGGCGGTCACCGCGAATCCGGCGCGCCGTCTCTTCGATGGCGCGAATCGGCCGCAGCGTGGCCCGGCTGAAGTTGTAGCCCAGGCCGACGCTCGCGAGCCCCACGGCGATCACCAGCATGACCGAGATGCGGACGTAGTCCCGCAACAACCTCTCCGATGGCTCGAGCGGGCTCCCAATCTGGATCTGGTACGTGCCGAACGGGAACGAAGAGAGATGCACCCGGCCCAACGCCGGGAGGGCAATCGTCCGGTGCTCCGGCGCGTGGCCGACGGGCAGCACCGTGTCCCGCAGGTTGTCCGAACGGAACACCACCTTGCCGCCGCCGTTGAGCACCTGGATCACGAACAGCGCGGCGTCGTTGTCGGAGTCGCGTTTGATGCGTTCCGCGAGCGCGGCCGGCGCGATGTCCGGATCTCCGCCGATCAGATCGCGGAGTTCCTGCGCCTCGACCTCATGGAGCAGTTCCAGACCGCGCACGACCTGGTGATTGAGCAGCATCCCGCCGACCGCCAGCACGGCTGCGGTCGTGAGGGTGACCAGCACGGCGAAGCGGACGGTGAGACGGAGGGTGAAGGATTTCACGAGAGCTGGTATCCGGTGCCACGGATCGTCCGGATCAGCGGCTCCACGCCGGGGCGATCGAACTTCTGGCGGAGGCGGCGCACGTACACGTCGATCAGGTTCGTCCCGAGATCGTAGGAGGCGTCCCAGATCTTCTCGGCGATCATCGTGCGCGTGAGCACGCGCCGCGGGTTTTGCAGGAAGAGCTCGAGGAGGGCGAACTCCCGGTTGGTCAACTCGATCGGCTGGCCGTCCAGCTGCGCCGTCCGCGCCAGAAGATCGAGCGTCACCCCGCGGTGCTCCAGGATCACGGCGCGCGGCGCCGTGCCCTGGCGGCGGAGCAGCGAGCGAACCCGCGCGATCAGTTCGTCGACGCTGAAGGGCTTGGGCAGATAGTCGTCGGCGCCGAGGTTGAGCCCCTGGATACGGTCTTCGACCGCATCCCGCGCGCTGAGAATGAGCACGGGTTCGTCAAAGCCGCTCGCGCGCCACTCCCGCAGCAGCACCAGGCCGTCACCGTCCGGCAGACTGAGGTCGAGGATCAGGGCGTCGTACGGCGAATCGGCCAGCGCGTCGCGCGCCGCCGCCGCCGTGCCGACCAGGCGCACGGTATACGCCTGCTCCACGAGCGCGCGCTCCACAAAGCGGCCCACCTTGTCGTTGTCCTCGATAATCAGAATCTTCATCGCTGCAGCGCGGCGGAAACTAGCGGCGCGCGGGCGGCGGGTGCAACGTTTGGACGTAACGTGCCAGACCGAGCACTTCCCGGTCCGAGAGGTATTCGTGTCCGGCCATCGGGAGACCGGGCAGACCGAACTTGATGATCCGCGCCACCTGCAGTTCCGGGTCGGCTCCAGCGACGACATGCCGCCAGGGCGCGGCGGGCCAGTCGGGCGGACGCAGACTGAGGCGGCCCGCCAACGGCCCGTCGCCATGCCCTTCGGGGCCATGGCAGGCCGTGCACAGGCGCAGGAAAAGCCGGCGGGCCTCCGCCGGCGCCAGTGCGTCGGCGGTGGCCGGGGCCCACGCGGCGATCTGCGCGGCCCGAGCCTCACCGGTGTCACGTCCGAGCGACGCCAGGTACGCAATCAGGTCGGCCCCGCGGGAATCGCCGTCCGCGAACAGCCCCGCATAGGACGGCATCCGCGATCCGGCCGACACGCTGCCGGGCGAGATCAGGTGCAGCCGGTTCCATTCGGGCGAGCGACGGTTGCCTACCTGCGAGAGATCTGGCCCCTGGCGGCGGGTGCCGAACAGGGGCGGCGCCGCCTCCAGCGACTCCGGGAAAGGCACGCCGGGCCCCCAATTGCCGACCTCGGTGCGCACGCGGGGGCGGATGTACTGCGAGTGGCAGTGGATGCAGCCTTCGGAAATATAGACTTCGCGGCCCCGCACCACGGGATCAGCCGAGGCCGATTCGCGGGCGCAGCCGGCCGACAGCAGGACAACGACCGCCATCGCGGCGAGGGATGCTCCGAAACGAACCTGCCTCGCCCGCCACAATGCCGCCGCCACCGCGGCTGCGGCGACCACGACGAAGGCGGTCGGCACCCGATCCAGATCCTGCGCCATGCCGACGCCGAGCGCGGAGCCGGTCCATCCGGCAACCGCAAAGACCGCGGCCGCAACGCCGCGCCGCCCCGTGCGGGCGGGAAAGTCGACGAGCAGCGTCGAGTAGAGCGAGACGCCCCCCGTGTACCACCAGCCGGCGAAACTCGCCCCGGGCAAAACGCCGTCGAGGATCAGGCACGCCACACCCAGGAGGGCCATGGCGGATGCGGCGACGCCGATTCGAACGCCACGATCAAGCAGGATCCCCCCGACCACCGCCGCCGCGAAATGAACCCCGGCATTCGCCCACAGGAGGTTGGACGTGCCCCAGGTTGCCGCGCGCAGGGCGGGCGTGTGCTGGATGACATAGAACGCCGCCGAGTCCATCCACACGAGCGCGAGCAGGACGACGATCCAGCGGATTACTCCGCCGCTCCGGCTCCGTTCGGCCGGGAGCGAAGGCGGCTCCGGCGCCTGCATCCAGCGCGGCAGTGCGGACGCGAGCAACGCGACCAAGGCGGCGACGAGACTCTGCGTGGTGGGTGAGGCTTGAAACAGGATCGGCAGGTTGCAGGTGGCGTAGGCCAGCCCCGTGCCGGCGCCGATGCACAACCCAAGTCGCCGCTCACCTGCGGCGGCGCGGAGGGCCGAGGCGAGCGCGACGGTCACGAACCCGAGCGACAGCCCCACCGCCGCGGCGGCGATGATCAGTCCAGCCCAGGAGGAGACCGCGAGTGCCAGGAGCGCGCTGGCCGCGCCCGCGCGGAGGCCCCAGGCGAGGCTGCTGTTGCCACGTGCGGCCGCCCACCGGCGGCTGGCAGCCAGCACCGCCCCGGAGATGCCGCCAAGGCAGAGAGCCGCGAGGATGAGACGAAGCTGGTCGGCCGCGGGGACGCTCGCCCGCGCGAGTTCCAGGAACGCGAACTCCGCGAAAATGAGGAAGTACACGTACGTCGCCGTGATCGCCCCGAGCGCCGCAAACCAGGAACGAACCGGGTGCTGGGGAGTTGGAGCCGTCGGCGTCATCGTGCCAGGGCGTCCACCCACCAGCGAATCGCGGCCGCCGTCATGCTGGCCCCGGCGACGAGTCGGGTCGCGAACAACGCCTGCGTCCAGGGCTCACTGCGAAAGAGTTCGGCCATGTGCGGGACTTCCTGCACGCCGAGCACCACCATTGAGCCAACATAGACGGCGCAGCCCGCCTGCCAGGCGAGGAAGACGCCGCGCGGCGCGGGCCGGCCGGTGAGCACGGTCAGGATGGCGGCGTGGACGCAGGTCACCAGGCCCGCCATTGCCAGGTGAGCGTGGCCGACCATGGCGTGGGTGAACTTGAGGCGCTCCGAGATCCCGGGCAGGTACGTGATCCAGCCGGTGAGGATCAGCACCGCCCACCACACCGCGGCGGCGCGGAGCCAGATGCGGGCGGAGTCCGGCCAGGCGTGGTGACGCCAGAACAGCGGCAGGAGCGGAATCCAGAGAAACAGGGTCGTCAGCGTCAGCACCGTGCCGCGCACGTGGTGGGAGACGTAGCCGCGATCCACGGTGGCAAACACGAGCCAACCCAGTCCGAGCACGGCGTAGAACCAGCGGACCGGGCGGCGGGTGCGCAGCCCCAGCCAGAGGGGAACGAGCATGAAGATGGCCACGATCCCGAGGGTTGAACCGAGCAGCGCCGCGCCGGTCGCCCCGCCGCTATCCGGGTTGATCGGCTGATAGATGTCCCGGCTCAGCGTGTGAAAGAGGACGCCCGGCACGACTGCCAGCAGCGCGAGCAAACCGGCCCGCCCGGCGCGGGCCAGCGGCGGGAGCATGGGCCAACGCCGCCAGGTTTGGCGCGCCAGCACGCCCCACAGCACCACCATGGCCGCGGGCAGCAGCGGGCGCGCCCAGCCGTGCCAGTCGAGGAACAGCTTGCCACTCACGTTGCCGGCGAGCCACGACGCGCCGCCGAGCAGGAGCGCCAGGCTCCAGACGAACAGCGCGAGCCGGGCATCGCGCGTCGCCCTGGAATCCGCGGGATCGAGGTACCAGGCGAACAGCGCGCCCACGAGCGGCAGCGAGCACCAGCCGTACAGTTGCCAGTCGAGATGCAGCGGCGCCCAGCGGCCGAACGTCAGCGGCGCAAGCGCGTTGCCGAGCGCGGGCCACAGCAGGCTCAGCGCGAGCCAGACGCCGACGAGGTTGGCCGCCGCCAGCCAGCCCAGGCAGTACCGAGCGACCGTGCGACCGTAAGGGGGCGGTGCCGCAACCACGGCACTCATGTGGCGATCTCGTCGAGGCCGCCGTCGCGGACGCGAATGATCCGATGGCACGCTTCGGCGAAACGACGTTCGTGGGTGGCGAGCACCACCGCGATGCCCTCGCGTTCGACCAAGTCGCGGAGCAAGCCGAACACCGTCGCGCCCGTGGCCTCGTCGAGCGAGCCCGTCGGCTCGTCCGCCAGCAGGAGCGACGGGGCGTTCATCAGCGCCCGGCAGATCGCGGCGCGTTGCCGTTCGCCGCCGGAGAGGTCCTGGATGCGATGGGTGAGGCGATGACCGATCCCGAGGTGCCCGGCGAGCTGCTCGAGCCGCGCGGTGGCGGCCGCCCGGGGCGTGCCGATCGCGAGCGCCGGCACCCGCAGGTTCTCGGCCACGGTGAGGTCGGGGATGAGGTTGTGCAGCTGAAAGACAAAGCCCAGCCGCCGGCGCCGCAGCACGATCCGGTTGGCCTCCGGCCGTGGATCGAGATCGCACACCGCAAGCTCGCCCCGGTCCGGCACGTCGAGCCCGCCCAGGAGGTGCAGGAGCGTGCTTTTGCCGGAACCCGACGCGCCCCACAACGCGACCAGTTCGCCGGCCCGGACATCAAGGCTGACGTCGCGCAGGACCGCGATGCGACCGCGATCGTAACTCTTGGAGACGTGGCGGGCGCGGACGAGAAGCGGGCGTGGTTCACTCATAGCGAAGGGCCTCGGCGGGCTCGATGCGCGCGGCGAAGCGGGCTGGATAGAGGGCGCCGGCCGCGGCGGTCACAAATGCCGTGCCGATGATGCCCAGCAGCACCGGCACATCGATGCCGGAGCGGACGTAACCCTGGAACTGCGGGAGCCGCTGCAGCACGGCGAGCAGCCCGAAGCCAAGGGCAAAGCCGGCGGTCACGCCGGCAGCCGCGACCGAGGCGGCCTCTCCGAAGATGAGGCCGGCCACCTGGGCGCGGGAAAAGCCGCAGACCCGCAGGACCGCGATTTCGCGGATCCGGGTGAAGACCGACAGCAGCATCGTGTTCGCCACGCCCAGCCCCCCGAGGCAGAACGCGCAGATGCCGACGGCCCAGGCCGTGAAGTTGAGAATCTTGAAGCTGTTGTACGTGGAGTTGAACTCGCGGTTCTCGAGCGCGATCACGCCCGGCTCTGCGGTCGTGATGCCGGCCTTGAACGCGTCGCCGCGGCGGCGGTCGCGCAGCTTGACCGTGACGACCGAGGCGGCGTCGCCGCGGTGGAAGAATGCCTGCGCCTGCGCCAGCGGCATGAAGACGCCGCCGTCCTCGAATCCGTTCTCGGTCTGGAACACGCCGCCGACGCGGAACTGGCCGCGGCCGATCGCGATGGTTTCACCGGCGCGGGCCTGCAGGAACTCGGCCGCGCGCGAGCCAAGATACACTTCGTCCTCACGCGCTCCGAACGCCGCCGGCGTGCCGGACTGCCACTTCGCCCGCGCCAACCGCGGGTCCGACGGCTCGATGCCGAAGCACGTGATGACCGGATGGTCCGGAGCGGAGACAACGCCAAACAGGACCGGGTGGGCGGACTCGACTTCGGGGCGGGCCCGGATGGCCGCGACCTGCTCGCGGGTGACCGAGCTGAAGAACAGGTCCGACACGTTGCGCTCAAAGACCAGGTAGTGGCTGTCGCTCGAGAGCAACCGTTGAAACATCCCGATGGCGCCGGTCACGATCGCGACGATCGTGAGCATGGCGGCGACGCCGAAGGCGATGCCGGCGGTGCCGATCAGGGCGCGGCCGCGGTGCCGGCGCAGGTTGGTGAAGACGAGGGAGAGAACTTGCATGCGGATTCAGGCGGCGAGCCGGCGGAGTTTCCCCGCCAGCGGGGCGGCGGCTTCGGCAAAACTGCGCTGAAAGCCGTGCAGGTAGCCCCAGGCCGGGCGGAGCCGCCCAAGCTGGTCGACCTGGCGCGCGGCGAGCGTCAGCAGCCGGTTGATGCGTACCCGGGATGCCGATACTCCGAGGGCGAGGGCCAGGTTGGGCCGGGTCAGGGCGCGGTCACGTTGCGTGGTCTTCTGGGTGTCCACGCTGTTGCCCAGCACGTCCTGCAGGTCATCGAGGGCCTGGAACGCGAGCGCCCAGTGCGTGCACAAGGCGTTCAGCGCGTGCTGCTCGGCGGCGCTGGGGCGGGCCAGCAGGGCCGGAATCGCGAGCCCGAGGCGGAAGGTGGTCCCGGTCTTGGCGAGCGCCACCCGACCGACCTCGCGGGTCGTGCGCGGCCCGCGCGCAAAACCGAGATCGCGCGCCTGCCCGCCGACGAGCCCATTGGGCCCCAGGCTCGCCTCGAGGGCCGCGTGCGCCCGCCGGCGCACCGCGGGCGGAAAGCTGGCGAAGGCTTCGCCAAACGTGGCGTACGCCCGGTTGATGAAGGCCAGCGCGGCGAGGACGGCCGTCGCTTCGCCGTACACCCGGTGAACACATGGCTGGCCCCGACGCACCGCCGCGTCGTCCATGCAGGGCAGATCGTCAAGAATCAGGGACGCCAGATGGTAGTACTCGACCGCGACGGCGAGTTGGAGACCTACGGGCGCGGCGACGCCGTGCGCCGTGGCCGTGGCATACGCGAGTTGGGCGCGCACAAGCTTGCCCGGGCGGCCGGCAAGCATGCCAATCGCCGCGCGCAACCGGGGCTCCGTGGCCGGGTTGACCGGGGCATGTTCGACGAGCGCCGCGGCCAGACGCGCCTGGAGATCTGCGCCGCCCGGCCGGGCTGGCGCGGGCTGAAGGGGCGCAACGTTCACGAGGGTGGGAGAGGGCGCGCTCATGGCGAAACCGCGGCGGTGGCGGCGGAGGCCGGGAGCCGTCCCTGCACGTGGAAGCGCACATGCACGACCGGGTCGACCTTGAGGAGGCCGAACATCCGGATGATGGGCAGACCGTATTCGCGGGTGTCCACGGCCGCGTTGCCATCGATCGCGTAGAGCGTTCCGTCCTTCGTCACCGTCGCGGGGAACGAGAGCTCGCGGCGCACCCCGTGGAATGTCAGCCAGCCGGCCGCCGTGAATCCCTGGTCGGGGTTGGCGTGGAGCGACCCGAGGATGAACTCGCCGTCGGGGTGTTCGGACGTGTGCTGCCACTCGTGCATGGCCTCGTCGCGCTTGGGCTTGCCGGTGTCGACGTCGCGGAAGTGGAACGCAAGCCGGGCATGCGAGACCATCCCGTCGTCGCCGACAGTGATCATCGGCTCGAATCGAGTCAGATGGCCCGTGAAGGAATCGACGGTGGCTTTGACGAGCACCTCGACCTGGGACTGCGCGAAGTCGATGGCGAGGGGACGTTCGCCGGCGTGCAAGACGCCGGGACTGAGGCAGACGAGCAGAAGGGCGAACCGGGGGAACATGCCCCTTGATACCGCAGGGAGATGAATGCCGGTTTAACCGGAGATGAATTTCTGTTCATCGTGGCGGCGCACTTTGGGGCGATCGCGGGTGCGGCGGGGGCACGCGTCCGCACGATGGTGGCAGCGGTCGAAAGCGCCACTTGCGGGCGCCGGGTGTCTTCTCGTATATCTGCCTCTGTCGTCCGCACCCTGATCTCTTACCCGCCATGGCCTTCACCCTTCAGTTTGTCGATCGCCGCAAACGCCTTGCCCGCATCCAGGCGGGTTCGTTCACGGACGCCTTTCAGGTTCCGACTGGGAAGCCCACCGGGGAGCAGGAGACCGCGTGGTACCGCGAACTGCGCAAGTTGCTCGGCGACACCAAGCGCACCGCGCTGCTGGTTTCGGGTGACAAGCGCACCGCCGCGCGGGCGTGGACGTTTTACCGGGTGAAGGACACCGTGGTCGTGCAGAACCGGCTGTATCCGGATGGCTTTGACCCCAAGGCGATTCCCAACCGCGGCACGAAGGTCGCGGGCGAGAAGGTCCGCGAGCACACGGTCCGCGTCGTCGACCTCGCCGCCTTTCTCGCGACCCGGGAGCGCTGAGCGGGCAGGCTGAGACGCGGTTGGCGGCCCGGCGGAAGCTTGTCCGCCGTTCTACTTGACGCGTCTGCAGTAAATGCCACTTTCGCCGCTTCCCAGGCTTTGTTAGGGCGCGGTAGCCAAGTGGTAAGGCCGAGGTCTGCAAAACCTCTATGCGTCGGTTCGATTCCGACCCGCGCCTCCAAGCTTATTCCTGATTATCAGGTGTTTAGATGCGAATGCTGAGGCGAATACGGCATCCCAGATAGTCGGCCTACGGCACCTGCCCTACACCGCTGCAGCCTGTTTGCGTCGCTGGATGAACAAGTATCCGACGTAGATCGTCATCGCGCCCGTCAGGAGTGTCGCCATCGCGATCGAAAGGTTGAGCGCGGTGCCCCAGGCGAGTGGCGCGATGATCGCGGTCACGATCGCGTTGCCCGAGCTCTGGCTGAAGCTCTGGCACGAGGACGCCAGCCCGCGGCGGGTGGGAAAGAGGTCCAGCGCCATGAGCGTCAGTGAAGGCACGGCGATCGAGTTGCCCAGCAGGTAAAGCACGAGTGGCACAATGCTCCACGGCAGCGCGGGCGCGTGCAGGGTATTGAAGGCGAGGTTGCCCAGCGCCGCCACGCCCATGATCGAGTAACCGAATGCGACCGTGCGCCCGCGGCTGACCCGCCCCGCCAGTCGGGCCGAAATCCAGGTGCCGAAAAGAATCCCGAGCGAGATCGGCGCAAAAAGCCACAGGAACTGCGTTTCCGCCAGGTGCAGGTGGCCGAGCAGAAATGCCGGCGCCGACACGATGTACACGAAGCTCGCCGAGAAGTTCAGCGTCAGCGCGAGCACCAGTGCCACGAAGGGCACCGAGCGCAGCGCGTCCACGTAGCCGCGCAGGAGCGCCTTCGCCTGCAGCGGCTGCCGCAGGTGCGGTGGCAGCGTCTCCGGCATCGCCCGCCAGCAGGCGTACCACATCGTGCCCGCGAACAGCGCCAGGAAGGCGAACACCGAACGCCAGCCAAACCACACGTGCAGCCATCCGCCCACCACCGGGCCGAGCGACGGCGCCAGCGCGAACATGATCGCCACATGGCTCATCAGCCGCTGCGCCTCCGCCCCGTCCAGCACGTCGCGGACGACCGCCCGTCCGATCACCATGCCCGCGCCGGCCGTCATTCCCTGCAGCGCCCGAAACGCCAGCAGCGCACCGATGTTCCAGGCAAACATGCAGCCGATCGAGGCGCAGAAGAAAAGTGCCAGCATCGTCAACGTCACCCGCCGGCGTCCGAGCGCATCTGAGATCGCCCCCTGCCAGATCGTCATCGCGGCAAACGGGACCATGTAAGCAGTCAGCGTCTGCTGCACCACGAGCTGCGGCACGGCGAACTCCTTCCCAATCTCGCGAAAGGAGGGCAGGTAGGTGTCGGTCGAAAACGGCCCGATGGCCGACAATCCCGCCAACAGCATCGCCAACCCGCGATGGTGATGGGCCTGATTTCTGGCCGCGCTCATCCGCGACCGACCGGGACGCGATCCGGCCGCGCCGGATGCGAGCACGCCACGCGCAGGCCGGACCCTTGGCCCGGCAACGTGTCAGCGTCCTGTTCAACTGACCTGACTGGAGACATAGCGGGCAATCATAACACCCGGGTGGCCACCTTAGGGAAGCCTTTAGGCAGGGTAGGGACCGCCCGTATTGGCGATCACCATCCGCGCAAGGATTGCACGGCCGAGCACAATTTCGTGAGATTAGGTCTCTAGTGCGCGACGGCATGCGTGGACATTGTTCTTCATAAATACCATATGATTAAAAGGTAGCGATTTTTATGCATCTAGGATTAATTGAAGCTTGCTAGGTGAGAATAGGTCTCGCTAACAGATGCAGCCATGTTCCCGTGCGCCTGCTCCCTGCTATCGACCCAGTGCGCCGCGCTGATCGCGCTGGCCGCTGCGGCGGGGCTCGCCCGCACGGAGTCCGAGATAGAATCCAGCCGTCTCGCCGCCGATGCGCACGACGCCGGCTGCGTCGTCGACCGGGCGCCGGACCGTGACCAAACCTCGTACGCCGTCGTGCCCAGCTACGTCTCGCCCTGGCTCTCACCGGCTGCTTTTGCCAGCGCCTGGCTCCTGGCGTCTGCCCCGTCTGCCCCCGACACCCTGGCCGGCATCCTCGCTTCGTACTCCGGGGACGCTCCGCCTGCATCGGCTCCCGTCTGCCCGCCGCCTCCGCGTCTTCGCGCCGTGGCGACGCCCCTCCCACCCGGTCTCGATTCCCTCCTCGTTCCTGTTTCCTGCGCGCACCTTCGACTCCCCTTCGCCGTTGGCCCCCCGTCGCGCTCCCGCCACGTCCAACCGACCGCGGTCGCCGCCTTCACCTCCGGCAACTTCACCGCGGAAACGGACTGCTCCGAAGTTGCCCTGCCTTCCTCCGTTACCGTTGCGCGCCTAGCGCGCTGTTCCGCTCTCCTTTCCCGTTCCGCCGGTCCGGTTGCTGCCGCCGACGCGAACCTCCCGCGCCACCCCCCTGCCGCCGCCTGGTCCGCCGGAGCCTTGCTCTGCGCCCACGGCCGGGCCGTGCCGTCACTGTCTGGCCAATGGCCCGCGCCGCCCTCCGCGTCCGGCGCGAGCCACAGCTGCCGCACATTCCTTACCTCATGAAAGCCCATACCCTGAGTCCCATGTCTCCTGGTCGCGCCGCCTTGCTGGCCGGCCTCTCGCTGCTCCTCGCCCTGCCGCTCCGTGCGCAGGCCGAAGACGTCGACCGCGACGTGGTCGCCCTGTCCAAATTCGAGGTCGTCGGCACCCGCCCCCAGGCGAGCGATGCCACCGCGCTCAAGCTGTCGACCACCGTCCTCGACACCCCGCGCAGCGTCACCGTGTTCGACGCCTCCCGGCTCCGCGAGCAGGACATCCAGACCGGCGGCGACCTGCTCTTCTGGGTCCCCGGTCTCAACACCAACGGCGCCGTCCAGGAGAGCTACCACTTCTATGCCCGCGGCTACCGCATGGTGCCGAACGACTGGCGCGTCGACGGCTTCGCCGGCCGCGTCGTCGGCGGCAGCTACAGTCCGAATCTCTTCGGCGTCGAGCAGGTGAGCATTCTCAAAGGCCCGGCCGGTCTCCTCTACGGCGCCACCAGCTCCCCGGGCGGCATGATCAACCTGGTTTCCAAGAAGCCGCGCGACGTCGCCAGCACCACGATCGAGACCCGCGTCCGCACCTTCGGCGGTGGTGAGGTGCCGCTCGCCGATCGCTGGTCCAACGAGGTCGAACTCGACACCACCGGGCCCGTCACCGCCGACGCCCGCCTGCGCTATCGCGCCCTCGCCAGCCTCGAGCGCAGCGCGCTCGCCGCCGAGTCTCCCGCCGACGACAACCAGTTCTACCGGCTCGCCTTCTCCTACAAGCTCGACGCGGCCGGCCGTTTCGACCTCACCCCGAGCTACGAGTGGACCCGCGAAGACCGCGCCCAGCGCGCCCCGACGATCTCGCCCGCGTCGTCCCGCACCACCGCCGACGGTCGCACCGACTACACGTTCGCCGACGTCAACTCCCGCAGCGTCAACCTGGTCGCCGGCGGCCGCGTCGACACCAATCGAACCTGGGGCGCCGACCTCGCCGCCAACCTGACCTCTGTCTGGAAGGCCAACGTTGGCTTCCGCTACATCGACCGCGACTACGTCAACGACGCCTATGCGCTCAACACGGCCACGCTGCGGCAAACCAACGCCGCCGATCCCCGCGCCTGGGTCGTGTCGCGCCGCCACTCGCGCGCTGCCAACACCTACCGCACCACCAGCTTCGATGCCTCCACGACCTACGAATTCCGTCCGGCCGCCTGGGCCAAGAGTCTCCTTCAGCTTGGCGTCAATGGTCGCCGCAATCTCAATACGACTGCCTCCAGCGGCAATGGCGCCGACCAGTCGCCGGTGAACATCTACACCGGTGTCGCCGCCGCGCCGCTCGTCGCCAACGCGCCTGCGCTCGTCCCGGGCAACCGCACCGACACCTTCACCGCCAACGCCTACGCGCAGAGCCAGACCGAGTTCTTCGGCCGCACCGTCCTCACCCTCGGCTTCGGCACCGCCCGCGACCGCAGCCGCACCACCACGCCGGCCGGCGTCGTGACCGAACCGCCTGATCGCAAGAGCTCGCTCACCCCTAACGTCGCCCTGCTCCATCGGCTCACCAAGAATCTCTCGGTGTACGCCAGCTACTCGACCAGCTATTCGCTGCCCGATTCC
Source organism: Opitutus sp. ER46 (assembly GCF_003054705.1). Classification (NCBI taxonomy): domain Bacteria; kingdom Pseudomonadati; phylum Verrucomicrobiota; class Opitutia; order Opitutales; family Opitutaceae; genus Opitutus; species Opitutus sp. ER46. The sequence continues at coordinate 583,308 of NZ_QAYX01000023.1, forward strand.
ACTTATGAGGATGTCACCGGCCGCACCGGCGCCTTCGATCCGATCGAAGGCGAGAACTACGAGGTCGGCGCCAAGGCCGCCCTCTGGGACGAACTCGTCGCCGCCAGCCTGAGCGTTTTCGACACCGAGCTGAACGGCGTCCTCGTGCAGTCGCAGGTCAACGAGCTCAACCCCAACGGCAACCGGTTCTATCGCCAGATGGACAACGGCCGGAAAGCCCGCGGCGTCGAGGCGGAGTTCACCGTGAGCCCCATCAAGGCGTGGGACACCACCTTCACCTACGCCTACATCGATGCGTTCGATCGCGGCTCGACGGCCGCGTTGCCCGACACGCCGGCCGAGATGACGCCGCGACATGCCGTGAGCGCCTACTCGCGGTACGCCATCACGCAGGGCCGCTTCGAGGGCCTGAGCTTCCGCGCGGGGGTGATCTGGCAGAGTGAGCGCTGGGCCGCGTCCCGCACGCCCACCGCGCCCGACCCGCTGCTGCTCGAGAGCTTCCACCGGATCGATGCCGGACTCGGCTACGTTTACCGCGGCTGGCGCTTCGCGCTCAGCATCGAGAACATCACTAATGAGTACTACCTCCTCGCCGGATCCACGGGGGTGGCCTTTAGCCCCGTTAATCCCCGGTCCTACGCGTTGCGGGTTTCCCGAACCTGGTGATGGTGCGGCGTACGCTTAACGAGACACTTGCCCGCCGTGACGACGTTTGTCCGGCGAAACACCGTGCGTCGCAACGCCTCGCCGGCGGTGAGGTCTCACTTCCGCACTATGAAAACTACCACTGAATCCACCTCGAAAACCCGCACTGATTCGTCCGTCGTCAAGGGACTCAACCAACTCCTCGCCGACTCCTACGCGCTGATGGCGAACACCCACTACGCGCACTGGAACGTGGAGGGCGAAGGCTTCTTCTCCCTGCACAAGGCCTTCGAGGAACAGTACGAGTCGCTCTTCGCAGCCGTCGACGAGGTCGCCGAACGCGTGCGCGCGCTCGATGCCTACGCCATGGGTGGACTGCGCAACTTTTCCAGTGAGTCTGGCATCGATGAGCTGAAGACGCCGGCCGCGGCCAAGGACTTCGTCGCCGCTCTCGTCGTCGCCCACGAGAAGGCGATCGCCGATGCGGTCACGCTCCGCGACGCCGCCGGCAATGCCGACGACCTCGAGACGCAGGACCTCGCGATCGGCCGCATCCAGTGGCACCAGAAGACGGCCTGGATGCTCAAGAGCTACCTGAAGTAACGCCTCGCTCGGCGCGCCGGCCCGTTTGTCGGCGCGCTTTTTTTGAGTCTGATCCCTGCGACTGAGTTTCGCTCGCCTGCCAAATGCCCGCCTTGTTCTCCACTCCCATCGTTCGCCCGGCCCATTCGCCTTCCATTTGTCCGTTTCACGATGGCCTCGACACGCTCGACGCCTTGCTCGCGGAGCTTAACCCCAGCGAGCCGGCCCGCTTCGATGCCGTCCTCGACTTGCGCACGCTCGCGCAGAAGGGGCGCGATGCGGCGGCCTGCGTCGACCAACTGTTCCGCGTCCGCGCCCTGCTGGGCGACGTGCATTACCTCGCGTTCTACCGGGTGCGCTGTTGGGCCCACCGGACGCTTCGCGTCGAGGTGCGGCCGCACCGCGCGGCCGCCTGGCGTTCGCTTCCGTTCCCGCGCAACGGTGCGCGAGTCGACGAGGTGGTGAACGAGGCGCTCGCGGCGTTCGCCGACGCCGCCGGTGGCATCCCGCCATTCGCCCAGGTCCGCTTCACGTTCGCTGCCGCCTCGCGCCGTGCAACTGGCGTGAGCGCAGCTTGCCGCTGAGGGTCGACCGTTCGGGCGACCGCGGGCGCCGCGCTCCGCCGGGACCTTTTTGTCTCACTTTCCTGCTGCGTCCGCGTCCATTCCCCGACTCGTCGTTCTACTCTTTCCTCCCGCACTCAACGTCCGTTCCAGCCTCCATGTTTCGCAAGACCCTGTTCTGGTTGCACCTCATCTGTGGCGTCATCGCCGGCGTCGTGATCGCCATCATGTCCTTCACTGGCGCGGCGCTCGCCTTCGAGAAGGAACTCATCGCGTACGCCGAGCGCGACGCGCGCCGGGTCGAGGTCCCGGCCGGCGCCCAGGCCCTGCCGCTCGAGGAGTTGCTGCGCCAGGTGCGCGCGGCGCGGCCCGACGCCCGCATCAGCAACGTGGTGCTCACAAATGATCCCACCGCCGCGATTGCGCTGACCGCCGGCGGCCGCGGCCCGGGGGGCGGGGGCGGCGCCGCCACTGCCTTGTATGCCAACCCCTATACGGGCGAGGTGCGCGAGGCCGCCGCCCCGCGTACCCGCGCCTTCCTGCGCACGATGACGGCGTGGCATCGCTGGCTCGGCGCCGGCGAGGAGCGTCGCGCCATTGGCAAGGCGATCACCGGCGCCTGCAACGTGGCCTTTCTCGGGCTGGGACTCACCGGCCTCTACCTCTGGTGGCCGCGCGCGTGGAGCGTTCGCGTTCTGCGCGCCATCGCGCTGCTGAACCCGCGGGCGCATGGCAAGGCCCGTGACTTCAACTGGCATAACGCGATCGGCATCTGGTCGGTCCTCGTGCTGATCGTCCTCACCGCAACCGCCCTGCCCATCTCGTATCACTGGGCTGGTGACGCCATCTATCGGCTCACGGGCAGCGAGCCGCCGGCGCCCGGGGCCGGGCGCGGCGGACCACCCGCCACGAACGCCCCGCAGATCCAGGTGCCCGCGCCGCCCGAGGGCGCGCGACGTCTCGGCTACAACGCCCTCGTCGTCGCCGTGGAAAAGCTCCATCCGCGTTGGGAGCAGCTTACGCTGCGCCTGCCCGGCGCACAGCCGGAACGGGGTGCCGGCGGGAGCCGCGCCGAGGGCGCGGGCCGCATGGGGGCGCGGACGGAAGGCGCCATGGGCGAGGGGCCTGCGCGCCGGATGGAAGGGGAGCGGCCGTCGCGCGCCGAGGCCAATAGCAGCGCCGCGTCGAAGGCTGGCTCGTCGCGCGGCCCGGGCGCGACCGGCGCGGTCGTGATCACGCTCAAGGAGGCCGGCACCTGGCCGCGCACCGCCACGACCACGCTGTCACTTGATCCGTACACCGGCAGCGCCTTGCATCGCGAGGGCTTCGCCGACCAGGAACTCGCCCGCCAGGTGCGCACGTGGACGCGTTTCCTGCATACGGGCGAGGCGCTCGGCTGGCTCGGGCAACTTATAGCCGGCCTGGCGTCGCTCGGCGCGGTTGTCCTGGTCTACACCGGCTTCGCCCTGTCGTGGCGGCGCTTCTTCTCGCGCAAGGTGACGCCCTCGGTATGACGTGCCGCTCCGCTTCCTAAAGCGCGGGCCGCGCCTCCGACCCGAGCGGGTGGCCGGGCGGTCGTTGCGTCCTGCTCCCGCTTCGAGCGCGGGCGTCAGACCGCGACCTCGGCCCGCGCCCATTGGATCGCGTGGCGCATCAGGTCCGCCCCGGAATCCAGCCCGAGCTTGAGCTTCAGGTGCTCGCGGTACGAATCGATCGTCTTGGAGCTGAGGTTCAGCTTCTCCGCGATCTGCCGCGTGCTGTAGCCGTTGCCGATGAGCTGGAACACCTCCATCTCGCGGTGGCTGAGCGTATCCATCGCGAACACCATCCCGTCGCTCTTCTTGCTGACGAAGCGGTGGAGCACGCGCTCCTTCATCTTGTTGCTGAGGTAGAGCTCGCCGCGGATCAGCTGCTGGATCGCGGTGACGATCTTCTCCCCCGCCTCCTGCTTCATCACGTAACCCATGGCGCCCGCGCGCAGCGCGCGCTCCGCGAAGAGCGCTTCGTCGTGCATCGACACGACCAGGACGGGGAGCTCGGGATACCGCTCCTTCAGGAGTTTGGTGAGATCGAGGCCGCTCGCGTTCTTCAGCGACACGTCGGCGACGACGATATTGGGCCGCAGTTGCGCCACGAGTTCCACGGCATCGGTGGCGGAATCGGTTTCGCCGCAGACTTCGAGGTTGAGCTGTTGGTTGACCAGCGCCTTCAGTCCCTGGCGCGTGATCGGATGATCCTCGACCAGCAGCACGCGGACCTTCGACGAGTGTTCTGGCTCTCCGGATACGCTGATCGTGGATACAGTGGAGACACGTTGTGATTTTCCCGGGTTGTTCATGAGAGAGGTGCACCGGCAATCGCCGGGCACGCCTCACCGTTGCGAGTGCGGCAGTGATGTTCCGTCTCACCGCAAATTCGCGGCGAAAACTGCCGTGGGATTTGCCCCGCGCGGAAGCAGGTGTTGCCCGCGGGTTTCCGGGTTGGAGCCTCCACCTGCCGCGGCGCCTGGGATCCCGCGCGGAACCGCCTGCGGGCGGTCGTGTCGGCAGCCGCATCCCTCCTGGACCGGGAGCAGGGGGAGACGACCCCAGACCGAGCACGTTCATGACTACCCTGCAATCAACGACCTCCCGGCTCACGGCGAGTGGCGCCGTGCTTCAGGTCGGACCCGCGCCGACGCGCACCTTCCTGGTCGGCTCGTTCCGGTGGATCGATGCCCACCGCGTGTTCTGGTTCACGGCGCATGGTGATAGGCTCGACGACGGTCATGTCCTCGAGTTCGACGCCGCCGAGATCGTCGACGGGGGCGGGGTGCAGTTCCTCGCCGCCGGCCGCCGGGTCGGCGTGCTGATCGCCATCGGCTGCGCGCAACTTGATGACCCCGAAGACTACCAGGTCGCGTTCAGCCTCTGGCAGCAGGTGGCGCCGTGCACGCGGGCGCTGATCGAGCGAAGCTGCGCGCAGTTCGACGTTGAGGTCGAGGCGGAGCTCCGTTCGCGGCCCTGACCGCCACCCGCTCAGGCATGGGGTGTCAACCTACTGGAGCCGCCAACCGAACCGAGGCACAGTATTCCCCGGTATAATGTCCGTCTCTGGCACAGCCCCGATCTTCCTCGTCGTTGATTTCCAACGCGAGAGTCGGTTCTTGCTGGTGAAGACCCTCCTCCGGAAGTTTCCGCAGGCGGTCATCCGCGAATGCGAGGATGCCGAGCAGGCGATCCAGATGGCGCGCACGCAGGACGTCGCCTGCATCGTCACCCATCGCACTTTTGAAACCGCTGGCGCCGATCTCGTGCGCGCGCTGCGCGAGGTCGATCCCGATGTGCCCATCGTGATGGTGTCCGGCATCGATCGGGAAAAGGCGGCGTTGGATGCCGGCGCGACCAGCTTCCTAAACTACGACGAATGGCTGCGCATCGGCTCCATCGTCGAGGTGCACATGGCCAGCCGCGACCGCGCCGAGGACGCGAAAGGCGACCGCGACTGCGTCGCCTAGCCATCGAGAGCTGAGATCCGACAGATCCGACCGATCTGTCTGATCATCCCGCTCCGCCTTCTGGCTTCCGGCCTCTGGCCTCTGGATTCCGTCCTCCGGCCTCCGACTTCCGCCATCCGGCCGCTGGCTTCAGGCTTCAGGCTTCTGGCTTCTGGCCTCGGGCTTCCGGCTTCCGACCTCCGGCTTCTGGCTTCCGTCCTCACTCCACGCTTCGCCGGCGGCGATGGCGTCGGTTACGACCGCGATCCGCTTCATGGTCGCAACGTCATGCACGCGCACCATGGCGGCCCCGCGTTGGATCGCCCACACCGCCGTCGCCGCCGATCCTTCCATCCGGTCGTCGACCGCCGCGCCGCCCAGCACCTTGCCGAGCGTGGACTTGCGCGAGGTTCCTACCAGCACGGGAAACCCGAGCGCGACGATGCGCTCGAGGTGCTTGATCACCTCGAGGTTTTGCGCCGGCGACTTCGCGAAGCCGAATCCCGGGTCCAGCCAGAGCTGATGCGCCGCCACGCCGGCCCGTTCCGCCAGCGCGAGGCTCAGCCGCAGGTCGTTCAGCACGTCGGGCCAGAAAGCGCGGTACTCCCGGTCCGGCCGGTTGTGCATCAGAATCGCCGGACAACCCAGCCGCGCGACGACTGCTGCCATTGCGGAGGCGGCGCAGGTTGGAATCACCTCGCCGGTTCCGAGTGCCGCAATCGCCTGCGCGCGCGTCGCGACCTCCATCCCGTGCGTGAATCCCCAGACGTCGTTCACGATGTCCGCGCCCGCCTCGATGGCCGCGGCGGCGACCGTGGGCTTGAACGTGTCAACCGACATCGCCACCGCGGGAAACCGCCGCCGAATGGCCTCGATCGCCGGCAGCACCCGCGCCCGCTCGTCCGCCTCTGCGACCGGCGCGCCGCCGGGTCGCGTCGACTCGCCGCCAATGTCGAGCACGTCGGCCCCCGCGAGAATCATTGCCTCCGCCCGCGCCAGCACCGCGTCGAGGTCCCGCAGCTGGCCGCCGTCGGAAAACGAGTCCGGCGTCATATTCAGGATGCCCATGACCAGCGTCCGCCGGCCAACGACCGGCAGCGAACGACCATGCGGACTCATCCATTGCGCCATGCCCGGGAGACGAAACCCGAGCGCCGCACGCTGACAAGGCCGGAAGCGGACGAGCCACTCCGGAGATACGTCTCCTGAGCGGGGACGACCAAAGGTCAGGGCCGGCGTTCAACCACCCCGATCGCCGTGAAGGTCCCCACTGTCACTTTCACTCTCACTCCTCACTTTCCCGTTTATTCGGGACCGCCGGCCGCTATGGTCCCGCGTCACCTCCTCCCCGATGGACAAACTCATCCTGCGTGAAATGCACTTTTCGGCCCGACATGGCGTGCTGCCGGCCGAAGCGGAGAACGACCAGCCGTTCTCCGCGACCGTGGAACTCGAGCTGTCGACGGCCCGCGCGGGCGCCTCGGACCGGATCGAGGACGCCATCGATTACCGCAAGGTGCAGGGCGTCGTGCGCGATGTCATCGGCGGCTCGCGGAAACACCTGATCGAGACGCTGGCGGAGCAGATCGCGGGGCGGCTGCTCGCCGCGTTTCCCGAGGTGCACGCGGTCGTGGTCGAGGTGGTGAAGCCGCGGCCGCCGGTCGATTTCCAGTTTGCCGGGGTGAGCGTGAAGATCCGCCGGGAGCAGGGAGGGGCCGCCCGATGAGCCCGATCGTCCGCCAGGCCCTGTTGTCCGCCGGCTCCAACCTCGGCGACCGCGCCGCCGTCCTCTGCGACGCCATGGAGCGGCTGCGCACGATGCCCGGTATCCTAAATTTGGAGATGTCGGGTCTCTTCGAAACCGATCCCGTCGGACTCACCGACCAGCCCCGCTTTCTCAACCTTGCGGCCGGCGTTGCCACCGCGCTTTCACCGGAGACGCTGCTCGAAATGCTGCAGTCGATCGAAACCGAGTTTGGTCGGGAGCGCTCCGTGCGCTGGGGCCCCCGCACGCTGGACCTCGATCTGCTGGCTTACGAGGGCGAGGTGCGCGCTTCGCCGGGGCTGACGCTGCCGCATCCGCGGCTGTTCGAGCGCGCGTTCGTGCTCGTGCCGCTGCGCGAGCTGCTCGCGCGTCCTTCCTTCCAGCGGCCGGCTTGGGATGCCCTCCGCGCCCAGGTCGCGCAGCCGCTGGCGGACGAGTCGGGCGTGTGGCAGCTCGGGTGCGCGCCCGAGCGCTGAGCCGCATGAGCACACCGGAGCCGCCGCTCGACGCCGACACGCGGCGGTACCTGCACGGGCTGAAGCAGCGCGGCGTGGCGCTGGGACTCGAGCGCATGCAGGCGTTCCTGGCCGCAGCCGGTGGTCTCCCGCGCGACCTGCCCATGATCCATGTCGCCGGGACCAACGGCAAGGGTTCAGTGGCGGCGATGCTCGAGGCGATCTTGCGGCACGCCGGCTGGCACACCGGGCTTTACACCTCCCCGCATCTGGTGCGGCTCGGCGAACGCGTGCAGGTGGACCGCCGGCCGCTCGGCGCCGCCGAACTCGCCCGCCTCGTGGACGAATTGCGCCCGACGGTGGATGCGCTCGTCGCGCCCGGCGGTGTGTCCGCCGGGCCGAGCTATTTCGAGTTCATGACCGGCCTCGCGCTCCGGCATTTTGCCCAGGCACGTTGCGACATCGCGCTGGTGGAGGTTGGCATGGGCGGCCGGTTGGACGCGACCAACCTCGTGATGCCCGAGGTCAGCGTTATCACCTCCATCGGCCTCGATCACTGTGACTTCCTGGGCACGACGCTGGCGGCGATCGCGCGCGAGAAGGCGGGCATCATCAAGCCGGGGCGCCCGGTCGTGATCGGCCGCCTCCCCGCCGAGGCCGAGGAGGCAGTGCGGCTCGTCGCCCGCGCGCAGGGCGCCCCCGTCGGGTCGGTCGCCGCGGAATTTGGACCCGACCTTGCGACGTATCCCACGACGAATCTGCCTGGCAACTACCAGCGGGTGAACGCGGCCACCGCGACCCTCGCGGCGCGCCAGTTGCCCGCGCGTTGGCGACTCACGCCGGAGGTGATCGCCGCGGCGTTGCTGCAGGTCGACTGGCCCGGCCGGTGGCAAACGCTGCAGGTCGGCGGTCGTCGGGTCCTGATCGACACTTCTCACAACGCGGAAGGCGCGCAGGTGCTCGATGCCAACCTGGCCGAGCTGCGGCGCGAGACCGGCCACCGGCCCGTCGTGGTGACGGGCGTGCTGGGCGCCGCCCGCGCGCGGCCTTTGCTGGAAGTGCTCGGCCGGCACGCCTCCGCCCTGCATCTCGTCGTCCCCGCGCAGTCCCGGGCCTGCGGCTTCGAGGCACTCGAGGCGCTGTTGCCGGCGGAGTGGCGGGGGCGGGCGGTGCGGGACGAGATCGCGCGGATCTTTCCGGCTCCGGGCCTCTGCCTGTCCGGTGTGCCGCTCGAGGTCCCCCTCGTTGTCACGGGCTCGATCTATCTCGCCGGCGAAGTGCTTGCGCGGCTCGAGCCGCAGCGCGGGCCGCTCGAATCCGACCTGCAGGACTTCTAGCGGCTCGCGGCGGCGCGGGCGGGAGAGGTGGGCAGAGCCAGATCCCGTGAACCTGCGTCCGGGCCTGGCTCCTCCTGGCTTGTCACTGGGGCCAGACTGAGGCTGGTATCGCCTCCTGCCATGAGCCAGCCGCTCCCGAACCTGGATGGGTTGCGCATTGCGCGTGAGAATGCGCCGCGCCGCCGCTCGGCCCTTTTGCCTGTTGCCCTCGCCGCCGTCGCGGCGGTCCTCGTCGCGGGAGGCACGTGGTGGTATTCGCGCAGCCGCGCCGTCGAGGTCCGCGTCGCTGTCGCGCGCGAGGCGGCCGCCACGAGCGCCGACCCGGGCGTTGTCCTCAACGCGTCGGGCTACGTGGTGGCCCGCCGCGAGGCGACCGTGTCCTCCAAAGTCACCGGCCGTGTCGCCGGTATCCTCATCGAGGAGGGCATGACCGTGACCGAGGGCCAGGTGCTCGCCCGGCTCGACGACACCAACGTGCGCGCCAGCTTCGATCTGGCCCAGGCTCAGGTAAACGCCGCCCGGGCCGCGTTGGGCGAAACCCGCGCCCACCTGCGCGAGGCGGAACTCGATCTCAAGCGCCAGCGGCAGTTGCGCACGCAGGCCGTTGCCGCCCAGGCCGAGCTTGATCGCGCGGAGGCGGCCACCGACGCGTTGCGCGCCCGGCTCGAGCAGCAGCAGGCCGAACTTGCCGTCGCCGAGCGCAACGCCGCGGTCTGGCAGCAGCAGCTCGACGATATGGAAATCCGCGCGCCGTTCGCCGGCACCGTCACCTCCAAGAACGCCCAGCCGGGCGAAATGATCTCCCCGATGTCGACCGGGGGCTTCACCCGCACCGGCATCTGCACGATCGTCGACATGCAGTCCCTCGAGATCGAAATCGACGTCAACGAGAGCTACATCAACCGCGTCCGCGCCGGTCAGCCGGTCGAGGCCACGCTCGACGCCTATCCCGAGTGGCGCATCCCGTGCCACGTCGTCGCGATCATCCCGACCGCCGACCGCAACAAGTCCACCGTTCGGGTTCGCATCGGCTTTGAGGCCCTCGATCCGCGCATCCTGCCGGAAATGAGTGCCAAGGTGGGCTTCCGCGAAGCGGCCTCCGGCGTCGTCGGTCCGTCGTCCGCCCGCCGCGGCGTGCTCGTGCCCCGTGCGGCGGTGATCTCCGACGGCGGACGCGCCGTCGTGCTGGTGGTGAGCGGCAGCGTCGCCGAGCGCCGCGCCGTCACCGTCGCGGCCGGGCAGGGCGAGGACGCCCTGGTGACCGCCGGGCTCGCCGCCGGCGAACGCGTGATCCTTCGTCCACCTCCGGGCCTCACCGACGGCACGCGCGTCGATCTCCTCACCCCATGAGCACGTCCCCCCTCACTGCCGGCGACGCCGTCGTCCGGCTGACCGGCGTCGAAAAGGTCTTCCACCGCGGCGCGGAGGACATCCATGTGCTGCGCGACGTGAACCTCACCGTCGCGCCGGGCGAGTTCCTGGCGCTGATGGGCCCGTCGGGCTCGGGCAAGAGCACGCTGCTGAACCTGATCGGCGGACTGGACCGGCCGACGCAGGGCGTCGTCGAGGTCGCAGGGGAGAGCGTGCACACGCTTTCGGATCACCGGCTCGCCGGCTGGCGGGCGCGGCACATCGGTTTCGTCTTCCAACTCTACAATCTCCTCCCGGTCCTGAGCGCGGAGCGCAACGTCGAGCTCCCGCTCCTGCTCACGCACCTGGGCCGGGCCGAGCGGCGGAAGCACGTGGCCACGGCGCTGGCGGTCGTGGGGCTCTCGCATCGTGCGACGCACTTCCCCCGCGAGCTCTCGGGCGGCGAACAGCAGCGCGTGGGCATCGCCCGCGGGATCGTCACTGATCCGACGCTGTTGTTGTGCGACGAGCCCACCGGCGACCTCGACCGCAAGGCGGGGGACGAGGTGCTCGACCTCCTGCAGGCGCTCAGCCGCCAGCACGGCAAGACGATCATCATGGTGACGCACGACCCGCATGCATCGGCCCGTGCGTCGCGCACCGTGTACCTCAACAAGGGCCAAATCGAGGCCACCCCGGGGGTGTAGGCCGCCGTGCCCCGCCGCCTTCGCTCCGCCGCCGCCCGTATCACCACGCCATGTACGCGCACCTCGTCTGGGCCAACCTGAAGCGGCACAAGCTCCGCACCGGCCTCACGCTGCTGTCGATCGTCGTGGCGTTCCTGCTGTTCGGGCTGCTCGCTGCGATCAAGCAGGGCCTGCTCGGCGGCGTGACGCTCGCCGGCGCCAGCCGGCTTATCGTGCGCCACAAGGTCTCGATCATCCAGTTGCTGCCGGAGAGCTACCAGGCGCGCATGCAGCGGATCCCCGGCGTGGCGCTGGCCACCCACTATACCTGGTTTGGCGGCATCTATCAGGACCCGAAGAACTTTTTCATGCAGCAGCCGGTGATCCCGGATGAATTCGTTGCCATGAACCCCGAGATCGTTCTGGCGCCGGAGCAACTGGCCACGTGGCGGCGCACCCGCACCGGCGCGATCGTGGGCCGCAAGACGGCCGAGCGGTTCGGCTGGAAAGTCGGCGATCGCATCCCGCTCACGGCCCCCATCTGGCGAAACGCCGACGGCACCCACCAGTGGCAGTTCGACCTCGTCGGCATCTACGACGGCCGGGAGAAGAACACGGACACGACCAGCATGTTTTTCCGGTACGACTACTTCAACGAGTCGCGGCCGGAGCAGATCCGCGGCTGGGTCGGCTGGTACGCCATCAAGATCGAGGACCCGGCGCAGGCCGCCGCCGTCGCCCAGCGGGTCGACGCCGAATTCGAGAATTCTCCGGCTGAGACGAAGACCGAGCCGGAGGGCGCGTTCATCCAGGGGTGGGCGAGCCAGATCGGCGACATCGCCCTCATCACCGCGTCGATCCTCGGGGCCGTCTTTTTCACCATCCTCCTCGTCACCGGAAACACGATGTCGCAGGCCGTGCGCGAGCGTACCGGCGAGTTGGGCGTGCTCAAGGCGATCGGCTTCACGAACGGCCAGGTCGTCGCCCTCGTCCTCGCGGAGTCCTGCTGCCTCGCGCTCGTGGGCGGCTGCGGCGGACTCGGGCTCGCCGCGCTCGTGACGGCCAACGGCGATCCCACCGGCGGCATGCTGCCGATGTTTGCGTTCCCGACGCGCGACCTCCTGCTCGGCGTCCTGCTCAGCCTCGCCCTCGGCCTAGTCACCGGCTTCTTCCCCGCGCTCCAGGCCATGCGCCTCCGTGTTGCCGACGCCCTCCGCCGCCTCGCCTGACCGCCCTTTCCCCGCCCTCCTCGCCTGCTTCCGTCCTTCATCCCTTCCGTCACCCACGTTCACTCTCACTCTCACTCTCACTCTCACTTCCCCGTTGTCCTCCCTCTTCAATTGGCTCTCCCAGATCGGCGCCGTGACGACGTTCGGTCTGCTCGGCATCCCCCAGCGTCGCGGCTCGGTGGCGGCGGCGGTGTGCGGCATCGCCGGGGTCGTGGCGGTGCTGGTGGGCGTCTTGTCGATCGGCGCCGGCTTCCGGCGGGCCATGATGTCCTCGGGCGCGCCCGACACCGTCATCGTGCTGCGCAGCGGCGCGGACACCGAGATGGTGAGCGGGCTGTCACGCGAGCAGACGCGGCTGATTGCGGACACGCCCGGAATCGTGCGCCGCGCGGAGGGGCCGCTTTCTTCGGCGGAACTGTTCGTGATCATCAATCTCCCGAAGCTCTCGACCGGCACCGATGCCAATGTCCCGTTGCGCGGCGTGGAGCGTCCCGCGTTCCTCGTGCGGGACCAGGTGCGGATCGTCGAGGGGCGGGCGTTTGCCTGGGGCAAGAACGAGGTGATCGTGGGTGTCGGCGCCTCGCGGACATTTGCCGGCCTGCGCGTTGGCGACCGGCTCAAGGTTGGCCGCAGCGAGTGGCCGGTGGTCGGCGTGTTTTCCGCCGAGGGCGGGGCGGCCGAATCGGAGATCTGGAGCGACGCAACGGTCCTGCAGTCTGCCTACCAGCGTGGCGACAGCTTCCAGTCGGTTGCCGCGCGGCTCGAATCGCCCGAGGCCTTCCGCGTTTTCAAGGATGCGCTCACGACGAACCCGCGCCTGGAGGTGAAAGTGTTGCGCACGGCGGACTACTACGCGGAGCAGTCCACTGCGTTGGTGCGGCTGATCACGACGCTCGGCTATCTCGTGGCCGCGCTCATGGCCGTGGGCGCGGTGTTTGGCGCGCTGAACACGATGTACAGCTCGGTGGCTGCGCGCACACGGGAGATCGCCACCTTGCGGGCGCTCGGTTTCGGGCGCGGTGCCGTTGTCGTGGCGGTGATGCTCGAGTCGATCGCGCTCGCGTTGGTCGGCGGCGCGCTGGGCGCGGTGGTCGCCTATCTGGGTTTCAACGGTTTCCAGGCTGCCACGGTGAACTGGCAGAGTTTCAGCCAAGTCACCTTCGCCTTTGCCGTCACCCCCGCGCTGCTCCTGCAGGGAGTCGTGCTCGCCACCGTGATTGGAATCATCGGCGGTCTGCTGCCGGCGGTGCGCGCCGCGCGCCAACCCGTCGCAAAGGCCCTGCGCGAACTGTGAGCGCGCGCGGCGGCTTTCTTCATAATGCCGCAGGAAAGTATCCGGACATTATTCCGGAGTATCTGGACATTATTCGATAAGTTTCCGTCCGACGGGGTTTTATAATTGCAGCCCTCCTGCCCTCGCATCGTTGGCTTTCCCGAACCAACGCGTGATTCCGTCGCTCGGGCGCGCGGCCAATTCGGCTGAGACTCGCCGGCGTGCCCGGCGGGGGCTACATCGGGGCGCATGAAAGATCATGCCGCGGATGAAATCCTGGGCAGCTACGAGCACTTCGACGAAGACAAGCGGCTCGCGGATCCGTATGGCGTGCTGCAACGTCGGCATACGGAAGAAATCCTGCGCCGGTATCTGCCGCCGGCTCCCGCCGACGTTCTCGATGTGGGCGGCGCGACGGGCCCTTACGCTTTCTGGCTCGCTGATCTCGGCTACGCCGTGCACCTCGTCGATCTGGTGCCCCGGCACGTGGACCTGGCGCGGCAGCGCAACGACCGCGTCCATCCGCTGCGCAGCTGTGTCGTCGCGGATGCTCGCGCGCTGCCGTTTCCGGACGGCAGTGCCGATGCGGTGATTCTGCATGGTCCGTTGTATCACCTTGCTGCACGCGCGGATCGCGACCGCGTGTGGGCGGAGGCTAGGCGGCTGCTGCGCCCGCGCGGGCTTGTCTTTGGCTTCGCAATTTCACGCCACGCCGGGCTCGTGTACGGGCTCTCGCAGAATCTGGTGTTCGACGACGCCTACTACTCCGTCATCGAACACGAGGTGAGCACGGGAGTGCGGGACAATAATCCACCGCGCATCCGCTCGATGCTGAAGGCGTACTTCCACCTGCCCGACGAACTCGAGGCGGAGTTGCGCGTGCACGGTTTTGCCGTGGAGCAGACGCTCGGCGTCGCCGGGCCCGGCTGGAACACCCCGGACGCCGCCGCGGCGGTCGCCGATCCGGCAAAGCTGGACCGCCTCCTCGCCATCGCGCGTCTCGTCGAGCGCCAACCCTTGCTCAGCCAGGGCTTGGTTACCATCGGCTGCCGCCCGGCTTGAGTCCCGCGGAGCGCCGCTCCGCATTTCCTTGTTTTCCACCTTCCGTTTGCACGGCAGCGAAAACGGCCCTGTAACGTTTCGGCCGCCCGCGGGTTTTCGTGATGACGCATGCTCTCGGATCTCCGTCTCTCGGTTCGTACGCTCGCCAAATCGCGCGGCTTCGCGCTGACCGCCGTCCTGACGCTGGCGGTCGGCATCGGTGCCGCGACCACCATCTTCAGTGCGCTGCGCGCACTCGTGCTCACCCCCTTTCACTTCCCGCAGAGTGAGCAGCTCGTGCACGTGTGGTCGGGGGACCGCTGGCCGCTCTCGCAGGCCGACTTTCTCGACCTCCGGCAGCAGGCTTCGTGTTTCACCGCCTTCGGCGTGTACCAGCCGATGCCGGTCAACTTCGGGCAGGAAAACGCCCAGTCGGTTTCCGCCATCTCCGGCACGGCCGATGTGCTCCGGGCGTTTGGCGTGGCGCCGATGCTCGGCCGGCTGCTGACGGAGGCGGATGACGAGACCGGCGCGCCGCCGGTGGCCATCATCAGCCATGCGCTCTGGCAACAGGTGTTGGGCGGGAGTCGCGACGCGCTCGGCCGCAAGGTGAGGATCAACGGCGCCGACTACCAGGTGGTCGGCGTCATGCCTCCGAGCTTCGAGTTCGTCAGCCCGTGGATGCGGGCGGACAGCCCGCAGCTCTGGCTGCCGTATGCCATCGATCCGAAGAAGGCGCGGCGGGACAACCACGGCCTGTTGGGCATTGCCCGGTTGAAATCGGGCGTTTCGGTCGCCATGGCCGACGCCGAGATCAAGACGATCGGCCGGCGGCTCACGGCGCAGTATCCGGAAAGCAACACGCACAAGAAATTCCTGGTGCGGTCGCTGCATTTCGAGATCACGCGCGGGATTAAGAACCAGATTTGGATGCTGTCTGCCGCGGTCGCGCTCGTGCTGCTCGTGGCCTGTGGCAACGTCGCGAGCATGCTGCTCGCCCGCAGCGCCCGGCGGCAGGGCGAACTCGCCGTGCGCGTGGCACTGGGGGCGGCGCGCGCGCACCTGATCCGACTCGCGTTGCTGGAGAGCCTCGTGCTGGCCGCGACCGGCGCGGCGCTCGGCGTCGCGCTGGCCTATGGTGGGGTCGAGGTGCTACGGGTGCTCACGCCCGTGAGCGACGTGCGCAAGGCCGCCATCGCGGTTGATTTCTTCGCGCTCGGCTTTGCGGTCGTGGCGACCCTGGTGTCCGCGCTGCTGGCCGGGCTGCCGCCCGCCCTGGCCGCGCTGCGCACCTCTCCGCTTGGGGCGATCCGCAGCGACGCGCGCGGCGCCGTCGGTTCGTCGCAGCGTCACCGCATGCTGCGTTTCCTGATCATCGCGCAGGTCGCCGTGGCGTTTGTCCTCGCCAACGGGGCCGTCCTGCTCGCCGCCAGCTACTCGCGGCTGTGGGAGGAGAACCGGTTGCTGGCGACCGACGAGGTCGTCTCCGCGCGCATCGCGCTGCGCGGCCCGCGGTACAAGGAGGACGCCGATCGCGTTCGCACCTGGTATCAAATTGCCGAGCGCGTCCGGGCCCTCCCCGGGGTGACGCAGGTGGGCCTGACCTCGAAGCTCCCGCTCGAGGGCGGCAGCAATACGAACGTCCTCGTCAACGACGAGACCTACGATCCGACGCAGCGCCGCACGCTGGTCGAGCGCTCATCGGTCACCGAGGACTACTTCGCCGCGATGGGCGTGCGCCTCCTGCGCGGACGTCTACTCGGCGCGGAGGATCGGACAGGGGACATTCGCGGGGTGGTGGTGAACCAGGAGTTCGTCACCAAGGCCTGGCCCGACAAGGACCCCATCGGGCAGTTGATCCGGGGCAACACTTCCGGCAAGCCGTGGTTCACGGCGCGCGTCGTGGGCGTGGTGGAAAACGTGAAACAATGGAGCGCCGAGGCCGCGGTGCAGCCCGAGATGTACACGACTCCCGAGGGCCACTGGGGCGTCAACGCCTGCCTCATTGTTCGCACGGCGCGGCCCCTCGACCAGTTGGCGCCGCTGCTGCGGCGCGAGTTGGCGGCTATCGATTCCGAACTTGCGCTGCGGCAGGTCCGCACGATGCGGCAGGTCGTCGGCGAGTCGACGCAGGGTCACCGTGCGGTCGCCGGGTTGGTGAACTTCTTCATGATCACGGCGCTCGGCCTCGTGGCGGTGGGCCTGTACGGCACGCTTTCCTACCACGTACAGCAGCGCACGCGGGAGATCGGGGTGCGCATCGCGATCGGGGCCGTCGGACGGGACATCCTCCGCCTGGTGCTGGTCCAGGGCGGCCGCTGGGTGGCGATCGGACTCGCGCTCGGCGTCGCCGGCAGCTTCGCCCTGGCCTCCGTGCTCAAGACGCTCGTGTACCACATGGACGGCCTGACGCTCGGGCCCGTGCTGGCCGCGATGGTCGCGGTTGCGCTCGCCGGCGGCATCGCCTGCTGGCTCCCGGCCTTCCGTGCGGCACGGCTCGACCCGCTCGAGGCGCTGCGGGCGGATTGAGGCGTGGGGCGGGGAAGGCTCCGCCGAGATGCGCCCGCGCTCGCGGCAGCGTCGTCGGTGGTGTCGACGACATGCCACCCGCGGGGCTTGAGCTTTCCCGGGCCGTGTGGCTGAACCGGAGGCGAGTTCGACTCCAATATGAATAAAAATACCCTGCGCCGCCTTTGCGTGGCGCTCTCCGCCACGGTCCTCGCGTCCCTCGTCTGCGCCCAGCCGGCGCCCACCACACCGCCGCCGGCCGCGCCCGCCGCCGCGGCCCCCGCGGCCAGGGAGGACGCCAGCGCCGCCATCGAGAAGAAGGATCCGCGCGGCCGCTTCCAGCGGCTCCACGCCGAGTTCCTCGAACGGGCCAAGTCGCCCATCCAGGTCCTCTTCCTGGGCGACTCCATCACCGAGGGCTGGCGGAAGGCGCCGCACATTTGGGACTATTTCTACGGCATGCTGCAGCCGGCCAACTTCGGCATCGGCGGCGACCAGACCCAACACGTGATCTGGCGCATCGAGAACGGCGAACTCGACGGCGTGAAGGCCAAGGTCGTCGTGCTCATGCTCGGCACCAACAACACCGGCCAGCACACGGCCGACGAGATCATCGCTGCCGACAAGAAGATCGTGGAGATGATCCGCGCCAAGGTCCCCGGCGCGAAGGTGCTCGTGCTCGCGGTGTTCCCGCGCGGGCCGCGCAAGGTCAAGGGCGTGCTCGACGAAGCCGATTCCAACCGCCGCATGGAGGTCATCAACGCGGTGAACGCCGGCCTCGCGAAGTTCGATGACGGCAAGACCGTGCGCTTCCTGAATATCAACGAGCGTTTCCTCGGACAGGACGGGAAGATCCCGCACTTCATCATGCCCGATCAGCTCCATCCTTCCCCGGCGGGCTACCAGCTCTGGGCCGAGGCGATGCAGCCGCTCCTGACCGAGATGCTGAAGTAAGTGACGGCGCGGGCGTGCGACGCGGGTGGATACCCCGGGGCACGCCCGGCGCGTTCGGTCGGCAGGGCGCGGCGAGGCCGCGCCCGCCGGCGTTAGTGACTTCCGTTGCGCCCTCGCCCGTTGGTCGCGTTGACCCGGGACGTGGGGCGCGAGGTGAAATCCTCGAAGTTCAGGTCGGCTCCGGCGCTCTTGTTGCCGTTGCGGTGCGAAGCCCCGTGCCGCGGATCGACATCTTCGAAGGTCAGTTCGGGCGTGCTGCGTGCGTGCGGGGCTGGCTTCGAACGGGGTGCGGCTTGGGACGCGATGCGCGCTGGCTTGCCCGCGGCCCCCGCGACCGGCTCCGCCCGTCGGGTCTGCGCCAACGCAGCGGTCTGCTCATTCACGCCGTGGACCAGTGCCAGCAGCTCGGCGACGTTGGTGCGCAGGACCGACGCCTGCTCCTTGAGCTGTTCGGCCGCGGCCGCGGTCTCCTCGGCGCTGCTGGCGTTCGACTGCGTCACGCGGTCCATCTGACCCACTGCGGTGTTCACCTGCGTGAGCCCCTGGCTCTGCTCGGTGGAGGCGAGGACGATCTCGCCGACGAGCGTGTCCATCCGGCGCGCCTTCTCGACGATTTCGCCGAGCGATTTGGCCACGGCGTGCGAGATGCGGACACCGGCTTCGCTGTTGCTGATCGCCTCCTCGATCTTCTGCGCGGTCTCCTTGGAGGCGTGCGCGGAACGCTGGGCCAGGTTGCGCACCTCGTCGGCGACCACGGCGAAACCCATGCCGGCCTCGCCGGCGCGGGCGGCCTCGACCGCCGCATTGAGCGCGAGGATGTTCGTCTGGAACGCGATCTCGTCGATGGCCTTGATAATCTTCGCGATGCCGTCGGAGGAGGTCTTGATGGCGTCCATGGCCGCCTCCATCTGGCGCATGTCCTTCGCGCCGGTCTCGGCGGCGAGCCGCGTCTGGTCCGACAATGTCTTCGCCTGCTCGGCGCTCTCCACGTTGCGTTTGGTCATGCTGGAGAGCTCCTCGAGCGAGGCGCTCGTTTCCTCGAGACTGGCGGCCTGTTCGCTGGCGCCGTTGGCGAGGGTCTGGCTGGCGCTTGAAACCTGGTCGGACGAGGACGCGGTCTGCTCGGAGTTCTCGGAGAGTATCTGGGCGACATGCGAAAGCACGCGGTTCGTCTGGCGGGTGACGATGACGGCCGTGGCGATTCCGATGACGACGGCCACCGCGCCGCCGATGACGAGGAGCACCATGAGGCTGCTGACGCGTGCGGTGGTATCGGTCGCGCCGGCATCCACGAGGTTGGTCGAGCCTTGCTGAATGGTTTTCACCGCGGCGGCGAACACGCCATAGGCGGTGGTCCGCGCGTCGCGGGCCGCGAGTTTGTGGTCGATGGCGTCCTTCAGCCTGAGGGTGCCTTGCTCGTAGGTCCGCAGGGCCGCGATGGCTTCGTCCAGCCGTGCGACGATCGCGGCGCTGCGGGAGCGCTCCTTCAGTTGCAGGAGCTTCAACGCCGCGACTTTTGCGCGGGCGTTCGCTGCGACCGCGTGCTGCGGATCCTGCGTGCCAACCACGCGCCAGCACGACATGCGGACTTCGGCCGCATCGCGGAAAGCGTCGGCCAGGAGCTTCATCAGCACCACGTTCTCATGGACGGCCGCGGCGGAACCACCCTTGGCGAGTTCGGTGCTGGCCTGCTCCAGTTGGGTGGTGACGGCCATGATTGCCTCGAACAACCGGCCCCCGGCGGGGACGAGCTCGTTCCACTGCGCCTGGAAGGCGAGAGTGGACTCCCGGAACTCCGCGAGCGTGGTCTGATAGCGCTGGAAGGCGGGCAAGGCGGTGGCGAGACCGTCGCGCAGACTGGTGAGTTCCCCGTGCGCGCGGCTGAAGGCTTCGATCGCCTTCACCGCCGCCCGCGTGTGCTCGAGATCACTCTCCACGACCTGCCAATGGGTGTCGTCCGAAGTGACGTCGTACCCGCGGGCGCTGATCGCCACGGCGTTGGCGCGCGCCAGCACTTCGGTGGCCAGCGCGCCCTGCTTGGTGAAGAGCGAGCTGACATCGCTGGCGTGGCGGCCGACGACGCGCAGGCGCACGAGGGCGAAGCTGCCGAGCACGATCAAGGTGAGGCAGAGCAGGCCGAAGCCGACTCCGATGCGTTTGCGGAGACTCCATTTCTTCATGGCGAAAGACAGCGAACTTCCCCGCTCGCCGGTGGCAGAAAACAGCGGGATTGATTGGTGGATCGCTATCTTTCGGCCACCTCGGCGCGGACCGTAGCGCGGTTTTTGCCAAATCACGCTCGGCCCTTGCGGAGCGTCTCCAAAATCAGGTTACACCTTGCATCCTGCACGATCCGGGCCGGCTTGGATGGCCGGTTTGCCGCCGACGAGCCGCCGGGAAGGCCACGCGAAGAGCGCGGCCCCGCTGATGATCAGCAGGAGCAGGGCGCCCGCACTCAGACGCAGCGACGACGCCAGCCCTTCCGGCTGATACGAAACGCTGATCTCGTGCCCGCCCGCGTTCACCAGGACGCCCTGGAAGGCATGGTTAACCTGCAGCAACGCGGTTGTTTGCCCATCCACCCGGACTTGCCCGTGGCGGGGCCACCGCGCCTCTGTGAGCACCACGAGGCCGGCGGTGGGCGCCGCGATGTGAAAGGTGGTGGTGGCCTCGGTCAGCCGGTAACGGGTCGCTGGCACGATGCGGCGGGGACCAACGGTGTCATCGAGCCGCAACGTTGCCGGAAGCGATTGCGCGGTGGTGCGTTGCACCGCCGCGAAGGGACGTCCGTCTCCGGTTTCGATCTCGCGCACCAGGTCGGTCGCGTGCTCATACCGCCGCGCGCGATCGGTGAAGAACGCGCGGGGCCAGCTTGATGGGCTTTCGTAAACGCCCAGGTCTTGCGTCCCTCGCACCACCCAGCCGGGGAGGCCGGCTGGAGCCTTGCCGGCGTCGAGCACGCAGAAACGGACATTCAGGAAATCGAGGAAGCGCTGGCAGCGGGCGGCGTCCGCGGCTTCCAGGTGATAGCGCCAGTCCCATTCGCGTCGGAGGGGCGACGCCTCCATCAGTTCCCGGTACGCCACGTTCATCAGCGCGTCGGGCGCGCTGATCGTCTCAATGCCGTACACACCGGACCAGCCGGGCATGAGCGTGCGGCGGAGTCCGACCACCCGCCCCGGCTCTCGCGCGAGTTCCGGGCGGAGTTGCTCCAGCGCAGGCGACGGCGCGTGCAGGTCGGCGCGCGGACCGGGGCGGACGGTGAAGTGCGAGAAGCCGACCTCGGCGTGGAGACCCGGACGCCAGAGTAGAACGAGCGTGCAAAACGCGATGCCGGCGGCGCGCCCGCGCGTGGGGCGGCGGTCCGTCAGCACGCGGCGGATAGCGAGGCTCAAGCCGAACAGCGCCGCCACGAGCACGCCGAGATAGCCCCAGACGAAAGGCTCGCTGCCAAGGCGGCCCGCGACGGGCTTCGTTTCGGGCGAGACATAGGTGAGGAGCCCGACGACGTAGGCGCCGAGGAGAACCGCCAGCGCGGCGCCCGCGATCTGCAGGTCCCGCCGGCCGACCGGCTTCCGCAGCCGGGCCGCGGCGGCAGCGAAGCCATAGCCCGCGAGCACGCTCCAAAGGATGATCAGCACGCAGGAGAATGTGTTATCGACGTGGATGATCTGCCCGAGGAACGGCACGGCGCTGATCCAGCGCGCCGGCACGAGGCCGTACACGATCGCCATCGCCGGCAGCGTGGCGGCGACGAGTGCCAGGAACGTGCGGTCGGCGCGAAACCGACGCCAGCCCGCCACGAGGTAGAGGCAGCCGCCAAGGACCAGGAAGTTGGCGGAAGGATCGAGCACGACGGTGCCGGGCGTGAGCGGACGGAAGAGGGCTTCGTCAAAGCTCGCGAGCAGGAGGGACAGGGAGAGCTGCCGCGCGCCCGGGAGATCGTAGCTCGTGCGGGCATCTTGAAGCACCGATAGGAACGTCCACCACGTCGGGAGCGTGAGGACGACGAACAGGACGCCGGCCCACGCCGCCAAGGCGAGTTTGGCGAGACGCGTCCGCCAGGGAGCCCAGTCCAGCAGGAGCACGAGCGCCCCGGTGAGGTTCAGCGCCATGAGCAGGACATACGCCTCCTTGATCGTGCCGCTGTGCAGCAGTGCGAAGTTCGCCAGGAGCAGTGCCCCCAGCCAGCCCGCCCAGGCGCGCCGGCGGGTGCTGCGCGCGAGACGGAGCCAGCAGTAGAGCGGCCACGGGGCGTAGCAGAGACTGAAGACCGCGGGGTGATTCACGCGGAAGACGAAGAACCCGATGCACGGCGCGGCGAACGCGACCCAACCGGCGGCGCCGTGGTGACCGGTCGCGACCAGCACGGTCAAGCCGAGGCCGAGACCCAGGAGGAATTTCGCGAGCAGAAATTTGAGGTCCCAGGCCCACGCGGCCCCCCGCGCGGCGATCACGAGAAAGTGCAGCGGGTCGCCAAACATCGTCTGGCCCTGGCCCAGGAGCGGGATGCCGGACGCGGAGTAGCGGTTCCACACCGGTAGTTCACCACCGGCCAGCGCGCGGTGCTGGAACATCGAATACGGCACGTGCTGCCACATCAGCGCCCCGACGTCGGAGCCTTGCACCGTTGTGGTCCGCGCCGGCCGCGCCTGCGGCAGCATCGGCGGCGACTCGTATAGCAGCGGCGAACCGTAGTGCGGCGAAACGTAGCTCTTGCCCAGGAACACGACCGGATAGGCGCTGAACACCATGCCGGCGGCCGCGAGGAGCGCGATCGTCCATCCCGCCGGCAGGAGCCGAAGGCGCAGCAACCAGGCGCGGAGGAGGGTCATGCGCCCGTTCTGACGCGATAAACGGCGGTTGGTTGCATTTGTTTGCGGCGCACCGGCATGTGTCGGTTGGCGCCGCCGCCACGTCGCCGCGCTGTGGGTCTGCCGCGGCGAGGTGAGGCCGCGGCCGGGCACGTTGCCCGCCGCGCGGTCAGCCCGGCTGGCGGCCGGCCTAGTTCGGGAGGTCGGTCGTGCTCGCAACGACCGTGGCGAACCGGTCGGCGAGTTCTGCTAGGGCCACGCGGTGCACCGTCTCCGCCGGGGCGGTCGCGCCCCGCAGGTCGGGCAGGTCGCGCGTGGCGCAGGCGTTCGCCACGACGGTCACGTGATAGCCATGGTCGATGGCGGCGCGGGCCGTCGTGCTCACGCACATGTGGGTCATGGCCCCGGCGAGGATGAGTTCACGGCGTCCGAGCCGCTGCAGCGACTCGGCTAGGGTCGTGCCGGCGAAGGCGCTCGGCCGCTGCTTGGGGATCACCGTCTCGCCCGCGAGCGGCTGCGCGCCGGGGGCGAACTCCGCGCCAGGCGAGCCGGCGGCGAACAGGCGGCTGTCCGCGGGGCTCAGGTGCTGGATGTGGATGATCGGCACATGGGCGGCCCGGGCCCGCTGCAGGAGGCGGTCGATCTCGGACAACGCGGCGTCGATGCCCGCCAGGGGTACCCGACCGCTCGGCAGGTACTCGCGCTGCGCATCGATGATCACGACCACACTCTCGGAGAGCCGGCTGGCGCGTGGCTGGCCGCCCCCGAGCTGCACGAGCGTTTGCGGCGCGGCGGAGACGGTGGCGGCGAGGGAGAACAGGGTCCAGAAGGCGGGAAGCAGGAGGAGTGGTTTCATGAGCGGAGAACGCGATGCTAGCGGATCCGGCGCGCCGCGGCTAATGCCGGGATTTTTTGTTCGTATGCCTTTTGGTTATGTCGCCTGCTGGGGGGACATGGAACTGCGGCATCTCCGGTACTTCGCGGTCGTGGCGGAAACGCTTCATTTCTCGCGCGCCGCCGAGCGGCTGCACGTCACGCAGCCTGCGCTCTCGCGCCAGATCCGCGATCTCGAGGGCGAGCTGGGTGTGACGCTCCTGCGCCGCCACCGCACGCAGACGGCGCTGACGCCGGCGGGGGAGCAGTTTCTGCGGCGCACGCGGGAAATCCTGGCCGCGACGGAGGAGGCGGTGCTCGAGGTGCGCACGCTCGGGCGATCGCTGCGGGTGGGGCACTACGGCACGCTGTGGACCGACTACTTCGGGGCCGCGCTGCGGCGATTCTCCCGGGCGCATCGCGAGCTCTCGTTGACTCCGGTGGAGCTGACGCCGGTGGACCTGGTGGCGGCGTTGCGGCGGGACGAACTCGATTTTGCGCTCGTGGGTGGCGTGAGCCCGCGGCTCGAGCGGGAATTCGCCACGCGGCGGCTCTGTGCCCTTGATGCCGTGCTGGCGCTCGCGGCCGACCATCCGCTCGCGAAGCGCCGCCGGCTCACGCTGTCGGACCTGCGCGATGCAGACTGGGTCGTGTGGGACGAGCATGCCTTTCCCGGTCGCGTGGACCTGCTCCGCACCGCGGCCGCCAAGGCGGGGTTCACGCCGCGCGTGGTCGCGGGCGTCGACAGCGTCGCCTCCATGTTCGTCGCCGTCGCGACGAGCGGGGCGGTCGGGTATGTGCTGCCGATGACGCGGAAGCTCCCGCACTCGGGCGTGGTATTCGCGCGGCTCCAGCCGCCGGCCATCTGCTTTGAAATGCATGCGGCGTGGCGACGGGAGTCCCGCCATGCCGCAGTGCTCGCGGAGCTGGCCGCGACCCTGGCCGAGGGTTCGCGCGAGGGTGCCGGCCTGCGGACGCCTACCGCGACGGCTCCTGCTTCAGGCCGCGGATGAAAGCCTCGGCGTCGCGAATCGACGTCTCCATGTCGGCGGCCAGTCGGCTGATGTCGGTTCCGAGCTCGCGATCGAGCATCGACAGCCGCGGGACGACCGGCAGCGTGGACGGCTCGTCGTGATGTTTCGTCCCCTTCGTTCCCTTCTTCGCTTCGCGCTCTTCATTTCGTTGGTGGTCCTGGCGCTCGCGCCGGCAAGTCGGGCGGCATCGGCGTACGAGGCGGTGCGGCTGTTTGGGGTCGACTACGTGGATGTCCGCGACGTCGGTCGGCGTCATGGGCTGGCGCCACAGTGGATCACCGCGCGCGACACGCTGCGGCTGCGCAGCACGTGGACGACGCTCGAGTTCACGGTGCGGCGCGTGGAGGCGCGGCTGAACGGCGTGACGGTCTTCCTGAGCGAGCCCGTGGTGGCGCGGCTCGGCTCGCTGTACATCGCGCGCAACGACGCCGAACGATTGTTCGCCCCGATTCTTGTGCCACGACTCGGCCCGCGGATTTCGCCCCTGCGGACGGTCATGATCGATCCCGGGCATGGCGGGCGGGATCCCGGCAACCAGAACCTCCGGCTGCGGCTGCACGAGAAGACGTTCACGCTCGACATCGCCCGCCGGCTCTCGGGCCTGCTCACGGCGGCGGGCTTTCGCGTGGTGATGACCCGCACGCGCGACCGGTACGTCTCGCTCGAGGAGCGCGCCGCGTTGGCGGACCGCCATCGGCCCGATCTGTTCATCAGCCTGCACTTCAACGCGTTTTCGGACCGCACCGTCTCCGGGGTGGAAACGTTCGTGATGACGCCCCTGCGCGACCGCTCGACGCCGCAACGGGAGCGCGACCTGGAGATGCTGCGGACGCGCTTCCCGGGTAACGCGCACGACCACTGGAATGCGGTCATCGGCTACCAGATGCAGCGGGCCTTGGTCATGGGCACGCATGCCGAGGACCGCGGGTTGAAGCGCTTCCGGTTTAGCGTGCTGCGCTCCGTGTCTTGTCCGGCCGTGCTGGTCGAAGCCGGTTTCCTCTCCAACGACACCGAAGGCCGGCGCGTCGCCGATCCCGCTCACCGCCAGCGGATCGCCGAGGCCATCGCGACAGCGGTAAAGGCCCACCGGACGACCCGGCAGGCTGCCAGTCGCGGCTGAGCCGGCGCCGGCGGTGGCCGCCACCGCCAGAGTTGGCAAGTTGCAGGTTGGAACGTTGCAGGGACCTGGTCCGCGACTGGCCGGTCTTTCTCTTACTCGTACTCTTTCTCTTTCTCTCCGACCTGATCGGCCGACGTCCGCCGGCCGAGAACGAGAACCAAGGCCTCGAGAGTAAGAGAAAGAGGAAGAGTAAGAGAAAGATTTGGGGGGCACTTTGCCCCCCGTGTCCGGAAACCCCGGGCTGGTTCGTTGTAGGGGTGGTGCGGCCCAATGAGGGGCCCTGCCGTAAATCCCACACCCACAATGAAGAATACCACCACTATGGACGCGCCGAACGCCACGGCCAAACCCGCCGGCTGCCGCCACACGGTAACGCCGCACCTCGTCATCAAGAACGCGCTCGAGGCGCTCGCGTTCTACAAGCAGGCGTTCGGTGCCACCGAGCTCATGGCGATGAAGGCACCTAACGGGAAGCTCGTGCACGCCGAGATCCAGATCGGAGACTCCATTGTGATGATCGGCGAGGAGGCACCGGAGTGGGGCGCGCTGAGCCCGACCACCCTCAAGGGAACGCCCGTCACGATCCATCTGCAGGTGCCCAACGTGGACGCGTTCATCGACCAGGCGGTGAAGGCCGGCGCCAAGGTCGTGATGCCGCCGTCGGACCAATTCTGGGGCGACCGTTACGGTACGATCGACGATCCGTTCGGCCATCGCTGGGGCGTCGCGACGCATCTCCGGGACGTAAGCCACGAGGAGATGGCGAACGCGTTGCGCCAGATGTTCGGCGCTTGATCACTTCCGAAACGGAGATCCACGGCTGAACCCCGTGGATCTCCTGCCGTGCGGCGCCGCCGAAGGGGCGGCGCGACGCTCAGCGGGGCGCGAGCGTGAGGAGCTGACTCTCCCGCGGCTCGCGGCGTCGATAATCCCCGCGACTGAAGTACTTCTCGAGCCACACGTACGCGCAGATGAAGAAGTACCGGCTGCCCATTTCCTTGATCTTGAGCTTCGCGACGCCGAAACGGCGGTTGCGCCAGGAAATCGGCGTGATGGCGAAACGGTAACCGCGGACGATCGCCTTGAGTGGAATCTCCACCGTGAGATTGAAGTGCGCGCTCAGGAACGGCCGGCAGCCGTCGATCACCGTGCGGCGATAGGCCTTGAAGGCATTGGTGGTGTCGTTGAGCGGAATGCCGAACCCGACCCGCACGAGGAAGTTCGCGATGCGGTTCACTGTCAGCTTCACCCGCGGGTAGTCGTAAACGTGGCCGCCAGGCATGAATCGGCTGCCAAACGCGCACTCGTGCCCCTGGTTCAACAGACGCCAGTAGGTGACGGCGTCCTCCGGTGAGTCCGACGCATCCGCCATCATGATCACGACCGCGTCGCCGTGGCTGTGATCGAGGCCCCAGAGAATGGCCCGGCCAAAGCCGTGCTCTCCGGTATTCCGTGTGGGCGCGAGCGTGGGGTACTGCTCCTTCAGGTCCTGCAACACGGCCCAGGTGCGGTCGCGGCTGCCGTCATCCACCACGACGATCTCGTGCGGGATGTCGGCCGCCGTGAAGGCGCGCACGATGTCCGCGATCGTGGACGGCAGGGACTCCTCCTCGTCGCGGGCGGGGATGATCACCGAGTAGAGCGAGAGCGGGGCGGGAGTGGGCATGGGCGGCAATGGGGAGGTTAGGCGACGGCCGCGGCGAGGGGCGCGTGGTTGACCGGCGCGGCTAACGCCGCCGATTCCGGCGCCGTGGCTTCGGCGCCGCGGCGCGGCCAGGCGTCGACGATCTGGCGAATGGTGTCTTCGAGCGACTGGGTGATGTCCCAGGCGGGATAGTGCGCCCGCATCTTCCGCAGGTCGCTGTAGTAGCAAATGTGGTCCCCGGCGCGGGCCTGCTCGACGTACGTGTACACCTGCGGCTTGCCGGAGAACTTCTCCGCGAGCTTGAACGCCTCGAGCACGGAGCAGGCGTTACCCTTGCCTCCCCCCAGGTTGTACACCTCGCCGGCACGCGGCGCGGCGACGAAGGCCGCCATGAAGCGCGCAACATCGAGGGAGTGGATGTTGTCGCGCACCTGCTTCCCTTTGTAACCGAAGAGCCGATACTCGCGGCCCTCGAGGTTGCATTTCACGAGGTAGCTGAGGAAACCGTGCAGCTCGACCCCCGTGTGGTTGGGACCGGTGAGACAGCCGCCGCGCAGGGCGCAGGTCGGCAGATTGAAATAGCGGCCGTACTCCTGGACCATCACGTCGGCGGCGACCTTGGACGCGCCGAAGAGCGAGTGCTTCGACTGGTCGATCGTGAACGTCTCCGGAATGCCGTGCTCGAAATGCGGGTCGGCGTAGTCCCAGCGGGTCTCGAGCTCCTGCAGCGCGATGCGGTTGGGGGCGTCGCCATATACCTTGTTCGTGCTCATGTGCACGAAGGGCGACTCCGGGCACGCCTGGCGCGCCGCTTCGAGCAGGTTCAGCGTGCCGACCGCATTGGTGTCGAAATCGTCGAACGGGATGGCCGCGGCGCGATCGTGGCTCGGCTGGGCCGCGGTGTGCACGATGGCGGCCGGCTTCAGCCGCCGCACGAGGTCCAGCACGCCAGCGCGATCACGGATATCGAGTTCGTGATGCTGGAAGCCGCGGAGGTCGCGGGCGAGCCGCCGCTGGTTCCAGCGCGTGTCGCCCTGCGGGCCGAAGAAGGTCGCGCGCTGGTTGTTGTCGATGCCGTGGACCGTGTAGCCGAGTTCGCGGGCGAAGTAAGTGCACACTTCGGACCCGATCAGGCCCGAAGAGCCGGTGACGAGAAGGGTTTTCATGCGGGAGAGGGAACGCGACTCGGACCAGGGGTGGATGCGGCGTGGGGCCGCGGCCCGAGGTGCGCGACGAGAGTGTGCCGGATCGCGGCACGCCGAGGAACGGGGCGCGAACCCCATCCGAAGGTGGCGCTACGGCGGAGTTGGAAGGGCGGCAGGTTCGCGACGCGCATGCGCGCGGGTGCGGCTCACGGGCGCGGCCCCATCGCGTCGGAGCGCGGGGTGAACAAGAGGGGCAGACCGAAGCGGACGGGGGCGTCAGGTTTCGGCGCGGGCGGCGGCGGGTCGGACGGTGCGGCGGTCGTGTTCCAGAACACCCCCTGGCTCGGATTCTCGTAGGTGCCGCTGGCGGTCGTGTGCGTTCGCACCGCGCGCACCATGTACGTGGCGCCGGTCGCGGGCGTGCGGTCGATGAACTGCGTGGTGGTAACGGCCTGCGCGCTGACGCGCGCGTAGGGGCCTTCGGCGGCGGCCGCGCGGTACACGACGTACGCCATGCCCCCGGCTTCGGCGTCGGGCGAGGCGTTCCAGGCGAGTTGCACGGTGCCGTTCTGCCACGAGCCGGTCAGGCCGCTGATGGGCGCGGTGTATTCGAGGCGCAGCGTGGGGTCGCCGAGCCACGCAATGTGCACGCCGCGGCGGTACGCGTTGGCCGGGCTGTAGTAGAGCGTCGTGTTGTTCTGCGTGAGCCGGATGCCCTCGGCGAGGGGCTGGCCGAGGCCGAGCGGGTGGAGGATGAAGCTGGGCCGGCCCGACCACGCTGCGCCGAGGCCGCCGTTCGGCGCGGCGAGCGTGGCGCGGAGGAGGTTGTCTGGTTGCTGCCACTCGAGGAAGTAGCTGCCGAAAAGGAGATAGAAACCGGCGCGCGCGCGGGCGACGTCCGCGCTGGTGGCGGACTTGAACTCGCCCTGGAGGCCGAGGCTCGCGACTGCGGAATTGCCGCCGCCGCCGCTGCCAAAGGCCCACGCCGGCGCGTTTTGCTGCAGGAGCGTGATCCAGCGCTCTTGGTCCGCCGCGGCGTCCTCGGTGTTCGCCAGGAAGATGTTCTCCGCGCCGAACATCGCGGAGAAGGCGCGATACGCCCCTGCGGCGGGGACGCGCCCCCGGTCGAGCCCGACGCGGTCGCCGATCAGGGCGCGGCGGTCGAAGCGCAGGGCGGCGTGGCGAAAGGCGTGGTCCTTGTCCAGGTAGCGCGCGGTGAGCGGCACCTCGTCGAGTCCGGCGCCGATGCCGCCGAGCTCCGCAAAGTCGATGCGGCCGACGGCCAGCTCGATGTCGGAGGGAATCTCGTCGCCCTCGAAGACGCCGTTGCGATCGGCGTCGACCCAGTTGCCGTCGACATCGCCGTAGTAGGCGTCGGTCGGCATCGCGCGGTCCTCGTGGAAGTCGGGCGCGTAGTTGCCGGCCTTCGCGATGGGCACGCGACCGAGGAGGACAACGGCGCCCGAGCTCGCACCCACGGAACGGATCCGGTCGCGGACACTGGCGGGCGTGTCGTTGCGGTTCACGTTCACCTGGGTGACGAGCCAGCCGTCGCCGACGAGGTCGCTGCGGAGCCGCTGCACGCGGTCGGTGAGGTCGTCGGCAATCGTCTGCTCAACCACGAGGATCACGCGTCCGCGCTGGTCGGAGAAGGGGACGTTGATGCCGCTGAGCAGATAGCCGTAGGCGGCGTGGTCCCAGTCCGGCACGGCCGGATCGGCGAACACGCGGACAAGCTGGTACTCGTAGGCGACGCCGGGCTGGACGTTGGCGTCGGTCCAGGTCGTCTGGCCCGCGGACACCGACTGCGGCGAACCCCACGCCGCCTCGCCGGGTGCCTTGCGCGCGATGGTGTACGAGGGCACGTAGCCGTTGCGCCCCGGGGTGGTGTCCTCGACCCACGAGAGCGTGATGCGGGCGGGAGAGGTGCTGACGGTCGCGTGGGCCTGGACAGCGTAGTTCCAAGTGGCATCGGCTGCCTGCGCCGGGAATGTGCCCGACAGCAGGCAGCCGATGCCCCAATAACAGACCTCCCGCCAAAAGGGGGTGGCGCGGGACAAGGCCGGCGCGCGTCGACAGTGCGACGCGGAGCGAGGGGCCGGCGAGGAAAGGCGCGCGCGATCGGGAGAGAAAATCATGGGCACAGGTGTCGCGCGCGATCCTACCCGGGTTCTCCCCGCGCCAGAATGGGTTGCGTGCCCGAAGCAAGGCCGGGCCGCGACCCCAGCGGGCGCGGTCGATCGGAGGAGAGGGCGTCGGCGGCTCAGCGCTTCGCGTCGGGCGGCGCGGGCGGCGTCCGCTTGCCGGCGGCGTCCCAACGCACGCGCCCGCCGTGCAGGCGGAAGGTCATGCCCTTGAGGGTGCGGCCTTCGAGCGCGACGGCCTTGGCAGGCACGTCGAGTCGGACCCAGCGGCCGGCTGGCGGCACGGGGCCCATGGGCCACTGGCCGGGCGTGTTCGCCTTGCCCCACGGGATGAGATTCGGGCCCCAGTACGCGCGGTGCTCGAACGAACCGTCGTTCCACTCGAGCATGATGGTTTTCGGCGGGTGCTTCGGATCGATGAACATCCAGGCGAAGAGCACGTCGCCGGGATCGACTTCCAGCCGCGTCTCGGCCTCGTCGAACCCGTGTTCGTGAATCGCCGGCGCGAGGGCCGACTCGTGCTGGGGTGTGGTGCTGTGCGCGGCAGCGAGCTCCGGCGGTTTGCTGGCGGGCTTGATCCAGCCCCAGTTGTCACCGCCCTGGGCGGAGGGGCGGGCGCCGCGGGGGAGCGCGCCGTTGATCCAGTACACGACGGGGGCGGTGGCGCGAAACTCATGCCGCGCGACGACGCGCCGGCCGTCGGGGAGCGCGGCCTCGGCCTCGACCCATTGTGCGCCGGTCTCAGTCGGGGCGAAGGTGAACGTGGGCCCGAACGCCGGCTGCTGGTCGCGAGCCTCCCAGACGATGCGGGCGGCGCCGAGATCGAGCGCGCCCGCCTCGAGCCGGAAGGTCAGCGGAGCGCCGACGGCGACGGTGCCGGCGGCGCCGATGATGCGCGCAGGCGTCGGGCGCCACGCCTGGGTGCGCGCCGGGGTTTGCGCGGCCCAGAATGCGAGTGAGGCGAGGCTGCGCGCCTGGTTGGTGACGACAAACTCGGTGGAGAGGTTGTAGGCGTCGGACCACCGATCGTAGAGCGGGTAGATCGGCCCCGCGCCGCTGTCGCGCGGCCAGCTTTCATCGGCGAGTTGGGCGCGGTACAGGCCGCTGTAGTGGTACTCCGACTGCACCGCGCCGAGCGGAATGCCGCTCGGGGGCAGCGCGCGGTCGTCGGTCTGCGCGAACTGGTGCACGATCTCGTGCTGCCGGCGTATCCCGAGTCCGGTGACGAACACCCGGTTCACGGGATTGGCGCCGAGCTCGTAGTTCAGGTTGGCGAGGACCCCGGCGAGGTAAGCCGGGCGCGCCTGCAGTTGGTAGGCGACGGTCAGGTCGAACGCCTCGTCGCTGGCGAAGAACCAGCCGGCGCGACCGATGCGCTTCGAGGCCTCGGGAAAGCTCACGCCGTAGGCGCTCTGCTGGGAGGCACGGAGGACATCGTCGCCCGCGCGGCGCAGCTCGAGTTCGCAGCGGGCAAGATAGTTCGCATCGACCTGGTTGCGGGCGAGCCGGCCGTTGCGGGGGGCGAAGGCATAGCTGCGCAGGGCGTTGCCGTAGGCGAATGAGGCGCGGCGCCAGCCGTACTGGCGGGTGGCGGGATCCCCCGGGTTGGGAAACCACTCGAAGAGGCGACGCTCGTAGGCGCGGTTGCCGGTGGCGACGAAGAGCTCGGCGGCGGCCCAGGCAAGTTCGTCGTCGTGCTGGAAGCTGTCGCCGTAGTGCGTGAGCCGCTGGTAGGCGTCGGCTTTGCCGTGCTGCGAGAGCGCGCGCTCGAGAAACGCCCAGCCGCGCGTGGCTTGGGCAAGATAGCGCTGCGCGACGTCGGGATAGTGCCGCTTGAACGCCGGTGAACCCGCGCACTGCGCAAGCGCCGCGACGGCCGCGGCCGTGGCCGCCGTGGTCTTCGGCCACACCACCTGCGGGTCACCCCGATCGGGCGGCACGTCGTTCTCGTAGCGGCGGTCGCGCGGGTACACCAGGAAGTAGAACCCGCCGTCGTCATCCTGGAGCTTCGCTAGGTAGTCGGCCTCCCATTTGGCCTCCTGCAGAAGGTCGCTGATCCCGTCGCCGCTCTCGGGAATGCCGAGATTGTCCAGGGCGGCGACGCCGGGGAACGAGTCGACGGCGAACACGAGCGCGTGGATCAACGTGGCGCTGTTGATCGTGTACTTGCTGTAGTCGCCGGCGTCGTGATGCCCCCCGGAGACGTCCACCTTGCCCTGTCGCACGAACGGATACAGGAGGTCCGACGCGCGGTGGATCTGCTGCTCGGGGCGCTCGGGTTGGCCGGCGTCCTTGTAGAGATCGGCGATGATTCCCCAGGTTTTGGCGAACGCGTCGACCGGCAGCGGCACGTCGGCCGGAGCGGTGTGGCACGCGGCGTGGGCGAACCGCGTGAACGGCGGACCTTCGTCGCAGCCGCAGCGCTGGTGGTAAAGGCCGAGTGCGTACGCGCGCGCGACGCCCAGGAGTTCGCCGTCGCCGATTCGGAACGGCAGGGAGGCGCCGAGCCCGGCGACGGCGAGTTGGTAGGTGCCCGCGCGATCGAACGCGCTGAAGTCCGCCTCGTAAACGGCCTGGTAAGGCTGGGGCACGACGGCGAACCCCTGTTCGCGCCGCCGGCGGAGCTCGCCGTGATGCACGCGCTCGCCGGTGCGTGCGTCGAGCAGGTCGAAACCTGCCTCGGCCGGGATCGGCAGTTCACCGCCTGTGCCGAGATAGTACCCGACAAAGGCGACCTTGGGCTGGCCGCGCTCGTAGCCTTCCTGGTTGACGTGCAGCGCCGGGCTGTAGCGGCGCGGCTCGGATCGGGTGTGGAAAACCTTGCTCGCTGGCCACAGCGGGCTGTTTGCGTGCGAGAGGCGAACCTCCTGGTTGTCTGACACCGGCGCGCTGAGCTGCGCGATGAGGTGCGTCGCGACCCGCAGATCGCGGCGCTTGATCGGCGCGTAGAGCACGCGGCGCTTGAAGCTGAGACCGGTGACCGTAACGGGCTGGCCGGCGACGGAGACTTTGAAGTCCGCGGCGCGGAACGTCGCCTCTAGCGGGAGCGGCGGATCATCGGGGCCGGGCGCGGAAATCACCACCAGTTCCAGGAGTGTCGGCGAGAGGAGGCGCAGCGTCGCGTCGCCTGGCGCGGGCAGCCGCGGGCTCGCTTCGTCGATGGGCGCCGCGCCGACGGATCGCGGCAGCGCCAGCAGCAGCGTCAGCGCGACGAGCCGGGAGACGAAACGCAACGGCGGAGGCATGTTGGCTCGCAATCACACCAAGCGGCGTCCGCTCCCGGAAGGAGGTCCACACCCCATTCCCGGGTGGGTGGCGCCACCCCGGAAGTGTCACGTATTACGTGACAGTCGCCGGACGCGTCTCGGGCGGAAAGTGTCACGTAATACGTGACACTGGCGGCGGGCGTACGAGGGAAAGGCCGCGAAAAGTGTCACGCAATACGTGACACTTCGGCGGGGGAACGGCGGCGGGAGGTGTCACGCAATACGTGACAGTGGCGCGGGGCGCGGGTGGCGGTAGCGAGCAGCACGGTGCCGGCGAGGGCGAGTAGCCAGCCGAGGCGCGCGACGGCGAACACGATGCGGGCGACGGGTCGCGGCGGCTCCTCGGGTGCGAGAATTGAGCGCGGGAGGACCGCGGCCATCGCCGGATCCGCGAGCAGCGCCGCGAACGCGGTGGGATCACGCTCGAGGATCGGGAGCTGCCAGTTCGTGTTTTCCGGCAGCGTGGCGAGGTCGCGGCTCGGGAAGAACGCGCGCACGGCAGGGACCCACTCGCGCTCCTTGCCGTGGGCAAGTTGGATGGCGGTGGCGCCCATGGTGGCGAGGTAACCGGGCACGATGAGTGCGGCCCAGAGGACCAGCCAGCGGCGCAGGCGCGGCGCGGAGCGGGCGAGGAATACGGCGGCGGCCATGGCGGTGAAGCCGAAGAGGGCGACGACGTCGAGGAAGCGCGTCTGCACGAGGATCTCGGTCGAGCGCGCGACGGCGGACGCACCCTGCAGGAGGAGGGCGAGGAGCCCGACGACGACGATGCCAATGGCGGCGCTAGGGAGCCGGCGCGTTCGGGCGATGCGGGCGGCGAGGAGCAGCAGCGGTGTGGTGAGGAGCAGCGCGAGGAGAACGTGGAGCGTGACGTGGAGCGCGGGATGCGCCTGGAGCGTGCGGGCGGCGGCGAGGACGAGACTCTGTTCGGCGCTGGGAAGGCGCAGGACGAACCCAGGCACGAGACGGGCGGTTTCGGGCAGGTGAGCGACGATGAGGAGGAAGTTGCTGTACGGCCACGCCAGCAGCTTGGCCAAGGTGAACGCCTGATCGCCCGGTGGGCCGAGTGGCGCGGCGTGGGCGGCACGGAGAGCGGCGCCACCGGCGGCGAGCGCGAGCGCAACCAGGCCGTAGCCGACCGCAGCGCGCGCGGGCCAGAGGCGGAACACGCCGGCGAGCAGCGCGACGAGTGCGAGGGTGGCGGCGACGACGGGGCCGGCACCAAGCGTGAACGGAGCCGCGGCGGCGAGGGCAAGGGCGAGCCAGCGCCGGCCGGCCACGACGGCGCAGAGCGCGCCGGCGGCGGTGAGAAGAAAGAAGTCGAACTGCGACTGGAACGCCCAGAGCAGGTTGCGGTAGCCAAAGGGGAAGGCGAACAGCGCGGCGAGCAGGGTGCCGAGGGCGAAACGGGTGCGATCGAGTGCGCCCGCGAGGAGGTGGATGAAGCCGGTGGCAGCGGCGCCGAAGATCACCGTCTTCGCAATCATGACCAACTTGGGGTCCCAGGCGCCGTTGACGGTGAACCAGAAGATTTCCCAGAGCCGGGTGGCAACGATGCGGTGGTCGCCGTTGTGAGCCTCGAACAACGCGGCGAGCGAGAACGTGCCGTGAGCCCAGGCGGAGAGCACCTCGCGTCCGGTGGCTTCCCACTCGTCGACCAGCGCGATGCTCGCGCCCAGGCGTTCGACGAGAAAACAGCGGACGCCGACGACGAACAGGAAACAGCCGAGAAGGAAACGCCGCCAGCGGGCGGCGTCGTGCGGCGAGCGAACGGGAAAGAGCGAGGAGGATGGGCGCACGGGCAACGGGGGCCGGGGGGAGCAGCGTCACTCTAGCGTGTGGACGAGTGGGGCGAAGGTGGGTGAATACCGTAGCGCCGCGCGGACGCGGCGCGGACGCGCCGCTGTTTAAGGTTTCAAGGTTTAAGGTTTAACGTTCGGACCGACGGCGGGGGGGACCACCGGCGGTCTTTCTCTTTCTCTCCCACGTCTGCCGGTCGCGGGGTCCGCGACTGGCAGGGGCTTTTGAGAGAAAGAGGAAGAGTATGAGTAAGAGAAAGAGGTGGGGCGGGTGCAGACGGCAAAGCGCCGGGTGGCTTCGATAACCACCCGGCGCCGATGCTATGTTCGGTAGCGGTAGTGCGACCGCTCCGAAAGTTGATGCTTGCCTGGATGCCTTGCTGGGAAAGGAAAGGGGCCGGCGACGGGCGCACCCGCGCCGCCGGCCGCGGCGATGATTACTGGGCGGTGAAGCTGCCGGTCGCGAAGACGCGGCGGCCGTCCGGGTACATGATTTCCACGTCGACCCAGTTCGCGCCGGTGCTCTTCGGCGTGATGGTGTACGTCGAGCCGAAATCCGGCAGCTGGTCACGGGCTTCCCACGTGATGCGGGCGCCGGTGACGTCGAGGCCGTTCAGGTTGAGCGCGAGCGTGACGGGCTGACCGACCTTGGGTGTGCTGCCCGAGACGATCTGCACGGTGGAGGCGGTGGGCTTCCACGGCGTGGACTTGGCGCTGGTCTGGGCGGCCAGGAACGCGGCACCGATGAGCGCGCGGCCCTGGTTGAGCGTCACGAACTCGGTGGTGACGTTCCAGATGTCGCTGAACCGGTCCTGGAGCGGGTAGCTCGTGCCGCTGCTGCCGTCGGCCGGGAAGCTGACGCCGGTCAGCTCGCTGCCGTACAACGGCAGCCAGGCGAAGCTGGAGTGCACGTTGCTCATGGGCTGGCCGATCGGCGGGAGGACCCAGCGATTGTTGTTCCGGAACTGGCTCACCATCTGGGTGGGCCGGCGGACACCGAGGCCCGCGATGAACGAGACGTTCACCGGGTTGGCGCCCGTCTCGTAGTTCATGTTGGTGACGAGGGCGTCGATGTACTCCTGCTTCGGGTTGATCTGATACGCCATGGCCATCGCGTTGGCGGACTCCATGGAGAAGTACCAACCCGTCTGCATCGTGCGGCGGATGTTGTCCGGGAACACGGTGCCGTAGGCGCTGCCCTTGGTCCACTTGAGCGCCTCCTCGGCGGCGGCGGTGATCTGGCCTTCGCAGGCGGCGAGGTAGGTGGCGTTCAACTGGCTCGCGGCCAGGCGGCCGGAGCGGGCGGCGAACGCGTAGGTACGGATCGCGGCGCCCCAGCCCTGGTACAGGCGTTCCCAGCTCCAATGGAGCGTGTTCGGGTCGGCCGGGTTCGGGAACCACTCGAGCAGCTTCTGCTGGTACTGCGCCTCGCCGGTGGCGACGAACATGGCGGCGGCGGCCCAGGCGAGCTCGTCGTCGTGCATGAACTCATCGCCGTAGAACGTGATGCGCTGGTAGGCGCCGTCCTTGCCGTACTTGGCGATGGCGTTCATGAGGAACTGCCAGCCGAGCTTGGCCTTGGCGAGGTACGAGGCCGCGAGGTCCGGGTAAGCCTTCTTGAAGGCCGGGGACGAGGCGAACTCGGCGAGCACGGCGACCGAGGCGGCCGTGGCGGACGTGTTCTTGGGCCAGACAACCTGCTGGTCGCCCTTCTCCGGGGAGATGTCGTATTCGTATTCCCGATTCTTCGGGTACACGATGAAGTAGAAGCCGCCGTCGGAGTCCTGCAGCTTGGCCACGTAGTCGGCCTCCCACTTCGCTTCCTGGAGGATGTCGCCGATGCCGTCGCCGCTCTCGGGGATGCCGAGATTGTCGAGGCTGCCGGCGCCCTGGATCGAGTCGGCGGCGAACAGGATGTTGTGCGCGAGGAGCGCCACATCGATGGTGTACTTGCTGTAGTCGCCGGCGTCGTGATGGCCGCCCGAGACGTCGACCTTGCCCTGCCGCACGAACGGATAGAGCTGGGTGGCGGGGCCCGTGAGGACCGGCGCGGTCTGGCGGCTGTTGCCGCTGCTGTACGAGGTGATCACACGCCACGTGAAGTCGTAGGCGGGATCGGACGTCGGGACCTCGGCGGCGGCCGTATGGCAGGCCGCGTGGACGAAGCGCGTGTAGGGCAGCTCGTTGGAGCCGCCGCAGCGCTGGTGATACAGGCCGAGTTCGTAAGCCCGGGCGAACGCCATGGCGACGCCTTCGTTGATGACGAACGGGAGCGAAGCGCCCATGCCGGGGACGACGACCTGGTACTCGCCGGGCGTCTTGTAGCTGGTGAAGTCAGCCTCGTACACCTTCTGGTAAGGCATCGGGCTGGTCTGGTAGCCGGTATCGCGACGATTGGTCAGCGTGCCGGTGTACACGGTGACGCCGGTGGCGGCGTTCACGAGCTTGAAGCCCTTGGCGGCGTCGACGTCCATCTCCCCCAGGTTGCCCAGGTAGTAGCCGACCATGGCCTTCTTGCTGAAGCCGGGGACATAGCCCTCCTGGTTGACGTGGATCGCAGGGTTGAAGCGCAGGGCTTCAGCCTTGCTGGAGAACGTGAAGGCGGAGCCCCACAGCGCGTTGCCGGGATTCTTCACCTCGACGGTCTGACCCTCGGTGATCGGGGCGGACAACTTGAGGAACAAGCTGGCCTCGACGCGGAGGTCGCGAACGTTGAGTTGGGCGTAGGCGGCGCGGCGGCGGAAGCCGACCGAGCTGACGCTGATCGCCTGACCGTTGGACGTGACGGCGAACTGCGACGTCGCGGGAGCGTTCAGGTTGCCGGACGCGTCGACGAAGTTCCAGTCGGCGAACGTTGCGGGTTCGGCGGGCTTGGCGAGCACGCGGCGGAGTTCGAGCAGCGTCGGCGAAAGGACGCGGAGCTCGTGATCACCAACCTGCGGAATGCGCGCGAGGACGTTTTCGCCCCACGTGGACGGAGGCAGGGGAGTGTCGGACCCATTCGGATCGGTCGGGATGGTCGATGGCGTGGTCGTAGGCGTGCCGGAGGAGGAGTCGCCACCGGAGGGGGCGCCGCCCGAAGGCGTGCCCGGCGAGGTGTCGCCGCCCGAGCTGGTGCTGCCGGTCTTGCCGGAGGCATCCCAGGTGGCGGCGCCGCCGAAGAGTGCGAAGCCCATGGCAACGACCTTCTCGTTCTCGAGGCCCACGGCGCTGGCCGGGACTTCGAGGCGAACCCACTTGCCGGTCGCGGGGAGCGCGCCGGCGTAGTAACGGCCGGTGCCGGAGCCGCGGTCGATCTTGTTGGCGCCCCAGTAGGCGCGGTGCTCCCACGAGGAGTTCGTGGACCAGCTCAGCATGATCTCGGACGGCGGGTTGGCCGGGTCGAGGTACACGTAGGCGAAGAGCTTGTCGCCGGTGGCGACGGACAACCAGCTGCCAGACCAGCCGAACCAGTGTTCGTGGAGGCCGGTGGCGAGGTCGGAGCGATGCGCCTTGGTGCCGGAGACAGGCGTCGGATTGCTGCTCACCCAGTTCCAGGTGTCGCCATTGGTCGCGAGACCGCCGGCGCCGGTGGGCAGGGTGTCATCGATCCAGACGGTGTCCGACGTGGTCGGCCCGGGCGTGGTCGGGGTGGGCGACGTGGTGCCGCCGCCGGAAGGAGTCTCGCCGGTGGAGGTACCGGGGGTGGACTTGCCGGAGGCGTCGAAGTTCGCCGCGCCGCCGAAGAGCGAGTAGCCCATGGCGACGACGGTTTCCTTCTCCATGCCCACGGCGCTGGCCGGGACTTCGAGGCGGACCCACTGGCCGGTGGCGGGCAGAGCGCCCGCGTAGTAGCGGCCGACGCCGCTGCCGCGGTCGATCTGGTTGGCGCCCCAGTAGGCGCGGTGTTCCCACGAGGTGTTCGTGGACCAGCTGATCATGATCTCGGCGGGCGGGTTGGCCGGGTCGAGGTACACGTAGGTGAAGAGCTTGTCACCGACCGCGACTGGGAGGGTCGCGCCGGACCAGCCGAACCAGTGCTCGTGGAGGCCGGTGGCGACATCGGAGCGGTGCGACTTGGTGCCGTACTTGGCGAGGTTGCTCACCCAGTTCCAGGTATCGCCATTGGTCGCGAGACCGCCGGCGCCGGAGGGGAGGGCGTCATCGATCCAGACGGTGTCTTTGGCTGTGGTGCTGCCGGAACCAGGGGAAGGCGTGGTGACGATCGGGATGGACGGCGCGCTGGGCAGCCGCTTGCCGGAGGTGTCCCAAGTGACGCCGCCGCCGAAGGCGGAGAAGCCCATGCCGGTGACGGTGGAGGCGTCGAGGCCGACGGCGCTGGCCGGGACCTCGAGCTTGACCCACTGGCCGGTGGCGGGGAGGGCGCCGGCGTAGTAACGACCCGCGCCGGAGCCGCGATCGATCTGATTGGCGCCCCAGTAGGCGCGGTGTTCCCACGACGAGCTGGTGGACCAGCTTAGCATGATCTCGGACGGCGGGTTGGCCGGGTCGAGGTACACGTAGGTGAAGAGCAGATCGCCCTTGGCGACCGCGAGAGGGCTGGCGGACCAGCCGAACCAGTGCTCGTGGAGACCGGTGGCGGCGTCCGAACGGTGCGCCTTGGTGCCGGTGGCGGGAGTGGGCGAGGTCACCCAGTTCCAGGTGTCGCCATTCGTGCCGAGGCCGCCGGCGCCAGCCGGGAGGGCGTCGTCGATCCAGACCGTGGTGCCGGCGGTGGTGCCGGGGATGGTCGGGCCGGTGGAGGGCGTGGGCGAGGTGGTGCCGCCGCCGGTGTCACCGGGGCTCGTGGTGGCGTTGCTCACGGTGACCGTGTAGGCGGCCGCGGTGGCGATATTGCCGGCGGCATCGCGAGCGAGGGCCGTGATCGTGTGCGTGCCATTGCTGAACGACGTCGAGTTGAGCGTCGTCTGGTACGGGGCGCTCGTGAGCTCGGCGCCGAGGTTGGCGCCGTCGAATTTGAACTGCACGCCGGTGACGCCGACGTTGTCGCTGGCGTTGGCGCTGACGGTCACGGCGGTGCCGGACACGGTGGCGCCGTTGCTGGGCGACGTGAGGGAGACCGTCGGGAGGGTGGTGTCAGGCGTCGGGGTCGGCGTGGTGCCGCCGCCGGAAACCGACCAGAAGGCGCCCTGGCTGGCGTTGTAGTAGGAACCGCTGGTGGTGTCCTCGAGCTTCACGGTGCGGACCATGTAGGTGGCGCCGCTCGGAGCGGAGGTGTCGGTGAACAGCGGGTTGGTGACGACGGACGACGTCAGGCGCGTGAACGGGCCGTTGGCGGACGTGGCGCGATAAACGTGGTAACCGACGACGTTGGTGTCGGCGGCGGCGGTCCAATTGAGGGCCACGGCGCTGCCGCTGACGGTGCCGCGGAGGTTGGAGACCGGCATGACCGGGTGCAGGCGCAGGGTCGGGTCGCCCATGAGCGCGATGTGCGTGCGGTGGGCGGCGGTGTTGATCTGGGTCTGGTAGCTGTTGACGTTGTTCTGCGTCAGCTGGGCGACGTAGCCGATGGTTTCACCGGCGCCCATGGGATGGAGGAACCAGTGGGGGCGGCCGGACCAGACGGAGACGAGGCCGGAGTCGGTGGCGAGGGGGGCGCGGAGGAAGTTGTCCTCGTGGTCCCAATCGCCGAGCCAGGAGCCGAAGATCAGGTTGAACACGCCGCGGGTGTTGGCCGTGACGAGATCGTAGGTCGTGCCGGCGTTGTAGAGGCCGCTGTTGCCGATGCCGGAAACGGCGTCGTAGCTGCCGGCGCCGCAGCCGTAGGCGAGGAGGTAATCGTTCTGGGCGGCCTGGGGAATCCAGACGCCGCGCTGATCGTTGTACTCGCGGTTGAGATCGCGGATGTTGGACGCGCCGACGAGCGGAGCGAAGCTGCGGAAGCCGGAGGCGCCGAAGGCCTCGCCGCCGCGGGCACCGAAGTAATCGCCGAGGACGGCGCGGCGGGGCGGGTTGTTGGCGCGGGTACGGAA
The DNA here is from genome assembly GCF_003054705.1 of Opitutus sp. ER46. Classification (NCBI taxonomy): domain Bacteria; kingdom Pseudomonadati; phylum Verrucomicrobiota; class Opitutia; order Opitutales; family Opitutaceae; genus Opitutus; species Opitutus sp. ER46. Next base: position 624,983 of record NZ_QAYX01000023.1, read on the forward strand.
CGCGTGGTCCTTGTTCAGGTACTTGCGCATGAGATCGAGCTCGGTGGGAAAGGAGGCGGCGGCGCCCCATTCCTTGCGGCCCGGCATGTTGGCGAGGTCGACCCGGCCGACCTGCAACTCGACGTTGGATGGGATGTCCGACTGGTCGAACTTGCCGTCGCCGGGGACGTTGCTGATGCGCTTCGCGTCGGCGGGATCGGTGTTGATCGTCTGCGTGTAGTTGACCGAGGAGTCGGTCCAGTCGCCGTCGACATCGCCGTAGAAGACGTCGGCCGGCCAGGCGCCGATGTGATCGGAGTGGCCGTCGGGGTTGAACTGGCCGGAGTAGGGCACGGGGACGTGGCCGAAGAGGAAGACGGACTTCACGTTGGCTGGATCGGCGGCGTAGTCGGCCTTGATGAGGGCCTTGACCGACGCGACCGAGTCATTGCGGCCGACGTCGTGGCGGAGGACGGTCCAGCCGTCGCCGACGAGGTCCTGCTGCAGCCGCGCAAGCTCGGAGGCGAGTGCGGTGGAGAAGGTGTTGTCGACGATCAGGACGACCTTGCCGCGGTTCTCGACGAGGGGCGTCTGGATCCCGGTGCGGATGTAGCCGTAGCCGGTGTACGAGCCCGCCGCCTTGACGATGCGGTACTCGTAGGCGGTGCCGACGGCGACGTTGGTGTCGGTGTACGACGTGGAGCTACCCGCGATCGTGGTGCCGGAACCCCAGGAGGTGTCGTTGGGGGCTTTGCGGTAGATCGTGTAGCTTGAAGGGGTGCCGTTGGTGTCCTGCGGCCAGCTCAAGGTGATCTTGGCGGGCGCGGGCTGGACGGCAGAACTCACCTGGACACTGTAGTCCCAGACGTTTTCCACGGCGTGGGCGGAGGTGAGGCTGAGGGTGATGGCGGTCAGCAGAGCGACCGCGGCACTGAGGAATCGAATCATAGCCCCGCCAGCATGCCCGACTCGCGCAAATGCCTTTATCCGCGCGGGTCTGATAAACCTGTCAGTCTGCGCGCAGGTTCGCTGTCAGTGTCTGTCTGACAAAACGCCCAACCCGCGGGGGGGCGCCGCGGCGCGGGGGCGGTCAAGGGCAGGCGACACGGAGCGAAAACCCGCAAGGTGCTCTGCAGGATCGCGGTCTTTCTCTTACTCTTCCTCTTCCTCTTTCTTTCGATCGGCTGGCCCGTGGGGGCCTGAGGCCCGGTCACAGAATCTGAATCTCGTTACCCCGATGGTATGAACCACGGAGGCACGGAGGTCACAGAGAAGACCGGGCTGGCCGAGTAGGACATCGAGAGAAAGAGTACGAGGAAGAGAAAGAGTAAGCGTCGGATGGAGCGCTGCCTTTTTCCACGCGCGCGCGGCGTCGGCCGGGGTCAGCCCGGCAACGACGTGGCGACGGCGGGGACCTTGGTGGCGGCCGGTGGCGGGGGCGCAACGACCGCAGGGCGGCGGTCGCTGAACCAACGGTCCTTCAGGCGCAGGAAAAAGCGCTCGTACGTGAGGTAGCTGACCGACGCGATCGCGACGCTGAGGAGCGTGCTGCCGAGGAACAGGAGACCGACGGACTCGAGGTGCGCGGCGGCGAGGACGCCGCGCACGGCGCGGATGCACAGCACGTGGAGCAGGTAGATCCCAAAGCTGATGGTGCCGATCCAGGCGACCGGCCGCAGCCGGAGGGCGCGGGCAAAATCGTTGTCCTCGCGCACGACGCAGGTGGCGACGAGGAAGGTGAGCGTCACGGCAACCAGGAGTTCGCCGAAGAAGCCAAGATCGCGTTGGAACCAGAGCGCGACGAGGACGGCGGTCGCGGCGGCCCAGGCGGACCCGCGGCGGCCCGCGAACCGAGCGACGGCGTGGTAGCCCCGCGCGGAGTCGAGCACGTGGGCGAGGATGACGCCGAGCAGGATCGCGGCGGGGACGCTGCTGAGGATCTTGAGCGGGAGCGTCTGGGCGCCGGCCACGTAGGCGAGCCCGGCGAGCTGCGTCACGACGAGCAGGCCGAGCGCGAGGAAGGCGGGGGAGGCGCGACCAAAGCCGCGTTCGACCCACGGCCAGCAAAGGTAGAACTGCTCCTCGGCGGCAAGGGACCAGGCGAAGTAGAAAATCACGCGCCCATCCAGCTCGACGAACCAGTTGGAGGTGAACGTGGCGAAGGCGGGCAGATTGGCGAAGAAGGCCTGGCCGGCGGGGCCGCGTTCGAGATACCATACGAGTCCGACGTAGCCCAGGAGGACGGCGTAGTAGAGCGGCAGGATGCGCAGGGCACGGCGGCACCAGAAGCGCGGCACGTCGAGTGCGCCGCGGCGCTTCGCGCGCAGGAGCAGGGTGGAAATGAGAAACGCGGAGATGACGAAGAACAGGTGCACGCCACGATTGCCCTCGTGGACGAGCCGGGTGGCGGCGGGGAAGGCAGACTCGGACGCGTGGTGCCAGATCACCGCGAGGATGCTGATCGCGCGCAGCCCATCGAGCGACGTGAAGAAGGACGTGCGCGAGAAACGTTCGTAGCCGGCGGCGAGACTCGCGTCGGGGGTCATGCGCGCGAGTTTATGCGCGCGACCGCTCCGTGCCCCAGTGGGTGAGTACCCCGGGGGCCGGGCCGCGCTGCGGCCCGGCCCCCCCGGGAGTGAGAGTGAAAGTGAGAGTGAAAGTGGCCGGAGGCGGGCCAGGGAGTGAAGGATAGTGGCCGGTCTTTCTCTTTCTCGTACTCTTTCTCTTTCTCTTTCTCTCGATCCGACTGCTTCCCTCAATCCCTCAATCCCTCGAGAGAAAGAGGAAGAGTAAGAGAAAGAGGAAGACTGCCCCAGGGCCCTTACCGGGGGAGGAGGGGGGCGGAGTGGAGGGAGTGGGCGGCGCGATAGCCTTCGGTGCACGCCATGGGGAGCAAGTTGAAGTGGAGCCAGCTGCGGATGAAGCGGGCGAACTCGATGCGTTCGCTGGTGGCGGGGGCTTTCACAATGAAGCCGTTCGCGCCGGCGGCGTACGCGCGCTCGATGTCGAGCGGGTGTGACGACGAGGAAAAGATGATCGCGGGGACGCACCGCGTGCCGGGATCGCTGCGCGCCCACTGCAGGACGTCCAGGCCAGTCATGCGCGGCATCTTGAGGTCGAGAATCATCAGGGCGGGCAGGCGGTCGCGGGGACCGGGCGCCTGCTGCAGCTCGGTCAGGTAGTCGACGGCCTCCTGGCCGTCGGAAACGACCTGGAGCGGGTTGGCGATGCCGACCTCGGCGAACGCGCGCTTGAGCAGCAGGACGTCGGTGTCGTCGTCCTCGGCGAGGAGGATCGTGGCTTGTTCGGTCATGCGTCGGCCCGGGGCAGTTCGACCCAGAAGGTGCTGCCGGCGCCCGGGCTGGAGGTCACGCCGACAGTTCCGCCCATGCGCTCAGCGGCCTTGCGTACGATGGCGAGCCCGAGGCCGGTGCCCTCGTAACCCTGGGCGCCCGAGAGGCGGGTAAACACGCTGAAGAGCCGGGACTGGTTCTCGGGCGGGATGCCGATGCCATTGTCCTGGACGGACACGCGCACCCGCCCGTCCTCGGCGGTCGTAAAGACCCTCACGTGCGGCACGGTTCCCGGCTGCACGAACTTCACGGCGTTCTCCAGCAGGTTGGCCATGCACTGCACCAACGACGCGTCGTCGCCCTTGACCGGGGCCATCGGCGTGACGACGGCAACCTCGGCGTTGGGCGGCTGCAGGCCCGGGCGTTCCTCGATGATCTCGCGCACGAGGCGCTCGATTTCGACGCGCTCGAGCCGGATCTCCTGCCGCGAGACGCGGGCGAAAGCAAGGACGTCCTGGATCAGTCGGTCCATTCGGCTCGCGGCGTTGACGACGCGGCGCAGGTAGTCGACGCCCTCGGGGATCTGGTCGCCGTACTCGGTGAGTACGATCTCGCTGAAACCCTGGATGGCGCGAAGGGGCGCGCGCATGTCGTGGGAAAGGCTGTAGGAGAACGACTCGAGTTCGCCCACCATCTCGCGCAGCCGGGCCGTGCGCTCGGCGACGATGCGCTCCAGTTCCTGGGCGTGGGATTGCAGCTTCGCCTGCGCGGCGCGCAGCGCGAATTCGGCCTCCTTTTGCGCGGTGATGTCGCGGGCGATCTGCGAGGCGCCGACGATCGTGCCTTCGCGGTCGCGAATCGGTGAGATGGTGAGCGAAGCGTGGAAGGTGCGGCCATCCTTGCGGAGCCGGATCGTCTCGAAGTGTTCGACCCGCTCGCCGGCCCGGATGCGCGTGAGAATGAGCCGTTCCTCGTCGAGCCGCTCCGGCGGGATGATCCGGGTGATCGACTGGCCCTCCATCTCCGCCGCGGTGTACCCGAAGATCCGCTCGGCGGCCGGGTTCCAGAAGGTGACGACGCTGTTGAGGTCCTTGCCAATGATGGCGTCGTCGGAACCCTCGACGATGGCGGCGAGGCGCTGGGATTGGATCTCCGCCTCATGGCGGGCGGTGACGTCGCGGAAGATCAGGACCACGCCGTGCAGCTCACCATCGGTCGAGCGGATCGGGGCCGCGCTGTCGTCGATGGGCCATTCGCGGCCATTTCGCGCGACGAGGACGGTGTGGTTGGCGAGCCCGACGATGTTGCCCTCGCGAAGCACCCGGCGGACGGGCGAGTCCACGGTGACGCGCGTAAACTCGTTCACGATGCGAAAGACGTTCTCAAGCGGCTGGCCGATTGCTTCTCCCTGCGGCCAGCCCGTGAGCTGCTCGGCGACGGCGTTCATGAACACAACGCGTCCCTCGAGGTCGGTCGAGATCACCGCATCGCCGATACTGGCAAGCGTGACGAGGAACCGTTCCTCGGCGCGTTTTTGCTGTCGCAGGTCCCGCGCCATCTTGGAGACGCCGATGATGGTGCCCTCGGCGTCGCGGATGGGTGAGATGGTGAGCGCCACCGGCACGAGGGCGCCGGATTGCTGGCGTCGGAGGGTTTCCTGTTCCTGGAACGAACCACCCGCTAGCGCGCGGCGCAGCGACTCGGCGGCATCCGCCTCCCGCCCGGGGGGATAGAGAATCGAGATGGGGCGGCCGATCACTTCCGATGCCGGGTAGCCGTAGAGCCGTTCAGCGCTCGGGTTCCAGGAGGTGATGAGCCCGCGGGTGTCCGTGCTGATGATCGCGTCGTGCGAAGACGTGATGATCGCAGCGAGAAAGGCGTCGGATTCGTGGGAGGAACTCGGTGAGTGGTTACGCATCGGCTGCGCGTGCCGCCGCGGACGCACAACTGATTGGCGTCCGGTGCGGGACCGGTGGGAGCGGGCGTTCGGCGGAGGCGCCAAATCTTCGGGCGGAGGCGGCATCGTGCCAGTCCGATCTCGGCGGGAAACTCCCGCTTACGGGGTCGGAAAATACCCGAGGCGGTTACAGTCCGCCCACGGGGACGTTGACGCCGACCGGCACGGCCTGACTGGTGATCGCGCGGGCGCCTTCGTTCACGCCGACGGTGCGGGCGAACGTGGTGAGAATCATATCCACGTATCGGGTGAGCACGCGGTAGGGCGTGTAGGGCACGTACACGATGTCATCGGCGGCGAGCTCGATGTCGGGTGCCTGGCCCAGCATGACGGCCCTGAGGTCGACGATCGCGACCTTGGGTTCGCTCAGGGAGCCGCGCAGGATCGCCACGTGGGTGAGATGGGCGTCCTTGATCGTGCCGCCGGCCTCGGCGACCGCGCGGACGAGGGACAATGGGGAGTCGCTCTCAATGGCGCGCGGCTGGAGGACGGCGCCGAGGACGTGGACGGTCGAGGACGCGCCGGTGGGCAGGTACACGAAATCGTCGGGCTGGAGGTAGATGTTCTGCGAAAGGTCACCCTCACGCAGCAGCCGCGAGAAGTTCACGCGCAGGAGCTGACCCTGGCGAATGACGAAGGCGCGGGAAAGATCGGCGGCCTCGTCGGTGCCCTGGGTGCCGCGGCTGGCGGCGAGGGGCATCGGACCGGCGAGGGAACTCGCGGCGGAGCGCGGGGAGAGGCCGCCGGCCTCGGCGATGGCTTCGAGCAACGTGGTGGGGCCGGCGATCGGGTACACGCCGGGCTTGTTGAGCCGGCCCAGGACCCACACGCGCTGGCTGTTGGCGACGCGGAGCGTGACGGAGACGGGCTGGCGGTCGCGGACGAAACGTTGGAATTCGGATACGATGCGCTCGCGGGCCTCGGGGACGGTGAGGCCCCACACGTCGATTCCGGGCAGCATGTAGAAGTAAATCTTCCCGTCGGGGCCGACCGTCGTGAGGCTGCGGGTGTCGACGTCGCCGAGGACCTGGATTTCCAGCTGATCGCCGGGTCCGAGCCGGTAGGGCGTCGTGGGCTTCTGCAGCAGCGTCGGATCGAGCGGCGGCAGCTCCGAGACGGCGGTGGGGGTGAAGGTGGCGAAGTTCGCCGGCGCCGGGGCCTTGGCTCGACGGGAGAACGTCGAGCAGCCGGACAGAAGCACGGCGATGGCGAGAGCGGCGAAGCCGGCGAGGCGCGGGGCGGGGGCGAGTTTCATGGGCGACAAGAGGAGCGGGGGCGGGCGGGTGGCGTCAGTCGTGCAACTCGGCGGAGACGTGGATGCCGGTCCAGGTGACGACAGCGGAGGTCACGAATGCGGTGGCGGCCTCGTCGAGGAGCTCCTCGGCGCGGGACCAAGGGCGCTTGCTGACGTACACGATGTCGTGCGGCTGCAGGCGGACGTCGGCGGCGCCGCCGGTCAGGACGGTGTTGGCGTTGACGACGAAGGTCTCGGGCCGCTGGAGCGAGCCGCGGATGACGAGGACGCGGGTGCGCCAGGCCTTGTCGGCGAAGCCGCCGCGGGCGGCGATGGCGCCGAGCGTGCCGGGCGCGGCAGTGAAGGCGTAGGCACCGGGCCGTTCGACGGCGCCGAGCACATAGACTTCTTTCACCTGGGCGGCCGGGAAGTAGATGTAGTCGTCGGGCTCAAGGGCGATGTTCTGGGAAAGGTCGCCTTGGCCGAAGAGCCGCTCGAAGTCGACGGGCAGCTTGCGGCCGCCGCGGGCGACGAAGCTGCGGGTGAGATCGGCAAGTTCGACGAGCGTGCGCTCGCTGGACATCCCGGTCTCCATCCCCTGGGCGCGGGCGACCGCCTCGAGGAGCGTGGTGGGACGGTCGAGGGTGAACACGCCGCGCTCGGTCACCTTGCCCAGCACGTAGTATTTTTTGCTCTTATACGCCACGGGGACGACGATCACCTGCGGCTCGCGGCGGAACTCGCCGAGCGCCTTGGAAAGGCGGTCGCGCAACTCGTCGACCGTGAGCGCGGCGGCGACGATGTCGGTTGCCTCCAGATAGCTGATACGGCCGTCGGGCCCGATGGGCACCTCCTCGAGCGTAAGCTCCGGGTCGCCAAAGAGGCTGAGGGTGAGGACATCGCCGGGCCCGAGGGTGAGCCGGCGCTGCCATTCGGCCCGCTGGGCGGGGCTGACGACGGAGAAGGAGCCGGCGGCGGCGGGGTCGACAGCAGCCGCCGGGGCGGGGGTGGCGGCGGCGTTGGTGGTCTGCGCGACGAGCTGGGGCGTGCTGAGGCCGACGGCGGCCAGGACGGCGAAGCCGGCCATCCAGCGGGCGAGCCGGCCCTGCGTGAAGGTGGACATCGCGCGGTTGATGACGGCGCCGACGATGTTGCAGCGCGCGTGGCGGAGCGTTTCGAGCTGGCCGCGCGTCTCGGCGGCCTCGGACTTCCCGCTCTCCACGAGCCAGAGAATGTTGGGCAGGTTGGAGGCGAGGAGGACGGACTCCGGGACGGAGGACGGCGGGAGTTCGACGAGGATGACGACGTTCTCGATCTTGCGCCAGACGTTGAGCGCTCCCTGCCACTGCTTGCGGCGCTCGAGATTCCACGTCCAGCCGGGGAGCGGGATGTGGACGAGGGGGTCGGATTCGGGGCCCATAAGCTTTTCGGTGACCTGCGCCGGCGTGAACAACGCGCTGGCGGTCATGGCGGTGAACTCGGAATCAGCCGACACGCCGCGCAGGGTGTCCATTTCGCCGCCGCGGGGCAGGATGGCGCCGAGGTTGCGCCCGGTGTTTTCCATGCGGGGGGCGGTCGCGGCCGTGGCGGTTGCCGTGGCAGTGGCCGTGGCCGTCGCGGCGGCGGCGCCGTTGACGGCGTGGCCGTTGATCTCGGCGCTGTGGGTGGCGGCGGCGTGGGCTTCGGCTTCCGCGGAGGCGGCTTCGGCGCGTTCCTGGGCGCTGACGGTGGCGTCGGCGGTGGGCTTGGTCGCGATGGTGAGGACGCGGAACCCGCATTTGCGGGCGGCGCCGGCGAGGAGCCCAACCCAGGTGGAGCGGCCGTCGCCGGGGCGGGAGGAGGTGATGCCGCAGATGAGGCCGTGGTTGGGGGAGAAGGCGAGGCGGTCCTGGAGGGCTATCCAGGTGCGGAACGCCCAGTCCTCGCGGGCGGCGAGGGACATCTTGCGAAGGTCGCCGAGGGCGGCGAGGACCGGCAGGCCGGTGACGCGGGTGACGTCCTCGCGGGTCTTGAGGCGGCCGTCCACGAACTCGCGGACGAGGACCTCGGCGGCGGCGAGGGCGAGGCCGAGCATGCCGCAGAAGGCGGCCAGCGCGGCGATCTTCAGCCACGGGCGCTGGACGCTGAGCGTGTCGCCGGAGGCGGGTACGGTGATGCGAAAGGCCCCGGGGGGATTGGCCTTGAAGAGGTCGATCTGCTGGTGGCGGTACATCAGCTGCATGCGCATGCTCTCGACCTGGCGGACGCGGAAGAGGGCGATCTCGAACTCATCGCGCGAGACGACGCGGCCGGGCGCGGCGGCGCTGGGCAGCCGGTTGGCGGTGGCGGCGCTGACGCCGGTGGCGGACTCGGCTTCGAGGGCGGCGATGGTGGCGCGCTGCTGTTTCACGAGCGGGTGCGCGTCGGTGTAGCGGGTGAGGAGCTTGGCGAGTTCGTCGCGGGCCGCCTGGACCTTCTCCGAGCCGCGCTCGGCGGCGGTGAGGCCGCCCGGGCTGAGGCGTTCGGCGCCATCGGCGAGGCGCGGCATGTTCTTCTGCGCGGCGGCGAGCTGCGCCTCGGCCTCGGCGAGGTCCTTGCTGACGTAGCCAGCGGCCTCGGCCGCCTCCTGCGCCTGCAGTTCCTGGGTGAACCTCACAACCTCGCGGGCGAAGGCGTTGGCGAGGTTGGTGGTGGCGCCGGCGTCGGTGCCGGTGGCGGTCACGTTCATGACGCCGGTGTTGCGTTCGGGGACGACGCGCATGTGCGCGAGCACCTCGGCGCTGGTGAGCTTGGGGTTGAGTTGCTGGCCGACGCGGCGCAGGAACGCGGGATCCTCGAGCCGGCTGATGAGCGTGGGCACGTCGACCGGGCGCGGACGGAACGCGTCGTTGGCGACCGGCGGGTCGTACTTCACCATCTGGACAGAGGACGAGAACGTCATCTGCCAGAGCCAGGAACCGATGCCGAAGCCGACGCCGCAGCCGAGGATGGTGGCGAAGAACAGGGTCGGCCAGCGCTTCAGAGCCGGGCGGAGCAACGACGGCGCGTCGACCTTGAGGCCGCGACCTCGGGCCTCCTCGGCGAAAAGGCCGGGCTCTTCGGGCTCGAGGGAAGGACGGCCGGCAGGGCCGGAGCGGTGAAAGCCGGACGAGCGGGCGCCGGGCTGGTCATGTTGGGGGGAGTTTTCGTCGTGGCCTAAATTCATGTCGCGTGGGTTCCGGACCGTTGGTGCGAGCGATAGCTCGGGCAGATGATAACGGCGGGGATGGCCCTCCCCAGTGGGTGGGGACCTACATCCAAATGGGGCCGAACCCACCGGCGGGCGTCGCCCGCCGGAGAGAAAGTGGCCGTCGGAGTGAAAGTGGCCTTCGGAGGGAAAGTGAGAGTGAGTGTGAAAGTGGGGCGGCTGTGGAGTGACTGGGCCGATCTTTCTCTTACTCTTCCTCTTCCTCTTTCTCTCGATCTGCGTGCGCGCGGGGACGTGATCTCAACCTCTCAAGCCCTCAATCCCTTGAGAGGAAGAGAAAGAGGAAGAGTAAGAGAAAGATTCGTGAGGAAACCCTGGCGCGGGCGGCAGTGCCTCCCCCCCCACTTCAGTTTTCGCGGAGCGAAAACTGGCTACACCAGGCCGGTTTGGACGGCGTAGTGGGTCAGCTCGGCGTTGTTCGCCATGTGCATCTTTTCGAGGATGCGCATGCGGTAGGTGCTGATCGTTTTCACGCTCAGCCCAAGCTCCTTCGCAATTTGCGTGGGGGTCTTGCCCGAGGCGATGAGCCGCAGGACGAGGAACTCGCGGTCGGAGAGCCGCTCGTGCGGCGGGGTCTGCACGTCCACGGCAAGGTACGAAGCCATCTTCTCCGCGAGCGGCCCGCTGATGTAGCGGCCGCCGGTCATGACCTTCTTCACCGCGCCGACCAGCTGATCGGGCGCGCTTTCCTTGGTCATATACCCGGAGGCACCAATCTTCAGGAGGCGGACGGCGAACTGGTCCTCGGGGTGCATGCTCAGGACGAGGACGGGCAGCTTGGGCTTCGACTTCCGGATCTCCTTGAGCACCTCGAGGCCGCTGCGGCCGGGCATGGTGATGTCGAGGACGACGACGTCCCAATTCTCCTTCCACACGCGCTCGAGCGCCTCGTTGGCGCTGGCGGCCTCGCCGAATTCCGCGCGCGTGAATTCCTCGGCCAGGATCTGTTTCAGACCCTGGCGAACGACGGCGTGGTCATCGGTGATCAGGATGCGCATGGCGGGACCGGCGGCCGGGGAATCAAAGCCGGCCGTTGCGGGCGGGGCGGGGGCCGTTGAGCGGCACGCGCAGGCGCACGATGGTGCCCTTGCCGGGGGTGCCGTGCAGGGTGAGTTCGCCGCCGACGAGCATGGCGCGCTCGCGCATGCCCACGAGGCCGAGCGAACGGGAGCTGGCGATCTCGTCCTCGGAAATGCCGCGGCCGTTGTCGGTGACGGTCATGACCAGGTCGCCATCTTCCTGGTCGAGCCGGACGGTCACGCGGGTGGCCTTGGCGTGGCGGATGATGTTGGTGAGTGTCTCCTGGTAGATGCGAAAGAAGACGGTGGTGAGGTCCTGGTCCCACGTCGTGGTCTCGGCGACGGTCGTGGTGACGAGGCAGGGGATCCCGGTGCGCGACTGGAAATCGTTGGCCTGCCACTCCATCGCGGCGACGAGTCCGAGGCTGTCGAGGATGCCGGGCCGGAGCTCGGTCGCGATGCGGCGGACGGTCTGGATGGTGGAGTCGATGTGGTCGACCATCGTGCGGACCTTCTGCTGCATCGGCTTGCCGTTGGGCCCGAGCTTCGAGGCGAGCCAAGACATGTCGAGTTTGAGGCCGGTGAGGGCCTGGCCGAGCTCGTCGTGGACCTCGCGGGCGATGCGGGTGCGCTCCTCCTCGCGGACGTATTGCAGGTAGGTGGTGAGCGCACGGAGCTGTTCGAGCGAGCGCCGGAGCTTGTCCTCGGCACGCTGGCGTTCGCGGCGCTCGGCGGATTCGCGCAGGGCCCGCTGCACGGCGGGGCCGAGCCGGCCGAGGCGGGTCTTGAGGACGTAGTCGGTCGCGCCGTTCTTGAGCGTCTCGATCGCGACCTCCTCGCCCATGGTGCCGGTCACAAAGATGAACGGCGTGTGGGGCGCGCGCTGCTTGGCGATCTCAAGCGCGGCATAGCCGTCGAAGGCCGGCAGTGCGTAATCGGAGAGGATCATGTCCGGCGCCTGCTGCTCGAGCTGGGCCTCGAAATCCTCGCGGGTCTCCACGCGCACGAGGCTGAACGCGAGGCCGCTCTCGCGGAGAAAATGCTCCACGAGTTCCGCGTGCGGGGCGTTGTCCTCGAGCAGCAGGATACGCAGCTCGCGCGCGGGGGCGGACGGCGCGCTGCGGCCCGGCGCGGGGATGGCGGACTGGAGGAACGGGTGCGGGAGCGGCGGCAGCATGCAGAAAGGCCGGAGAGTGAAAGTGAATCGAACTGCGGAGGACGGAGGGTGGGTGGTAACCAGGAATAAAGGCGGATGGCCAAATTAGCGGGGGGCGGCGACGGCCACGCGGCCGGAGTCGTCGGGCGGCACGTGGTTGATCTCCATCCAGAAACTCTCGAGGTGCCCGAGCACCTCGACGAGGCGGCGAAACTCCACCGGCTTTACCACGTAGGCGTTGGCTCCGAGCTCGTAGCTGGCGCGGATGTCGCGTTCGTCCTGGGAGGACGTGAGCATGACGACGGGGGTGGCGCGGAGCGCGCCATCGTTCTTGACGTGGCGGAGGACCTCGAGGCCGTCGATGCGCGGCATCTTGAGGTCGAGCAGGACGACGGTGGGATTGCCGGGCTCGCGACCCTGGAAGGTCTCGCGTTGGTAGAGAAAGTCGAGGGCTTCGACGCCGTCCCGCACGTGGACGATGCGGGGCGGCTCGGGCTGCTGCCGGAGAACGTGGAGCACGAGCTCGGCGACGCAGGGGTCGTCTTCCGCCAGCAGGATGAATTTTCCCGGGAGGTGCATGGGCTATGCCCCGGGCGCGCGGGGCAGGGCGAAGAAGACGGTGGTGCCGACGGTCGGGGCGCTCTCGGCCCAGATGCGGCCGCCGTGGCGCTGGATGATGCGGCGCGTCTTCGCGAGCCCCATGCCGGCGCCCTCGAACTCGGCCTGCGGGTGGAGTCGCTGGAACACGCCGAAGAGCTTGGCCGCGTACTTCAGGTCGAAGCCGACGCCGTTGTCGCGGACGAAGATGATGTCCTCGACCTCGCCGGGGCGGGAACCGATCTCGATGCGGGCCTCGGCCCGCGGGCGCGTGAACTTGAGGGCGTTCGACATCAGGTGGTGGATGGCCTGGCGGAGGAGGATCGGGTCGCCGAGCACCTCCGGCAGGCTGCCCACGGTCCACACGACCGTTCGATTCTGCAACTGGGCGGCGAGCTCACGCTGCACATCGCTCACCAGCTCACTGATCTGCAGCCGAACCTTGTGCATCTCGGCGCGGCCGATGCGCGACAGGGCGATGAGCTCGGCGATCATGTGTCCCATGTGCTCGGTGGAGCTGCAGATTGTCTCGAGGTGGCGGCGGCTGCGGGCGTCGAGCTGCGGGCCGAGGTCGGACTTCAGCATTTCCACGAAGCCGGCGATGTGGATGAGCGGCGCGCGCAAGTCGTGGGAAATTGAATACGAGAAGGCCTCCATCTCGCCGTAGGCCGCCTGGAGCTCGGCGGTGCGCTCCTGCACCTGATGCTGGAGCGCGGCGTTGAGGCGGCGGATCTCGTCTTCCGCCTCCTTCCGGCGGGTGACGTCGCGCGCGATGCTGGAGTAGCCGGTGAGCCGGCCCTGCTCGTCGCGCAGCGCGGTGATGACGAGGCTGGCCCAGAACGGCGCGCCGGTCTGGCGCAGCAGCGCGTGCTCGTCCTGGTAGCGCCCTTCGGACGTGGCCACGGCGAGCGCCTGGTCGGGTTTTTTGCGGTCGACGTCTTCCTCGGCGTAGAACCGATGGAAGCGTCGGCCGATGATCTCCTGGGCCCGGTAGCCGTGGATGCGCTCGGCGCCGGCGTTCCACGTGGTGACGCGGCCGTGGGTGTCGAGCATGTAGATGGCGTAGTCCTCGACGCCCTCGACGAGCAGGCGGAAGCGCTCCTCGCTCTTGCGCAGGGCCTCCTCGGTGCGGCGGCGCTCGGTGATGTCGCGGATGAAGCTGGTGAACACCCGCTGTTCGCCGGTCACGATGTGGGTGAGGGTGAGCTCGACGGGAAACTCGGCCCCATTGGCGCGGAGGGCCATGAGCTCCATGCGCTGGCCGAGCAGGCGCCCGCGGCCGGTCTGCAGGTAGCGGGCGAGACCCTTGCGGGCGAGTTCGTCGTTCGCCGACGGCGCCATCAGGTCGGAGAACGACCGCCCGAGGGCGAGTTCGCGGCTGTAGCCGAAGGTCTCCCCGGCGGCGGGGTTCCATTCGATGATCTTCGCCTGCGCATCGATCGTCACGATCGCGTCGAGGGCGGATTCCAGGATGGCGGACTTCCGGGCCTCGCTCCGGCGGAGGGCCTCTTCGGCCTGTTTCCGGTCGGTGATGTCGCGCATGAAGGCGGTGTAGAACGGCGGGTCGGTCACCGTGATCTGGGTGAGCGCGAGCTCGATGGGGAACTCCTCCCCACTGGCCCGCCGGGCGAGCGCCTCGAGCGGCCGGCCGAGGACGTTCGCGGCGGCGCCGGAGAGGAGGTCGGCCAGCCCGGGCAGGGGGCGCTGGCGGGCGGGAACGGGGACGATCAGCGTTTCCAGCCGGGTGCCGAGCGCCTGCTCGCGGCGGTAGCCAAAGATCCGTTCCGCGGCGGCGTTCCATTCGCGGACCACGCCGCGGTGGTCGAGGCCGACGATCGCCTCGAGCGAAGTCTCGAGGATGGCGGCCTTGCGCGCCTCGCTCTCGCGGAGGGCGGCGGCGGCGTGACGCTGCAGGGTGAGATCGTGGACGATAAGCTGCAGGGCGGGCTCGTCCTGAAATGTCATGCGGGAGACGCCGAGCTCGACGGTGATCTCGGTGCCGTCGAGCCGGACGAGTGTGTGCTCGTCAAAAGTCGGGGGCTGGGTGGGCTCGGACCACGGCGCGCGGGATTCGCGGGCACCGAGCTCCTGCAGCCGGCTGGCCAGCGGCGGTCGGGACTCCCTGGGCAGGAAGGCCAGCAGATCGCGACCGAGGAGCTGCTCGGGCTCCTGGGCGCCGAGCAGCCGGCGGGCGGCGGGATTGGCGAACGCGATCTGGCCCTCGCGCAGGACCATGATCGCGTCGGGGCTGAGCTCGACGAGCCGGCGGTAGCGCTCCTCGCTCCGGCGCAGCGCCTCGTCGGCGCGGCGACGCTCGGTGACATCGCGGATCACCTGGGTGAAACCGCGCAGCCGCCCGGATTCATCGCGCAGCGCGCGCAGGTCGACGTGGGCCCAGAAGGCGGCGTCACCCTTGCGCAACCGCCAGTTTTCCTCCCGGAAGGCGCCCTCCGCGGCGGCGGTCTTCAGATCGGCGGCGGGTTTGCCGGCCTCGCGTTCGGCCGGGCGGTAGAAACGGTCGAGCGGCTGGCCCAGCACCTCGCCGGCATGGTAGCCGAGGACCTGTTCGGCGCCGGCGTTCCAGCTCGAGACGCGCCCTTCCGGATCGAGCATGCAAATGGCGTAGTCCTTCACCCCGCTGACGAGCAGGCGGAAACGTTCCTCGCTCGCGCGCAGGTCCTTTTCGGCGGCGCGGCGCCGGCCCCGCTCGTCGGCGAGGCGCAGGGCGCGTTCGACGGCGGGCACGAGGTTGGTGAGATGGCTTTTGAGGACGTAGTCGGTGGCGCCGCCACGCAGGGACTCGATCGCGAGCTCCTCGCCCATGGAGCCGGTGACAAAAATGAAGGGGACGTCGGGACAGCGATGACGGGCCAGGGAGAGGGCGGCGAAGCCGTCGAATGTCGGCAGGCCGTGATCGGAGAGAATGATGTCGGGCGGGGCGGTTTCGAGTTCCCGGGTGAACTCCTCCCGGGTTTCGACGCGTTTCACCTGAAACGGAATGCCGGCCTGACGCAGCTCATGGTCAATGAGGGTTACGTCGGCGGGAACATCTTCGAGCACGAGGATGCGCAGTTCCTTCTTCACGTAGGTAAGGGGGGCGGCTTTCGCGGTGGAATTGACGCGACGGGGCCCAGTGTAGGGGGGAATCAGCGACACCGATGGTGGGTTTACACCTGAATCGGAGGCGGCTCTGCACCCAACTGCCGCACGGTGGGGAGTATCGGAAATCGGGGGCCGGACATCCTACTCTTCTCTTCCTCTCGTTCTCTGTCTCCCCAGCTTTCGCTCGCGAAAACTGAAGTGGGGAGGGACGGCACCGATGGTGCCGCTAACGCTAGAGGCGGAACCGCATCTGGTTGGGTCCTCGCGTCGGGGAGGCGATAACACGCCAAATCTGGCGCGTTACGTGAGATAACACGCCAGATTTGGCGTGTTATCTCGGTTTGGGGGCGGCGGGGCGGGGGCAGGGGATGGGCGACGTCTGTGATTCTTCGCCATCGTTCTCATTCTCTTTCTCGTTCTCGTTCTCTCGGCGGCGCCGCCGCCGCCGAAAGCATGGATGCGCACGGATGCGGACGGAGACGGATTTCGAGAACGAGAAAGAGAACGAGAAAGAGAAAGAGCCCTGGGATGGGCAGGGAGCCAGAGTGGGAGAAACCCGCAGCGGGGGTGGGGCTCAGACCCACTACAGGGCGCCGCCACCGGCTCGTATCCTCCGCCGCAATGGTCCAAGACACGACAGTCGATCCCGGCTGCGGTGGTGGCGTGTATCCGCTCTCGCCCATGCAGCAAGGGATGCTCTTCCACCGGCTGGAGTCCGGGATTGGTGGCGTGGATGTCGAACAGGTGGTGTGCGAATGTCGCCACGAAATCAGCGCGCCCGAGTTCGAACAGGCCTGGGAGCTGGTGGTGCGCCGACACGACTGCCTGCGCACCACGTTCGGCTGGCGGGCAGGCGACGAGCCGAGGCAGTGGGTGCTGCCGCCGGAGATGGTCCGGCTGCCGCTGCGCGTGCTGCATTTCGAGCGCGATGAGGATGTCACCCGCCTGCTCGAATCTTTCCTGGCGGCGGATCGCCGCAGCGGCTTCGCGCGGCTGGAGGCGCCGCTTGCGCGGGTGACGCTGTTTCAGACGGCGGAGAATCACGCTTGGTTCGTGTTTACGTATCACCACCTCGTGCTCGACGCGCGCGGGATGCATACGCTTTTCCAGGACGTGCTCGACGCGCACGACGCGCTGGGGCGCGGCGCCTCGGTGACGCTGAAGCCGGTGCGCCCGTACCGGGAGTACATCACGTGGCTGCAGACGCTCGACCTGCACCGGGCAGAGGCGTTCTGGCGCGCGCAACTGCAGGACCTGCGCGGCGCGACGGTGCTGCCGCTGGCGAGTCCGGCGGGCGTGGCGCCGGCCGACGACATCCCGGGCGAACTTGGCCTGCGCTTCGGGCCGGAGGAGACGCGGCGGTTGCGCGAGGCGGCCGGACGACATGGCGTTACCTTGAACACCCTGCTGCAGGGCGCGTGGGCGCTGGTCCTGAGCCGCTGCACCGGCGAGGACGACGTGCTTTTCGGAGCGGTGCGGGCCTGCCGGCACGTGCCGGTCGAGGGCGCAGGCGAGATGGCGGGCATGCTGATCAACACCGTGCCCTTCCGGGTCCGGCTCGCCTCGGCCGCCAGCGTGGGCCACTGGCTGCGCGACCTGCGGGAGCAGTGGGTGGCGCTGCGCGATTACGAGCACACGCCACTCATGCAGGTACAGCGATGGAGCGGGGTGGAGGCGGGGCAGCCGCTTTTCGAGACCGTGTTCAACCTGCACGATCCCTCCTGGATCGCCGAACTGCGGTCGCGCGGCGGCCGGTGGACGCAGCGGGACTTTGATGTGCGCTGCCAGCCGAACTACCCGCTGGCGCTGGACATCTTCGCGGCCGACACCGTGCGCGTACGGGCGTTCTTTGAGCGCCGCCGGTTTGGCGTCGAAGCCGTGACCCGGCTGCTCGCGCAGTTTCACGCCGCGGCGCTGGCGCTGGCCGCGCCGCGTACGGATACGCTCGGCCAGGTGACGCTGCTCGATGAGCAGGAGCGACGGGTGCTGTTGGAACTCGCCGCCGGGGCGCACACCTCGCTGGCGACCGAACCGTGCGTGCACCTAGCCGTGGCGCGGCAGGCCGAGCAGACGCCAGGCCGGCTGGCCGTGGCCGATGCGACGACCCGCCTCACCTACGGCGAACTCAACGCGGCGGCGAACCGGCTGGCCCGGCGCCTGCGCAGTCTCGGCGCCGGACCGGATCGCGTCGTGGCGGTCTGCCTCGAACGCTCCGTGGCGATGTTGGTCGCCTGGCTCGGCGCGCTGAAGGCGGGCGGCGCGTTTCTCCCCTTGGATCCGGCGTGCCCGGCGGAGCGGCTGCGTTTTCAACTGACCGACAGCGGGGCCGTCGCGGTCGTGACCCGTCGTGGCATGGGCCTCCCCGGCGCCCTGCCGTCCGCGCTGGCCCGGGTTGATCTCGAGGCCGACGGCGCGTTGGCCGAGCCGGCCGGCGAGAGCGAAGCGAATCTCCCCACCGTGGGCACACCGCATGACCTCGCGTACGTGATCTACACCTCGGGATCCACCGGTGAGCCGAAAGGCGTCGAGATCGAGCATCGCGCGCTCGGCAACCTGGTGGCCTGGCATCAGCAGACCTATGCGATCGGCGCGGACGATCGCGCGACGCAGCTGGCGAATCCGGCGTTCGACGCGGCGGTGTGGGAAGTGTGGCCGTACCTGACGGCTGGCGCGGCGCTGCACATTCTGGATGACGAGACGCGCGTCGACCCGGCCCGGCTCTGGCGTTGGCTGGCCGAGCAGCAGATCACGATGACCTTCCTGCCGACGCCGCTGGCCGAGGCGGTGTTGGCGCAACCGTGGCCCGCCGAGCTCGCCTTGCGCGTGCTCCTGACCGGGGGCGACCAGTTGAAGCGCCCCGCGCCGGCGAACCTGCCCTGCCTGCTGGTGAACCATTATGGCCCGACGGAGTGCGCAGTCGTGGCGACGGCGGCGGTGGTGTCCGCCACCGCGGGCGGGATCCCGCCGATCGGCCGACCGATCGCCAACACGACGGCGCTGGTGCTCGACCGGGAGATGCGGCTCGTGCCGGTGGGCGTGCCGGGCGAACTCTTCCTGGGCGGGGACAGCCTCGCCCGCGGTTATCGCGGCCGGCCCGCATTGACCGCGGAACGCTTTGTGACGTGGACGATGAAGGACGGACCAGGCGCGGGTACGCGTGAGGTCCGGCTTTACCGCACCGGTGACATTGTGCGCTGGCGCGCCGACGGCCAGCTGGAGTTCCTGGGCCGGGCCGACCATCAGGTGAAGATCCGCGGCTGCCGCATCGAACTGGGCGAGATTGAAGCGGCGCTGCTCCGGTTGCCGCAAGTGCGCGAGGCCGTCGTGCTGGCGCGCAACGAGGCACCTGGGGGCCCGCAGCTGGTCGGCTACGTCGTCGCAGCGGCCGGCCAGCCGCCCGAGGAGGGGCAATTGCTCGATGCCCTGCGGGAGGTGCTGCCGGCCTACATGGTGCCGAGCGCGATGGTCGTTCTGCCCGCCTGGCCACTGACGCCGAACGGCAAGGTGGACCGTCGCGCACTGCCCGCACCCGCGCATCGCGGGGATGCGGATGCGCCGTTGACGGAGCGCGAGCAGGTGATCGCGCGGATCTGGGCGACAGTGCTCGGCCGGGCCGAGTGCGGCCGCCACGACAACTTCTTCAATTGCGGCGGGCATTCCCTACTCGCTGCGCAGGCCGTGACCCATGTGAACGTCGCGCTGCGCGCCTCGGCGTCGGTCCGGCTGCTCTTCGATTTTCCGACGGTGGCCGAGTTCGCGCGGGAACTCGAACGCCAGGGCCAGGCGCTGCCGCCGCGGCCCCCGGTGCTGCGCGCGCGCCGGCGCCCCGCCGCCGCCGAACTCGAACTGGCTCCGCCCCGCTGATCCTCCCATGGAAAACTCCCCCGTCTTTGCGTCTGCCACGGTGGGCGGCGACCCCGTCGCCGATGCCCGCTTCACCCCAGCGCCGGAGTATCTGCCGGCATCGTCCGGCCAGCGCCGGCTGTGGTTCCTCGACCAGATGGAGCCCGGTTCGCCGCTCTACAGTATTCCGTACCTCGTGCGGCTGCGCGGGCCCGTCGATGTGGCGGCGCTGCGCGGCGCGCTCGAGATGATCGTCGGCCGGCATGAGTCGCTGCGGAGCACGTTCGTCGCGGTGGACGCCGAGCCCCGCCAGGTGGTGCGGGCTGCCTGGGCGCTGGACCTGCCGGTCACGGACCTGACGACGGTCCCGGAGTCGGCCCGGGCGGCCGAGCTTGACCGCCAGGTGGCGGAGGAGGCGCGGCGGCCGTTCAACCTCGCGCAGGACCTGATGCTGCGCGCGCGGCTTTTCCGGCTGGGGCAGAGCGAGCATGCCCTGACCATCGTGATGCACCACGTCGCGGCGGACGGCTGGTCGATGGCGATACTCTACCGGGAACTCGGCCAGGCGTATGAGGCGCTGGCGAAGGGCGCGGCGCCGCAACTGCCCGAACTGCCGGTGCAATACGGCGATTTTGCGCAATGGCAGCAGGAATTCCTGCGCGGCGAGACGCTCGCGCGGCTGGTGAATTTCTGGCGCGAGACGATGGCGGGCGCACCGGCGGTGCTGGAACTGCCGGCCGACCATCCACGGCCGCCGATCCAATCGCATCGCGGCGCGACGGTGCGCGTGAAAATTCCCGGTGCGCTGATCGAGGAGCTGAAGCGGCTGAGCCAGCAGAACCGGGTGACGCTGTTCATGACGCTGCTCGCGGGCTTCAAGGCGCTCGTGCACCGCTACACCGGGCAGAACGACCTGGTGATGGGCTCGACGCTGGCCGGCCGCGACGCGGCGGAAACCGAGGGCCTGATCGGCTTTTTCATCAACAACGTCGCGCTGCGCACCAACCTCGCGGGAGATCCGACCGTGCAGGAACTACTCGGGCGCATCCGCGACGTGACCCTCGCGGCGTATGAGCATCGCGAGCTGCCGTACGAGAAGCTCGTCGAAGAGCTGCAGCCCGAGCGCAACCTGAGCTTCGACCCCGTCTGCCAGATCTTTTTCATGCTGCAGAACGTGCCGACGGCGCCCCTGACGCTGTCGGGGGTGCAGCTGAGCGTGGAGCCGGTTTACACCGGCACGACCAAGGCGGACCTGACCATCTGGGCGATCGAGCAGCCGGACTACCTGGACGTCACGGCGGAGTACGCGACCGACCTGTTCAAGGCGGCGACGATCGAGCGCATGATGGGCCACTATGTGACGTTGCTGGAAGGCATGGTTGCGCACCCCGCGCACCGGATCTCCCAGCTGCCGCTGTTGAGCGCCGCGGAACGGGCCACGGTGCTCGGCGCGTGGAACGCGACGCTCACGCCGTATCCGCAGGAGCAGACGATTGCCGGGCTCTTCGCGGAGCAGGTGCAGCGAACGCCGGACGCGGTCGCGCTGGTCTTCGAGCAGCAGACGCTCACGTACAAGGAACTGGATACGCGGGCGGAGCGGTTTGCCCGCCGCCTGCGGGCGCACGGGGCCGGTCCGGAGGTATTGATCGCGATCTGTATCGAGCGCTCGCTGGAGATGATGGTTGGCCTGCTCGGCATCCTGAAATCGGGCGCCGCGTATGTGCCGCTGGATCCGACCTACCCGAAGGAGCGGCTTGCCTACATGCTGCAGGACTCGCAGGCGCCGGTGCTGGTGACGCTGCGGCGCATGGTGGACCGCCTGCCGGCGAGCGAGACGGCGCAGGTCGTGTGCGTGGACGACGCGGATGAGCCGGCGGGCGCCGACGCGGGGCAGGGCGCCGGGCCGAAAGCGGAGAATGCGGCGTACGTCCTCTACACCTCCGGCTCCACCGGGAACCCGAAAGGCGTGGTGATCACGCACCGGAACGTCGTGAACTTTTTCGTCGGGATGGATCAGGCGCTCGGCGCGGAGCCGGGCGTGTGGCTGGCGCTGACGAGCATCTCGTTCGACATCTCGGTGCTGGAACTCTGCTGGACGTTGACCCGGGGCTTCAAGGTGGTGGTGCTCTCGGACCACGCGCGGATGCCGGGCGCGGCGGCGGCGACGCGGTCACCACGGCAACGCCGGCTCGACTTCAGTCTCTTCTACTTTGGCAGCGAGCCGGACGCGGCGGAGGCCGATCGCTATCGGCTGACGCTGGAAGGGGCGAAGTTCGCCGACCAGCACGGCTTCAATGCGGTGTGGACGCCCGAGCGGCATTTCCATGCCTTCGGCGGGTTGTATCCAAATCCGGCGGTGCTGGGCGCGGCCTTGGCGACGGTGACGCAGCACGTGCAGATTCGCGCGGGCAGCGCCGTGCTACCCCTGCATCATCCGCTCCGGCTGGCGGAGGAGTGGTCGGTCGTCGACAACCTGTCGCATGGTCGCGTGGGCCTGTCGGTGGCGTCGGGCTGGCACGACCGCGATTTCACGCTGGCACCGGAGAAGTACGTGGACCGGAAGGAAATCATGCGCCGCGAAATCGAGACGGTGCGGCGCCTGTGGCGCGGCGAGGAAGTCGCGTTCAAGGGCGGTCGCGGCAACGACGTGCCCGTGCGCGTGTACCCGCGTCCGGTGCAGCCGGAGCTGCCGATCTGGGTGACGACCGCGGGCAATCCCGAAACCTTCCGCGTGGCGGGCGAGGTGGGGGCGAATGTGCTCACGCATTTTCTGGGGCAGGAGCCGGAGGACCTCGCGCGCAAGATCCGGGTGTACCGGGAGGCGCGGCGGGCCGCGGGCCACGCCGGGGAAGGCATCGTGTCGGTGGCGTTGCACACCTTCGTCGGTACGGACCTGGAACAGGTGCGCGCGATCGTGCACGACCCGCTCTGCCGTTATCTGCGCGAGTCCGTCGAGCTCCTGCGCGGGATGTCGCAGGCGCTGTATCCCGGCGCCGAGGTGAAGGCGCTTTCCGAGGAGGAGATGCAGGCCGTCGTCGAATATTCGTTCAACCGCTACTTCGCGGCCTGCGGCCTGCTCGGCACGCCGGAGACGTGTCAGCGGACGCTGGAAAAGCTGGCGGCGTTGGGCGTGGACGAAGTGGCCTGCCTGATCGACTTCGGGGTCCCGACGGCGGCGGCGCTGCAGAGCCTGACGCGGTTGAATGAGGTCCGGGACGCGTGGCAGCAGCAGGCAGGAGCGGCGGGCGAGGCGGAGGCCGCCCCCGACGATTTCTCGCTCGCCGCGCAGATGACGCGGCACGGCGTGACGCACCTCCAGTGCACCCCGTCGTTTGCCCGCATGCTGAGCCAGACCCCCGAGTCGTTGCAGGCGCTGAAGCCGCTGCGGAAGCTCATGGTCGGCGGCGAGGCGCTGCCGACGGGCCTGGCACAGGAGCTGGTCCGCGCGGTCGGCGGCGAGATCGTGAACATGTACGGTCCGACCGAGACCACGATCTGGTCGAGCACGCATCGGGTGGTCGTTGAGCCCAGCGCCAGCGGTGCGGTGGCGATCGGACGGCCGATCGCGAACACGCAGCTCTACATTCTCGACGCGAACCGCCAGCCGGTGCCGGTGGGGATCCCGGGCGAACTCTGGATCGGCGGCGACGGCTTGGCGCGCGGCTACCTGCGGCGGGCGGCGCTGACGGCGGAGAAGTTCGTGACGCTGACGATCGACCCCGCGGCGCCCGGAGGCGGCGGACGGCTCTATCGCACCGGCGATCTCGCGCGTTGGCGGGAGGACGGTGTGGTCGATTTCCTCGGCCGCGTGGACTTCCAGGTGAAGATCCGCGGCCACCGCATCGAACTGGGCGAGATCGAGGCCGCGTTGATGCAGCACACAGACGTCCGCCAGGCGGTCGTGGCGCTGCGGACGGATACGCCGGACGACCCGCGGCTCGTCGCGTACCTCGTGCCCGCGGGGACGGAGGCGCCCCCGGCGGCCCGGTTGCGGGAGTTCCTGAAGCAGAAGCTGCCGGACCACATGGTGCCCGCGGTTTATGTGCCGATGGCGCGGCTGCCGCTCACGCCGAACGGCAAGGTGGATCGCAAGGCGCTACCGGCGCCGCAGGCCTCGGTCGCGCAGTCCGCCCAGGAGTTCGTCGCGCCGACCGGCGACGTGGAGCAGACGCTCGCGGGCATCTGGAAGGACATCCTGAAGGCCGAGGACATCGGGGCGGACGACAACTTCTTCGATTTCGGCGGGCATTCGCTGCAGGTGGTCCAGGTGCAGAACCGCCTGCGCGAAACGCTGCAGGTCGACGTGCCGGTCCTGAAACTCTTTCAGTACCCCACGATCCGTTCGCTCGCGAAGTTCATCGGCGAAGCGGCGAAGGACGAACCCTCGCTGCGCCAGAAGGTCGAGGAACGAAACCGCCGCCGGCAGGCCGTGATCGTGCCGCGGCGCCGGGCGGCGTTGCTCGCTGAACGCCCATGACGACTCCAGCTTCCACTGTCTCCGAGGCCGTCGCGATTGTCGGCCTCGCCGGACGCTTTCCCCGCGCCCGCAATCTCGACGAGTTCTGGCGCAATCTCTGCACCGGCACCGAAGTCATCTCCCGCTTTGGCAATGACGAGGTGGAGTGGCTGCCGATTGAGCATGCGCCCGACCTGGCCGATCCGCGCTTCGTGAAGGCGCGCGGCGTGCTGGAGAAGCCGGAGTGGTTCGACGCCGCGTTCTTCGGGATCAACCCGCGGGAGGCGGCGATCATGGACCCGCAGCACCGGGTGTTCCTGGAGTGCGCGTGGGAGGCGCTGGAGGACGCCGGTTGCGATCCGGACACGTACCCCGGGCTGATCGGGGTGTTTGCGGGCGCGAGCATGAACACATACCTTTTCACCAATCTCCTCACGAATCCGGACCTGGTGAAGGACCACGGGCTGTTTGCATCGATGATCCTGAACGACGGCGACTTCGTGCCGACGCGCGTCTCGTACAAGCTGAACCTCCGCGGTCCGAGCCTGAACGTGCAGACCGCGTGTTCCACCTCGCTCGTGGCGGTGGGTCTCGCGGTGCAGAATCTTCTCTCGTACCGCTGTGACGTGGCGCTGGCCGGCGGCGTATCGATCACCTTTCCGGCCCACCGCGGGCAACATCACCTCGAAGGCGGCATCATGTCCGCTGACGGGCATTGCCGGGCGTTCGACGCGCGCGCGTCGGGCACGGTGCTCGGCGACGGCGCGGGCATCGTGGTGCTGAAGCGGCTGAGCGAGGCGGTGGCGGAGGGCGACCGCATCTACGCCGTGATCAAGGGCCACGCCATCAACAACGACGGCGCGGTGAAGATCGGCTACACGGCCCCCAGCATCGATGGCCAGGCGGAGTGCATCGCGATGGCGCAGGACGAGGCGGGCGTGGCGCCCGAAACGATCTCGTACGTTGAGGCGCACGGCACGGGCACACCCCTGGGCGACCCGATCGAAATCGCCGGCCTGACGAAAGCCTTCGGGCTGCGGCCAGACGCTAGCGGTCAGGTCGCGAAGACCTGCGCGGTGGGCTCGGTGAAGAGCAACATCGGGCACCTCGATGTGGCGGCAGGCGTGGCGGGCATGATCAAGACGGTGCTCGCGCTGCAGCACGGCAAGATCCCGCCGAGCCTGCACTTCGAGACCCCAAACCCGAAGCTCGAGCTGGAGCGGACGCCGTTCGTCATCAACCAGGCGCTGCGGCCCTGGCCGCGGTCGACGACCCCGCGCCGCGCCGGCGTGAGCTCCTTTGGCATCGGCGGCACGAACGCGCACGTCGTACTCGAGGAGGCGCCGCTGCCGGCCGCGATCGGACCCTCGCGACGCGCGCGTCACCTGCTCGTGGTGTCGGCCAAGACGCCGACGGCAGTCGCGGCGGCGGCGGAGCGGCTGGCGGCGCATCTGGAGACGCATCCGGAGCAGGCGCTGGCGGACGTGGCATTTTCGCTGCAGACGCGCCGCAAGGGCTTTGCCCACCGCCGCGCGGTGGTGGCCGGTTCGCGCGAGGAGGCGATTGCGGCGCTGCGGGCGGACGTGAACGGAGGCGGGGCGGGCGGAGACGGGAGTGGCGGACCGCGGCCGCTGACGGCGGCGGGCGAGGCGACGACGGCCCCGCGGGTGACCTTCATGTTTCCCGGCCAGGGCGCGCAGTACGTCGGGATGGCGAGCGAACTTTACGAGACCGAGCTGCGGTTCCGGGCGACGGTGGATCGCTGTGCGCGCCTCCTGCAGCCGCACCTCGGGCGGGACATCCGCACGGTGATGTTCGGCCAGGGCGACGCCGGCGCCGCTGATGAACTCGGGCAGACGCGGCTGACGCAGCCGGCGCTGTTCGTGATCGAGTATGCGCTCGCGGACCTGTGGATGTTCTACGGCATCCGGCCGCACGCTGTGATTGGACACAGTCTCGGGGAATACGTGGCCGCGTGTCTCGCGGGCGTGTTCAAGCTCGAGGACGCGCTGGCGATCGTCGCCGAACGCGCGCGCCTGATGCAGGCGCAACCGCCTGGAGCGATGCTCGCGGTGCGCCTGACGGTGGAAGAGATTGCGCCGTACCTGCAGGAACCCCTTTCGCTGGCCGCCACCAATGCCCGTGGGCTCTGCGTCGTTTCCGGACCATTCGATGCGATCACGGCGTTGGAGAAAAAGCTCGGCGAAGGCGACGTCGCGAGCAGGCGGTTGGCGACGTCGCATGCCTTTCATTCGGCGATGATGGACGGCGCGGCGGGACCGCTGACCGACTTCATCCGCCGGTTTCCGCGGCAGGCGCCGCAGTTGCCGATCCTCTCAAACGTCACCGGGCAGTGGCTGACGCCGGAGCAGGCGCAGGACCCCGCGTACTGGGCCGCGCACCTGCGGCAGACGGTGCGCTTTGCGGAAGGGATCGCGACGCTCACGACGGCCGGCGCGCGCCATGTGTTGCTGGAAGTGGGGCCCGGGGAAACGCTGGCGGGACTCGCGCGGCAGTGCGGCCTCGCGGGAGAGGTGATCGTCACGAGCTCACTCGGACGTCCGCGGCAGGGTGTGGCGGAGTATGCGGCGCTCCTGCGGGCGGTCGGCCAGTTGTGGGCGGTCGGCGCGGCCGTGGAGTGGAAGAAGATCTACGATGGGGAACTGCGCCGCTTCGTGGCGCTGCCGACGTACCCCTTTGAACGGAGCCGGTTCTACATTGAACCGGGCCGGCCGGCAGAACGTGCGCCGCGGACAATCGCGGCGGCGCATGCCGGCGCGATGCCACCGCAGGACGGTGTGCGCGATCCGGCGGTGGCATCCGGCACGAACGACGCGGCGCGTGCCGCGCGGGACGGGGCGACGGCGACCGCTGGCGTTCCCGCCGGCACGCGGGCCGACGCGGTGCGCGCGCTGTTCGCGGAGTTGTCCGGCGTGGCGCTGACGCCCGCGGACGACGCCGTGCCGTTCGTCCAGCTTGGTTTCGACTCGCTGTTCCTCACCCAGGCCAGCGTCGCGCTGGCGAAGCGCTTTGGCGTGGAGGTGGCGTTCCGGCAGTTGCGCGAAGGACTGCGGACCATCGCGGGCGTGGCGGCGCACCTGGAGGCGCAGGAGGCCACGCGGCAGGCGACGGCGCCGACGCCATCGGCCAACGAGGCTGCGCCAGTTGCGGCCGCTGGGTCGGACGTGATTCCTACGACCGAGGCGCAGCGGGAGCTGTGGCTGGTGAGCCAGCTGGGGCAGAGCGCCTCGGCGGCGTATCACGAGTCCACAAACCTCTGGCTGGACGGGGAACTGGACCGCGCCGCCCTGCAGCGGGCGTTTGACGCGCTGGTGGCGCGGCACGAGGCGTTGCGCGTGGAGCTGCTTCCGGGCGGTGAGACGCAGCGGATCGCGCCGGCGGTCGCGGCGACGCTGGCGGACGCGGACCTCTCGGCGCTCGAGCCAGCGGCGCGCGAAGCGCGCCTGCGCGCGTTCATTGGCGACGAGCTGGAACGCCCGTTTACGCTGGAGCATGGACCGCTGTTCCGGGGGCACCTCGTCCGGCTCGAACCGCGCCGGCACCTGTTCCTTCTGGTCGTGCACCACGTCATCTGCGACGGCTGGTCGCTGGGCACGCTGCAGAAGGAGCTGGGCGAGCTCTATGCCGCCGAGGCGGCGGGGCGGCCCTTGCCGCCGCGGCCGACCACGCGTTACCGCGAGCTGGTGACGCGGCAGGTGCAGGCCGGGGAGACGCCGGTGTTTCAGAAAGCGGAGGCGTACTGGCTGTCCCAGTACGCAGATTCGGTGCCCGCGCTGGATCTGCCGGGCGACCGGGCCCGACCCGCGGAGCGGACGCAGGCGGGCGCGTTCCTGCTGCGGTCGCTGCCCGCGGAGCTGACGACGGCATTGCAGGAACTCGCGGCGCGCCAGGACACGACGCTGTTCACGGTGTTGTTTGCGGCGTTCAACGTGCTGCTGAACCGGCTGAGCGGGCAGGCGGACGTGGTCGTGGGCATTCCCGCGGCGACCCAGGTCATCGATGGAGCGGAGGACGCGGTCGGCCACTTCGTGAACCTGCTGCCGGTGCGGAATCGCGTGGCGGCGGGGCAGGGCTTTGCGGCGTTGCTCGGGGAGGTGAAGAACCGGCTGGGCGAGTCGCTCGAGCACTGGCGGTATCCCTTTGGCCGGCTGCTGCAGCGGTTGAACCTGCCGCGCGACCCCGGCCGGGTGCCGCTGGCCAACGTGGTGTTCAACTCGACGCGGTTGCACGAGACGGTGCCGTTTGGGCCCCTGCAGGCGGAGGCGGGTGGCAACGCGAAGCGCTTCTCGCATTTCGACCTGAACCTGAACTTTGCGCTTCAAGGGGGCGTGATCACGCTGGGCGCGTACTACAGCTGCGAGCTCTTCGACGAGGCGACGGTGGCGCGGTGGCTCGGCCACTATGAGACGCTGTTGCGCGGCGTCGTGGCGGCGTCCGAGAGCCCGGTCGAGGCGCTGCCCCTGCTCGCGCCGACGGAGCGCGACGAGCTGCTGCAGTGGGGCAAGGGCCCGGAACTGCCCTACGACCACGAGGCGGTGATCGCCGACCTCTTCGCGGCGCAGGTGCGCCGGACGCCCGATGCAGTGGCGCTCGTGGCCGGCAAGGAGCGACTCACGTATCGGGAACTTGATGCGCGCGCCACGATGCTGGCGGAGCGACTCCGCCGCCTGGGGGTCGGCCCTGGAAAACTCGTGGGACTCTGTCTCGAGCGCCGGAGCGAACTGCTGGTGGCAATCCTGGGCATCCTCAAGGCGGGCGGTGCGTACGTGCCGCTGGATCCGACTTACCCGGCGGACCGGCTGGAGTTCATGGTGGCGGATGCGGGGATGTCTGTCCTGGTGACGCAGTCGAGCCTCGTGGAGCGGCTGCCGGCGGGACGCTTCGATTACGTGCTGGTGGACGGGGCGGGGCCGACGGATGTCGCGGTCGGTGCCGCGGTGCCGGCGCCGCTGGGCCGGCCCACCCCGGGCAGCCCCGCGTATGTGATCTACACCTCAGGCTCGACAGGTCGGCCGAAAGGCGTGGTGGTGCCGCAGCGGGCGGTGGTGGCGCTGGTGGCGTGGGCGCGGGCTTGGTACCAACCGGAGGAACTCGACGGCGTCCTGTTCGCGACCTCGGCTGCGTTCGACATCTCGATCTTCGAAATTTTCTGCCCGCTCTGCCTCGGCGGAAAGCTGGTCATGGTGGAGAATCTCCTGCGGCTGGCGGAGGGCGCGCCGGCGGAGCCCGTGCGGTTCCTCAGCGGCGTACCCTCGGCGCTGGCTGAGGTCGTGCGGCTGAAGGCGGTGCCGCCGACGGTCACGACGGTGGCGCTCGCCGGCGAGGCGTTTCCCCAGTGGCTGGTGGAGGCGTTGCACGAGCTGCCGCATATCGAGCGGGTATTTGAGCTCTACGGGCCGACCGAAACGACGGTGTATTCGACCGGCGGGCTCCGGACGCGCGGCACACAGCCGTCGCTGGGCCGGCCGTTCCCGAATGAGCAGATCTACATTCTCGATGGCCGCGGGCAGCCGGTGCCGGTGGGCGTGGTCGGAGAGATTTACGTCGCGGGCGACAAGGTCGCGCTCGGCTACCTGAACCGGCCCGAGCTTACCGCGGCGCGGTTCGTGGCTGATCCCTTCGTAGCCGGGGCGACGATGTATCGCTCGGGCGACCTGGCCCGGTGGCGGACTGACGGCACGATCGAATCGGTCGGCCGGGCGGACCACCAGCTGAAGGTGCGCGGCTTTCGCGTGGAGCTCGGCGAGATCGAAGCCGTGCTGGCGCAGCATCCGGCCGTGGCTGAATGCGTCGTGGTGGCGCGGCAGGACGCGGCGGGCCAGCCGCGGCTACTGGCCTATGCGGTGGCGGATGCCGGCCAGGTGGCGGAGCCGCGGGCCCTGCGGGAGCACCTGATGACGGTGCTGCCGGAGTACATGGTGCCCGTGGCCGTGCAGGTGCTGGCGCGCTGGCCGTTGACGGCCAACGGCAAGCTGGACCGGAACGCGCTACCCGAGCCGGAACTCGTGCGCGCGGACGCGACGCTGGCGGCGCCGCGGACGACGACGGAGGAACTCCTCGCGGAGATCTGGCGCGGCGTGCTCGCGTTGGATCAGGTGGGCGTGCACGACAACTTTTTCGAACGGGGCGGGCATTCGCTGCTCGCCGCCCAGGTGATGGCGCGGGTGCGCGACGCCTTCGAGGTGGAGTTGTCGCTCCGCGAGTTCTTCGCGGCGCCGACGATCGCGGGCCTGGCGGCGGTCATCGAGAGCGCGATGATCCGCGAAATCACCGGTGGGGAACCCGGGCGGCTCGCCCGCGTGGAGGAATTATCATGACGGTCAAAGAGGACATCGTGCCGACGCGTCCGGAACTGACGCCGGCGCAGCGGGCCATGCTGGAGGAACGTCTCCGGCGGGCAAAGCAGGCGACGAGTCGGGCGGGAGAACCCCGGTCCGGCATCGCGCGGCGCCGGGCGGGCGCGGACAGCCCGCTGTCGTACGCGCAGCGGCGCCTCTGGTTCCTGGACCAGTTGGAGCCGGGCTCGCCGGTGTACAACGTGTGCCAGGCCCTGCGGATCGCCGGGCCCGTCGACGTCCCGGCGCTGACGGCGGCGTTGAACGAGATTGTGCGCCGGCACGAGGTGCTGCGGACGAATTTCACCGCGGCGGACGGCACGCCGGTCCAGGTGGTGCAACCCCAGCGCATCCTCACGGTGGAGGTGGCCGAGGCGGCGGATGAGGCGGAGGCGCTGCGCCGTGTGCGGGAGGAGTCCCGCCGGCCGTTCGACCTCGCGCGGGATCTCCTGGTCCGCGCGGTGCTGGTGCGGGTGCCGACGGGCGCGTCGATCCTGCTCCTGACGCTGCACCATATTATCTCGGACGGCTGGTCGCTCGGCATCCTGTTTCGTGAACTCGCCGCGCTGTACCCCGCGGCCTGCACGGGCGCGACCGGCAATCTGCCCGAGCTGCCGATCCAGTTTGCGGACTACGTGGCGTGGGAACGCGAAACGCTGCAGGGACCGATGCTCGAGCGGCTGCTCGGCTTCTGGCGCGAGCAACTGCGCGGTCCGCTCCCGGTGCTGGAACTGCCGTTCGATCACCCCCGCGCGACCGCGGCGGCCGCGCGCGGCGCGGCGCTGACGCTGGACATCCCGGGCCCGGTGGCAAAGGCGCTGAAGGCGTTGGCGCAACGGGAAGGGGCGACGCTGTTCATGACGCTGCTCGCGGCTTTTCAGACGCTCCTGCACCGCTGGACGAGCCAGGACGACATCGTCATCGGCTCGGTGGTCGCGGGCCGGCGGAAGGTGGAGCTGGAAAAGCTGATCGGGTTCTTCGTGAACACGCTGGTGTTTCGCGGCGACCTCGCGGGCGATCCGACCTTCCGGTCTTTCCTGAAGGCGACGCGCGACCGTGCGTTGGCGGTGCTGGCGCACCAGGACCTGCCCTTCGAGACGCTGGTGAACGACCTGCGGCCCGACCGGGCGCCCAGCCGAAACCCGCTCTTTCAGGTGATGTTCGTCCTGCAGAACGCGCCGATGCCGGCGTGGAGCCTGGGCGATGTGACGGTGGAGCCACTCGAAGTGGAGACCGGGACCTCGAAGTTTGATCTCACGCTCTCGATGGTGGAGGACGGCGAGCGGCTCCGGGCGGGAATGGAGTACAATGCCGACCTCTTCGAGCCGGAGACTATCCGGCAACTGCTGGGGACATTCGCGACGCTGCTCGGGAGCATTGGCGCGGACCCGGACCAACGCCTCTCGCGCCTGGCGCTACTGACGCCCGCGGAACGGGAGCAGGTGGTGACGACCTGGAACGACACGCGGCGGAGCTATCCGCGCGACCGGTCACTGGCGGAGGTGTTCGCGGCGCAGGTGGCGCAGACACCGCATGCGCCGGCGGTGACGTGCGGCGCGCGCACGCTCACGTACCAGCAACTCGACGCGGAGGCCAACCGGCTGGCGCGGCGGTTGTGGCGGGCGGGCGTGGGCCGGGAGACGCTCGTGGCGGTGATGATGGAACGCTCGGCCGAGCTGATCGTGACGCTGGTGGCGATCCTCAAGGCGGGAGGGGCGTATGTTTCGCTCGATCCCAGCTACCCGGCGGAACGGCTGGCCTACATGCTGCGGGACACCGCGGCGCCGGTGCTGGTGGTCGCCAACGAAGCGGTGTGCGAACGACTGCCGCTCGAGACGGGCCAACCGGGACCGGTGGTGCTAAACCTGACGGCGGAGCGGGCGGCGATCGCGAACGAAGGCACGTCGCCCTTGCCGCTGGCGGTGACCGCGGAGTCGCTGGCCTACGTCAGCTACACCTCGGGATCGACCGGCCGGCCGAAAGGCGTGGCCGTGGCGCAACGCGGCGTGGTGCGGCTGGTGAAGCAGGCGGATTTTGCGCGCATGGGGCCGGACGAAGTCTGGCTGCAGTTTGCGCCGATCGCCTTCGACGCCTCGACGCTCGAGATCTGGGCGCCGCTGCTGAACGGCGGCCGCCTC
The DNA here is from genome assembly GCF_003054705.1 of Opitutus sp. ER46. Taxonomy (NCBI): domain Bacteria; kingdom Pseudomonadati; phylum Verrucomicrobiota; class Opitutia; order Opitutales; family Opitutaceae; genus Opitutus; species Opitutus sp. ER46. The sequence continues at coordinate 657,339 of NZ_QAYX01000023.1, forward strand.
ATCGTCTACCCGCCGGGGCGGACCTCGCTGGCGGAGCTGGGCGAGTTTATTGAACGCGAGCGCATCACCTCGCTCTGGCTGACGGCCGGCCTGTTTCAACAGATGGTGGAGCACCAGGCGCCGCGGCTGCGGCACGTGAGGCAGCTCCTCGCGGGGGGCGACGTGCTTTCGCCGACGGCGGTGGCGCGGGCGCTCGAGGCGTTGCCGGAGACGACGCTGATCAACGGTTACGGTCCGACGGAGAACACGACATTCACCTGCTGTCACCGGGTGACGGCGGCGGGGACGCGTTCGGTGCCGATCGGGCGTCCGATCAGCAACACGCAGGTGTACATCTTGGATGCGCACCTGCAGCCGGTGCCCGTGGGCGTGCCCGGGGAGCTGTACGCGGGGGGCGACGGCCTGGCCCGCGGGTACCTGAACCGACCGGAGCTGACGGCGGAGCGGTTCGTGGCGAACCCGTTCGCGGCGGGCGAACGCCTGTACCGCACGGGGGACCGCGCGCGCTGGTTGCCGGACGGCACGATCGAGTTTCTCGACCGCGTGGATCGCCAGGTGAAGATCCGCGGTTTCCGCGTGGAGCCCGCGGAAGTCGAGGCGGTGCTGGCCGCGCATCCCGCGGTGAAGGCCTGTGCGGTGACGGTGCGCGAAGTGGCCGGAGGCGAGAAGCGCCTCGTGGCCTACGTGGTGCCGGCAAAGGGGACCTCGGTGGCGACCGAGACCCTGCGTGCGCATCTGGCGGCGCGGTTGCCGGACTATCTGGTGCCCGCGGCGTTCTTCACCCTGGAGGCGCTGCCGCTGAACGCCAACGGCAAGCTGGATGCGGCGGCGCTGGCGGCGGTGGCGGCGGAGCGTTCAGAGCTGCATCCCAGTTACGTGGCGCCGCGGGACGACCTGGAGCGCGAGCTCGCGGCGATCTGGGAGAGTGTCCTGGACGTGCGGCCGATCGGGCTGCACGACTCGTTCTTCGCGCTGGGCGGGCACTCGCTGCTGGCGGTGCGCGTCGTGGCGCAGGTGGAGAAGACGCTCGGGCACCGGCTGCCGGTGGCGGCGATCTTTCAGCATCCCACGGTGGAGGAGATGGCGCAGGTGCTGCGCGCGCCGGCGACGGCGTATCGCCCGGCGAGCTCGATCGTCGAGATCCAGGCGCAGGGCACGCGGCCGCCGCTCCACCTCGTGCACGGGGTGGGTGGCGGCATGTTCTGGGGCTACGCCAACCTGGCGCGGCACCTGGGGACGGACCAACCGCTGCTGGCGTTCAAGTCACGCGGGCTCGACGGCCTGCCGGAGTGGCCGACGATCGAGGAGATGGCCGCGAGTTACGTGGCGGACCTGAGGGCGGCGCAGCCGCACGGTCCGTATCAGCTCGGAGGTTACTGCTTTGGCGGCATCGTGGCCTACGAGATGGCGCGGCAGCTGCAGGAGCAGGGGGAGACGGTGGCGTTGCTCGCGCTGATCAATGGCTCGCCGCCGAATACCGGCTACCAGAAGGATTTCAACCGGCTGTCGCCGCGCTGGCTGGCCCGCTTCAGCGGCAACTTCGCCTACTGGCTGAGCTGTTTCCTCTTCCGCTGGACCTGGCGGGAACGGAAGGAGTTCGTCCGGTGGAAACTGCGGGTCGTGCGCCGGCGGCCGGCGGACGCGGAGGCGCGGCCGCACGCGGAGGTGGCGCTGGGCGACGTGGACCAACTGGTCGACCTGGCCGCGTATTCGGAGGAGCGCCGCGCGCTCTGGCGCACGCACGTCCTCGCGCTGATGAAGTATCACCCGCGGCCCTACGCGGGGCGCGTGACGCTGATCCGCACGCGGGGGCACCCGATGGTGTGCTCGTTCGATCACGAGTATGGCTGGGCGGAGCTGGCGCGGGGCGGCGTGGACGTGCACATCGTGCGCGGCGGCCACGGCAACGTGCTGGCGGAGCCGTTTGTGCGGAACGTGGCGGCGGTGCTGCGGACCCGCGCCGAGCGGCGGGCCGGGAAAAGGGGGACCTCGTGAAGCGGACCCCGATGATGCCGGCGGCGGAAGCGTCGACGGTGGATGTCACCCGCAAGCCGCCGCGGCCGGGCCTCGAGCCCGGCGTGGTCGACCTGTGGTGGGTGGCGCTGGACGCGGAGCCGGACGACCAGGCGCGGGCGTTGGCGGAGCGGCTGTCGGCGGACGAACGGGAGCGGGCCGAGCGTTTCTTCTTTGCGCGGGACCGGCGGCGCTTCGTGGTCGCGCGGGGGGTGCTGCGCGTGCTGCTGGGCCGCTATCTCGGCGCGGCCGCGGAGACGGTGGCGTTCCGGTATGGCACGAACGGCAAGCCGGCGCTGGCGGCGCCCGCGGCGCACCTGCATTTCAACCTGGCGCACTCGGAAGGGCAGGCGCTGTACGCGTTTTCTGGTGACAGCGAAGTCGGGGTGGACCTGGAGCGGATCCGGGAGCTGCCCGACTGGGAGTCGATCGCCTCGACCTGCTTCGGGCCACAGGAGACGGCGCGCGTGCAGGCGGCGCCGGCGGCGGAGCGCCGGCTCGAGTTTTTCCAGGCCTGGGCGCGGCAGGAGGCCGTGCTGAAGGCGAGCGGAGTCGGCCTCGCGGGGGCCGGGCGCGGCGCGCCGGCGGCGGCCGGGGCGTGGCGGGTGTTCTCGCTGGCGCTGGACCCGACGTACGCGGCCGCGGTCGCGGTCGGGGCGGGCCCGCGGTGGCTGCGCGTTTGCCGCTGGGGCGAACGGCAGGAACCGGGCCGGGCCCGGCGGATGGCTTTGGCAGAAATGGCACACGTCGGACCAGGACTTCTATGAATCTGATACGCTTCTTCATTCGCGGCTCCCGCGTCATGATGCTCAGCACCTTCGGGGCGGCATTGCTCAGCGGCGCGGCCAACGCGGGACTCATCGCGGTGGTGAACACCGCGCTGACCCAGGCCGGGGCGCCGACGCGGCTCATGGTCATCTGCTTTGTCGCGCTGGCCGTGGGCCGGCTGGTGACGAACTTCGTGGCGCAGGTGACCCTCGCGCACTTCTCGCAGCGCAACAGCGCCGAGCTGCGCCGGGACCTGGTGGGCAAGATCCTGTCGGTGCCGCTGCGGCAACTGGAGGACATTGGCGCGCCGCGGTTGATGGTGGCGCTGACGGAGGACGTGCTGACGCTGACGGAGGCGATGCTGGCAATCCCGACCTTCGCGGTGAACGTGGCCATCCTGGTCGGAGGGGCGATCTACCTCGGGTATCTGTCCCTGAGCGTTCTGGCGGCGATGGCGGTGTTCATTGTCTTCGGGGCGATCGCGTACCGGTTCCTGATTCGCAGCGGCTTCGGGCACCTGTATCAGGCGCGCGATGAGCAGGACCGGCTGTTCCGCCATTTCCGCGCGCTCACCGAAGGCATCAAGGAGCTGAAGCTGCACCGCGAGCGGCGGGGCGTGTTCCTGGCGAAGAGCATCCACGGCTGCACGGAGACCTACAAGCGGCATGCGGTCGCGGCGGAGATGCGGTTCATCTTCGCGCACAACTGGAGCCATCTCCTGTTCTTCACGCTGGTCGGCCTGATCCTGTTCCTGCTGCCGAAGCTGCGCGACGTGAGCCCGCAGGCGCTCACCGGCTACATCGTGGCGACGCTGTACCTGATGGGACCGCTCTCGGGCGTGCTCGGCAGCCTCTCGCTGTTTGGCCGTGCGAGCGCCTCGCTGCGGAAGATCGAGCAGCTGGGCGTCGTGCTGACGCAGCGGACGGGGGACAACTGCCCGATCTCGCTGCCGCCGGCCGCGCCGAAGTTCGAGCGCCTGGAGCTGGTGGATGTGACGCATTCCTACCACCGCGAACGGGAGGACGACCATTTCTCCCTCGGGCCGATCAACCTCGAGTTCCGGCCGGGCGAGATCGTTTACCTCGTGGGCGGCAACGGCAGCGGCAAGTCGACGCTGGCAAAGGTGATCACCGGGTTGTACCCGCCGGAGGAGGGGACGATCCGGGTCAATGGCCGGATGGTGACGGAGCAAAACCGCGATGACTACCGGCAGTACTTCTCGGCGGTGTTCGCGGACTTCTACCTGTTCGACAACCTGCTGGGCCACGCCGGCCGGGACCTCGATACGCAGGCCCGCGAGTACCTGAGCCAGCTGCACCTGGACCACAAGGTGAAGGTCGTGGACGGCGTGCTTTCCACGACCCAGCTTTCGCAAGGGCAGCGCAAGCGGCTCGCGTTGCTCAACGCCTACCTGGAAGACCGGCCATTCTATCTGTTCGACGAATGGGCCTCGGACCAGGACCCGCTATTCAAGGAGCTCTTTTACACGCAGCTCCTGCCCGAACTCCGGGTGCGGAGGAAGACCGTCCTGGCCATCACCCACGACGACAAGTACTTCCACCTGGCGGACCGCATCATCAAGTTGGACTACGGCCAGATCGTGCATGACGGCGGGCCGGAACGACGCGGCACGCGGCAGCCGTTTGTGGAACTGGACCTGCGGACCTGAGCGGGACGGGTGGGGACGCAGCCGACGGAAACGTTGGTCGGCGGACCTCGCGGGGGCGAATGCGGCAGCAAGCGGCTTGCTCCGGGGTGTGAAGGCGTGCGGCGGGCCGTGCGGACACGTGTGCGCGGCTGTGCGGTTTTTGGCCGGCGGACGGCCCGAATGATTCGCGTGACAGAGCGGCGCGTGACGCGGTTTTCCCTCTGAACTTGACTGTCCAGACACGGCTGGCGGTCAGCGCGCAATTCATGCACCGCGAATGGCAACGGCTGCGTAGTCCCATGCCCCCCCGGGTGGCACACTGGTTCCGCTTTATCGCGGAAAACGTCTGCTCTTTCACGCACATGCCTAATCGCCCGTCGTCCAACGACTATTTTACCTGCGATGCCAACGATGCCGTGGCATCCGTGGCCTTCCGGCTCAACGAGCTGATCGCCATCTACCCGATTACGCCGTCGTCGCCGATGGCGGAGACCTGCGACGAGTGGGCCGCCCAGGGTAAGAAGAATCTTTGGGGCGAAGTGCCCCGGATCGTCGAAATGCAGTCCGAGGCCGGTGTCGCCGGCGCGGTGCATGGCGGTCTGCAGACCGGCGCGCTGACGACGACCTTCACGGCGTCCCAGGGCCTGCTGCTCATGATCCCGAATCTGTACAAGATCGCGGGCGAGCTACTGCCGTTCACCTGCCACGTCAGCGCCCGCGCGCTGGCCGCGCAGGGTCTGTCGATCTTCGGCGATCACCAGGATGTGATGGCCTGCCGCGCCACGGGTTGCGCGCTGCTCTGCAGCAACTCGCCGCAGGAGGCGCACGACCTCGCGCTGGTCGCCCACGCGGCGAGCCTGCGTTCGCGCGTGCCGTTCATCCACTTCTTCGACGGTTTCCGCACCTCGCACGAAGTGCAGAAGATCGCCCGCCTGTCGGATGACCAGCTGCGTGCGGTCATCGATCAGGACGACATCACGGCCTTCCAGGCCCGGGCGATGACGCCGGACAAGCCGACCCTCCGCGGCACGGCGCAGAATCCCGACGTGTATTTCCAGGGTCGCGAGGCGGTGAATCCGTTCTACGAGAAGCTGCCCGGGATCGTGCAGGACATCATGGACAAGTTCAAGGCGGCCACCGGCCGGTCCTACCACTTGTTCGACTATCACGGTCACCCCGAAGCCGAGCGCGTCGTGATCGCGATGGGCAGCAGCATCGACACGATCAGCGAGACGGTCGACTGGCTGACCGCGAAGGGTGAGAAGGTGGGCGTCCTTAGCGTGCGCCTGTTCCTCCCGTTCCACGTGAAGTCCTTCCTCGCGGCGCTGCCGAAGACGACGAAGGCGATCGCGGTGCTCGACCGCACGAAGGAGCCCGGCTGCATGGGCGAGCCGCTGTACCTCAATGTCGTCGGCGCGCTGGCCGAAGGCCGCAACCCGCTCGCGGTTTCGCCGCGCGTCGTGGGTGGCCGCTACGGCCTGGGCTCGAAGGAATTCACCCCGGGCATGGTCCGCGCGGTCTTCCAGCACCTGAACCAGTGGGAACCGCTCAACCACTTCACCATCGGCATCACCGATGACGTGTCCGGCACCTCGCTGCCGTTTGACGCGGACTTCGATCTCGAGGCCTCCGACGTGCGCCGCTGCGTGTTCGTCGGCCTGGGCGCGGACGGCACCGTCGGCGCGAACAAGAATTCGATCAAGATCATCGGCGAGCAGACCGACAACTTTGCGCAGGGCTACTTCGTGTACGACTCGAAGAAGTCCGGCTCGATGACGGTCTCGCACCTGCGCTTCGGCCCGCGGCCGATCAAGGCGCCGTACCTCATTCATCGCGGCGACTTCGTCGCGTGCAGCCAGTTCAGCTTCGTCGGCCGCGCTGACGTGCTCGGGTTCGCCGCGCAGGGCGCGACCGTGCTGCTGAATTCGCCGCACTCGCCCGAAGAGACCTGGAAGCAGCTCCCGCGCGACTGGCAGAATACGATCATCACGAAGAAGCTCCGGCTGTTCGTCATCGACGCGACCAAGGTCGCGCATGACACCGGCATGGGCCGCCGCACCAACACCGTGCTGCAGACCTGCTTCTTCGCCCTGTCCGGGGTCCTCCCGAAGGACGAGGCGATCACGCAGATCAAGAAGTCGATCGCCAAGACCTACGGCAAGAAGGGCGAGCAGATCGTGAAGATGAACTACGCCGCGGTCGATGCGTCGCTCGCCGGCCTGGCCGAGGTGAAGATCCCCGCCACGGTCGACGTCGATGCCGTCGCAAGCGTGCCGCCGTCCTACTCCAACGCGCCGAAGTTTGTGCAGGAGATCACCGCGCGCCTGCTGGCCAACGAGGGCGACCTCATGCCGGTGAGCGCGATCCCGCTCGACGGTATCTGGCCCACGGGCACGGCCCGGTTCGAGAAGCGCAACATCGCGCTCGAGATCCCGAAGTGGGACTCCTCGATCTGCATCCAGTGCAACAAGTGCGTGATGGTCTGCCCGCACGCGGCCATTCGCGCCAAGATCTACACGCCCGAGGCGGCGGCCGGCGCGCCGGCGACCTTCGCGGCGACGAAGTTCAAGTCGTCCGACATGCCTGGCATGCAGTACACGCTGCAGGTCGCGCCCGAGGATTGCACCGGCTGCTCGATCTGCGTCCAGGTCTGCCCGGCCAAGGACAAGACGAACCCGAAGCACAAGGCCATCGACATGGTGGCCCAGCCCCCGCTGCTCGAGACCGAGCGCGCGAACTGGGACTTCTTTACCAAGCTGCCCGATCCGGACCGCACGAAGCTCGATATCGCGACGGTCAAGGGCACGCAGTTCCTGACGCCGCTGTTCGAATTCTCCGGCGCCTGCGCCGGCTGCGGTGAGACGCCCTACATCAAGCTGCTCACGCAGCTCTTCGGTGACCGCATCACCATCGGCAATGCGACGGGCTGCTCGTCCATCTACGGCGGCAACCTGCCGACGACGCCTTATTGCCAGGACAGCAACGGCCGCGGCCCGACCTGGTGCAACTCGCTCTTCGAGGACAACGCCGAGTTTGGTCTCGGTCTGCTCCTCGGCGTCGAACAGCGCGCCAAGACCGCCCGCGAACTGCTGCAGAAGCTGGCGGCCCGCGTGGGTCCGGACCTGGTCAACCAGATCCTCCATGCCGACCAGTCGACGGAGGCCGGCATCGCCGCCCAGCGCACGCGCGTGGTGGCGGTGAAGGAAGCGCTCCGCGGCGCGACCGGCTATGAGGCGGCCCGGCTGCTGGTGGTGGCCGACGACCTGGTGCGCAAGACGGTGTGGATCCTCGGTGGCGACGGCTGGGCGTACGACATCGGCTACGGCGGCCTGGACCACGTCCTCGCCTCCGGCGCCAACGTCAAGGTCCTCGTCATGGACACGGAGGTTTACTCCAACACCGGTGGCCAGTCTTCGAAGTCGACGCCGATGGGCGCGGTCGCGAAGTTCGCCGCCGGCGGCAAGTCGATCGCGAAGAAGGATCTCGCGCTGATCGCCATGCAGTACGGCCACGTCTATGTCGCCCGCATCGCCTTCGGCGCGAAGGACGCGCAGACGGTGAATGCCTTCCGCGAGGCGGAGTCCTACGACGGTCCGGCCCTGATCATCGCGTACTCGCACTGTATCGCGCACGGCTACCAGCTGGAACGCGGCCTCGAGCAGCAGAAGCTCGCGGTTGATTCCGGTTACTGGCCGCTGTTCCGCTACGACCCGCGTCTGGCGGCGAAGGGTGAGAACCCGCTGCGGCTCGACTCGGCGGCGCCGAAGGTTGAGCTCGCCAAGTTCATGGCGAACGAGACCCGGTTCGGCATCCTGCGCAACATCGCGCCGGCCCGCGCCGAGGAGCTTGCCAACCAGGCCCAGGCCCAGGTCAAGCAGCACTTCGCGCTGTACCAGCACCTGGCTTCGGCCGGCAAGCCCGCCGGCAACGGCCAGCCCGCTCCGGTGCTGCCGCCGTCGATCGCCCCGGGCACCGCGGCCATTCCGGCTGCCGCGCCCAAGCCCGCTCCGACCAACCGGCTCGCCAGCAACTAAGCCAGCATAGCCGGCCGGTGAAGCCAGCTCGTACACCCCGCCGCCTGGGTTCCATCGCTTCCTCGGAAGCGATCCAGCGCGCGGGGTGTATTCGTTAGGCTCCCGGCCGCGGCGGCCTGCGGGCCGCCTTCCCACTCGCGTTCGCGCTTTCCTTTTTCCCTGCCTCGGCCGAGCGTAATCCAGCCGCCCGGACGAGCTCCTGGGACCGGGCCCTTCGGGGCCCGGGCACACTCCACCTCCCCATGAACCTCACCACCAAATATCTCGGACTGACGCTCCAAAACCCGCTGGTCATCGGCGCCTCGCCTTATTGCGACACCGCCTACGTCGCCCGCCAGCTGCAGGACGCGGGCGCGGCCGCCATTGTGATGCGGTCGCTGTTCGAAGAGCAGATCATCGCCGAGCAGCGGGCGCTGGTCCATCATCTGGAGTCCTCCGCCGACAGCAGTGCGGAAGCGAGTTCGTATTTTCCCGCGTTTTCCGAGTATCAGCTGACACCTGATCACTACCTGAAGCAGCTCGAGCACCTGAAGAAGACGCTGAGCATCCCGGTGATCGGTTCGCTGAACGGCAGCCGCCCCGGCGGCTGGACCGAGTACGCGAAGCGGATCGCCGATGCCGGCGCCGACGCCCTGGAGTTGAACCTCTACCAGCTGGTCACGGATCCGACGCAGAAGGCCGCGCAGATCGAGGCCGGGATGGTCGAGACGGTGCGGAGCGTCACCTCGACGGTGAAGATCCCCGTGGCCGTGAAGATCTCCTCGTTCCACACCTCGCTGGCCAACTTCGTGCTCGAGCTTGAAGGCGCGGGGGCGTCCGGCGTGGTGCTCTTCAATCGCTTCTACCAGCCGGACTTCAACCTTGAGGACCTCGAGGTGCTGCCGCAGCTCAAGCTGTCGGACAACTCGGAGCTGCTGCTCCGTCTGCGCTGGCTCGCGATCGTTTCGCCGCACGTCAAGGGCTCGCTCTCCGCGAGCGGCGGCGTGCACTCGCCGGAAGACGCGGTGAAGGCGGTGCTCGCCGGCGCGCACACGGTGCAGATCGTGTCGGCGCTGCTGAAGCACGGCCCGCGTTTCATCACGACCCTGCTCAACGGCATGGAGCACTGGCTGACCGAGCACGGGTACGAGAGTGTCGAGCAGCTCTGCGGCGCAATGAACCATCGCCGCTGCCCGGATCCCTCCGCCTTCGAACGCGCGAACTACATCCGCATCCTGCAGAGCTGGCGCGTGTGACCCGCGACCGCTCGCGGCCGCACTGACGACGGCCGATCGGATGACTGACGGCGCCGGATGCGAATCTGGCGCCGTTTTGTTTTTGGGCGCCAGCGGGGCAAGGGGATGGGCGCGGAAGACTCGTTCTCTTTCTCGTTCTCCCAATCCGTCGTCGCCTCCATCTCCGTCCCGTCAGCGCCGGGCACAAAAAAGGCCGGTCGCGAGGACCGGCCTGAAGTTGCGAAGCGGGGCGGGGCGCTTAGCGCGCGAGCCAGCCACCGTCGACGGCGATGGTGTAGCCGTTGATGTAGTCCGAGGCGGGGGACGCGAGGAAGACCACGGCGCCCTTGAGGTCGTCCGGGGTGCCCCAGCGGCCGGCCGGGATACGATCGAGGATCGACGCGGAGCGATTGGCATCGGCGCGCAGGGGCGCGGTGTTGTCGGTCGCCATGTAGCCGGGGGCGATCGCGTTGCAGTTGATGCCCTTGCTGGCCATCTCGTTCGCGATCAGGCGCGTGAGGCCCTGGACCGCGCTCTTGGAGGCGGTGTAGGACGGCACGCGGATGCCACCCTGGAAGGAGAGCATCGAGGCGATGTTGATGATCTTCGCCTTGCCCTGGCGGGCGAGGGCGGCCTGCACGAACTTCTGGCTGAGGAAGAACACGGCGTTGATGTTGATCCCCATCACGTCGTCCCAGTCCTTCTCGCTGAACTTGTCGAAGTCCTCGCGGCGGATGATGCCGGCGCAGTTCACGAGGATATCGAGGTGACTGGAGAACTTCTTGGCCTCCTCGACGACGGTGCCGATGGCGCTGCGGTCGCTGAGGTTGGCGGCGAGGGTGGCGCACTTGCGGCCCATGGCCTCGACCTGTTTGCGGGTGTCGTCGGCCGGGAGGATGTCGACGGCGACGATGTCGGCGCCGGCTTCGGCCAGCGCGAGGGCCATCCCCTGGCCGAGGCCGCGGGCGGCGCCGGTCACGAGGGCGGTCTTTCCGTTCAGTTTAAAGCTGTCGAGGATTGAACTCATGTTGGGAGGAAAATCGGGGGTTACTTCAGTTCAGTCATGGGCACGGCGTCCATGTCGGAGAACACCTGGTTGTCGCCGCCCATGGCCCAGATGAAGCGGTAGGCGCCGGTGCCGGCGCCGCAGTGGATGGACCACGCGGGCGAGAGGATGACCTCACGGTCGCGGATGACGAGGTGGCGGGTCTTGGTGGGCTCGCCCATGAAGTGGAAGACCACGTTGTCGCCCATGTCGAAATACAGGTAGATCTCGGTGCGGCGGCTGTGGGTGTGGGCGGGCATCGTGTTCCAGACGCTGCCGGGCTCGAACTCGGTGAAGCCCATGACGAGCTGGCAGCTCTTGATGCCGTCCGGATGGATGAGGCGGTTGATGCGACGGCGGTTGGCCTTGGCCGGGTCGCCGATCGGGTCGGTGCGGATGTCCGCGCGGCGCGAGAGGGCGGTCGGGTGCTTGGCGTGGGCGGGGGTGCTGAAGAAGGCAAACTGCGCCTGGCCGCCAGCCTTCGTCTCGAAGGTGACGTTCTTCTCGCCGAGGCCGATGTACAGGCAGTCGAGGTTGGCGAGTTCGTAGGCGGTGTTGCCGACGCGCACGGTGCCGGGGGCGCCGATGTTGAGGATGCCGATTTCGCGGCGCTCCAGGAAGTAGCTCGTGCCGGTTTCCTTGGCGTTGGGCAGGGGCAGCGCGGACGTGGTCGGAACCGCGGCGCCGACAATCATGCGATCGAGATCGGTGTAGTGGGCGGTGACGGCGCCGGGCTGCATGAGCCCATTAATCATGAACCGCTCGCGAAGTTCGTCGGTGGAGAGGGTGTTCGTCGCTTCGGGCGAAGGGAAGTAATGGAGCTTCATGGAGGGCAGATGGCTAATACGGATTGAATGGAGGCGCACGGCTAAACTTCCGGAACGAACCCGGAGCGAACGGTCAGGACCGTGCCGCAAGCGCGACCGGGAGAAGCTAACGGTCGCCCGCGGACGCACGCAGGTCCGGACTACGCCGGACCGTCCGACGCGCAGTGCCCGGCGACGAAAACGGGCAGCAAAAAGCTCGCGGCCGGCGAAGGCGCGCGAGCGTTGGGGGACGAGTGATCGGCGTTACTGCGCCGCGACGGTCACCTTGATTGGCGAGCGGGCGCGGGCGGCCTCGGCGGCGACGTAGGCTTCCCAGGCGGCGCGCGAGGTGAAGTGGCCGGCGCGCGTCCAGCCGGCGCCCACGAGGTAGCGCACGGGCTGGCCGGACTTGGCCTTGGCGAGCACGAGCCGGTTCACGTTGTCGTCGGCGAAGCCCTGCATCTCGGCGCCGGGAATGATGATGGCCGTGCCGAGTTCGCCGTTGCTCTTTTGCAGTTCCCACTGGGCGAGCCAGCCCTCGGGCTGCTTCGTGGTGATCTCGGACTGGCCAGCCTGGCCCTTGTCGCCGCTGTTCTTGTTGAGGCCGACGGCGACGGTGAGCTCGGGAGCGCCCTCGAACGTGAACGTGCTCTCGATGACATCGAGGTTGTGGCCGGCATCCACGATGAAGCGCTTGACCTCGGAAACCTTGACGCCGTTGGCGTCCCAGGGGGCGTAGGTCAGCTCGAACACCGCCCGGATCGGGCCGTTGGCGATGACTTTCCAGGAGGTGTAGTTCTGGCCGACAAACAGCTTGGAGCCGTCCCAGACGCCGGTGCCGCCGCAACCGCGGGTGGTGCCGACCTGGTACATGTCCATGCCTTCGCCCTCGTCCTTGTGGTAATGGTCGTGGCCCTTGTTATACCAACGGTCGACGATCGGGTACTCGACGCGCTTGCACCAGATGTCGAGGCCGCTGGTGACGAGGACCTCCTTCTTCTTGGTTGGGTCGGGGGCGGCGAGCGCAGGACCGTAGGTGCGGTGGCCGAGGCGGTCGTTTTCCCACGCAAAGTCATCGAGTCGTTCCGGCACATACCGGGCGAAGGCCTTGACCGGAAATGGTTGGGTCACGTCGTTGCTGCGCTCGACGGTGAAGGTGGCGGATTTTTCGCCCGCGGCGAAGTCGTGCTGGAAAAGGAGTTCGCCGTAGGCGAGGCCCTCGCCCTTGGGATCCTTGGCGAGCGGCGCCACGTTGGTGACCTGGTAGGGCAGGGCGCGGCCGGAGGCGTCGCGCACCGTGATCTTCTGGAGGAGCGCGCCAGGCATCGCCTTGTTCACCTCGGTCCACGGCACGGCGATCATTTCCGAGGGACGGGCAATATCGAGAGAGTGGGTCACCGTGACGGTGAACTTGTCCGCGGCCAGTGCCGCGAGCGGCAGGAGAGGCAGGAGGGCGAGGTGACGAAGTTTCATGGGGAGCTGTGATCAAACACGGAAGGCAGAAAGCTGAAAGCTGAAACCTGAATCTGGGGGCCGGCCGAGGCCGATCTGGCCGGGGGCCGACGCAATGAAGACGGAAGACTGACACCGCCAAAGGTTTCCCTCTGACTTCAGCCTTCCGCCTTCAGCTTTCAGCCTTGGCTCGTCTAGAAGGTGCCTTTCACGCCGAGGGTGATCTGGGCGCCGAACTTCTCGCGACGGTAGAGCCGGGCGTAGCCGGGTGAGACGCTGTTATAGCGTTCGAGGTCCTGCGGCTCGTTGAAGATATTCCGCACGTTGCCGAAGAGGGCGAGCTTGCGGCTGAGCCGGTACTCGACGTTGACGTCGAAGTTCACCCGGGCGGCGTAGTACTCGTTGAAGCCGGCGCCGGTCCCATACACGCCGCCGCCCTGCGGGGAGTTGATCTGCCGGCCGCGGAAGTTCGCGTTGATCCGGAGCGTGAGCGGATTCCGGCTGTAGGTGATGCCGGCGTTGGCGGACTCCTCGATGAACCCGCGGAAGTCGGCCTGGGCGGAGCCGTCGAGGTCGAGCTTCGTCGCGTTGGCGAAGAAGGTCAGGTACTCGCCGAACCGCGGGATGAACGTCAGCGGCAGGCGGAAGTTCAATTCCACGCCGGTAATGCGCGCCATGCTGGCCGAGTTGAAGGTCGACGCGACGACGTAGTTGACGCCGGGCTCCATGAGCGACGGGTCGAGCCCGAGCGCGGTGAAATCGGCCAGCGTGGCCGCGCGCTGCCGGGTTTCGAAGAAGCCATCGATGTCCTTGCGGAACAGGCCCACGCTGGCGAGGCCGCCGTTGCGGAAGTAGTACTCGAGGGAGACGTCGTAGTTGTCGGCCTCGTACGGCTTCAGCTCGGTGTTGTTGTAGCGGATGAGGCCGGGATCGAGGTCGCCGACGCCGTCGTTGGCCTGGGTCGAGGTGAGGTTGGCGCGGACGAGCGGCAGGATGTTGCCGAAGTCGGGGCGGCCGAGGGTGGCGGCATACGCGGCGCGGACGAGAAGGTCCGGCGTGATCTCGTACGTGGCGTGGAGGCTCGGGTAGTAGCCGTCGTACGACTCGTCGACGTGCAGGCCGCGTTCGCGCCAGTTGGCCCGGACGTCGGCGAGGGTAAGACCGGGCGTGGGCGTGAGCGGACCGTTGCCGCGGTCCTCGGTCTTCTCGAAGCGCACGCCGCCGACGAGCGTCAGCCGGTTGTTCAGCAGCTTGGCCTCGGCTTGGAGGTAGGCGGCCGAGATGGTCTCGCGCAGCCGCTGCGAGTTCTGGATGCGGAAGCGCTCGGCGTTGCGCGCCTGGTCGGCGGTCTGGACGAACCACGCCGACGTGTTCTTGAACGCGTCGTACAGCGCGTGGGGGGAGGGCCATTGCACGTTGTCGAAGCCCCAGCCCGAATACGGGCCGTAGCTCTCATCGAGGAACGTGGCGGCATTGTCATCGGCCGAGTTGGCGACGCCGTCGGGCCCGACGAAGTTCCACGTCGTGTCGTACCGCTGGATATCGCGGTCCTGGCGGCGCACGTCGATGCCGCCGCGGAGTTTCGCGGTGAAGGGGAGGAAGTTCAGCTCGCGCGCGACGTTGGCGTGGGCATTGGTGAACTCGTCGCGGGCGTCGAGCGGGTTGGAGCGCACGGTATTCAGCCGGTAGTTCGCCAGGTTGTACGGGTCGATGTCGGCGCCGGCGGCGGTGACGGCCCGGATCGTGTTGGGGCGGTCCTCGCGGTAGTCGGAGAAGAGGACCCGGGACACGCCCTGCAGCGTGGTGCGCACTTCGGAGAAATGGTCGTCGCCGGTGTCACGGTACCAGCTCTTCGAGGTCGAGTAGCCGGCGCCGGCGTCAAACTCCCAGGTGCGGCCGTTGTAGCGATACTTGGCGAGGAGCGCGTTGGCCTGGCCGTACTTGTCGCGGAAGGAGGTGCCATGCCGGACGGAGCCGCGGCCGCTGGCGCTCTCGGTGAAGCCGGGGCCCCAGGCGAGGGGCGTGCCGGCGGCGGTGGTCGGGGCGCCGTTGGTGCCGGCCTCCCAAGTGAGGTTACGGTTGCCGAAGAAGGAGTGATACCAGTTGAACTGGTAGCCCGCCCAGAAAGTGGACTCGGGAGAGATGCGCCAGTCGACCTTGGCGCTGAAGGAATCGCGGAACGAGTTCTTGGGGCCGTCCTGCATCTGGTACTGCTGCAGGTACGGGTTCGTCGCGGTGGCGGTGGGCAGCGTGACGGCGCCGCCGCCGGTCGGCGTGTACGTGCCGCCGCCCTGCGCGTAGTTCCACTGCGGCTGGGAACGGTGCTGCTCGTTGAACTGGTTCGAGGTGAGGCCGGTGACGACGAGGCCGACGTTCTTGGAGAGCGGGAGCGTCAGGTCGAAGTCGGCGCCGGGGAGAACCTTGTAGGTCGGCTTCTTGCTGGGGCCGGGGGACTTGTCGAACGGCTTGGGATCCTCGCTGTTGAAGTTCACGTAGGCGCGGTAGTTGAACTGCGCGCCTTCGCGCTCGAACGCGTTTTTGCTGATCATGTTCACGGAGCCGCCCAAGGCGTCGGCGGGCATCGCCGGGGTGGGCACCTTCGCCACCTCGATGCGGGCGGCGTTGTTGATCGAGACCTGCTCAAACTCGAACGCGCGGATGGCGCTGCCGGACGCCGCGCTGGCCATGCGGAAGCCGTCGACGTACACGGAGGAAAATTGGGCGCCGAAGCCGCGGACGGAGACGGTGCGCACGTCGGCCGCGACGTAGTCGACCGTGACGCCGGGAAGGAACTTCAGGAACTCGCCGACGTTGCCCTCGGCCACATCGCCGAAGGCGTCGCTCTCGATCACGGTCTTGATGTTCGGCGCGAAGCGCTGCTCGTTGACGGCGATGGCGGCGAGGTTGGTCTCGCGGCCGGATTTCACGGTCATGGCCTCCAGCACGATGGGCTGGTCGGCGGCGCGGCCGAGGGAGACGTCCTGGGTGATGACCTGGCCGGCCGGCACCTGGACCTTTACGTTTTGCGGCGGCAAGCCGGAGTAGAAGACATCGAGGCTCACCTCGCCCGGCGGGAGGTTGTGGATCCGGTACTCGCCATATTCGTTGGTGAACGCCGAGACGTTGGTGCCGCTGACGGTGACGCGGGCGTTGTTGAGGTACCGGTTGGTGGCGGCATCGAGCACGCGGCCCTGGATGGAGCCCGTGGAGGTCTGTCCTGACGCCACGCCGCAGAGCGTGACGAAGGCCGCGAGCAGGAAGCACGCGCGGCGCAGCATGGTGTGGGTTTGCATGGGGGTAGTGCAGCGGCGGCCCGCATGGCGCGGCCGGGATCGGGATGATCGCGGCGTGGGAGCGACACGCAGGCTGTCGATACAAACGGTTCGCCTGCGCACGCCGGGGAGCGGGCGCCGCGCAGCAGCCAGCGGCCCCGCGCGCGAGGCGCGTGGGCCGTCTCAGGGTAGGTGGGAAGGAACAGTGCGGCCGCCTCGGGCAGACCGGGGCGGCCGGTGGGAAAGAGTTACTTTTTGGTGACGGCGGCGGCGGTCGCGCCCTCGACGAGGGCCACGTCCGTGGTCGCGGCGCCGAGGTCGTTGGCCGTGAGCATGATTTGGGCGGACGACTGACCCGCAACCTGAAGGAAAGTGCCCGTGCCCTGCGGGGCGCGGCTGCCGCGGACGAAAACGTCGCTCGTGTTGCTCAACGCGACGGAGGGCGACTTGCCGTCCTTCGCGAGCGGGGTGACGTCGTCGAGCATGACTCCCTGGGCGGAGTCGAACGCGATGGCGCTGCCCTTGGCGGCGGTGACGGCCACGTTCTGGAGCTTGATGCCGTCGACGTGGTCGCCGATGAAGCCGGCGGTGCCGGTGGCGTTGATGTCGCTGAACCGGAGTTCCTGGACGGAGCGCTCGGTGAGCCCCTCGATGGTCGCGACCTTCTTCGCGTTCACGATCGTCATGTTGCTGTAGCTGAAATTGCGGAAGAGCGGGGTCTTCTCGCTGACGGGCGCCTCGGCCGACTTGCCGTAGCGCATGGTGATCTCGAGGGCCGTCTTTTGCGCATCCTCGATGACCCAGTTGTCGAAGCGGAAGTTCTCCATGACGCCGCCGCGCCCGCGCATGCTCTTGATACGGACGCCGACGTCGGTGCCCACCGACACGATGTTGCTGGCGGTGATGTTGCGGATGCCGCCGGAGGTCTCGCTGCCGATGACGACCGCACCGTGGCCCTTGTACATCACGCAATTGGTGATGGTGATGTACTCGGTCGGGCGGTTGGTGCGCAGGCCGTCGTTATCGCGGCCGGACTTGATGACGATGCAGTCGTCGCTGGTGGTGAAGAAGCAGTCGCTGATGCGGACGTTGCGGCAGGAGTCGATGTCAACGCCGTCGCCGTTGCCGCCTTCACCTTCCGGCGTGGGCTGGCCCTCGGGATCGGCGGAGACGAAGCGGACGCCGCGGACGACGATGTCGTCGGAGTAGACCGGGTGGAGCATCCACATGGGCGACTTGAAGAGCGTGACGCCCTCCACGAGGACGTTCTTGCAGTTGTAGATGCCGACGAGCGACGGACGGAGAAACTCCTTGGCGACCTTGAAGTCATCCGCGGTGAGTTTCTCGCCGGCCTCGATGCGCGCGTAGGCGGTGCGCCATGCCTCGCGGGCGGCGGCCTGATCGACGATGGGCGTGATGCCCGCGGGCGGCTGGCGCCGGCCTCCGCGCCACCACCAGTTCCAGCCCTGGCCGTTGATCGTGCCGCGGCCGGTGATGGCGATGTTATGCCGGCCGTTGGCGTAGATCAGCGGCGCGTACGTAAAGACGTTGGTGCACTCCCAGCGGGAGGGAACGACCGGAGAATCAGAGGCGTTGCCGCTGTAGAGCAGCTCGGCGCCGGCATCGAGGTGCAGGGTGACGTTGTCCACCAGCTCGATCGACCCCGTCACGTACTTGCCGGGCGTCACCCACACCGTGCCTCCGCCGGCGCTGGCGCACGCGGCCATGACCTTGGCGAAGGCCGCGGTGTTGTTGGTGCGGCCGTCACCCACCGCGCCGAAGTCGGCGGGGTTGAAGACGGTCGGCTTGGGCTGGGCAACAGCGGAGGAAAACAGGCCCGCGGCGAACGCGAGGGCCCACCAGAATGTCGGCTTGAGCATGGTGGTCGGGGGATTGGCGGGGAAAGCGCCCACAACCAAGGCGGACACGTGTCCGCGTCAAGTGGATTGTCCCTCGTTCCGACCGAACTCCGGCTCGCGGCGGTGCGCGGCGCGGCGGGCGCCGTTGACACCTCTGGGGGGCAACCTTACTACGCCGCTTCCGTCTCCACCGGAGCTCCAACTTGAAAACGTGTCCCGTGATTCGTTCCACCGCTGAGTTTGCGCGCCATGTCGGCCTGGCGCGCACGACGGTCTCCCGTGTCCTGAACGGCCAGCCGGGGCTCAAGGCGAAGACGATCGAACGCGTGCAGCGGGCGCTGGCAGAGACCGGGTTCACCCCCAACGCGCATGCGGTGCACCTGAAAGGCAAGCGCACCTCGATGATCGGCATCTGCATGGAGGACCTGGCGACGCCGCCGGCGGTGCGGAAGCTGGCGGTGCTGCAGCGGGTGCTGCGGATGCGCGGGTTCTCCTCACTGATCGAGGTGTTCACGCCAGGCGCGGGGCGGGACGTGGTGCGGCACTTCCAGTCGCTGCGGGTCGAGGCGGTGGTGTTCATCGGCCATTTTCACCGCGAGGAGATGGAGGCGCGCATCGCCGAGCTCACGGCGGCAGGCACGCCGCACGTCGTCATCGACCACTATGGGCTGAAAGGGGCGAACACGGTGACGCTCGATCGCGCGGCGGGCATGGAGGCCGTGGTCGCGCACCTGTACGACCTGGGCCACCGGAGATTCGGTCTGCTCGGCGTGACGAAGGGACCGACGAGCCGGATCGACCGGCTGACGGGAATTCACACCGCATTGCGCGACCGCCGGTTGGATTTCGACGCGTGCGTCGTATCGCTCGATCACCTGCACGAGCGACGCAACGACTTCGACTACGGGCGGGCGCTGGCGGGGAGCTTTGTGCGCCACCCCGGCCGGCCGACGGCGTTCCTCGGCTACAACGACGAGATCGCGATTGGCGCGCTCCGCGGCTTCCAGGAGGCGGGGCTGAAGGTGCCGCGCGATGTCTCGCTGACCGGGTTCAACAACCAGGATATCTGCCACATGACGTGGCCGACGCTCACGACGGTGGATCAGAACATCGATACGACCGTCGAGGAGGCGGCCGAGGTGCTGATCTCGCAGCTCGGCAAACCGCTGCGCCCCCGGCCCGTGGTGCGGACGATTGCGCCGCTACTGGTGGTGGGCGAGTCGACGGCGGAGGCCAAAAAGGCTGAAGGGCTGAAAGCTGAACGCTGAAGGAAGAGAAGGCTGAAGGGCTGAACGCTGAAGGACTGAAGCGGAAGATTTGGGGCCTGTCCCGCCGGGTCTTTCTCTTGCTCCTACTCGTCTGCCCCCGCTTTCTCTTACTCTTCCTCTTTCTCTTACTCTCAAAGCCGCTGCCAGTCGCTCTCGCCGACCCGCCGCAGTGGGAGAGAAAGAGAAAGAGTAGGAGCAAGAGTAAGACCCGGAGTGGGCAGACGCCCGGAGGTCAGAACGTGCCGCGGACGCCGAGGGCGAACTGGATGCCGAATTCTTCGGCGCGGTACAGGTGGGCGTAGCCGGGGGTCTCAGTGGCGTAACGCTCAAGCACCTGCGGCGTGTTCAGGATGTTGCGGGCGTTCGCGAAGAAGGCGAAGCGTTTGCTGAACGTGTACTCGAAGTTCACGTCGAGGTTCGTGCGGGAATCGTAGTACTCGTACACGTTGGTGCCGGTGGATGACTGGAGGCTGTTCCGCTGCCGCCCGCGGTAGTTCCATTTCACCATTACGACGAAGGGCTTCTTGCTGAACGTCAGGCCCAGGTTGCCGCTGCGGGGCACGAAGCGGTTGAAGTCCGCGTTGTTCGGGCCCTGCAGGTGCAGGGAGGTGCCGTTGGCGCTCAGGGTAAAATACCGCCCCCAGGACCAGGGGAGCAGCGCGAGCGACTGCGTGTAGTTGAACTCGGCGCCGGAGACCTTGGCCGAGCCGATGTTCACGGAACGCTGCAGCGTGAGGACGCCGACGTAGGCGGGATCGAGGTCAAACTCCGCCGCGTCGGCGGCCGTGAGCAGCGTGCTGGTTGTGCCAAAGAAGTTGGAAATCTCCTTGTAGAACCCGCCGGCTGAGACGACGCCGCCTTTCGGGAAGTAGTACTCGAGCGAGGCGTCATAGCTGTCGGCCTGCCAGGGCTTCAGGTTCGGGTTGGTGGCGATGACCGTCATGGCGGGGATGCTGCCGAGGCCGTCGGAGCTGTCGGCGGCGCTGGTGTCGTTTACGCGCACGCTTGGGAGGATGTTGCCAAAATCGGGGCGGCCGAGGGTGCGGGCGTAGGCGAAGCGGGCCAGGAAGTTCTCCCGGATGTTGTAGGTGAGGTGGAGGCTCGGATACAGCGCGCCGTAGCTTTTCTCGGCTTTGAAACCGCGCTCGCGGCGCGTGATCCAGACCTCCTGGACGGAGCCGACGGCCCCGGCCTCGGTGCGCCGTGAGCCGTCGTTGTTGAACGCGTTGCGCGGATCCACGAGGGCGCCGAGCCCCACGTCCTCGGTGCGCTCGTAACGGGCGCCGGTGACAACGCGCAGCTGGTTGTCGAACAGCGTGGCCTCGAGCTGGAGGAAGGGCGCGTGCACGGTCTCGCGGAAGCGCTGCGAATTGCCGATGCGGAACTTCTCGGTCGTGGCCGCCTGCGCGGTGGTCAGCGAGAAGTAGGCCGGCTTGGTGCGATAGAGGTCCGCGAGCTTGTATGGGTCGGCCCACTGAATCGACGGGAAGCCCCAGCTTGGGTCTTCGTTGAAGTAGATCGTGTCGAGGTACTGCGCCGCGCCGTCGTCGGCGGAGTTGGCGACGCCATCGGGGCCGACGTAGGTGATGTCGGACTGGTAGCGGCGGATGTCGCGGTCCTGCCGGCGGACGTCGTAGCCGAGCTTGATCGAGGCCGGGAACTTCAGGGCCCCGAGCTCGCGCTTGGCGGCGAGCTGGAAGTTCTTGAACTGGTCCTTGGCGTCGAGCGGCTGGGTGCGCAGCGTGGTCACGCGGTAGTTGCCGAGATCATACGGGCTGAGTTCGACACCGCTGGCATTCAGGGCGGTGAGCTTCGCGGGCCGCTCCGGGCTGATGCCGTCGTAGTTGACGCGCGAGACGCCGACCAGGGTGGTGTTCAGGCCCGAAAAATGGCCGCGCTCAAGGTCGCGGTACCAGGACTTGGAGACGGAGATGTTGGCGTTGCTGTTCACCTCCCAGCCGTTGTCGGTGTAGCGGTACGTCAGCGCGAGCGCCGTGAGCCGGCCGTATTTGTCGCGGAAGGCGGCACCCTGGCTGACGGAGCCGCGGCCCGTGGCGCCGGCGGTGAAATCGGGTCCGTAGGTGAGCGCGACGCCGGTGGCGGGGGAGGGCACGTTGTTGCTGCCGACGTCCCAGTTGAGGTTCCGGTTGCCGAAGAACGAGTGGTAATAATTCGCCTGCACGCTGGCGGAGAGGACCTGGGTCGGGGTGATGCGCCAGTCGACTTTGATGCTGCCGGAGTCGCGGTAGGTGTTCTTGGGGCCGTCCTGCATCTGGTACTGCCGCAGGTACGGGGCGGTGAGGGACGAGCCGGCGCCGCTCATGCGCCAGGTCGGCTGCGAGCGGTGCTGTTCGTTGAATTGGTTCGAGGTGAGCCCGTTCACCACGATGCCGAGCGTCTTCGAGAGCGGGAGGACGTAGTTGAAGTCGAATCCCGGGAGCACCTTGTAGGTCTTTTCCGTGCCGGGCCCGGGGGTGGACGAGAACGCCTTCGTGTCCTCGTTGTTGAACGACAGGTACGCGCGGTAGCGGAAGGTGGCCTTGCCCTGCTCAAACGCGTTGCGGCTGACGAGATTCACCGCGCCGCCAAGACCATCGGCCGGCATGTCGGGCGTGGGCTCCTTCGTCACCTCGACGCGGGACACGTTGTTGATGGAAACCTGCTCCAGCTCGAAGGTGCGGATGGAGCTGCCGGAGGCCGCGCTGGCGGTGCGGGCGCCGTCCACACTCACGGACGTGAAGTTGTCGGCGAAGCCGCGCACCGAAATCGTGCGCACATCGGCGGCGACGTAGTCGACCGTCACGCCGGGGAGGTACTTCACGAACTCGCCGATGTTGCCCTCGGTGACGTCACCGAACGCGTCGGCGGCGACGACGTTCTTGATGTTGGCCGAGAAGCGCTGCTCGTTCACCGCGATGTCGGCGGCGTTGGCGGGGCGGGCGGCGGCGACGGTGTACTCGTCGAGCTTCACGACGTCGGACGCCTCGCCGGTGGCGGCGAGGAGCACATCCTGCTGCACCGTCTGGCCGGGGAGGACGCGGACGGTGACGGTCTGCGGGGCGAGGCCGGTGTAGAATACCTTGAGGCGGACGTCGCCGGCGGGCAGGTCGGTCAATCGGAAGTCGCCGTACTCGTTGGTGACGGTGGAGCGGAGTGTGCCCTCAATGCTGATTTGGGCGTTGTTGAGGTACATGCCGTTGGTGGTGTTGAGCACGCGTCCCGCGACGGTGCCGGTGGCGGCGGGGGCGGTCTGGGCGAACGAGGCGGTGGCGAACACGAAGCACGCGGCGATCGCCAGTAGAACGCGGCGTACGACTGAGCTGGGTGGGTTAGGTTTCATTGGGGGCAGGACGAAGAACGGAAGCGCCATACGGCGGAGACACCGCACGATCGAAGCGGCGGGGTGCGCAGCCGAGGGGAGCCGCGAAGGGCGCTCAAACGCTCCGCGGCTCCGGGATGGCCAGCGGGGAAAGGAGGTGAGCGGAAAGAAAGCAGCAGCAGCGGAAACGAACGGCGGCGCTCAGTCGCATCGGC
The DNA here is from genome assembly GCF_003054705.1 of Opitutus sp. ER46. Lineage (NCBI taxonomy): Bacteria > Pseudomonadati > Verrucomicrobiota > Opitutia > Opitutales > Opitutaceae > Opitutus > Opitutus sp. ER46. Next base: position 680,252 of record NZ_QAYX01000023.1, read on the forward strand.
CGGTTACGAGCAGGGCGAAACGTGTCGGCGGATGGGGCTGGGGTGCGGAAACAGGCGGGGTAGTCTGTTTCAGGGGACGCACGGACGCGCCGTTGTCGTTGGTTGATCTATGAATAATGCAGATCGCTTCCAGCCGAAAACCGGCGCGTGGCGGAGATTACCGAAATTCGGCGACGTACGGTTCCCGAGACGTCGACGCGGACACGAACCGAGCCGCGGCGGCGGCGCGGGACAGTCGAAGACCGCGTGGACGGCAGCGTACCGGGACGGTGGCCCGAGGGCGGTCCGGCCGGATCCATTCCTCCGCGTCAGCGGGCGGCGTTGGCGCGCGGTCCGAGCCCGAGCGCGCGTGGCAGCAGCAGCTCCCAGTGCGTCTGCGGGATGATCGGGCCCAGGTGCATCACGGTCTCGGCGCCGAGGAGCGAGGCGACGGCGCCGCAGGCCGGCAGCGGCCAGCCGCGCAGGTAGCCAAAGAGGAAGCCGGCCGCCCAGGAGTCGCCCGCGCCGTTCGTGTCGATCACGTTGGCGACGGCGACGGGCTCGATGCGGTGGAGGTCGTTGCCTTGGGCGATCCACGCGCCGTCGCGGCCGACCTTGACCGCGGCGAGGACACCATAGCTCGCGAGCCGACGGGCGAGGGTGGGGAAGTCGGACGTCTGGTCCTCAAACAGGGCGCGGATCTCGTCTTCGTTGGCGAAAACCACGTCGATGCCCTTGTGCAGCTGCGCGAAGATCCAGGCGCGCGCGTCGTGCACAATCTCGAAGGAGGAAAGATCGATGCTGGTGGTGCAGCCGGCGGCGCGGGCGGCGCTGAGGACGGCCTCGGCGAGCGCGCGGTTGAACACCAGGTAGCCCTCGATGTGGGCGTGGCGGCAGTCGCGGAAGTCGGCCGCGGTGATCTCCTGCGGCGCGAGCGTCATCGCCGCGCCCAAGTCGGTGCGGAGCGTGCGCTGGGCGTCGGGCGTCACCAGGGCCAGACAGCGGGCGTTGGGGACGGAGCCGGTCTTGAAGCGGCTGGTGTCGACGCCGATCGTCTGGAAACGGTGACGGTAAACGCGGGCGAGTTCGTCGTTGCCCAGCTTGCCGAGGAATGTGGTGCGCAGGCCCAGCCGGGTTGCGTTGTACGTTGCGTTGGCCGAAGAGCCGCCGGTCGCGTAGGCCGGTTCGCCCTCGAGCAGGCCCAGGATGCGCTGCATCTCAGTGGCATCGACCAGGACCATGCCGCCCTTCTCGCCGGCCACGTTGCGGGCCAGAAAATCGTCCGTGACCCGCGCGAGCAGGTCCATGATGGGAGAACCGACACCGATCAGATCGAAGCTGGGCATGGCGAAGCGGAAAGCGGGAGCGGACCGAAACGAAAGCGGAGAAAGACGCGCGGGGTCGACGCGTGGGTCAGCCGGTCACCGTAAGGTTCGTGGCGAGGATGGGTTCCTCGTCGATCTCGATGAGGAGGGAGTATTCGCCGGCCTGAGGAAAGGTGAGATTGCGGATCTCGTTGATGAGGTTGATCCGGTGCAGCGGGCTCTGGGACTCGAAGGGCCGTTCCAGCAGCGGGCGGGGTTGCTCGTTATCCAGACCCATGGATATCCGCAACTTATGCTGGCCCGGCGCGCAGTCGGTGATCGTCAGGAACCAGATCATGAACGGGTGCGTCACCGGGAAATGACGTGCCTGGATGTTCGAAAAGATGCCGAGAATCGTGTGCTTCCCCGATCCTGGGTCGATGTGGACGCCATCGCAGGTGAGCCAGGCGAGGAGCTGAGGTTTCGATTGCACAGCAGCAGGAGGACGAGGCGCTTGGGAGGGTGCAATTTCATTTTCCGATGAAGTGGCCGGCGGGAGATTTTCCTTGGAGGCGGCGAAGGCGGTCGTTTTGTGGGGCCGTGCTTCTCGCGGAGATCAGTAAGGCGGCGGGTGCGGCGTCCGGCTCGGAGGGGCTTTTCCACGGCTACCCGCCATGGCTGGTGGTGCTGTTGGGGGCGTTTCTTGCCGCGCTGGCGCTCTGGTTATTCGGCAAGCTGCTCAAGTGGGTGATCTGGCTCGTGATCATCCTCGTGTTGGCCGGCGGGATCATCGTTGCGGTGAGGATGTTCTTCGAGAGTCGGTGAGCGGGCGGGCTCGCGGCGCCAACTCGCCCTCGCGCGCGTACGGCAGCGGCTGGTGTGGCGGCAAGCGGCAAATCTCCGGCGGTTGGGCTGCAAAATCGAAGTTAGGCTTGCACGGCAAAAACCCGGCCGGTCAACCTGTCCCCCCGTGAAATACATTTTCGTCACGGGGGGCGTCGTTTCCTCATTGGGCAAAGGACTCACGGCGGCGGCGCTGGGCGCCTTGCTGGAGCTGCGCGGACTTACGGTTCGAATTCAGAAATTCGATCCGTACCTGAACGTCGACCCGGGCACCATGAGCCCGTACCAGCACGGCGAAGTGTATGTGCTCGAGGACGGCGCGGAGACCGACCTCGATCTCGGCCATTATGAGCGGTTCACCAGCGGCAAGCTGTCGCGCCTGAACAGCCTCTCTTCCGGCCAGGTGTACGAGGCCGTGATCCAGAAGGAGCGCCGCGGCGACTACCTCGGGAAGACGGTCCAGGTGATCCCGCACGTGACGAACGAGATCAAGGACCGCATCTACGCCGGCGGGAAGGATGCCGACATCCTCATCACCGAGATCGGCGGCACCACGGGCGACATCGAGGGCCTGCCGTTCCTCGAAGCGATGCGTCAGTTCGCCCTCGAGGTTGGCCCCAAGGACGTGCTCTTCATCCACGTCACCCTCGTCCCGTACGTCGCCGCCGCCGGCGAGTTGAAGACGAAGCCCACCCAGCAGTCCGTCGCGAAGCTGCGCGAGATCGGCATCCAGCCGCACGTTCTCGTCTGCCGCACGGAGCGTCCGCTCGACGCCGACCTGCGCGACAAGCTTTCGCTCTTCTGCAACGTGCCGGTGAAGGCCGTGGTCGAGTGCCGCGACGTCGAGCACTCGATCTACGAGCTGCCGCTGGCGCTCCAGGCCGAGGGGCTGGACCAGTTGGTCCTCGATCTTTTCGGGCTCAAGAATCCGCCCCCGGCGAAGAACATCTGGGTCGAGATCGTCCGCCGCCTGCTCACGCCGCGCCACGAGGTGACGATCGGCGTCGTCGGCAAGTACATCGAGCTGCAGGACGCCTACAAATCCGTGTACGAGTCGATCACGCACGCGGGCATCGCCAACAACTGCAAGGTGAACGTCCGCCGCATCGATGCCGAGGACCTCGAGCGCAAGGGCGGGCTCTCGCTCCTGAAGGGGCTCGACGGCATCCTGGTGCCGGGCGGGTTCGGCGACCGCGGCACCGAGGGCAAGATCGCGGCTGCGAAATACGCCCGCGAGAACAAGGTCCCTTACTACGGGCTCTGCCTGGGCCTGCAGATCGCGGTGATCGAGTTTGCCCGCAACGTCCTGAAGCTCGCCGGCGCCAACAGCACCGAGTTCGATCCGAAGGCCGAGCACCCCGTGATCGCGATCATGGAGGAGCAGAAGAAGATCGTGGATAAAGGCGCGACGATGCGGCTCGGCAGCTACGAGTGCGCGCTCACGCCCGGCACCCTCGCCGCGAAGGCCTACGGCGTGGAGAACATCCGCGAGCGCCACCGCCACCGCTACGAGGTGAACAACGCCTACGTGGGCCAACTGCAGCGCGCCGGGCTGATCGTCAGCGGCGTGAATCCGCGCCGCAACCTGGTCGAGATCGTGGAGCTCAAGGGCCATCCGTGGTTCCTCGGCACGCAGGCGCATCCGGAGTTCCAGTCGAAGCCCAACCGCGCGCATCCGCTCTTCGCCGCCTTCATCGCCGCCACGCTGAAGTGCCAGCGCGCGACCAAGCCCGCCGCGACCGCCGACAAAGCGACCGCCAAAGCGGCCAAGCGCCCCGCCCGTAAGCGGCGCTGAGCCGGTCGCGGCCGAAGAAACCGCGAACGACGCGAACCCCCGCGAAGACCGCTTAGCCCCGACTGAGGCCTTGGCGCCGCCCACCGCGGATTTTCGCGTCTCCTTCGCGCATTTCGCGGTTCACTTGGTTTGAACATCGTCGTTCAAACCGGTGCATAACCACGAATGCACACGAACGAACACGAATGAGGAGCCGCCGCGGAGCTGATTCTCCTTCGTGTCCATTGGTGTCCATTCGTGGTTACCCGCTGCCTTGGAATTAACGGATCTCGGCAAAGAAACCGCGAACGACGCGAACCCCACGCGAAAATTCGGGGTGATCGACCGCTTAGCCTCGACTGGGGCCTTGGCGCCGCCCACCGCGGATTTTCGCGGCTCTTTCGCATATTTCGCGGTTCACCCGGTTTGAACACCGTCCGGATCGTCCCGATTGGTGGTTAACCTTAAACCTTACTCCTTACCCACGCGCGCATGGCCCGCGTGCGGGCGCGCGTCCGCGCCGTCTGCGTCAACTCGCGGCTTCCCCTCGACGCCTCGGGCGTATTCGCTCTGCGGTCTTCGGATATGCTGTTCCAACCTGAGAAGCTGCTCCTGATCGCGGGCCCGTGCTCGCTCGAGAACGAACGCGTCTGCCGCACGGTGGCCGAGACGCTGGCCGAGCTGCGTCGGACGCGGCCCGCGCTGCACATCGTCTTCAAGGGGTCGTTCGACAAGGCCAACCGCACCTCGCTCGCCGGCCCGCGCGGCACGGGGATGGAGGCAGGGCTCGCCCTGCTCGCGCTCATCAAGAAAGAGTACGGCTTTCCGGTCCTGACCGATATCCACGATGTCGCCCAGGCCGCCCCGGTCGCCGAGGTCTGCGACGTGCTGCAGATCCCCGCTTTCCTGTGTCGCCAGACCGACCTCCTGCTCGCCGCCGCCGCGACCGGTCGTGTCGTCAACGTGAAGAAGGGCCAGTTTCTCTCGCCGCAGGAGATGCCGTACGTCACCGGCAAGCTCCGCGACGGCGGGGCGAAGGAAATCTGGCAGACCGAGCGCGGGACCACGTTCGGCTACCAGAACCTGGTGGTGGACATGCGCTCGTTCGCGATCATGCGGCAGAACGGCTATCCGACGGTTTTCGATGCAACGCACAGCGTGCAGCTGCCGGGCGCCGGTGGGGGCAAGAGCTCTGGCCAGCGCGAATTCGTGCCGCCGCTCGCGCGCGCCGCGCTGGCGGCCGGCGCCGACGGCCTCTTCCTGGAAACGCATCCTGACCCGGCCAACGCGATCAGCGACGGTCCCAACATGATCCCGCTCGCGGAACTGCCGGCCCTCGTCGATTCCTGCCTCGCTGTGAGCGCCGCGGTGAAGCGCGGCGCTGTTTAAGGTATTAAGGTCGAAGGTTTAAGATTTCGGAGGCGTCGGGCGGCGCCGGCGCACTGGAGCGTGCCGCGGTTGCAGGTGGGCAAGTTGGAACGTTGCAGGTCCGGCCGTCGGACAGGCTACGGTCTTCAAACCGGGTAACCGCGAATGGCGCGAAAAGATGCGAAAATCTGGCGGTGGGCGGCACTGCGGCCGTGATCGAGGCTCAGCGCGGCCGAGCACCGCGGGTTTTCGCGTGGGGTTCGCGTCGTTCGCGGTTTCATCCGCCTGGGATCGGTAGTCCGGTGCCCGACAATTCGAAGACAGGTGTTAACCATGAATGGACACGAAGGAGAACCAGCTCCGCGGCAGCCCAACATTCGTGTCCATTCGTGTGCCTTCGTGGTTAACCACCGGTTTGGACGATCCGCACGTTTTCGATCCACGGGAATATCCCCCTTGCTCCCTCGTTCACTCGGTTTTGCCGCCTCTTGACCGACTGCGTTCCAACCCCACACTTCGCCGCCACTCAGATGGATACCTTCCTGATCGATGTTCCGATGCCCTCCATGGGCGCCACCGTGAATGAGCTGACCGTGATCGCGGTGAAGACCCAGCCCGGCGAGGCCGTGAAGAAGGGTCAGAAGCTGGCCGAACTCGAAAGCGACAAGTCGGTGTTCGAGTTCGAGGCCCCCTGCGATGGCACCATCCGCGGCGTGCTCGTGAAGGCCGGCGACGTGATCGCCTCCGGCGCACCTTTCCTGCAGATCGAGACGGCGGACGCCTCCCTCCGGCACCTCGAATCGAAGGCCACGGCGAAGGCCGGCGGCGCTACCGCGCCCGCCGCAGCCCCCATGCCGGCCGCCGCGCTCGTCTGGACCCCCCGCGCCGTGAAACTGGCTCAGGAAGCCGGCCTCGATCACACGCAAATCACCGACATTGAGGCAACTGGACCAGGTGGGCGGGTTTCAGGTGACGACGTCACCCGCTACCTCGCGTCTCGGAAATCGTAGTGGACGGCGGTCGGCTGGGCGGCTTGTCTGCTCGCCTAATCCTATGTCCGAGACCGTCTGCATTGCCGGCGTTGGCCACGCTGTTCCTGCGAACATCCGCGCCAACCGCGATATTCTGAAGGCCTTCCCTGACCGCACCGAGGACGAGATCGTGCGGCTGACTGGAATCAAGGAACGCCGTTACGCGTCCGAGAATGAGTCCGCCACCGATTTGGCGGCTCAGGCCGTGCATCATGCGCTGGCTCAGGCAAATATGCCGGTCGATCAGATCGACGGCATCATCATGGCCACGATCATCCCGGATCAGCCGGTGCCGTCGGCCGCCAGCAGCCTGGCGCGGCGGCTGGGGATTCCGCACGCGTTGGCCTTTGACCTGAACGCGGCCTGCTCGGGCTGGCTTTACGCGTTGGAGGTCGGGCGCTCGCTGATCCGTTCCGGTTCGGCGAAGAACCTGATCGTGGTGACTGCGGAGCTCCTGTCGCGCATCACGAATCCCGAGGACCACGACACGGCCTTCCTGTTCGGTGACGGCGCGGGCGCGGCGATCCTGACGGGTGGCGCGGGCGGGCACCGGTTGCACCGGATGGCGCTTTCGGGCGACGCGAATCAGTTCGAGTCGATCCAGCGTCCGGGTGGCGGCGCCCGTATGCCGTGGCCAAATGGGACGGGTGGCGATCTCGAGCACTTTTACCTGCAGATGGACGGTGCTGCGGTGTTCAAGCATGCGGTGATCGCGTTTGCGCAGCAGATCGAGCAGACGCTGGCGCGGGAGAACCTGAAGCCGGCGGACATCGCGTGGGTGGTGCCGCACCAGGCGAACGAGCGCATCCTCAAGGCGGTGAGCCGCCGCGTCGGGATCCCGTACGACCGCTTCGTGATGACGATCTCGAAATACGGCAACACGAGCGCGGCGAGCGTCTCGATGGCGCTCGGATGGGCGGCCGAAGAGGGCATCTTCAACGACGGCGACAAGATCATCTTCTGCTCCGTCGGCGCCGGCCTGACCTTCGCCGGCGGCCTGCTGGTCTGGTAACGCCGCCGCTGTCGCGGCGGCGTAAAGAGGGGGCAGCCCCGCGCCGCCCCGTCGGCGCGGTCTTTCTCTTCCTCTTCCTCTTTCTCTTCCTCCCAAATCGGTCCGCACCCCGGGGCGCGACCGCGAGGAGAGACGTTCAATAAGGAGCCGCCTCGGCGCTGCTTCTCCTTCGTGTCCATTCGAGTCCATTCGTGGTTACCCGCTGCCTTGGAATTGACGGATCACCGGCCGAACCAACCGCGAAGTACGCGAACAAACGCGAAAATCCGAGGTGGCCGCCCGCTGGGTCTCGACTGCGGCCCCGGCGTCGCCCACCGCCCGTTTTCGCGTTCCTTTCGCGCCTTTCGCGGTTACCCGGTCTGAAGACCGTGCGGATCATCCCAATCGGTGCATATCCACGAATGCACACGAATGGACACGAATGTTGGGCAGCCGCGGCGCTGATTCTCCTTCGTGTCCATTGGTGTCCATTCGTGGTTAACGCCTGTCTTCGAATTGCCGGCCACCGGACCACGGACCCAGGCAGATGAAACCGCGAAACACGCGAATATACGCGAAGATCCGAGGTGGCCGACAGCTGGGTCTCGACTGCGGCCCCGGCGCCGCCCACCGCCCGTTTTCGCGTTCCTTTCGCGGTCCCATCTCCCGTTCCGTGGTCCGGCCCCACTCTCACCCTCACTCTCACTCTCACTTCGGGCGCGGCGGCGATCGCGCCGCCGCCGCCGCGCCCGAGAAACCGCTGGCGGTTGGCGGTCGAAAACGTTTCGCTGGCGGCCTCTTTGCCATGCCTGACTTCCGCGCTTACTGCCGGCCGGCAACTGCCGAGCCCACGACCATCACGCTCTCGGCCGACGAGTCCCATCACTTGGTGACCGTCAACCGCGCCCGCGAGGGCGACACCGTCGTCGTGTTCGACGGCACCGGGAGCGAGTGGATCTGCGAACTCACGAGCACGAAGCGCAGTGGCGCGGAGCTCAAGGTACGGTTCAAACAGAAGATCAAGCCGCTGCCGTACGAGATCACGCTCGGGCAGGCGCTGCCGAAGGGTCCGGGGATGGATGCGATCGTGCGCAAGGCCACGGAGCTCGGCACGGCGCGGATCGTGCCGCTGGAGAGCGAGCGGACGCAGGTGCATTTCGACGACGATCGTTCCGACAAGAAGATCGAGAAGTGGCAGACGGCCGCGCTCGAGGCGGCGAAGCAGTGCGGCAACGCGTTCCTGCCCGAGGTGCAGCCGGTGCAGAACGCCACGGCGTTCATCGAGGCGGCGCGCGGCTATGACCTGAAGCTGATCGCGAGCCTGCAGCCGGGTGCGAAGTCTCTGAAGTCGGTGCTGGCGGCGTACGCGACCGCCAACGGCCGCGCGCCGAAGCGGGTGGTGTGGCTCGTCGGCCCCGAGGGAGATTTCACGCCCGCCGAGATGAGCCAGGCGAAGTCGGCTGGTTTCGAACCCATCACGCTCGGCCCCCTGGTCCTCCGCTGCGAAACCGCGGCGGTGTACGCGCTGAGTGTTCTGAGCTACGAATTGCAGAACGCGTAGGCCCATGACCGGGCTGCGCCGACGGATCTACGAGGTCACGCGGAGCCGAAAGGCCCTCTGGTGCCTGGGTCTGGGGCTGTTGTGCCTCGGCGCGATCGTCGGCTCGGTGGGCTCGGCGCTCCAGCCAACGGGACCGTGGGCCCTCGGCACGCGGATCGCCGCGCTGGGCGGCGGAGCGGTGGTGGATATCGACGACGAGGATTTTCAAGACGTGCCCGAGTCCGACGACCTGAACCAGGTGTCGGTGCAGGTCGTGCGGGTGTTGGAGGAGCAACTGGCGGACCCGCAGTTGACGTTCGCCGATGCATTCCGGGCGATTCCACGGGTGGCCCCGCTGCTGCGCACGGCGCAGTTGCCGGAGGCACGGGCGGCGCTGACGCGGCGGTTTCCAGGCGAGCCGGGTGAGCTGGCGTACCACTATCTTGCGGCGCTGGGACCGAAGGCCGCGGCATCGATCGCGGAACTCGAGCAGTTGGCGGCGTGCGCCGAGCCGCCGCGATACGCGCACTATGCGCTTGGTCGCGTGGAGTTTCGTCTGCGGCACTATGCGGCGGCGTTTGCCCACTTTCACGCGGAGGGCGCGCGGGCCGAGGCGGTGGAATCACGCGCGTTTGCGCTACGCTCACTCATTCGGGCCAAGGACTACGCCGGGCTCGAGCGGCTGCAGGGCGAACCGGCCTACCAGCCGTTCTTCACGACGTACTTGAAGCTGGAGATCGCCATCGGTCGTCGGGACTGGCGGCAGATTGTGCGGACCAGTCCGCTGGTGCAGCTGCAGACGCTCGAGCCGCGCGTGCTGGGCATGACGCTGCTGGTTGGCCTGGCCTGGAGCTTCTTCTTTTTCCATCTCGCCGAAGCGCCGAAGCTGGCGTCGCGCTTCACGGCCTTGTGCGGCGTCGGACTGATCCTGGGGGCGCTGAGCACGGTGCCGACGATCTGGGCGGTGATCCTGCAGGACAAGATTCTCGGCTTCGCGCCGGACGGCGACGCGTTGCGGACGATCCTGTACTACGTGGGCGGAGTGGGCCTGCGGGAGGAACTCTGCAAACTCCTGCTCTTTGTGCCGGTGCTGCCGTTCCTGATCCGGGCGGACGATGAGTTCGAGGCCTTGATGGTGGCGACGTTCGTCGGGCTCGGCTTCGCCGTGGAGAAGAATGGCGGCTACTTCCTCATGTCGGAGATGACGGCCACGCAGGGGCGGTTTCTGACGGCGAACTTCTTCCATGCGGCGCTGACCGGCCTGAATGGACTCGCGCTGTTCCGGGCCTGCACGCGGGGTGGGGCGGGACTCAACGACCTCATAATGGTGTTTCCGCTGACGGTGCTGGCGCACGGCCTTTACGACGCCGGACTGAACCTGCCGCAGATCGACGATACCGGCACGGTGTCGATGATGGTCTATATTGGCTCGTGCTGGTTCTACTTCGCGCGCGTGCATCAGCTGCGCCGCGAGGTGGCCACGACGGTCAGCCTGACTGGGGCGTACGTGTTGGCGATCGGGGTGGTATCCGCGACGATGCTGGCCTTCCAGATGATGAACCTCGGCGCGGTGGCCGGGTTGGGCATCGCGGCGAGCGAGATCATCGGCAGCGCGATCCTGATTTACATGTTTCTCCGGGAATTCCGGGACCCGCTCGGCCCGTAGGCTCGTCTCCGCACATCGCGCCCGACACGCCGCGCGCTCCACTCGGCTTCCGTGCGTCCGCGTTTTACGCGGCCCCGAACTCCGGCCCTATTTTCGTGCCTCTTCGCGCTTCTTCGTGGCCCACCCAATATCCGTCTCTGCTCCGTCAATATCCTGCCTTCATCCGACTAATCTGAGGTTAACCTGGCGTCCGTGCTCCGCCTCCGCCCTGCCTTGAGATGCCGCGGCTCCGGTTGCTCCCATGCGCCGTTTTGCGGCCGACGCCTTGGGCGGTGCGGTGTGCGTGGCCTTGCGGCGCGGATGAAAATTCCCTGAACTCCGTGGCTTCCAGATGAATCCCACCCTTCCGGCCCTGATTTTTCCCGCAATCTCGCTGCTGTTCCTCGCGTATACGAACCGCTTTCTCGGCCTGACGAGTGTCGCGCGCGGGATGCTGCGCGAGCACCTGGCGCATCCGGCGCCGCACTGGGAGGTGCAGCTGGTGAACATCCGGCGGCGGCTGCACCTGATCCGGCGGATGCAGATGCTCGGCGTGGCGTCGTGCATCCTCGCGGCGCTGTCGATGGGCGCGCTATCCCACAATTTTCCGATCGTCGGTCAGGTCTTCTTCGTCGGCTCGCTGGCGTGCTTTGTCTCCTCGCTCGGCATCTGCGTGCACGAGATCAAGCTCTCGATCGACGCGATCGAGGTCGAGTTCCGCCGCGCCCACGTGCCGATGAACTGAGCGGGAGCCGGGGAATAAAAGGAACGCGCGACATGTTCGGGTCCCTGAGGATCGTCCTGCGACTCGTGCTTCCTGTGGGCGCTCTGTTGGTCGCTGGCTGTGTTGGTTTCTTCTTTGGACCCGGTTACTCCTGCAGGGATACCGCGTACTTTGCCGAGCCGCCGATAATCGTGGGCAACGGATCGGCTTATGCGCTGCATTGGCGGTATGGGTCGATGGGGTTCTACTTCCGGCCACGCTATGAAGTTCGGGGCGGCGCGCTGTGGTTCTCACTTCAGGGCACCTCCAGTTCCGGAAAGCTTGCCGGCGGTGAAGCCGAGATGCGTATAGATGGCCGCGACGAGCTTGCGGCTCTGCGGAACGGCGGTGCCTTTTGGTGGGAGCCAAAGGGTCCAGCGATGCGGCTGGCCGTTGTGGATAAACCGACGCCTTCGAGGCGGACCGAACAGTGACATGAAGCGCGGAACACACGTTGCGCTGATGCTCGGCTTCTTCTGTTGCACACTGTGGGTGGAGCGACCCGACGCCATCGGCCCACTGGTCGTTGTGTCGCCGTACTTCTCGATTTCCGCGGTCATGCAGGGGCAGGTTCACATCGTTGCGTTGGCCGCAATTGCTGGGCTAGTCGGCGCCGGTGCCGCCGTTGGCGCTTTGGTCCGACCGGCGAGCGCCGACTGATTCAGGTCCACCCGGATCGGGCTCGGCTTCTCTGTACTGCTGTTTGTTTACGCATCGCGACCCTGGTGGATATCCGCCCTTACGGCGGTACCATTTGCTGTGGTAGCGCTCTGGCCGCAGAGACGTTAACCGAGTCGATCCGGCACCTCGTGAACCGACGAAATGGCCAAGGGGGACAGACATGCAAATGGGTTGACTAAAAGGTAAAAAAGAATTGGCGTAGGCGCATGCGGCGCGCGCGGATCAAAGTGAACTCGGAGCGGGAGCCGGGCGTGTACCACTTGATCAGCCGGACGGTGAACGGGGAGTGGATGTTTGGCACGACCGACAAGGAGATCCTGCGGCGGCAGATGTGGCAGGTGGCAGACTTCGCCGGGGTTGAGATCCTCACCTATGCCATCATGTCGAATCACTTTCATCTGCTGGTGCGGGTGCCGCAGCGGCCGGAGCTTTCGGACGCGGAACTGCTCCGGCGCTACGCGGTGCTTTATCCGAAACCGACCAAGCACCAAGTTGCGCGGCTGGAGGTGATCCAGGCCGGGCTGGCGGCGAACACCCCTGCCGCGCAGGCGTGGCGCGAGCGGCAGCGGGCGTTGATGTACGACGTATCTCAGTACATGAAGCTGCTGAAGGAGCGTTTCTCGATCTGGTACAACGCCCGACATCGGCGGTTTGGACCCGTGTGGGCGGATCGGTTCAAGAGCCAGTTGCTTGAGGGCAAGGAGCGGGTCGTCCAGACTGTGGCGGCGTATATCGATCTCAACTGCGTCCGCGCCGGAATCTCGAAGGATCCGAAGGACTACCGGTTCTGCTGGTACGCTGAGGCGGTGAGCGGCCATGTCACCGCGCGCCAAGGCCTGCAGTCGGTGGTGGGTGGAAACTGGGAGCAGGCGCAGTGCAGTTATCGGCTGCTGCTGTTCACGAGCGGCGGCGCGCCGCGCGACGGGAAGGCATCGCTCCCAGTCGAGCAGGTGCGGGCTGCGGTGGAAGCCGGCGGGAAACTGAGCCTGCCCGATGTGCTCCGCTGCCGGATCCGGTATTTCAGCGAGGGGCTCGTCCTGGGTGGGCGGGAATTCGTCGACGAACATGTCGCCGCGTACCGGACGAAGCACAGCCAGACCCATCGAGTGAAGCGCCATGACCTGCCGGACCCCGGATGGGGTGAAATCGCCGGCTTGCGACCGCTTCGCGGAGCCTTGCTGAGCTGACCAAACGGGCGGTCGAACGCGTCAACGTGCCGCGCACGGGGCGGAGTTGCCCCTTGATGTGCGGCGTCGGGCCGACGTTGGGCAAGCGGTGCCGATCGAAGCGCGATGGGCGCCGAACATTCCGGCTGATGTGTGCTCGCGCCCTCCAATGTCAGAAATCAAGTGGACCAACTGACGATCCCCCCGCAGTCTCGCAGTCTCGCGTCGGACATGTCCGTCCCCTTTAGCCCGCCTTTCGCGGTGGGCCTCGGCGATCTGGGCGGCGCTCCACTCGCTGGTGCCCCAGTAGAGCACCTTGCCCTGGGTGATGAGGTCGTGCATGGCCCACGCGGTCTCGGCGACGGGGACGTCGGGATCGGGGCGGTGGCAGTAATAGAGATCGAGGTAGTCGACCTGCAGGCGCTGGAGGGCGGCGTGACAGCCCTCGATGATGTGCTTGCGGGAGAGACCGGACTGGTTGGGGCGATCATCCTCCCAGCCGAAGAAGACCTTGCTGGAGACGAGGAAGGAGCTGCGGCGCCAGCCGGCGCCCTTGAGAATCGCGCCCATGACGCGCTCGGCCTGGCCGTCGGCATAGGCCTCGGCGTTGTCGAAGAAGTTCACGCCGGCGTCGTACGCGGCGTACATGAGATCCTTGGCGACGGGGTCGCCGATCTGTTTGCCGAAGGTGACCCAAGCGCCGAAGGAGAGCGCGCTCACCTTGAGACCCGTTTTGCCCAGCGTCCGGTAGACCATGCTCATGCCCGTGAACCTGCGCGTGCGGCCTCGGGCCGCAAGGGTGGAAAAGGCTGAAGCCCGGGAAAGGGCTGAAGGACTGAAGGGCTGAAAAGCTGAAGGTGATGAGCGGACGCGCTGGTTCCTGCGGGGCTGCGGCGCGAAGAGAAACTAGCGAATAGTCGACAATATTTTCGCTTATATATTGGATACGCTGCAGCTGCCACGCAATCGCGGCTTTAATAATACCTAAGATTCTGAATGCTGAGAGGCAACCCCGCCACCCCACAGCGACGAGCACCTCTCGACCGTCGCCATTCTCGCCCGCGCTCTCGGGCTAACAACACTTCACGCGCGTACCTCCACGTTCTGCACTCATCCGACGCGCGCGGTCGGCCAATTCGTTAACATTCATGAAAGCAATCTGTCGCCTCTTCGCGTTCAGAATCCAGACTGCACTGCTGACTGCCGGTCTATTGACAAGCCTGACTCTTGCCTCAGGGCAGGTCCAGGACGCCGGAGCGGCGTGGAACGGGATCGTGAATGCCCTCCCGGGCAAGCAGGCGGGCAAGGACAAGGGCGCGTCACGTTCGACGGACTGGGCGGCCCTTGCGGCGAAAGCCGCGGTGTTCAGGAAGGACTTTCCTGGAAGCGCCAATGCGCGGTCGGCGGAGGCGATCGAGTTGACCGCGTTGATCCATGTCGCGAAGGGAAAAATCACGAGCGCGACGCGCAAACGGGCCGAGTCATATATCGCCGACGGAGGTAACGCGGTTCGTGATCGCCTTGGGCTAGAGATCACCGTCGTCCAAGCCGACTTTGGGCAGGCACAGCATCTGTCGCGGTCGGAGCTGCTCAAGGCGCAGGCGGCGCATGCACAGCGTCTTATGTCGGCATATCCGAAGGAACCAGAGGGGTATGGCTATCAGCTCTCCGTCGCCAAAGCCGAGGAACCAGGGCGCGGGCGTGAATTGGCGGAACAACTGCTGAGGTCGGGCGCATCGGAGTCGATAAAGAAAGGCGCTCAGCGCGTTGTTGACCGAAGCAAACTAGTCGGAACCAAGCTGAACCTTCGCGGTGCCGAGCGGCTGGTTGCGCAGTCACGTGGTCAGGTGCTGATCGTCTATTCGTGGTCAGCAACCGATCAGGGGTTTATCCGGCTCGTCAAATCCCTGGCGCGCGGTAGCGAGGTTCGGTTCATTGGCATCAACCTCGATCCGGATAAGGAGAAGGCAAAAGTCCTCGCCAAAACGCTCGGTGCCCCAGGCTGGCAAGTCTATGACGGAGGAGGCTTGGACGGACTGGTGGCAACGGACCTCCATCTGGTGCTTCCCACATCGCTCTATGTGATTGATCGAGAGGGTGTGATCCGAGCGGTCGACGGGCATGTGGGTCCGGTGTCGAGACTCTCGGAAGTTCTGGCGGCGAAAGGAGGCAAGTCATGAAACGGCTCTGGCTTGGCGCTGCGGTGATTCTGGCCCTCACGGCCAACATCGCGGAGGCGACCTTCTCCTATACATGGACCACGCCCTCCCAGGTTAACGTGGGCACGGCGTACGATGTATCCGTAGATATTTACTGGGCACCCGACTACGAATACGACTACCAGTATTCCGTCACGTTATGGTACAACGGATCAGCGCCGAAGCAGTACGGGAATGGGTATTCCTGGGACACGCTCACCTTGAGCGATAGTGGCAACGAAACGGCGGCGGGTAGAATCTACTGGTTGGCTGATTGCCAGTCGTACGAAGGCGAGTACAGCTCTGGTTATCAATACATCGACGTCGTTGCCGGGAACCGGGCTCCCGTGCCGGGGATCTCTGTCGACGGACGAAGCGCGGGGCAGACGATCACCCGCCCTTATGGCGGTTCGGTCGCGCTGACGGTACGCCACACGGCTACTGACGCCGACGGAAACCTGAGCGGTATTCGTTATAACATCTGGAATGCGACGACCGGGTTTTTCGATAATGGTGGAGCATTTGTCCCGCAATCCGGCGGATCTGGTGCGGTGGTCCGGAATGTGACGCTCGATACGGATGGCGACTGGTATTTCTGGACCGATGCCGAGGATAGTCAGGGAGCCTATTCCAGTACGGGTGACTGGGGCAGTGGCTTTCACCTGGTGGTTGTTGTGGCGGCGAACAATCCGCCGACAAGCGAACTATCTGTGTCGAACGCCTCGCCCTACTACAACCAGAGCATCACATTGACTTCCACGATTCAGGATGCCGACGGGAACCTGGTCGACCAAGCAGTGGATGTCTCCACTGATAATTCAAACTGGACGAGCGGGTGGAATAACTGGTCAGGCACGACCGCGTGGGTGATTTCAGGGAGCAGTGCAACCGGCACCATCACCTACACGCCACCTAGTGTAGGTACGTACTACTTTAGGTCGCGCGGAGCGGACTCAGCGAACGTGCGTTCCGCTTTTGCCACCGTGACCGTAACGGTCAACCGAGCACCGATGACAGCTCCGACGAGTCAGAACTATCCGAACGTCGAAAGCGGGGTGTCGTGGACACCCGCGATCAACGGCAACTCCGTGAGCGGGACGGGAGCGCTGCTGTACAACGTGGCGGGCAAGACTAACTGGGGTTCCTCCCCTTGGACGACAGAGCCGGGGACATACACGTTCTTTGTGGGCCAGCTGGCTGACGCCAACCATGAAGGCAATGAGGTGGATCCAATCGTCGGTCGGATCATGATAAATTATCAGCCCTATGAGATTACGGTACCGCAGCGGACCGCGACGTTTTCATTCTCCGGGGGGCCGTTCACCTACGACGGCAGTCCAAAATCGGTGTCAGTATCGGTGTCGCCCTCGGGCGCAACGTACTCCACGAGCGGCACGTATAGCGCCACCGGCGCGGGGACGTACACGGCGTACGCCACCGCCACGGGCGGCTACTCCGGGAACGGTCAATACTCCTGGACCATCGAAAGAGCGAACCAAGCGGCCGTGTCCATTACCCCGGGGGCGCAGACCGTGCAGAGAGGGGCGTCGATACAATTCACGGCCAACGGTGGGAGTGGGGCCGGGAGTTATATGTGGGGTGGTGCGGCACAGGGCAGCGGTGACACTTGCGAGGTAGTATTCAATGAAATCGGATCGAGATCGGTAACAGTCACCCGCAAGGGTGACATCAACTATATTGATTCAACTGAGGCTAGCGTTGCAATTATGGTTATGGCACCGCCGCAATACACCGTAGCCGTCGCGGCGAGCCCGACGACCGGAGGTGTTGTTACCGGTGCAGGGACGTATGACAGCGGAACAACGGCAACGCTTACGGCGACCGCCAGCGCCGGATTTCGGTTCAACGGGTGGTCAGGCGATGCCACTGGGAGTGCTTCGCCGCTGTCAGTGACGGTAACTCGAAATATGTCGATTACGGCGGGGTTTGCGCCAATCGGCTCGAGTCCGACCATCGCTGGTCAACCTTCGGCGCAGTTGAAGATCGAGGGCGGTACGGTGGCGCTCGCCGTAACCGCGACGGGAAGCGATCCGCTGCAGTACCAGTGGCGGAAGGATGGCGTTGCGATACCGGGCGCGAACAGCGCCACGTACGTGATCCAGAACGCTCAGGTGGGAAACTCGGGTAGCTATTCATGCCGGGTTGAGAACAGCTATGGATATGCGGACTCGATGGCGGTTGTCGTCACGGTGTTACGGGCGGCAGGCGATGAGGATAACGACGGCGTGGAGAACGCGGTAGAAATCGCGTTGGGCCTGAATCCACTTAGCGCGGACGACGTATGGGTACACAGGTTCAAGTATAGTGAACTTGGGTATCTTGATGAGTCACCGGGAGGGAAATATTCGGAAATCGACGCAGAAGGTAACATCAAGGCAACTCACCCATGAAATCCGGAAACTCAGCTCAACCTGCCATGATCGATGCTCTCACAATGGGGAAGTGCTTTGCTCCAAAATGCGGCTGGTTTGGAGACTTCATGCGTGCGTGCCGCGGTGTCATGGATCATATTAGCCGAGGCCCCATTGGCATGGGAGTTGTGGCGGCGCTACTCTGGAGTGCACTGCCAAGCACGACGGCCAAGGCAGCCAGTGTCTCGCCTGACGACGCTGGGAGTTTCGAAGTCGTTGACTGGTCTGAAGGCAGCGCTTGGCGCCAGAAGCTCCGGAGTGGAGATCACGCGGCACGAGCGAAGAACGAACAATTTGCTAAACCTATACAAGGACGAGATGTACTAAAGGTTCGCAACGCGCAAGCGAAGCGAGATGCAGCCCTTCGTGCTAGGGCGGAGAAGAAAAATTATGCCGTGCTGGGGATGAGCCTTGGCGGGGTGCCGGCCCATGCCGCGACCGGCACGCTCGGACTCGGCGAACAAGATACTCCTCTGCTGGAGGAAATTGTGGGTGGCCTACTTAAGAAGCCGCTCGCCATCTACAATTGGGTGCTGACGACGGTCGAGTACGTGCCGTATTTCGGACTCCGGCAGGGTGCCCATCTGACGGCGATGGAACTGAGCGGAAATGACTATGACCAGTGTGTCTTGTTGGTTTCATTACTGAAACAGGCGGGCGTTCCTTCGACGGATGTTTCGTATAAGGAGATGGATGTGGAGTATACGGATGCCCAGATCGCCGACTGGTGGCATTGCGAATCAAGCCGGATTGATTCTGCGCTGTCGAAGCTCGGGATACCGCATACGCGGAAGACAGGAAGCGTGATTATCCGGCGAGTGGTGGTCCAGGCGGTGATCGAGGGAATTACGTATGTTCTGGATCCCGCATTCAAGCGCAGCGTGCGTTCTGCTCCAGTTGCGTTGGCATCTGTTGTCCCGAGCTATTCGGCGAGTGCAGTCGCCACGACGGCGGGCGGCAACGTTCCCTCCGCTGACGAGGTTTCTAATGTAAACATTGATGGAATGTATGCAGCGCTCTCTTCACTATCCACCGCACTCGTTAACGGCGCTGCGCAAGGCTATCATGGAAAGGATGCACGTGAAATGCTGGGGATCGCTATACTCGCGCAATCGCCGGTCGTGGCGCTGCCGACATCGGCCCCCCCAGGGGCGATAGAGATTTCAAGCTGGACTGCTATTCCAGAGGACCGGTCGCTCGACCTTACGATTGTTCTCGGCCTAGGCAGTGTCACTTATCACCTTTGCGACATAAGTGACCACCTGCTCTATGTGTGTTTCGATAGATATGGTCGTGCTGCGCTGTACCGAGATGGCGTATTGGATATGTATGAGGTCGGCGCAGTTGACCCGGCGAGCCTGCTTTCAATCACGCACACGCGTGCCTACCCTGAATCGCCGACTGAGCCGATCACAAAGACAGTGGCAGGTGTGAGCCGAAACGGATGCACTCTGATTTTACCGAACGGGACGTCTTCGCGTGGCCAACTGAATTGTATGGCACGGCTTCAGGCCGAAGCAGTTGCTACCAACGCCAGCTCAGAAACCGCGTTGTTGCGCACGTTAGCCGTGATTGGCCTGCAGCGAGCCGTTCACGATGAGAACTATTGCAGGGTCATTTCCGCGTTGACCGGGCGAGATGTGGCAAATTCGGGCTCGGTGTGGTTCTATCATGCCAGAGGATCGAATTATTGGGTGGATGGGTACGGAAATTACACGGACGGACGAAGACGGGACGGTCTGTACGAGTTTGGTGCGATCTGGGAGTCGACGCTCCCGTGGGTGAACGCGACCGAGCATCTGTGTCTGGAGGAAGTAGCGGACGGAGCCGCGACTTCGACCGGGTCAGTTTTGGAGTCGGCTCTGCGTTCGGGGAAGAAGATCCTGCGGCTTACACCGTCCAACCTGGGCAGCGTGCTGCCAACAATCGCGGGAGGTGTTCTCCCTGGTGTGGTTGAACATGTCACAGCCGGGAACATGGCCTTTGTGAGTTCGGAGCGGATAATTCCAATATCGGATGGCAACGGGTTGGAAGGAGGCGGGGCATTCCTTCCGATTACGCCCACGCCGAATGATGTATGGAACGGTTGGGCGCACTCTGGGGCGTGGATTATCCAGAACGGCTTTAACGGCGGCGGAAAGGACAACGTGACATCGGCGCCAAGTCAGGCGGCGCAGAATTCGGTTACAGTTTCCGATCCTGTCACGCAGCACACCGCGGCCGACCCGGTCGATGTGTACACGGGGGCCTTTCTGTACGATGGGCCCGGCCTAAAGGTCGGCAACGGCGAGGCGCCAATGGCTCTCGATTACCGGCCGCACTATTCTACCAACTGGCGTTTGCAGAATACCGCCAAGATTGGGTACGGATGGACGCATTCATATGACATCTATGCCACTGAACGGCACGCGAGCGACGTTGATATCCATACGGCGTCAGTTGCCGAGATCGCACCCTATTGGGTGACCGCCCAATACTTGTTGGATACTGTCACCAAAATTCCGACCGCCAAGGAGGTCGCGCTCCGGGTGATCGCTGCGCGCTGGGCGACCCGGCAGGTCCTCAAGGCCAAGGTGACCGTCGCCTTGGGTGAGCGGCGCATCGAGTTTCATCGGTTGTCGGATGGATCCTATATGAGCCCGTCGCGGTTCCGCGTAGCCCTCGAGAAATCGCCGGAGGGCGTCTTTACCGCTTCGTTCAAGCACGGGAATTCGATCGAGTTCGGTGGCCCGAATGCCCACGCGAGCAAGATTGTGGACCAATATGGAAACGAGTGTACGTTTGCCTATGCTGATGATGGCTTGGCGTCGGTCACTGATGCGTACAACCGCACGCTGACCTTTGGGTACACGCTTGGTGCGCTGTCTTCAGTCACAGATAGCACAGGACGGTCCGTCACGTATTCACGTGGCAG
Source organism: Opitutus sp. ER46 (assembly GCF_003054705.1). Classification (NCBI taxonomy): domain Bacteria; kingdom Pseudomonadati; phylum Verrucomicrobiota; class Opitutia; order Opitutales; family Opitutaceae; genus Opitutus; species Opitutus sp. ER46. Next base: position 700,881 of record NZ_QAYX01000023.1, read on the forward strand.
TACCTTTGATATGGTTGATGCTGATGGCGGAGTCCTTTCGTTCGAGATGGACACTTACGGGCATCAAGAGATCTTGAGCGTCCGGGATGGGCTCGATCGCGTTGTTGTGGTCAACCTCTACGACGTATTCCATCGAGTCTGGGCCCAACAGCCGTTGGGTGACGCGCTCAAGCCAACGTACTTTGGTTACGCTCCTGGTCTCGCGCACGAAACGGATGCCTGGGAAAACCCCTCCTGGACGAAGTTTGATAGTCGGGGACGGCGAGTTCAAACGGTGGATATGCTCGGGAATGTGGCGACTTGGGT